>NZ_JBVKBL010000001.1:0-974381 GCF_055657085.1 Streptomyces sp. NPDC107765 | reverse complement strand
ACCATCGTGCTGTGCGGACCGCACGGCTCCGGGCAGACCGTCAAGGCCGCCAACCAGCTCATCGTCGCCGTCAACATCCAAGCCTGCGCCGAAGCCGTGGTCTTCCTGGAGAAGTCCGGCGTCGACCTGGGTGCCGCCCTGGACGTCCTCAATGGCGGTCTGGCCGGCTCCACCGTCCTGACCCGCAAGAAGGACAACTTCAAAACCCGCGACTTCGCCCCCGGCTTCCGCATCGACCTGCACCACAAGGACATGGGCATCGTCACCGACGCCGCCCGCACCGTCGGCGCCGCCCTGCCCGTCGGCTCCGTCGTCGCCCAACTCGTCGCCTCCCTACGCGCCCAAGGCGACGGCGGCCTCGACCACTCCGCCCTCCTCCGCGGCGTCGAACGCCTCTCCGGACACTCGACCGAAGGCTGAGCCGGTCCGCGGGCTTACGTCCCGCGACGGTTCCGGAACGGCCGGCGCCGCGACCGCCGCACTGCGGTCGCGGCGCCGGTGTGCCCGTTCCCCACGCCCCGTGGAGTCCCCGCTCCCGACTCCCCGCTCCCGACTCCCCGTTCCCGGCTCCCCGTCGAGTCAGCGGAC
The DNA here is from genome assembly GCF_055657085.1 of Streptomyces sp. NPDC107765. Classification (NCBI taxonomy): domain Bacteria; kingdom Bacillati; phylum Actinomycetota; class Actinomycetes; order Kitasatosporales; family Streptomycetaceae; genus Streptomyces; species Streptomyces sp. NPDC107765. The sequence continues at coordinate 973,793 of NZ_JBVKBL010000001.1, read as the reverse complement.
GAATGTCACCGGCAGACGTGCCGGTCCGCGCATCAGACGCGTGCGCCGCCATTCCACCGCGTCCGGTCCGCCCGCGGGCCGGATGTCGGTCCAGCGCGTCAGCAGCACCTCGAACGCGATCCGGGCCTCGACGCGGGCCAGTGCCGCGCCGAGGCAGTGGTGCGGGCCGTGCCCGAAGGAGAGGTGCCCGCCCGTGCGGCCGAGTCGTACGGAGTCCGGTGCGTCGAACCGTGCCGGATCGCGGTTGGCGGCACCGGGCGCGACCTGCACGACATCGCCCGCGGCGATCGTGGCGCCGCCGAGGACCAGCGGTTCGGTGGCGTAGCGGAAGGTCGCGACGGTCAGTGGGCCGTCATGGCGCAGGAATTCCTCGACCGCGGCGGGCAGCAGTGCGGGGTCGGCCCGGAGCCGGGCGCGCAGGGCGTCGTCACGGAGCAGGGTCACCATGCCGTTGCCGATGAGGTTGGCCGTCGTCTCGTGCCCGGCGACCACCAACAGGGCGGCCAGCGAGACCAGTTCGGGCTCGGAGAGCCGGTCGTCGTCGTCCCGGGCGGCGATCAGCCCGCTGAGGACGTCGTCCCCGGGGGCCGCGCGCCGGTCCGCGATCAGCCGGGTCAGATAGCCGCTCAGGGCGTGGGAGGCACGGTCCACGGTGTCCGGGGCGGCCGCGGCGAACAGCTCGTCGGACCAGCGCCGTACCGCCGCGCGGTCCGGCTCGGGGACCCCCAGCAGCTCGCTGATCACGGCGATCGGCAGCGGCACCGCGAAGCCCTCGACCAGATCCGCCTCGTCCCGTTCCGCCAGGGCGTCGGCCAGTTCCCCGGCCAGCACCCGGATGCGCGGTTCCAGGCGTGCGACGGCCGCCGGGGTGAACGCCGTCATCGCCAGTTTCCGCAGCCGTCCGTGGTCCGGCGGGTCGGTCGCGAGCAGGGTGCGGCTGACCGCCGGGGCCAGGTTGCGGTTGCTCGGCCGGTCGGCGAAGTAGCGGGCGGTGTCCTTCGACAGCCGGGCGTCGGCCAGCGCCGCCCGCGCCTGGGCCCATCCGGTCACCAGCCACGTCGTCCGGCCGTTCCCGGTCCTGATCCGCTGTACGGGACCGCGCGACCGCACGGCGGCGAGCAGCGGATACGGGTCCCGGAAGTACTCCGGCGAGGCCAGGGGGTCCGCTCCCGAGGCGTTTCTCTGCACGGCAACACCATTCCTTGTGGGGAGTCCATGGAGGGCTTCCTTGCGTGGGCAACGATTGCTGCCCCTGGAGGCGGCCGACGTGCGGGAGTGCGCCGCCCGTCGCACGCTGGAGGCATGACCGAGCACCCGCCAGTCATCGTGCACCCGCCGACGCCGTCCGGTGGACGACGGGTGACCGTGCGTGGGCAGATCGTCGGCCTGGCCCACGGCCGCGGCGACGTGGCCGAATTCCTCCGCCGCGCGGGGGTCGCCGGTCCGGCGGAGGACATCCGGCTCGACGACCCGCGGCTGGTCGAATGGCGGGGCGGTTCGCTGGACGACTGGCCGATGCCGTCCGCCTGAGCCACCGGCCGGGCAGGAGGCTGGGTTCCTCCGCAGCACGACGTCCGATTTCCGCCGGTGCACGCCTGCGACCTGCGGCACAGTGGATTCCGTGACACTCATGACGCTCTACACCACCCTTGACAGCCCGCTGGGCGAACTCCTGCTGGTCGGGCAGGAGTCGGCCACCGCACCGGGCGGTACCGCGCTCGTCTCGCTGTCCCTGCCCGGGCAGAAGGGCGGTGCGGCCGTGCAGGACGGCTGGGTCCGCGACCCCGCCGCGTTCGACGGGATCGCACGGCAGCTGCGGGCCTACTTCGACGGGACGCCGACCCGCTTCGACATCGAGTACGCCGACACCGCGGCCACCCGTGGCACCGCCTTCCAGCGGCGCGTCTGGCAGGCCCTGGAGGCCGTTCCGTACGGCACCACGACCACGTACGGGCGGGTCGCCGAGGCGATCGGGGCGGCGCCGGCGGCGGTCCGTGCGGTGGGGACCGCGATCGGCCGCAACCCGCTGCTGATCGTGCGGCCCTGCCACCGCGTGATCGCCGCGAACGGCTCACTCTCGGGCTACGCGGCCGGCCCGGAACCCAAGCGGCGGCTGCTCGGCCTGGAGGGCGCCGCACCGCGCCCGCTCTGAACCCCGCCGGCGGGCGGCGCGCTCAGAGCATGGACCCGCCGGTGACGTCGATGCGCTGCCCGGTGATCCACCGGGAGTCGTCGGAGGCGAGGAACGCGGCGACGTCGGCGATGTCGGCGGGGCGGCCGAGCCGGTTGAACACCGAGATGGCCGCCAGTGCGGCATGGGCCTCGGGCGTCGCCCGCATCGCGGCGTTCATGTCCGTCTCGACGAAGCCGGGCGCGATGGTGTTCACCGTGATCCCGCGCTCGCCGAGGTCCTTGGCGAGGGTGAGGGTGAGGGTCTCCACCGCGCCCTTGGAGACGCCGTAGGCGATGGTCGACGGGAACGCCGTAGTGGTCACCGCCGACGAGATGTTGATGATGCGTCCGCCGTCGCGCATCCGGCGCAGCCCGTGCTGGGTGACGAAGAACGGCGCCTTGGTGTTGACCGCGAGGATGCGGTCGAACTCCTCGGGGGTCACCTCGTCGATGTGCCCCGGCAGGCTGATCCCGGCGTTGTTGACGAGGATGTCGAGGCCCGCCGGTGCGCCGTGCGCCGCCAGTCCGCCGTCGAAGGCGGAGAAGAGGGCCTCGGCGTCGCCCGGCACGCCCAGTTCCGCGCCGATTATGAAGGCCCTGCCGCCGGCGCCTCTGATGTGTTCGACGGTCTCCTTGGCCGCGATGTCGTTGCTGCCGTAGTGGACGGCGACCAGCGCGCCGTCCTGCGCCAGGCGTTGGGCGATGCCCCGGCCGATGCCCCGGCTGGCGCCGGTCACCAGCGCGGTCTTCCCGTTGAGGTCACCCATGAGTGTTGGCCTTCCATGTAGGCGAGGCGGGCATGCGGCCGCCTATGACTGTGGCATGCGGGGGAGATTGCTGCGCTGCCGGCTGTGCCGCGCGGTGTGGGCGGCGGGTGAGCCGCGTCGCTCAGTCGCGGGCGTCCAGGGCCGTCAGGGTGGTCACGAAGACCGGCTCGTCGTGCTGCGTGCCGGTGACCTGGACGGTGGTGCTGGAGGGCAGCGCCGAGGGGACGTGCCGGGCCTCGATCACGCAGGGCACGCCGTGCTCGGCGTAACGGCGGAATTCGGTGCCGACGGCGTACGGGACGAAGCCGCCGGGCGCGGTGCGGGCGCGGGCGGCCTGCTGTGCGGCGTCGAGCAGCACCATTCCGGGGATATGGTCGTTCGCCGGGTTGACGACCGCGGCGTGACCGGGGGCGACGCGCAGCACCCAGCGGTCCGGCCGGTCGGTGGGGGAGAGCAGGACATCCTGCTCGGTGGCGCTGCCGGTGAGGTGCGGCGCGACGGCGGGCGGCAGCGGGCGGAGGTCGCGCCGGGCGGTGAGGCGGTCGCCGCGGATCCGGCCGTAGACACCGGGCGAGGTGACGGTCACATTGGAGTGGCCCGTCGCGACGATCCGGCCCGCCTTACGGATGGTCATGTCGAACCGGCCGCTCACCAGCGTGCCGGCCCGCATCCGCAGCTTGCTGCAGGTGACGTCGATCGTCAGGGACGCGGGCCGGTCGCCCACGGCGAGGTGTTCGGGGTCCATGGTGTAGACGAGGTCGCCGAGGATGAAGTGGTGGCCGACCGGAACGCCGAGTTCTGTGTGGCAGAGCAACAGTCCGGCCTGGCGGATGGTCTCCCCGGTGAGAATGGGATGATGCCGGCCGTGAGGGGTGGTGAAATACCCGTGTTCGTGGGGCCACTCGGCGGTCAGCGCGAAGTGCGCGTCGTCCACGCGCCGCCAGGAAGTGACCAGCACGTCATCGAGGAGGGGGCGATGGACCCATTCCCGGGGGACGCGTGCGCGGGAGGGGGGCGGAACGGTGTCGCCGGGGTTGCGGGGGTGGTGCAGCTGCGGTGGGGTCGCGGGCTGAGCGGTGCCGCTGACGTGCATCGTGTCGCTCATGGCTGCCCCCAGGCGTCTCTACGGGATGAGGTCCATCGCTGTTAAGATACGTACCATCCGGTTTTATTTTCAATGCCGGGCTGAGGGAAGGGGGAAATACGCTGGTGGCGGGGCGACTTGACGTGGTGGCCACACCGGCGGAATTGGAAGATTTCGAGAGACAGGAGGCGTCCTGTGGCGCAACAGGACCGTGCGATCAGGACCCGGCGAGTGATCTTGGAGTCGGCCGCCGCGGTGTTCGACGAGCAGGGCTATGACCGTGCGACGATCGCCGAAGTCCTCGAACGCGCCGGCGTGACGAAGGGCGCCCTGTATTTCCACTTCGCTTCCAAGGAGCAGCTCGCGCTCGCCATCCTCCAGGAGCAGGTGCTCGACATCACCGTCGCGCCGCAGCCGATCAAACTCCAGGAATTCGTCGACTCCGGGCACGTGCTGGCCTTCCGGTTGCGCACCGACCCGATTCAGCGCGGGGCCGCACGGCTGGCCGTCGAGCAGGGCTCCAATCACCTGGACCGCAGGCAGTCGATGCTCGCCTGGAGCCAGTTCGTCGAGGGGTTGTTCGGCGAGGCGAAGGGGCGCGGCGAGGTGCTGGAGAGTGTTGACGTGCGGGACACCGCGGAGCTTTTCGTCGGCGCCTTCGCCGGGTTGCAGATGATGTCGCAGGCGTTTTCCAACCGGGCCGACCTCTCCCACCGGTTGACCGTTTTCTTCCAGCACACGCTGCCCAGCATTGCCGTGCCCGCCATCCTCGCCAAGCTCAATCTCGACCCCGAGCGCGGGGAGAAATTGACCGCCGAACTGCAGCGGAAGGCGCAGCCCGCGGCGGGGGCCGGCACCGGGCTGGATGTCGTCGCGAGCTGAGAATCCCCCGCGGGACGTGTGGGGCAAAGCGCAGAATTCGGGCAAGGAAACATACCGCGCACGCGGTGTTGATCGATCGCGGTCCGGAGGCCTTGCGAAGACCTCGGGAAGGTGTCGCGGAAAAGCCGCGGCGCCTTCTTCGTGCGTCGGATTGTCAGTGGTGTGCGCTTCACTGGTTCTCGTCGGTCCGGTGGGCGGCGTGAGGCAGATCACCGTGCGGTGATGCGGATGCCTCCCGACGTGCGGAATAGGCCGCCGAGTTGAAACGTTCGTCATGCACGTATCAAGGGCTCGCCGTGTCGACGCCCTGCCCCGTTCCTTGACGACTTCTCACGCTTCTCACGACTTCTGACGACAGTCCTTCCGCTGCCTGGAGGCCGCACGTATGACGCAGACGACGACGGATCAGCTCCCCGGAAGGGGCGTGGGTGCCGTGGGCGCCACCGAGGCCCCCGCGGTGTCCGGACCGGCCGCGGACGGACAGCGCAGAGCCGGCGGTGCCATCGTCCCGATCCTCGCCTTCGCCGGCATCGTCGTCGCGGTGATGCAGACGCTGCTCGTACCGGTCATCAAGGACCTGCCGGTGCTTCTGGGCACCGCACCGAGCAACGCCACCTGGGTCATGACGGCCACCCTCCTCGCCGGTGCCGTCGCAACCCCCATCATGGGGCGGCTCGGCGACCTCTACGGCAAGCGGCGGATGCTGCTGACCAGCCTCGCGGTCATGGTCGTCGGCTCGCTGGTCTGCGGGTTCACCAGCGATCTGGTCACGATGATCGTCGGCCGGGCGCTGCAGGGCTTCGCCATGGGCGCGATACCGCTCGGCATCGGCATCATGCGGGACGCGCTGCCGCGCGAACGGCTCGGCTCGGCCATGGGCCTGATGAGCTCGTCGATCGGCGTCGGCGGCGGACTCGCGCTGCCCGCCGCCGCCCTCGTCGCCCAACACGCCGACTGGCACAGCCTGTTCTTCGGTGCCGCCGGACTCGGCGTGCTCTCCATCCTGCTCACCCTGCTCCTCGTGCCCGAGACGCCGGTCCGCGCCCCGGGCCGCTTCGACGTGGCGGGCGCCGTCGGGCTCTCCGCGGGGCTGGTGGCGCTGCTGCTGCCCATCACCAAGGGCAGTGACTGGGGCTGGAGTTCACCCACCACCCTCGGGCTGTTCGGGATCGCGGTGCTGGTCCTGGTGCTGTGGGGCGTGATGGAACTGCGCATCGCCGACCCGCTGGTGGACCTGCGCACCACCGCCCGCCGCGAGGTGCTGCTGACCAACCTCGCCTCGATCACGGTCGGGGTGGCCTTCTACGCGATCTCGCTGGTGCTGCCGCAGCTCCTGCAGCTGCCCGAGTCGACCGGCTACGGCCTGGGCGAGTCCATGGTGGTGGCCGGCCTGTGCATGGCGCCGCTGGGGCTGACCATGATGCTGGTCGCGCCGGTGTACGCACGGATCGCGGCCCGCCGCGGCCCGAAGGCGACGCTGCTGCTGGGCATGCTGGTCATCGCCGTCGGATACGGCGCGGGCATCGGCCTGATGAACGCCGCCTGGCAGACCGTCATCATCGCCGTGGTCGTCGGCGCCGGCATCGGGCTGGCGTACTCCTCGCTGCCCGCGCTGATCATCGGCGCCGTCGACGCCTCCGAGACCGGCGCGGCCAACGGCCTGAACACCCTGATGCGTTCGATCGGCACCTCGGTGTCCAGCGCGGTGATCGGCATGGTGCTGGCCCATATGTCCCAGCCGATGGGCCCGGTCGCGGTGCCCACGATGGCCGGCTTCCGGGTCTCCTTCCTGATCGCCACGGCCGCGGTCGTCCTCGGCGTGGCGCTGGCCTCCTTCCTGCCGTCACAGCGCAAGCCGTCCCGCCCGACCCTGGTTGCCCAGAGCACGGGCGAGGCCGAGCAGGGGACCGGCGAGGGCAGCGAGGACGACCTCGACCACCGGAGTGGTCAGGGAAGCGACGATGACACCGACCGCAGGGCGAACCAGAGCAACGGCGACGGCATCGACCGCGGGGCGGACCAGGGCAACAGCTACGACATCAGCTACGACATCAGCCGCGGGGCCGGCGAGGGCGGCGAGGAGGGCGGGGCCGCGTCCGACCCCCGGGCCGGATTCCGGGGACGGGTCCTCGGGTCCCACGGCGGGCCGGTCCCCGGTGCGAGCGTCACGCTGATCGACCGCCAGGGCCGGCAGGCCGGCGTCACCACCGCCGCGTCCGACGGGCGGTATGCGCTCGCCGCCCCGGCGGCCGGTACGTACGTCCTGACCGGCGCCGCGCCCGGACACGCCCCGTACGCCGCCTCCGCGACCTACCGCGGGGCAGGTACGACCGTCGAGACCGATCTGCTGCTCACCGTCAGCGGCCGGCTCCACGGCACGCTGCGCGGCGGCCCCGAGGGCACCCCGCTCGCCGGCGGCGGCATCGTCGTCACCGACGCGGCGGGCGAGGTGGTGGCCCGTACGGCCGCCGGGGCCGAGGGGCGGTGGGAGGTGACCGAACTCCCGCCCGGCAGCTACACCCTGGTCCTCAGCGCGCCCGGCCACCAGCCGCAGGCCCGTGCCGTGGACGTGCCGGGTGACGCCGGTCAGGAGCGGCAGGATGTCCGGCTGCGACCGGCCGCCACCGTCCGCGGCACGGTACGCGGACCGGGCGGCCGCCCGCTGGCCGACGCCGCGGTGACCCTCCTCGCGGACGGCACGGTCACCGGGCACACCGTCACGGGACCGGACGGCGCGTTCGCCTTCTCCGGCCTGAGCGGCAGCCGGTACACCCTCACCGCGGCCGGCTATCCGCCGCACGCCACCCCGATATCCCTCCCCGGCGGCACCGAGCAGACCCTCGACCTGACCCTCACCCAGCCCCCGGCACACGGCCTTCAGCCGTCCGCCCCCGACCTCCAGCCGGCAGCGACCGACCGTCAGCCGTCCACCACCCCCGACCTCCAGCCGTCCGCTCCCAACTTCCAGCCGTCCGCCCCAGACAGCTGAGCGAGGGCGGCGCACCACACCGCAACGCACCGCACAGCACCGGCCCCGCCCGGACGCTCTCCCTCACCGCTCTCCCAACTGCCCCTTCACCGCTCCGCCAACTGCCCCAGGGTTTCGTCGAATTCCTCCCGAAGGATCCGGCTCGCCGTCGTGCCGTCGCCGTTCGCGACGGCGTCGACCAGCGCCGCGTGCCGGGCGTCGCCGGGCTGCGGGTCCCGGCCGCGCAGGTCCAGCAGTTCGACGAGGTCGATCAGACCCTGGCGCAGGGCGGGCACGAACTCGGTGAAGAGATCGGCCAGTACGGGGTTGTGCGCGGCCGCGACGACGGCCGCGTGCAGGGCGATGTCCGCGTCCACGAACGCTGCGGTGCCGGACCCGGCGGCGGTCCGGCGGCCCTCCAGGGCGGCGCGCAGGGCGGCGACATCGTCGTCGGTGCGCCGGACGGCGGCCAGTTGGGCGGCCTGTACCTCCACCATGGCGCGGACCTCGTAGACGTCGCCGACGGCCGCGCGGCGCAGCCGGGTGGGCCAGTCCTCGGTGGGCTCGGTCGCGATCACGAACACCCCGGCGCCCTGGCGTGGCTGGACCAGTCCCGCACCGGCCAGCGCCCGTAGGGCCTCGCGCACCGTGGAGCGGCCGACGCCGAGCGTCTTGGCCAGGGTGGTCTCACCCGGAAGCCGGGTGCCCACCGGCCAGTCGCCCCCGGTGATCTGGTCCCGCAGCCGCTGGGCGGCCTGTTCGACCAGGGGGCTGGGGCGGAGCGCTTCGAGCGGCATGCCGTGGTACCTCGCACTTTCCGAACACGTCAGGTTGTCTGAGGAGTTGATGTGTGGTTACTGTACCCGGCATGACGCTGCGTGGTCTCCTTCTCGGCCGCCGTGGCGGGGCCTGACGCGACCGGCACCCCGCCGCGGGGTTCGGTGCTGCCGGTCTCCCTCCGGCTCCTGTGAAGGAACGCGATGTCCCACGAGATCTCCCGCGAGATGTCCAGCCCCGACCGCAGCACCACCAACTCCGGCACCACCAACTCCCGCACCAGCACCGGCACCACGGCCCCCACCGGCACCACGGCCCCCACCGGCCCCTCCCTCGCACTCACCCCCGCCCCCGTCATCCCCACCCCCGTGGCCCCCGCCCCCGCCCTCCGTACGCCCTCCGGCCCCGTCCCCGCCGATGCGCCGGTGTGGAACCCGCAGCGCCGCAGCGCGATGCCCTCCCACCGCTACCGGCCCGTGCACCAACGCGTCGAGGTGCCACGCACCACCCGGGCCTGGCCCGCCGCCCGGATCGAGCGGGCCCCGCTGTGGGTGCCGGTCGATCTGCGTGACGGCAACCAGGCGCTCGCCGAACCGATGGACATCCCGCGCAAGCGCCGGATGTTCGATCTGCTCGTCTCCATGGGCTTCAAGGAGATCGAGGTCGCCTACCCCTCCGCCAGCCGCACCGACTTCGACTTCGTCCGCCATCTGGCCGGGAGCGGCGCGGTGCCGGACGACGTCACCGTGGTCGTCTTCACCCCGGCGCGACGCGAGCTCATCGAGCGGACCTTCGCCGCCATCGACGGGCTGCCGCGCACCGTTGTGCACCTCTACACGGCCACCGCACCCACCTGGCGCGAGGTGGTCCTCGGCCGCAGCCGGACCGAGGTGCGTGACCTGGTGCGGGACGCGGCCACCGAGATGGCGCGGCTGGCCGCGGCCCGCCCGCAGGCCGACATCCGGTTCCAGTTCTCGCCCGAGGTCTTCAACCTCACCGAGCCCGATCTCGTCCTGGAGATCTGCAACGGTCTGACCGAGCTCTGGGACGCCTCCCCGGAGCGCCCGGTGACCCACAACCTCCCGGCCACGGTGGAGGTCGCCACCCCCAACGTGTACGCGGATCAGATCGAGTACATGCACCGCCATCTGGAGCGACGGGACGCGGTCGTGCTCTCCGTGCATCCGCACAACGACCGCGGCACCGGCGTGGCGTGCGCGGAACTCGCCGTGCTGGCCGGGGCGCAGCGCGTGGAGGGGTGCCTGTTCGGGAACGGCGAGCGGACCGGGAACGTCGACCTGGTCACCCTCGCGCTCAATCTGCACACCCAGGGCGTCGACCCGATGCTCGACTTCTCCGACCTCGCGACCGTGCGCCGCACGGTCGAGGACTGCATCCGGCTGCCCGTCCACCCGCGGCACCCCTATGCCGGCACCCTGGTGCACACCGCCTTCTCCGGCACCCACCAGGACGCCATCAGCAAGGGTCTGGCCCACCACGCCCGGCGCGCCGCCGAACTGGGCGTGCCCGAGTCCGAAGCGCCGTGGACGGTGCCGTACCTGCCCATCGATCCCGCGGATCTCGGGTGCAGTTACGAGGCGGTCATCCGGGTCAACAGCCAGTCGGGCAAAGGGGGGATCGCGCATCTGCTGCGGCTGCACCACGGGCTGGACCTGCCGCAGGGGATGCGGCCGGACTTCTCCCGCGTGGTCCAGCGGGCGACCGACGACAGCGGGCAGGAGGCGACCCCCAAGGAGCTGTGGGAACTGTTCCGCGGCAGCTATCTCGACCCGGGGGAGGAGGGGCCGCTGACCCTGGACTCCTGGACCGCGACCGAGTCCGTGCCGGGTGAGCACCGGATCCGCTGCACGCTGGGCCGCGCCGGGAGCCCTGAGGACGCCCGGCAGGCCGAGGGCACCGGAAACGGTCCGCTCGCCGCGTTCACCGCGGCGCTGGCGGCCGCCGGCCACCCCGCCGAGATCCTCGACTACGCCGAACACGCCCTCACCTCGGGGCCGGACAGCGCCGCCGTCGCCTACGTCCGCTGCCGCATCGGCGGCGTCCCGTACTGGGGCGCGGGCCGGGACACCTCCGTCCTGACCGCCTCTCTGCGGGCCGTGCTCGCGGCCGTCAACCGGGCGGAGCGGGACCGGGGGGAACGGAAGGAGCGCCCGGCCGCGGGCCGGCTCCCCGGCGCGGGGGGCGGGCGTAACGGTGCCGAACGGGGGTAACCGGGATTTCTACGGCAACCCGGTCGCCGATCCGCCGGCCATCGGAGCCGGCCAGGGACCCGGGAAGTAGGCCGAACCTGGTGGTGCCGCGTCCGCAACTCGGGGATTTTCTGCGAGCCTGAGCGGCGCCCCGGAATCCCGGCTGGTCAAAGATGTGCCGGGGGTATCGGCGCGCCGCCCGGGCCGGCTCGTTAGTGGTGTGTTAGTGCCTCGTTAGCGGACCGGCAACGCCCGGGGCCACGCTGGAAGAGCAACGGACGGACCGTACGCAACCAAACGACGAGCTCGCACCTACCAGACGAGGGGGAGACACTCATGTCGCTCACCACCAAGACACTCGGCCGTGGCCGCCGTGTCGCCGCCGGATCGCTGATCGCCGTCGCGGCGCTCACGCTCACCGCCTGCCAGGACGGGACCGGCGCCGCCTCCCGCCCCTCGTCGGCCGCCGCACCCGCCACCTCCCAGGAGGCCGGCAGCGGTGCCAAGCCGTCCGGCAGCACGACCGGCGGCGCCCAGCAGTCGGCCGGTGGCGAGCGGCCCTCGGCGAATTCGGCATCCGCCGGCAGCAAGGCGAAGGGCAACGTGCCGGGCACCACGCAGTCGCGCGCTTCCGCCATGACGGCGTCGGACCGCTGCACCGCCGCCAACATGTCGCTGCGGCTGGGCGCCTCCGACATCGGCGCGGGCAACATCCGCTACCCCCTGGTCTTCACGAACAAGGGCAAGAAGGCCTGTACGCTGCGCGGCTTCCCCGGTGTCTCGCTGATCCAGCGGGACGGCTCCCCGGTCGGCAAGCCCGCCACCCGCGAGGGCGGCCCGGGCGGTGCGGTCCGTCTCCAGCCGGGGCAGAGCGCGCACGCGGTGCTGCACACCGTCAACGAGGGCGTGTCGGACACCCCCTGCTGGAGCCGTTCGCAGATCGTCTTCGTCTACCCGCCCGGCTCCAAGGAGTCGATGACCACCGGCAGCCGCGGCTTGCGGGTGTGCGGCGGCCGGTTCGACGTGACCGCGGTGCAGGCCGGTTCGCTGGGCTGACGGCCGGCACAGTTTGTTGAGGGCGCCCGGTGCTCCGGGCGCCCTCGACCCTTTTCCGGGCCATCACCGCAACGGCCCAGGACAACCGGCCGCGGACCACGCGGGGTGTTACCAAGGTGAACGGAAGCCCCATATGAGGCTTTCGTTGTAGATCCGCCGAGGAGGCCCCATGTCCGCAGCATCGAGCGTGGCTCCCCAGTCCGCCGCGGACGGAAAGCCGTCCACCGAGGACCAGCCGCCGATCCACATCCTCTGGATCAACGCCGGCCTGAGCTGCGACGGTGACTCGGTGTCGCTGACGAACGCGACCCAGCCCAGCATCGAGGAGATCGCGCTCAGCGTGCTGCCCGGCCTGCCCAAGGTCGCCGTCCACTGGCCGCTGATCGATTTCGAATGCGGGCCGGTCGGCGGCGCGGACACCTTCATCGAGTGGTTCTTCAAGGGCGAGCGCGGCGAGATCGACCCGTTCGTGCTGGTCATCGAGGGGTCCATCCCCAACGAGGCCATCAAGCCGGAGGGCTACTGGTGCGGTTTCGGCGACGATCCGGAGACCGGCCAGCCGATCACCACCAGTGAGTGGATCGACCGGCTCGCCCCCAAGGCCCTCGCCGTCGTCGCCATCGGCACCTGCGCCACGTACGGCGGGATCCACGCGATGTCCGGCAACCCGACCGGCGCCATGGGCGTGCCCGACTACCTGGGCTGGGACTGGAAGTCCAAGGCCGGCATCCCGATCGTCTGCGTGCCCGGCTGCCCGATCCAGCCGGACAACTTCGCCGAGACCCTGGTCTACCTGCTCTACCAGGCCGTCGGCGCGGCCCCGATGATCCCGCTCGACGACCAGCTGCGGCCCACCTGGCTCTTCGGCGCCACCGTCCACGAGGGCTGCGACCGCGCCGGCTACTACGAGCAGGGCCAGTTCGCCACCGCCTACGACTCGCCGAAGTGCCTGGTGAAGATCGGCTGCTGGGGTCCCGTGGTCAAATGCAACGTGCCCAAGCGGGGCTGGATGGACGGCATCGGAGGCTGCCCCAACGTCGGCGGCATCTGCATCGCCTGCACCATGCCCGGCTTCCCCGACAAGTTCATGCCGTTCATGGACGAGCCGCCCGGCAGCAAGCTCTCCAGCACCGCCAGCGCCGCGTACGGCGGGGTCGTCCGCCGCTTGCGCGACATCACGGCCAAGACCGTCGACCAGGAACCCAAGTGGCGGCACCGCGGCGACCAACTGACCACCGGATTCCGCAGGCCGTGGTGACCGTACGGCCCCCTGAGCGGCCGGCCCGGCCCCGCTCACCGTCCGGCGCCCCCGCCGCCCCGTCCAACCCCACCTCCCGCCTACAGAAGGGCAACGGCACACACGATGGCACCGACGACTGAGGCGGCCGGTGACGGCAGCGGTCTGACGGAGATGTCCTGGGACCCGATCACCCGGATCGTGGGCAGCCTGGGCATCCACACCAAGATCGACTTCAAGCAGAAGCGGGTCGCGGAGTGCTACAGCACCTCGTCGGTCTTCCGCGGCTACAGCGTCTTCATGCGCGGCAAGGACCCGCGCGACGCGCACTTCATCACCAGCCGGATCTGCGGCATCTGCGGTGACAACCACGCCACCTGCTCGGTCTACACCCAGAACATGGCCTACGGCGTCAAGCCGCCGCACCTGGGGGAGTGGATCATCAACCTCGGCGAGTCCGCGGAGTTCATGTTCGACCACAACATCTTCCAGGAGAACCTGGTCGGCGTCGACTACTGCGAGAAGATGGTCCGCGAGACCAACCCGGGCGTCTGGGAACTCGCCCGGCGCACCGAGGCCCCGCACGCCGGCGACCACGGCTACCGCACCATCGCCGACATCATGAGCTCCCTCAACCCCATCGAGGGCGAGTTCTACCGCGAGGCGCTCCAGGTCAGCCGCTACACCCGGGAGATGTTCTGCCTCATGGAGGGCCGCCATGTGCACCCCTCCACGCTCTACCCGGGCGGCGTCGGCACCATCGCCAGCGTCCAGCTCTTCACCGACTACCTCAGCCGGCTGATGCGCTACGTCGAATTCATGAAGCGGGTCGTCCCGCTCCACGACGACCTCTTCGACTTCTTCTACGAGGCGCTGCCCGGATACGAGGAGGTCGGCCGGCGGCGCGTCCTGCTCGGCTGCTGGGGCGCGTTCAACGACCCCGACCACTGCGACTTCACCTACCGCAACATGACGGACTGGGGCCGGAAGATGTTCGTCACCCCCGGCATCATCGTCGACGGCAAACTCATCACCAACGACCTCACCGAGATCAACCTCGGCATCCGCATCCTGCTGGGCAGCTCCTACTACCAGGACTGGGCGGACCAGGAGAAGTTCGTCACCCACGACCCGCTCGGCAACCCCGTCGACGCCCGCCACCCGTGGAACCAGCACACCATCCCCGCCCCGCAGAAGCGCGACTTCGCCGACAAATACAGCTGGGTGATGTCCCCGCGCTGGTTCGACGGCAAGGAGCACCTCGCGCTGGACACCGGCGGCGGACCGATCGCCCGGCTGTGGTCCACCGCGCTCTCCGGACTCGTCGACACCCCCTACGTCAAGGCCACCGGCCACAGCGTCGTCATCGACCTGCCGCGCAGCCTCACCCGCCCCGAGGCCCGCTTCGAGTGGCGGATCCCCAAGTGGAGCAACGCCCTGGAACGCAACCGCGCCCGCACCTACTTCCAGGCGTACACCGCCGCCATGGCGCTGCACTTCGCTGAACAGGCCCTGGAGGAGGTCCGCGCCGGACGCACCCGGACCTGGGAGAAGTTCGAGGTCCCCGACGAGTCCATCGGCGTCGGCTTCACCGAGGCGGTCCGCGGCGTCCTCTCGCACCACATGGTCATCCGGGACGGGAAGATCGCCAACTACCACCCGTACCCGCCGACACCGTGGAACGCCAGCACCCGCGACAGCTACGGGACCCCCGGCCCCTACGAGGACGCGGTGCAGAACACCCCCATCTTCGAGGAGAACCCCCCGGAGACCTTCAAGGGCATCGACATCATGCGCGCGGTGCGCAGCTTCGACCCCTGTCTGCCCTGCGGCGTCCACATGTACGTCGGCGACGGCCGGACCGTCCGGACCGAGCACGTGCCCACCGGCCTGAGCGGACTGGCCGGATGAGCGCCCCCACCGACCGCCAGGCACCGCCCGCCGCCCCGAGCGCCGAGGAGGCCGGCCGCCGCGTCGAGGAGGTGCTCGACCGGCTCACCCGGAACGCCGACCACGAGACCGGCGCCGCCGCCGAGGAACTGGTCCGCGTCCTGATGGACTTCTACGGCGCCGGGCTCGCCCGCATCATGCACCACCTGGAGCGCACCCCGGACGGCACCGGCCCGCACCCCGCACTGCGCACCGCGCTGCTCGGCGACCCCCTGGTCACCAGCCTGCTCGCACTGCACGACCTGCACCCCGAGGACACCGAGGCCCGCATCGGACGGGCCCTGGAGAGCGTCCGGGGCCGGCACCCCGCCGAGGCCGCCGGCTTCGACCCGGACACCGGCACGCTGCGGCTGCGGGCGGCCGACTCCGGCGGCTGCGGCTGCTCCGGCGCGGACGGAACCGGCCGGCAGGCCGTGGAAGCAGCGGTCAGCAGCTTCGCCCCCGAGGTCAGCACCGTCGAGTGGGAGGCGGAACCGGCCGCGGACGAGCCGGTCCTGCTGCAGATCTCCCGCCGGCCGCCGGCCCCCGCCACCGCCTCATGACCGGCCGTCAGCCGGTGGCCACCCGCCTGGGACCGCACACCGCCCACCGCGGGCTGCGCCGCTTCCGCGCCCCGGCCCCGGCCGCCCCCGAACGCTGCGAACTGTGCGGCGTGGTGCTCGCCGAACACAACCACCGCCACCTCGTCGACACCGAACGCCGGGCCCTGGCCTGCGCCTGCACGCCCTGCGCCCTGCTCTTCGAACACGCCGGCGCCGGCCGCGGACGGTTCTGCACCGTCCCCGACCGCTATCTCACCGACCCCGGCCACACCCTCGACGAGGCGGCCTGGGACCTGCTGCGGATCCCCGTCGGCGTCGCCTTCTTCCTCCGCCACACCGGCCTGGACCGGCTGGTCGCGCTCTACCCCAGCCCGGCCGGCGCCACCGAGAGCGAACTCGACCCCGCCGCCTGGGAAACCGTCCTCGCGGGCAGCCGCCTCGCCCCGCTCCTCCAGCCCGACGTCGAGGCCCTGCTGCTGCGCCGCGCCGACGACCGCACCGACTGCTACCTCGTACCGATCGACATCTGTTACGAACTCGTGGGCCGGATGCGGCTGTTGTGGCACGGCTTCGACGGCGGCGCCGAAGCCCGCGCCGCACTCACCGACTTCTTCACCACGGTCGCCCGCCGGGCCCGCGAACCGAGGGAGGACGACCGGCCGTGACCGAGCTGTCCTTCGACTGCACCGGCGTCCGCGCCGACCGCCGCGCCGCCGCCCCCACCCTCCTCTTCCGGCTGCGCCTGTCCACCACCGACCCCGCGGACCGGGTGCACGCCGTCGCGCTGCGCTGCCAGATCCGGATCGAACCCGCCCGCCGCGACTACCGGCCCGACGAGGCCGAGGCGCTCGCCGACCTCTTCGGCGACCGCTCCCGCTGGAGCAGCACCCTGCACCCCCTCCAGTTCGCCCACGTCTCCCACGTCGTCCCCGGCTTCACCGGCACCACCGAGATCGAGCTGCCCGTCCCCTGCAGCTACGACCTCGACGTCGCGGCCGGCCGCTACTTCCACGCACTCGCCGACGGCGAGGTCCCGCTGCTGCTGCTGTTCTCCGGCACCGTCTTCGCCGGTGCCGGCGGCTTCCGGGTCCACCCCGTCCCCTGGCACAAGGAAGCACAGGTGCGGATGCCGGTGACGGTCTGGCAGGAAATGATCGAGACCCACTTCCCGGGCTGCGGCTGGCTGCGGCTGCCCCGCACCACCCTCGACGCGCTGCTCGCCTACCGCTCCCGGCACGCCCTGCCCTCCTGGCAGCAGGCCGTCGAGGCGCTGCTCGCCGCGGCCGGCGACGACCCGCCGCCCCCACCGCCCGCCCGGCACGCACGGCCGCTCCCCGGCACCGCCGCCCGCCCGCTCGCCGAGAGGACCGCCCCATGACGACCGGCACCCGGCCCGACGGGACGACGGACCGCTTCGCCGCCGCCCGCCAGGTGGCGGACGCCGTGCTGTTCGAGGGCTATGTGCTCTACCCGTACCGCGCCTCCGCCGCCAAGAACCGGCTGCGCTGGCAGTTCGGCGTCCTCGTCCCACCCGGCTGGACCGCCGCCGGCGCCGAACACTCCCACCAGCGCACCGAATGCCTGATGGAACCGAAGCCCGGTGCCCGGCTCTCGGCCGAACTGCGGTTCCTGCACGCCCAGCGCCGCACCGTCCAACGCCTGCGCCCCGACGGTGAGTTCGAGACCGTCGACCAACTGGAACTGCCCGACCGGGTGCTGGTCCCCTGGGACGAGGCCACCGAGGAACGCCTCACCCTCGACGCCGCCGTCACTGAACTGACCGGCGCCGGCCGCACCCTGCCGTTCACCCGGCCGGCGAGCGAGGAGACCGAGCCGGTGCACGACGCCGACGGACGCCTCATCGGCCGGCTGGTGCGCCGCCGCGCCCGGATCGACGGGCGGATCCGGCTGACCGCGAGCCCGCTCGACGGACCGTACGCCGCGCTGCGGCTGACCGCGACCGTCGAGAACACCGGCGACTGGACCCCCTCCGGCACCACGGACCGGACCGCGGCACTGCCGCACGCGCTGATCGGCGCCCACCTCTTCCTCGGCCTGAGCGCCGGCCGCTTCCTGTCCCTGACCGACCCGCCCGAATGGGCCCGCGCCGCCGTCGCGTCCTGCCGCAACGAGCACACCTGGCCGGTCCTGGCCGGCGAACCGGGCCGCGCCGACGTCGTCCTGTCCTCACCGATCATCCTGGAGGACCACCCGGCCGTCGCCCCCGAAAGCCCCGGCGCGCTCTACGACGCCCTGGAGATCGACGAGATCCTCGCCCTGCGCACCGCGGCCCTCACCGACCAGGAGAAGCGTGAGGCCCGCGGCACCGACCCGCGCGCCGCCGACGTCATCGCACTCGCCGACACCATGCCCCCTGAGGTCCTGGACCGGCTGCACGGGGCCGTACGCGCACTGCGCGAGGTCACCGGGCCCGGCCCGGAGGCGCCCGGGGACCAGGCCCCCGACGTGCCCGGCACCCGCCCCGGCACCCCTTGGTGGGACCCGGGCGGCGACCGCGACGTCGACCCCGCCACCGACCGGATCAGCATCGACGGACGGCCGGTCGGCGCCGGCAGCCGAGTGCTGCTGAAGCCCGGCCGGCGCCGCACCGACGCCCAGGACCTCTTCCTGCACGGCCGCACCGCCCTCGTCGAGGCCGTGCTGCACGACGTGGACGGCGGGGTGCACCTCGCGGTGACGCTGGAGGACGACCCGGGCGCCGACATCCGGCGCGAACAAGGCCGCTTCCTCTACTTCCAGCCCGATGAACTCGCTCTCCTGGAGGACATGTGAGCGCCCCCGCCCCCGGCGCCGTCCGGCCGCCCGAGAAGACGCTGATCGCCGGCGTCGGCAACATCTTCCTCGGCGACGACGGATTCGGCGTCGAGGCCGTCCGCCGGCTCGGCGAACACCCCCTCCCGGCCGGCGTGGAGATCGTCGACACCGGCGTACGGGGCGTCCACCTCGCCTACCAGATGCTGGACGGCTACGACACGGTGCTGCTCGTCGACGCCACCGCCCGCGGCGCCGAACCCGGCACCGTCCACCTCCTCGACGCCACCGAACCGGACACCCCGCGCCCGCGGGCCGCCGCCCTCGACGCCCACCACATGACCCCCGACGCGGTGCTCGCGCTACTCGACACGCTCAGCGCCGGCACCGGTGGCCGCCCGCCCCGGCGCGTCCTCGTCGTCGGCTGCGAACCGGCCGACACCGCCGAGGGGATCGGCCTGAGCGACCCGGTCGAAGCCGCGGTCGACGAGGCCGTGGAACTGATCCTGCGGCTGGTCGGGGCCGACGCGCACGCGGACCCGCACGCAGACGCAGACGCGGACGAAGGCGCAGACACGGGCACCGACGCGTACACCGACGCGGACACCACCGAGAGGAGCACCACCCCATGCTGAAACTGATCCTCGGCACGGCGGCCGCCGCCGTGCTCGCCTTCGCCCTGAAGAGCAACCTGCCCGACATCAAGCGCTATCTGCGCATCCGCGCGATGTGACCGCGGCGGCGCTGCACCGAACGAAGGACGCCGCAGCGCCGCCCCGGCGAGGCACCCCAGCGCTCCCGTGCCCGCGCCGTCTAATGAGCTCAAGGGCCCGGGGTGGGCCCGCGCGGATCCGCGGACCGGCCCGGCGGCACCCCTTAGTCCCGCAGCAGAGAGGGACCGATGCACGAGATGTCCATCGCGCTCGCGGTCGTCGACCAGGTCGACGGCGCGGCCCGGCCCGCCGGGGCCACCGCGGTGCGCAGCGTCCGCCTCCAGGTCGGCGAACTGGCCGGAGTGGTCCCCGACGCACTGACCTTCTCCTTCCAGCTCGCCTGCGCCGGCACGGTGCTGGAGGGCGCGGAACTCGACATCGAACCGGTACCGGCCCAGGCCCGCTGCGGCGCCTGCGCCCGGACCTGGCCGCCCGGCATGCCCCCGCGACTCACCTGCCCGGGCTGCGGCGGAACGGACACCGAGCTGCTGTCCGGCCGTGAACTGCAGATCGTCCGTGTGTGCTGGCACGACACCGTGCCGCACCCACCGATTTCCCAGGAGCGCTGAACCATGTGCCGTGTCGTCGACCTGCAACAGGCGGTTCTCGCCAAGAACGACGCCTGCGCCCACACCCTGCGCGAGGACCTCGCGGCCCGCGGCACCGCGCTGGTCAACCTGCTCTCCAGCCCCGGCAGCGGCAAGACCGCCCTCCTGGAGCGCGAACTCACCCTCGCCCGCGAACGCGGCATCCCGGTGGCCGCGCTCACCGCCGACCTGGCCACCGAGAACGACGCCGTCCGCCTGGCCCGCTCCGAGGTACCCGTCAAACAGATCCTCACCGACGGACTGTGCCACCTGGAGGCCGAGATGCTCGGCGGGCACCTCCACGACTGGCTCCCCGCCGACACCCGGCTGCTGTTCATCGAGAACGTCGGCAACCTGGTCTGCCCGGCCTCCTACGACCTCGGCGAGACCCTGCGCGTGGTGCTGGCCTCGGTGACCGAGGGCGAGGACAAGCCGCTGAAGTACCCCACCGCCTTCGGCCTCGCCCACCTGGTCGTGGTCACCAAGACCGACATCGCCGAGGCGGTCTCCTTCGACGAGGAGGAGTTCCGCGCCAACGTCGAACGGGTCAACCCCGGCGTCGAGGTGCACCTCACCTCGGTGCGCCAGGGCGTCGGCGAGGGAGTACTGCTGGACCGGGCACTGGCGGCCCGCGACGGCGCGCCGGTCCACATCCCCGTCATGACCCGCACCTCCCACCACGTCCACGACGACGACGAACCCCAGCCGTGCGACGAGCACTCCGCCGACCTCGGCACCGTGGCGTCGAGCCGCTCATGACCACCGGGCAGGTCGACCGGGCCCCCGCGAGCGCCCCCGCCCCGGTCACCGCACGCCGCAGGATCACCGTGCGCGGCGT
Source organism: Streptomyces sp. NPDC107765 (assembly GCF_055657085.1). Taxonomy (NCBI): domain Bacteria; kingdom Bacillati; phylum Actinomycetota; class Actinomycetes; order Kitasatosporales; family Streptomycetaceae; genus Streptomyces; species Streptomyces sp. NPDC107765. The sequence goes on along the minus strand of NZ_JBVKBL010000001.1, from coordinate 953,238 downwards.
CGTCCAAGGCGTCGGCTTCCGCCCGTTCGTCCACGGCCTCGCCACCGAACTGGGCCTGGCCGGCCATGTGACCAACACCGGCGAGGGCGTGCTCGCCGAGGTCGAGGGCCCGCCCGCCGCACTCGCCGCCTTCGGCGCCCGGATCACCGGCGAAGCACCCCCGCTGGCCGTCGTCGACGCCGTGGAGGGCGAGGACCTCGCCGCCACCGGCGACACCGGATTCCGCATCCTGCCCTCCCACGGCCAGGGCCCCTCCCGCACCCTGGTCGCACCGGACGCCGCCACCTGCGACGCCTGCCTGGCCGAACTGGCCGACCCGGCCGACCGCCGCCACCGCCACCCCTTCATCACCTGCACGCACTGCGGTCCGCGCTTCACCATCGTCACCGCGCTGCCCTACGACCGGGCCCGGACGACCATGGACCGCTTCCCGATGTGCCCGCGCTGCGCACGGGAGTACGCCGACCCGGCCGACCGGCGGTTCCACGCCCAGCCGATCGCCTGCCACGACTGCGGCCCCCGGCTGCGGCTGCTGCTCGCCGACCCCGACGACCCCACCGCCGCGCCGCGGCCGGCACCGGACCCCGACCCGGTCGCCGCCACCCGGCAGTTGCTCGCCGCCGGCGCGATCGTCGCCGTCAAGGGCCTCGGCGGCTACCACCTGGTCTGCGACGCCACCGACGACACCGCCGTCGCCCTGCTGCGCCGCCGCAAGGCCCGCGGCGACAAACCCTTCGCCCTGATGGCCCGTCAGATCGACGACCTCGCCCACCTGGTACGCATCCGGCCCGCGGAACGCGCACTGCTCACCGGACCCCAGCGCCCCATCGTCCTGCTCCGCCGCAGCCCGCACCCCGCACCGCCCGCCCCGGACGCGCCGGTACCGTCCCCCGCGGTCGCCCCCGGCAGCCCCGACCTGGGCGTCATGCTGCCGTACACCCCGCTGCACCACCTGCTGCTCGGACTGCCCGACGACCCTCGGGGGGACCCCCGAGGCCCCCGGCTGCTCGTGGTGACCAGCGGCAACCTCGCCGGCGAGCCGATCGTCACCGACGACGAGGACGCCGTGCGGCGGCTCGCCGGACTCGCCGACGCCTGGCTCACCCACGACCGTCAGATCCGCGTCCCCTGCGACGACTCGGTGGTCCGGGTCACCGACGACGGCGAGCCGCTGTTCGTCCGCCGCTCCCGCGGCTACGCCCCGTTCCCGGTCCCGCTCCCGGTGCCGGTCCGCCCCGTGCTCGCGGTCGGCGGTGACCTGAAGAACGTGCTCTGCCTGGCCGAGGGCCGCCGCGCCTGGCTGTCCGCGCACATCGGCGACATGGACGACCTCGCCACCCAGCTCGCCTTCGAACGGGCCGAGGCACACCTGGAGACGGTCACCGGGGTCCGCCCCCAGCTCCTCGCCGCCGACCGCCACCCCGGCTACCGCTCCGGCCAGTGGGCCCAGCGGCACACCGACGGCCGTCCGCTGGTCCGCGTCCAGCACCATCACGCGCACATCGCCGCGGCCATGGCCGAACACGGCCTCGACGGCAGCCACCCGGTCATCGGCGTCGCCTTCGACGGCACCGGCTACGGCGACGACCAGGCCGTCTGGGGCGGCGAGATCCTGCTCGCCGACTACGACGGCTACCGCCGCTTCGGCCGCCTCGCCTACGTACCGCTGCCCGGCGGCGACACCGCCGTACGCCGCCCCTACCGGATGGCGCTGGCCCATCTGCGCGCGGCCGGCATCGACTGGTCCGCGGACCTCCCGCCGGTCGCCGTCTGCCCGCCCGACGAACGGCGGCTGCTCGCCCGGCAGCTCGAACGCGACCTCAACTGCGTGCCCACCTCCAGCATGGGCCGCCTCTTCGACGCGGTGTCGTCCCTGGCCGGGATCTGCCACCACGCCGGATACGAGGCGCAGGCCGCACTCGCCCTCGAAGCCGCGGCCCTGACCGCCGGCGAGGACCCCGCGCCCGGCTACGCCTTCGCCCTGCGCACCGGCACCGACGCCCCGGCGGACCGCGCGGCCGCCGACACCGTCGCCGACCCGGCGCCGCTGCTCGCGGCCGTCGTCGCGGACCTCCGGGCCGGCACCGCACCGGCACTGATCGCCGCCCGCTTCCACACCGCGGTCGCCGGACTCGTACGGCGCTGCTGCGCGCTGGCCCGGGAACGCGCCGGCCTGACGACCGTCGTCCTGACCGGCGGGGTGTTCGCCAACACGCTGCTCGCCGAGGCCGCCGCCCGGCTGCTCGGCCAGGACGGCTTCACCGTGCTGCGTCACCGCCGGGTCCCGCCCAACGACGGCGGCCTGGCGCTCGGCCAGATCGTCGTGGCGGCGCGCACCGCACCCGTGCACGGCGGGGTGGGCGTGCCCTGAACGGCGCCGCGGCCGCGGCGGACGACGCTTGATGACGAGGAGAGGCCCATGTGCCTGGCGGTACCCGGCAAAGTACTGGACATCGAGGAACGGGACGGCACCCGGATGGCCACCGTCGACTTCGGCGGGGTGGTCAAGGAGGTGTGCCTGGAGTACGTCCCCGACCTCCAGGTCGGCGAGTACGCGATCGTCCACGTCGGCTTCGCGCTGCAGCGCCTGGACGAGGACTCGGCCCGCCAGACCCTGGCCCTCTTCGAAGAACTGGGGCTGCTCCAGGAGGAGTTCGGCGACCCCTGGGAGGCGGCGGCCGCGGAGGCGGGCGCCGCACCTGCGGCCGTCGGCGGCGACACGGCGCGGGAGGCGCGGAAGTGAAGTACATCGACGAATTCCAGGACCCCGAGCTGGCCCGCCGGCTGCTGGACGACATCCGGGCCACGGCGACCCGGCCGTGGGCCCTGATGGAGGTCTGCGGCGGCCAGACGCACACCATCATCCGGCACGGCATCGACCAACTCCTGCCCGAACAGGTCGAGTTGATCCACGGGCCCGGCTGCCCGGTGTGCGTCACCCCGCTGGAGGTGATCGACAAGGCGCTGGAGATCGCCTCCCGCCCGGGCGTGATCTTCTGCTCCTTCGGCGACATGCTCCGGGTCCCCGGCAGCGACCGCGACCTGTTCCAGGTGCGCGGCGAGGGCGGCGACGTACGGGTGGTGTACTCCCCGCTCGACGCGCTGAAGACCGCCCAGCAGAACCCGGACCGCGAGGTGGTGTTCTTCGGCGTCGGCTTCGAGACCACCGCCCCGCCCAACGCCATGACGGTCCATCAGGCCCGCAAGCTCGGCATCCGCAACTTCAGCATGCTGGTCTCGCACGTCCGGGTCCCGCCCGCCATCGAGGCGATCATGAACTCGCCCAGCTGCCGGGTCCAGGCGTTCCTCGCCGCCGGCCATGTGTGCAGCGTGATGGGCATGGCGGAGTACCCCGCACTGGCCGAACGCTTCCGGGTCCCGATCGTCGTCACCGGCTTCGAACCGCTGGACATCCTGGAAGGCATCCGCCGCACCGTCCGCCAACTGGAGCGCGGCGAACACACCGTGGAGAACGCCTATCCGCGCGCCGTCCGCAGCGAGGGCAACCCCGCCGCGCAGGCCATGCTCCAGGACGTCTTCGAGGTCACCGACCGCACCTGGCGCGGCATCGGCACCATCCCCGCCAGCGGCTGGCGGCTCTCCGAGCGCTACCGCGACTACGACGCCGAACACCGCTTCTCCGTCGAGGGCATCGCCACCCGCGAACCGGCCGCCTGCCGCAGCGGCGAGGTCCTGCAAGGGCTCATCAAACCGCACCAGTGCGAGGCGTTCGGCACCACCTGCACCCCGCGCACCCCGCTGGGCGCCACCATGGTCTCCAGCGAGGGCGCGTGCGCCGCCTACTACCTGTACCGCCGACTCAGCACCCCACCCACCCCGCTGGAGGCGAGCCCCGTTGCCTGACACCCCGCACACCCCGCTGACGACGTCGCACGCGTCCCGCCCCGCCGACGCCCCCACCCCGGCCGACCGGGGACTGCCCACCGTCGACATCTCCGGCTGGACCTGCCCCACCCCGCTGCGCGACCAGCCACGGGTCGTCATGGGGCACGGCGGGGGCGGCGCGCTCTCCGCCGAGCTCGTCCAGCAGATCTTCGTGCCCGCCTTCGGCGGCGAGGTCCTCGCCCAGCTCGGCGACTCCGCCGCGGTCTCGCTCGGCGGCGCGCGCCTGGCGTTCTCCACCGACTCCTTCGTCGTCCGGCCACTGTTCTTCCCCGGCGGCAGCATCGGCGACCTCGCCGTCAACGGCACCGTCAACGACCTCGCCATGAGCGGCGCCCGGGCCGCCTACCTCTCCTGCGGCTTCATCCTGGAGGAGGGCGTGGAGATGCCGGTGGTCGCCGGGGTCGCCGATGCGATGGGCGCGGCCGCCCGGGTCGCCGGGGTCGAGGTGGCCACCGGGGACACCAAGGTCGTCGAGGCGGGCCACGGCGACGGCGTCTACATCAACACCGCCGGCATCGGGCTGATCCCGGAAGGCGTCGACCTCCGCCCGCAGCGCGTCGTCCCCGGTGACGTGGTGATCGTCAGCGGCGACATCGGCGTGCACGGCGTGGCCATCATGAGCGTCCGCGAGGGCCTGGAGTTCGGCGTGGAGATCGAGAGCGACTGCGCGGCGCTCGGCGGGCTCGTCGAGACCATGCTGGCGGTCACCCCTGACCTGCACGTCCTGCGCGACCCCACCCGCGGCGGCCTGGCCGCGGCGCTGTGCGAGATCGCCTCCGCGTCCTGCACCGGCATCGTCATCCAGGAACGCGCCGTCCCCGTACCGCCCGCGGTCGCCAACGCCTGCGCCATCCTGGGCCTGGACCCGATGTACGTCGCCAACGAGGGCAAGCTCGTGGCGTTTGTCCCACGCGAGCACGCCGACGCGGTACTGGACGCGATGCGGGGGCACCCGTTGGGTGCGAGCGCGACGATCATCGGCGAGACCGTGGCAACCCACCCCGGCATGGTCGTGGCCCGCACGCCCCTGGGGGGCACGCGCGTGGTGGACCTGCCGCTGGGGGAGCAACTGCCGCGCATTTGCTGACTTCCCACGTAGCCGTCTGCGGCGCCGCGGGGGTTGCTCGCCGCTGCGCTTTGCGGCGCCCCGCACGTACTCGTCTCTCCCGCCGCGGGTGTTTCTCGCCGTTGCGCCTGCGGCGGGCTGGGTGGGTGTCGGGTGCGGTGACGGGCCTCCGGGGCCTTGTTCGTGGACTGCTGACGCTTTACGTCCACGAACAAGGCCCCTCCGGCCCGTCCCCTCCCGTTGGGGGAGTAGGAATGCGGTGCGTGGGGCTGAGCGTTGAGGCATGCAAGGGGGCCTGGCTACCCCTACGGGATGGTCGAACAGATCCCGTAAGGGTCGCGAGGGCCCCCTGCGGGGCCACAACCAACCGGGCTGGGCGAGGTATTCCCGAAACCTAACGCCACAAGATGCTCGCTCAACGACGCGCGCCCCCACTCACCCGCACACTCCCCCAACGGGAGGGGACGGGCCGGAGGGGCCGGTTGTGTGGACGTAAAGCGTCAGCAGTCCACACAACCGGCCCCGGAGGCCCGTCACCGCACCCACCACAAACCCAGCCCGCCGCAGGCGCAACGGCGAGACGCCCCGCGGCGGGAAAGACGGGTACGTACGCGGCGCCGCAAAGCGCAACGGCGAGACGACCCGCGGCGGGAGAGACGGGTACGTGGGAAGGAGAGGCCGTCAGGCCCTGAGCAGGTGGGAGCCGAACCAGTCGTCCTCGTCGCGGACGCCCGGCAGGACGAAGAAGTAGCCGCCGCCGATGGGGGTGATGAAGCGCGCCAGCGGCTCGTGTTCCAGGCGTCGTTGGACGGTCGCGAACTGGCGTTCCGGGTCCTGCTGGTAGCCGCAGAAGACCAGGCCGAGGTCCATCCGGCCGGTGTGGTCGAAGCCCTGGTCGTAGTTGTAACTGCGCCGCAGGAAGCGGGAGTCGTCCGTCCTGTGGGTGCGCGGGTTGGCGAGCCGGATGTGGGAGTCGAGCGGGACGATCCGGCCGTGCGGGTCGTGGCGGTAGTCCGGTGCGTCCGTCTCGTGCCGGCCGTCCAGCGGCGCACCGCTCGCCTTGTGCCGGCCGAAGATCTTCTCCTGCCGCCGCAACGGCACCTTGTCCCACTTCTCCACGTGGAAGCGGATCAGCCGCAGCACCTGGTAGCAGCCGCCCAGTGCCCAGTCCGGTTCGCCGCAGGGCGGTGTCACCCACATCAGCCGGTCCATCTCGCGGGCCGATTCGGTGTCCGGGTTGACGATGCCGTCCTTGAAGCCCAGCAGGTTGCGCCGAGCCCCGGACGGCCGGGACGGGTTGAGGAAGGCGTCCGTCCGCCAGCGCGGCCGCAGCAGGCCGTCCGTCTCCCGCGCCAGGTCGCGCAGTACGTGCACGATGGCGTCCGGGTGCTCGCCGCAGATCTGCAGGGACAGGTCGCCGTGGCAGCGGGACGGCTCCAGCCGGTCGTCGGGGAACGCCGGCATGGCCTTGAGATGGCGCGGCTTGTGCCCGGAGAGCCCGTAACGGTCGTCGAACAGCGAGGCGCCCACGCCGAGCGTGATGGTGAGCGAGTCCGGCGTCGGGCGCTCGGACGCCACCCGCTCGTCGCGCGGCTTCACCCCGCCCGTCAGGACCCGGGAGCGGTGGGTGAGCTTCTTGAACAGCTCCACCAGACCGTCCCGGTCCTCGGCCAGTACGTCGAGACCGACGAATCCCGCGAAGAGCTGTTGGGGCGTCACCACACCGGCCTGGTGGTGGCCGTGGAACGGCACCCGGTCGGGCAGGTCCCCGCGGCCGTCCCGCCGCCCGGCCGCCGGCCGGTCCGCGGCGACCGCCTCGCCGCCGAGGCTCCCGGCGGCCGCCACCCCCGCGACGCCGGCCGCACACCTGAGGAATTCCCGTCGCCCGTCGCCCCGCGCCGCGGCACGCCCGTCTCCGGCCTGATCACATCTCATCGTCCCGCCCATCCTGACTGCGTCATCCGGCACCTGCACATACCTGTGCGTGATGCTCGCCGCCCGGGGCGCGCGCGCCGGGACCAACACGGCCTGGCCGCTGGATATCACGCCTGGGGCCCCCGCCCGGTCGCCCGATCGGCGCAGCCGACCGCCGCCCCGCGCGCGGGGGCGCCGGGGCGCTCTTAGCGTCGCCCGTGTGACCTGCCCGAACACGGCGCGGGCCGGGGCCGGTGCGGCACCCGGCAGGGCCGACCCACGCGGCGGGCGGGCACCGGCCGCGCCCCGTCCCCGACTCCAGGAACCCCCGCACATGAACGCCTTCACCGACGAGAGCACCCAGACCGCCGAGAGCCCGCCGGCCGGCGCGCGGACACCGAACGGCCGGCCGCGGCCGGACGACCCCGGCAGCATCCCGCTGGACCTGGTCACGGTGTTCGGCGCGCCGCCGCTCGACGAGCAGGGTCCGCCGGAGGAAGCACCGCCGGGTCTGACCTTCCGCATCGAACGGGGGCATGCCGAACCCGAGGAACTCGCCGCGCTCACCGTCGTGCTGTCCGCCCGGCTCGCCGGACTGCGGGCCCTCGTCGACGGTCAGGAGCCGGCGGAGGAAGAACGCCCGGCCGACCGCCGGCACGCACCGGGGCACCACCCGCACCGTTCCGCCTGCTGGTCGGGCTGCTGGACGTGTGCCTGAGCTGCGACCGGGCCGTACCGCGTCAGCCGAAGAAGGCCAGCAGCAGCGCCACCGCCGTGACGACGACGGCGCCGAGGACGAAGCCGAGGATCACCTTGCGCTGCCAGGGCGCGAGATAGCCGCCGCGCAGCGCGCTGCCCATCCTGCCGTACTGGTCGATCCGTCCCATGGGCGTCAGCGGCTCCGTCCGACCCTGCGGCATGCCCTGGGTCCAGTCGGGGCCCGCCTGCGGGTAGCGGCGGCGCCAGCTCTCGTCCTCACGCCATGGCAGTGTCATCGGCCTCTCCTCGCCTCGTGTGCCGGCCACGGACGGATCCCCCCCCCGTGCACCGATCGTCTGTTCCCGTCTTCCTTCCTACCCGCTGCCGCCGGTTGATGCCCGGAATCCGGCGCTCGGCGAGCGCGGCCGCGACGAGGAACCCCGCGGCGCCGATGACCACCGAGGTGTGCAGGCCCGTCACCGGGCCGCCGGCGACCAGCGTGCCGAACAGCGCCACGCCGAGTGCGCTGCCGGTCCGGCGGGCGGCGTTGAACACCGCGGCCGCGGCGCCGCTCCGCTCGCCCGGCGCGGCCTCCGTCACCGCCGTGCCACCACCTCGCCGGCGCGCTGGGCGCCGCCCTCACCACCCGGATGATCGCCCTGGACCGGCTGCGGCACGGCACCTACCGGCGGGGTCCGGCTCACCGGCGCCGGCCGGGAGGGACTGACCGCGACCTTCGGGGTGACCGCGGACCGCCTCTCCTGAACCGCCGCCGGCCCGTAGTGCGGACGGGCGATTCCTCTTCGGTGCCGGTCAAGTAGGGTCCGGCCAACCGGGACACCGGCCGGACCCGGCCGGGACAGTGCGACGAGGAGTGTTTTGTGGCGGAGAGTCACGTATCAGCGGGGTCCGACGGGGCCGGCGCGCCGGAAGTCCAGGCCGAGGAGCGCCGGCTGCGCCGGGACCTCGGCTTCTGGGGACTGACCGGCATCGGCTTCTCCAACATCGTCGGCTCCGGCTGGCTGTTCGCGGCCTTGTACGCGGCGCAGACGGCGGGCCCGGCGGCGCTGCTGTCCTGGGTCGGCGCCGGTCTGCTGTGCGGTCTGGTCGCCCTGGTCCTGATCGAGCTCGGCGCGTCCCGGCCGGAGGGCGGCGGCACGGTCCGCTGGCCGCTGTTCGCCAGCGGCCGGCTGGTCGGCACCCTCATCGGCTGGTCGACCCTGCTGTCGGTGGGCGGCACCGCGGCCGAGATCAGCGCGATCATGCAGTACGCGGCGCACTACCTCCCCGGCCTCTACAACGGTCACACCCTCACCCTCGGCGGGCTCGGCCTGGCCGCCGGGCTCAGCGTGCTGCTGACGGCGCTGAACTGGTACGCGGTGCGGCTGTTCGCCCGGATGAACAACCTGATCTCGGTGTTCAAGATCGCCGTACCGGTCGTCACGGTGATCGCGCTGCTCGCCTCCGGCTGGAACTCCGGCCGGCTCACCGACCACGGCGGCTTCGCCCCGTACGGCTACGTGGCCTGCCTGACCGCGCTGGCCGGCGGCGGCATCGTCTACTCCGTCAACGGTTTCCAGGCCCCGCTGGACTTCTCCGGCGAGACCCGCAACCCCCGCCGCACCATCCCCTGGGCGGTCCTCACCGGCATCGGCCTGGCCGTGGCCATGTACCTCGCGCTGCAGCTGGCGTTCCTCTTCACCGTCCCCGAAAGCCTCCTGGGCCACGGCTGGCAGGGCGTCTCCTTCGACTCGCCGTTCGGTCAGCTCGCCCTGATCCTCAACCTGCACTGGCTGTCCAGCCTGCTCTACGCGGACGCGGTGATCTCGCCCGGCGGCTCGGCGTACGTCGGGGTGGCCATCGACGCCCGGCACACCTACGCGCTCGCCAAGAACGGCACGATCCCGCGGTACTTCATGAAGGTCAACGAGCGGTTCGGCGTCCCGCGTCGGGCGCTGGCCGTCAACCTCCTGGTCATCGTGGTCTTCCTGCTGCCCTTCGGCGGCTGGCAGGACATCGTGAGCGTCATGGGCGACATGTACCTGCTGATCTACGCCGCGTCGGCGGTGGCGGTCGCGGTGTTCCGCGCCGACCCGGCGGAGGAGACCGCCGGCTGGGTGCCCGGCCTGCGCTGGATCGCGCCGGTCAGCTTCGTCGTGGCCAGTGAGTTCGTCTACTGGTCGGGCTGGCACGACCTGCGGCTGGCCCTGCCGCTGGTCCTTGCCGGCCTGCTGATCTTCCTCGTCATGCGGCGCCCGGGCGCCCGCGGCGGTACCGCGGCCGTCGAGAGCGACGGCGCCGGGCCGCTCCGTCCGCTCTCCGCCGAACTGCGCACCGGCGCCTGGCTGGTGGTCTACCTCCTCGCCCTGACCGCCCTCTCCGGGCTCGGCACCTTCGAGGGCTCCGGCCGGCTGCCCGCCCCGTACGACTCGATCACGGTGGGCGTCCTCGCCCTCGGGGCCTTCTTCTGGGCCGTACGGTCCGGCGTCCGCCATCTGGCGGCGAACCGCTCCGCGGCCGGCGAAGGCCCGGCGTCGTGAAGCGGAAGTCACCCCGCGGAAATATGATGAACCGGACAGGCGGGCTCCCCCCGAGAGCCCCGTGAGCCCAGGCCAGGAGGCCGCCGCGGATCCGCCGCGCGGAGCGCACCGCCGCGGTGGCCCATGCACCGATGCCCCCGGGAGCGATCCATGCTTCGGCGTCGTCCCCCGCGGTCGGCGAGCGCCGACGATCTGCTGGCCACGCTCGGTCGGCTGACCGCCCAGGCGCGGGAGGGCGCCGAGAAGCAGCGGGCCCGCGTGGAGCTCGCCGAGGCGCTGCAGCGCGAGATGCTGCCGGCCCGGCTGCCGCAGCTCCCCGGGCTGCGCGCCGCCGCCACCTACGCCCCGGCCCGGCACGGCCTGGACATCGGCGGCGACTGGTACGACGGCTTTCCGCTGTCCGACGGGTCCCTGGCGTTCTGCATCGGCGACGTGCAGGGCCACGACGTGGAGGCGGCCGCCTTCATGGGCCAGATCCGGCTCGGGCTGCGGGCCGTCGCCGTGCCCGCCGCCGACCCGGGCGAGGTGCTCAGCCGCGCCAACGACCTGCTGCTCTCCGTCGACTGCGGACTCTTCGCCACCTGCACCTTCCTCCGCTTCGACCCGGCCGGCTGGGAGCTGACCAGCGCCCGGGCCGGCCATGTACCGGCCATCTGGGCCACCACCGACGGCCGGTTCGGCCTCGCCGACGACCCCGGGGGCCTGCCGCTGGGCATCGTGCCGGGGGAGGAGTACCCGGTCACCCGCCGCCGGCTCGCCATGGCGGGCGCGTTCACGCTGGTCACCGACGGGGTCGTGGAGGGACCGTCGTTCCCCATGGAGGCCGGGCTGACGCAGGTGATGCGGCTGGTGCGAGCCAACGCGGGCAGCGATCCGGCGGCGGTCGCCGCGGCGGCGATGAGCGTGGCGGAACTGACCGGGCACACCGACGACTCCGCGGTGCTCGTGCTGCGCTTCGACGGCGCCGGCGGCCAGGAGTGGGTGAAGCGCGAGCGGGGCGCGCGTGTCGTGGCCGGCGCCCGGTCGCCGGCGTTGTCTGATGGCTGATGTGGTGCGTACCGAGCAACTCCGCCGTCTCGCACCGGCAGCCCTGACGATCCTCGTCCTCGCTGCCGTCTACTACGTGTCCGCCCGGATCGGGCTGCTGGAACAGGTGGTGGTCGCCGGTGCCGTGGTCACGCCCTTATGGCCGCCCACCGGCATCGCGCTCAGCAGCCTGCTGCTGATCGGACTGTGGACCTGGCCGGCCTACTTCCTCGGCACGCTCCTCGTCGTCGCCTCGCTCGGCCCGCTCGACGGCTCCGTCCTCGCCATCATGACCGGCAACACCCTCGCCCCGGTGTGCGCCTGTCTGATGCTGCGCAAGGTGGGGTTCCGGACCGAACTGGACCGGCTGCGGGACGGCGTTGCGCTGGTCGCTCTCGGCGCGTTCGCCGGCATGGTGATCAGTGCGACCTTCGGCAGCGGCACCCAGGTCATCACCGGTGACCTGCCGGCCGGGGACTTCTGGCGGACGTGGGCGGCGTGGTGGGTGGGCGATGCGATGGGCGTCCTCGTCATCACCCCGCTGGTGCTCGTCTTCCGCACCCTGCGGCCGCCCCGGGAGCTGACCGTGGTCCGGTCGGTCGAGGCGGCGGCGCTGCTGGCCACCGCGGTCCTCGTCTCCCTCCTGGTGGTGCACAGCACGCTGTCGCTGCTGTTCCTGGTCTTCCCGGTGATCGTGTGGGCGGCGCTGCGCTTCCAGCTGGCCGGTGCGGCGCCCTGTGTGCTGGTGGTGTCCGTCCTGGCGATCTCGGCGTCGACCGACCGGACCGGCCCCTTCGAGGGCCAGAGTCTGCTGGAGGCCATGGTCAACCTGCAGGCGCTGAACGCCTCCGCCGCGCTCACCGCACTGCTGCTGTCGGCGATCGTCACCGAGCAGATCGCCGTCCGCCGCAAGATCGAGCTGGCCTGCACTGAACTGGCCGAGGTCGTCGACCGCCTCGCCCCGGGGGAGAGCCGGCGCCGCTGGCGTCCTGAGGAGGACGGGAGCTAGGCGGAGCCGCCCCCCGGCCTCGTCGTCAGCCCCGCAAGAGTTCCCCCAGGTCGTAGCCCACCGGCTCCTCCAGCTGGGCGTAGGTGCAGCTCTCCGGCGTACGGTCCGGGCGCCAGCGGCGGAACTGGGCGGTGTGCCGGAACCTGCTGCCCTCCATGTGGTCGTAGGCCACCTCGCACACCCGCTCCGGGCGCAGCGGCACCCACGACAGGTCCTTGCCGCCGCTCCATCGGCTCGGCCCGCCGGGCATCCGCCGGGACGCATGCGCCTCCTCGTCCGTCCACGCGCCCCAGGGGTGTTCCTCCGCGTCGTCCATCCGCAGCGGCGCCAACTCCTCGACCAGTGCGCGCCGCCGGGCCATGGGGAAGGACGCGCACACCCCGACGTGCTGCAGCTGACCGGCGTCGTCGTGCAGGCCCAGCAGCAGCGAGCCGACCACCGGGCCGCTCTTGTGCAGCCGGTAGCCCGCCACGACGCAGTCGGCGGTGCGGGCGTGCTTCACCTTGAACATCACCCGGTCCCCGGGCCGGTACGGCAGGTCCAGCGGTTTGGCGATCACCCCGTCCAGCCCCGCGCCCTCGAACTGCGTGAACCAGCGCCGGGCCAGCTCCTGATCGGTGGTGGCCGGTGCGGTGTACACCGGCGGCCCGGCCGTTCCGAGCGCCCGCACCAGCGCCTCCCGGCGGGCCGACTGCGGTTCGCGCAGCAGCGAGTCGGAGCCCAGGGCCAGCAGGTCGAAGGCGACCAGGGAGGCCGGGGTGCGCTCGGCGAGGGTGCGGACCCGGGAGTCCGCCGGGTGGATGCGCTCCAGCAGCTCCTCGAAGTGCAGCCGGCCGTCATGGGCGATGACGATCTCGCCGTCGACGACGCAGCGCGGCGGCAGCTCGTCCCGGACGGCCGCGATGACCTCGGGGAAGTAGCGGCTGAGCGACTTCGTCGTACGGCTGGCGATCTCGACCTCCGTGCCGTCCCGGAAGACGATGACCCGGAAGCCGTCCCACTTGGCCTCGTACTGCATGCCGGCGGGGATGCCGGACACCGGCTTGGCGAGCATGGGGGAGACCGGGGGCATGACGGGCAGGTCCATGGTCCCGATCCTGAGGGCTCGGGCCGCTTCCCGCGCGCCGGGCGGAACCCCGGGGCACGCTCTAGCGTGGAGGCATGACCGGAGGTCGGGCCAACGAGGCCGTCGAGCTGGACGTCGCGGGGCGCACGGTGCGGGTGTCCCACCCGGACAAGACGTACTACCCGGAGCGCGGCTTCACCAAGCTGGACGTCGCCCGGTACTACCTCGCGGTCGCGGACGGGGCGTTGCGCGGGCTGCGCGACCGGCCCACCACGATGCAGCGCTTCCCCGACGGCGTGGAGGGCGAGTTCTTCTACCAGAAACGGGCGCCCAAGGGCCTGCCCGACTGGCTGCCCACCGCCCGGATCGCCTTCCCCAGCGGGCGGTTCGCCGACGAGATGTGCCCGACCGAGCCCGCCGCCGTGGTCTGGGCGGCCAACCTCGGGTGCCTGACCTTCCATCCGTGGCCGGTCCGCCGCGACGACACCGAGCACCCCGACGAACTGCGGATCGACCTCGACCCGCAGCCCGGCACCGACTTCGCGGACGCCGTACGGGTCGCCCACGAGCTGCGCGGGCTGCTCGACGAGCACGGGCTGCGCGGCTGGCCCAAGACCTCCGGCGGGCGGGGCGTGCACGTCTATGTGCCGATCCGGCCGCAGTGGACGTTCACCGAGGTCAGACGGGCCGCGATCACCGTGGCCCGGGCCATGGAACGGCGGCTGCCGGACCTGGTCACCTCCGCGTGGTGGAAGGAGGAACGCGGCGCGAAGATCTTCGTCGACTACAACCAGATGGCCCGGGACCGCACCATCGCCTCGGCCTATTCGCTGCGCGCCCGGCCGCGCGCCACGGTCTCCGCCCCGCTGCGCTGGGAGGAGCTGTCCGACGCCGTGCCGGAGGACTTCGACCTGCGCACGATGCCGCAGCGGTTCGCGGAACTCGGCGATGTGCACGCCGACATGGCGGACCACGCCTTCGGGCTGGAATCCGTCTTCGACCTCGCGGAGCGGCAGGCGGCCGACGAGGGGCTGGGCGATCTGCCCTATCCGCCCGACCACCCGAAGATGCCAGGGGAGCCGACCCGGGTGCAGCCGAGCCGGGCCCGCAAGCGCTGACGCCCCGGCCGGTCCGGCCCCGGATGCCCCGGACGGCCGTACCGGCCCGGCCGGTACACCTCCGGTACGGCCTCGCGGTTCGCACGCCGGAGGCGGCCCGCGGCCGGTCGCCCGGTGTGCGCGGCCGCCCGCCGGACGAGATCCTTCCGCACGTGGCGAACGAGAATGCGGGCGGGCCGTGAACGAGTTCCCGATCGATTACGCGGCGGTCTTCCAGGCGCTGCCGGGCGGCGCGCTGCTGCTCACCCCGGACCTCGTCATCGCCGACGCGAACGAGGCCCTGCTGCGACGGGCCGGCCGCCAGCGGCGCCAGGTGATCGGGCACCACCTCTTCGACGTCTTCCCCGACAACCCCCAGGACCCCGGCGCCACCGGTACGCGCAATCTGCGGGCGTCCCTGGAGCGGGTGCTGGCCACCGGCCTGACCGACACCATGGCCCTGCAGCGCTACGACGTCGAACTGCCCGGCCGCCCGGGCGTGTTCGAGGAGCGCTACTGGAGCCCCGTCAACGCACCGGTCCTCGACGCGGACGGGCGGGTGCGGCTGATCGTGCACCGGGTGGAGGAGGTCACCGAGACCATCCGGGCGGGCGGCGCCCCGCGGGACGACGGCGGCGACCTGCAGCGGATGACGGCCGAACTCCACGCCCGGGCCCAGGAGCTCCAGCAGCTCAACGACCGGCTCCGTCAGGCCCACGCCCGGGAACGGCTGGTGGTGCTGGCCCTCCAGGACGCGATGCTGCCCGCGCCCCGCCCGGTGGGGCACCACCGGGCCGCGGTGCGCTACCGGCCCGCGGTCGGGGCGCTCAACGTCTGCGGGGACTGGTACGACCTGGCGGAGCTGCCCGGGGACCGGATGGCGGTGGCGGTCGGCGATGTCGTCGGCCACGGGCTGGAGGCCGCCTGCGTCATGGGGCAGCTGCGCAGTGCGCTGAGCGCCGCCACGCTGGTCACCCCGGGGCCCGCCCAGGCGCTGGAGGTGCTGGGCATCTACGCCCGCTCGGTGGAGGGCGCCGAATCCGCCACCGCGGTGGAGGCGTTCATCGACTGGACCACCCACACCCTCGCCTACAGCAGCGCCGGCTATCCGCCGCCGGCGCTGCTGCACCCGGACGGCCGGGTGGAGTTCCTGGACGGCGCGACCGATCCGCCACTGGGGGCGCGGCTTGAGCACGTGGGCCGCCCCGAGGCCCGGGCCCCCTTCGCCGACGACGCCGTGCTGGTGCTGTACACGGACGGGCTGATCGAGCGCCGCCGCGAGGACATCGACGTCGGGCTGGCGCGGCTGGCCGCCTCGCTGACCCGGCACCGGGGCGCCGGGCGGAGACGCTCGCCGATGCGCTGCTGGCCGAGCTGCTGCCGCCCGACGGGGCCACCGATGACACCGCGCTCGTCGTCATCCGACTCTGACCTGTGCGTTCCCGTCCGGCTTTGCTTTTTCATTACCACTACTGGAGCAATTCTTGGGGCCGTTGGAGTGGCTCTTCGTCGTGTCTGCGCGGATCGGGACTCCGCGCGGTACTCATCGAAATGTCAGATTTCCTGCCAAACAGGAGAAACGCAATGCGCAAGATCATAGGTCGCTCCGTGGCCGCCGCGGCGATTGCCGCCGCCACCGTCGTCCCGCTCGCGGGTGTGGCTTCTGCCGCTCCCCAGAAGCCGGTGGCGTCTTCGTCCAGCCACGACCACTACGGTCGTCACCACCACCGTCACCACCACCACCACGACTGCCACCACCACGGCTATGGCGGCTTCGGCGGCTACGGCGGCTTCGGCGGCTACGGCAACGGGTTCGGCTACGGCAACGGCTTCGGGAACGGCTTCGGTCCCTTCGGGCTCGGTGGCCTGTTCGGCTGGCTCTGACCAGCACTAGCACAGCGAGGCCGCCGCAGCGCTGAGCTGCGGCGGCCCCACTGCGTCATCCGGCCGCGCCGGCCTCCTGCTCGGCCCGGCGGCGCAGCTCCTTCTCGTCCGGCTTGCCCGCATCGGTCAGCGGCAGCGCGCCGACGAGCGTGAGGTGCGCCGGCTCGTACCTCGCGCCGCGGTCCGCGCACACCGTCGCGCGCACCTCCTGCCCGTCGACCGTGCTCCCCGGTACCCGCACCACCGCGGCGTGCACCCGCTCCCTGCGGCCGGCGTCCCGGACGCCGAAGACGGCGCTCCGGAGTGCCTGCGGGTGCGTGTTCAGCAGGCACTCCAGCTCGGTGGTGTACCCATGGCCGCCGACCACGACGATCATGTCCTTGATCCGGTCGACGATGGTCAAGTACCCCTCGCCGTCGAGGAATCCGATGTCGCCGGTGCGCAGCCGGCCGTCCCGCAGCACCTCGGCGGTCCGCTCCGGCTGCTTCCGGTGGCCCTGCAGAATCATGGCCGAGCGCACACAGACCTCGCCGTGCGGCAGATCGCGGCCCGACTCGTCGCGGATCGCCACCTCGACGCCGGGCAGCATCTTGCCCGCGGACCGGAGCCGGTCGGGCCGGTCCGGGTCGTGGTCCTCCGGGGTGAGCACGCCGATGCTGCCGGCCTCGTTCCGCCCGGACCCCCTGCCTCGGCACCGGGCCGAACGTCCGGCCGGGCCAGGCTCGCGAACGGCTCGTCGGACTGCTCGGCCGCCGGCTCCGGCAGGTCCGAGCCGAGCTTCGCAGGGCCCAGGACGAGGACGTCCCGCACCGGCGCCAACTCGGTCACCCCGGCGGCGCGTTGGCGTACCGCGGGTCGACGATCAGCGTCCGGGTCCCGTTACCCGGCGGCCCTGGTGGACCCATGATGGCGGGCTGCCTCCTGACGCCGGCGGGCCCGGTCGCGGCCGCCGGGTGCGTTCGCGGATCTTTAATTGCTGGAGGCAACTAGAGATCTGGGTATCCCCGGTGATCGACATCTCCAACTCGGAGGTCCCGGCCGGGAGGTGGCGCGGCGGCCCGCGGGGACACCACCACGGCCATGACCTGCCCGTCCCGCCGTGCCACCGGGCCCGCACGACGGCCGGAATCCTCGCCCCCAATATCGTCGACAAGGTCGCCCAGCCGGCAGCCGCGGCGGATAATGCTCCCTCGCGCACCGGGCGCTCCGGCCCTGCCGCTCCCGCTCTCCCTGCGGGGCCGTCCCGTGGCGAGAGATGATGGAGGGCAGCGGAAACACGGCGAGAATCGGCCGGTGTACGGAGAGCGCCACGGCTGTCGGTCCCAGGGGGACCGGCGGAAGGAGTGCCTGGATGGGTGCGACCGACGCGTTCCCCGAGGGTGCCGTCCCGGTCGGGGCCACACCGGGGCAGCCCGGCGGCCTGCTCGACGTACTGGGCGTGGCCGCGGTGATGCTGGACGCGGACGGCCGGATCGCCCTGTGGAGTCCGCAGGCGGAGCAACTCTTCGGCTGGACCGCCAAGGAGGCGCTCGGCCGGCCCGCCGCCAAGCTGCTGGTCCCGCCGGAACACCTCGATCTCGTCCTTGCGCTGTTCTCCGAGGTCATGGCGGGCGGCGAGAGCTGGGCCGGGGTCTTCCCCGTCCGGCACAAGGACGGCAGCACCCGGCTGGTCGAATTCCGCAACATGCGCCTGCTGGACGAGCGCGGCGAGACCTACGCCCTCGGCATCGCCACCGACCAGTCGGTCCTGCGCCGGGTCGAGCGCGACCTGGCGCTGTCGGTGCGCCTGGTGGCCCAGTCGCCGATCGGCCTGGCCGTCCTGGACACCCACCTGCGCTTCGTCATGGTCAACCCGGCGCTGGAGCGGATCAACGACCTGCCCGCGGACCGGCACATCGGCCGGCACGTCCGGGAGGCGCTGTCGTTCCTCGACACCGAGGTCATCGTGGACCGGATGCGGGAGGTCCTGGAGACCGGGCGGCCGCTGCTGGACCAGTTCACCCTCGGCCGCACGGCCGCCGACCCGCACACCGACCAGGCGTGGTCGGTGTCGTACTACCGGCTGGAGGACCCCGGCGGCCGGGTCCTCGGGCTCGCCACCTCCGTCGTGGACGTCACCGAACAGCACAGCGCCGCCACCGAGGCCGCCCGCGCCCGGCGGCGGCTGGCCCTGATCGCCGACGCCTCGGCGACCATCGGCACCACCCTCGACGTCGACCAGACCGCCCACGAGCTGGCCGACGTCATCGTCCCCGAGCTCGCCGACCTGGCCGCGGTCGATGTCCTCGACGCCGTCCTGGACGCCCGGCGCCCGGCCGCGCTCGCCACCGGCGGCCCGGCCCGCTTCCGCGCCCTCGCGGTCTCCGCGGCCTATGCCACCGACGCCGTCCGCGCCGCCGACCCCACCGGCCAGATCGCCTCCTACGACACCGACCGGCTGATCACCCGCTGTGTGACCGACGCCTGCCCGGTGCTCGTCGCCCAGGTGGGCGAGGACGACCTGCCGCACATCGCCGCCGACGCCGAGGGCGCCGCCCTGCTGCGCCGGGCCGGACTGCACTCCTATCTCGCGGTGCCGCTGATCGCCCGCGGCGAGGTGCTCGGCGCGCTCTCGCTCTACCGCGTGCGCAACCAGGTGCCCTTCGACGAGGACGACGCGCTGCTCGCCGTCGAACTCGCCGCCCGGGCGGCGGTCTGCATCGACAACGCCCGCTCCTACCAGAGCGAACGCCGGACCGCGCTCACTCTCCAGCGCCACCTGATGAACCACCGGCCGCCGCAGCCCACGGCCATGGAGATCGCCTACCGCTACCAGCCCGCGCAGGCGGCCAGCGAGGTCGGCGGCGACTGGTTCGACGCCATCCCGGTGGCCGGCGACAAGACCGCCCTGGTCGTCGGCGACGTCATGGGCAGCGGCATCAACGCCGCCGCCACCATGGGCCAGCTGCGTACCACCACCCGCGCGCTGGCCGATCTCGATCTGGACCCCGCCGAGGTGCTCAGCCACCTCGACCACATCGCCGCCGGCCTCGACCCGGCCTTCGCCACCTGCCTGTACGCGGTCTACGACCCCGAGCACGGCCGCTGCCGGATCGCCGTCGCCGGGCATCTGCCACCCGTCGTCCTCCGGGCGGGCCGCCCGCCCGAGCTGCTCGACCTGCCCACCGGCGCCCCGCTCGGCGTCGGCGGCGTCCCGTTCGAGCAGACCACGGTCCCGCTGAACGACGGCGACGTGCTGGTGCTCTACACCGACGGTCTGATCGAAACCCGCGACCAGGCCATCGACACCCGCCTGGAGACCCTGCTCACCGTGCTCGCCGAGCCGGAGGGGGACCTGGAGGGGCTGTGTGACCGTCTGCTGAGCGCGCTGCGCGACGAGCACGGCCACGACGACGTCGCCCTGCTCATCGCCCGGGTCCGCAGCGACGGGAAGTGACCGGGGGCACGCCGTCCGCTCGGGAGCGAGGAAATCCCGCGCCGGTTTCGGGCTGCCGGGCGCAGAATCCGCACCCACTCTCCGGTGCCGCGAAATCCGCTCCCATATAGCAGTTAGTGCATGGATCCATGTTTCAGAACGGTCGCTGACGACGGATTTCGTCGTCTCACACTCTTAACAAGGTATTGACGGACATCGATGGCGGGGGTTTTATTCGGGCATCGAAGCGGCGCCCGTGGTCAGCCGGGCGCTTCCGCTCACGGCGCTCTTCCCCCACAGGGCGCCCCTCCTGGCCCCCGCACCGATGGGACACGGATAACCGATATGCCCTACACGCCTGTTGCCCCCGCAGCGTCCGAGCGGGACACCCGCAGTGCGGCGGAAGGAACCGCCGCCGCGCCCAAGCTCACCCGGTCCATCGGCGTGGTCGGCGGCACCCTGCTCACACTCTCCTGCCTGACGCCGGCCTCGTCGCTCTTCGTGATCGTGCCGGACTCGTTCGCCAGCCTGGGCACCGGCACCGCCCTGACCATCGCCATCGCGGGCCTGCTCTGTATCGGCGTGGCCTTCACCTACTCCGAGCTCGGCACCCTCATCCCGAGTTCCGGCGGTGAGTACGCGATGGTCGGCACCCTCATGGGCCGCCTCGCCGGCTGGCTGGTCTTCATCCTCTCGCTGATCGTCGTCATGATCGTGCCACCGATCATCGCGCTCGGCACCGCCGACTATCTGGCGCCGATCGTCCATCTCGATCCGCAGTACACCGCCGCCGGCGTGATGCTGCTCGCCACCGCCATGGGCCTGCTCGACCTGCGCGCCAACGCCTGGATCACCGGCATCTTCCTGGTGCTGGAGGTCGTGGCCTGCGCGGTCGTCGCCTACCTCGGCTTCACCCACACCCACCGTTCCGCCTCCGTGCTCGTGCACCCCGTGATCGACGCCGGACACGGACACAGCACCGCCGTCACCGCCGGACTGATCGTGACGGGACTGGCCACCGCGCTCTTCATCCTCCAGGGCTTCTCCACCGCCGTGTACCTCGCGGAGGAGATGGAGAACCCGCGCCGCAACGTCTCCCGCACGGTCCTGTGGACCCTCGGCATCGGTGCCGCGGTCGTGCTGATCCCGGTGATCGCGATCACCCTCGGCGCACCCGACCTGAAGACCCTCGGCGCCGGTGACGTGGCCGGCATGGTGCAGAGCTGGAGCAACTCCGGCATCGGCACCTTCGTCAGCCTCTGCATCGCCCTGGCCATCATCAACGCCACCATCGTGATGGTGATCCAGAACTCCCGGGTGGTCTTCTCCTCGGCCCGCGACGCCGCCTGGCCGACCGCCGTCAACCGCGCCTTCTCGCACGTGGGCCGGCGCTTCGGGTCCCCCTGGGTGGCGACCCTCGTGGTCGGCGTCCCCGGAGCGGTGCTCTGCTTCGTCAACCTCGACACCCTGAGCGAGGTCACCGGTGTCGCCGTCGCCGCGATGTACGTCTTCGTCGCCCTCGGCGCCCTGGTCTCCCGCCGTGGTGAGCACAAGCACCGGATGGCCTGGCGGATGCCGCTGTGGCCGGTGGTCCCGGCGCTGCTGATCGTGGTGCTGGCCTGGGTGCTCTACCAGCAGAGCACCAAGAGCCTGCTCATCACCGGCGCCCTGGTCGCCGCCGCCGCGGTCTACTGGGCGGTCTACCTCCGCCCGCGCCGGGCCACGCACTGGGTCATCTCGGTCCCCGAGGACGAGCAGGCCCCCGTGGAGACCCCGGCGGCCACCACGGCCCCGCTGCCCGGTGTGACGGCGTAGCGGCACACACGGCCAGGCACACCACGAGGCCCGCCCCGGAGCATCGCTCCGGGGCGGGCCTCGTCGTGTGGGGTCCGGGCGGTCGTGGCCGGGCAGTCGCGGCCCGGGCGGCGCGCGGGTCCCGAGT
The DNA here is from genome assembly GCF_055657085.1 of Streptomyces sp. NPDC107765. Classification (NCBI taxonomy): domain Bacteria; kingdom Bacillati; phylum Actinomycetota; class Actinomycetes; order Kitasatosporales; family Streptomycetaceae; genus Streptomyces; species Streptomyces sp. NPDC107765. The sequence goes on along the minus strand of NZ_JBVKBL010000001.1, from coordinate 931,674 downwards.
CGGGGGTGGACCAACGGCGGGCCCCCAGGTGCGCGTACGAGGGGCTCGTACGTGCGCCTGGGGGCCCGGCTGCCGGCTTCTACCGGCCGGAGGACTCCGCGGGGCGGGACAGCGCCAGCGCGTCCAGCAGCAGACAGACATGGTCGACGGCGTCCCGCCCGGCGGGGCCGTCGGCCTCCGGGGCGTCGTCGAGCAGCGCGGCGGTGCCGTGCAGCAGCCTCACGAGCCGCGCGTCGACCGGGTCCGCCGGTCCCGGGTGTGCCAGGGCGGACCGGATCTGCTCGCCCGTGAGCGGCAGCCCGGTCTCCAGGAAGCGGAACAGCGCGACGGCGACCCGCCGGTCGGCGTCGTTCGGCTTCCACCGGCCGAGCGCGTGGTGGTCGATGAGGGCGGCCGCGTCGGCACGGATCTCCTCGGGAACATGCATGCCCACGAACGTCTCATACCGGCCCGCCGGCGCGAAGGCGGCCGAGGGTGTCCCCACACCCGTCACCGCGGCCTCCTGCGGAACCCGGCGGACCGTGCTGACCAGGCAACTTGCCCCGGCGCACCGATCACCCGAGCGGTACCGGCCGAGCGGAAGCCGGAATAAACCTGTGGGGAGAGTTACATGGACGGTCCAGAACTCGGGCGCCTGTATGTCCCCTTAGTCGAAGACGTTCGCATATGTGCGGCCGTAAAACGTACCGAGGGGTCTTCCCGCCCTCTGGCGCCCGGCCCCGGATCACGGGACGATCTGCGGACGGAACCATGAGGCTCTGTCGCGCGCCGCGGGGCCGGCCGGCGGCGGCTGCGCTCCGCAACGCGCGGCTCGCCCACCGTATGCGGGAGGTGTAGAAAGAGGACATGGCCGGACGCTACGGCCGCCCGCGTTCGGTTCTCAAGATGCGAACTGTCGCAGGCCAGGTCTTTCTCCTGCAGGTGGCGATCGTGGTCCTGCTCGTCGCCGCCGCCATGGCCGCCCTCGTGCTGCAGTCCCGGACCGACTCCGAACGCGAGGCCCGCAACAGATCGGTCGCGGTCGCCCGCACCTTCGCGAGCGCACCCGGCCTGGAGGCCGCGCTCAAGAGCCCGGACCCGACCGCCGTGCTCCAGCCGCGGGCCGAGGCCGCCCGCAAGCTCTCCGGCGTCGACTTCCTCGTCGTCATGAACACCGACGGCATCCGCTACACCCACCCGATCACCAATCGCATCGGCAAGAAGTTCGTCGGCACGCTGCAGCCGGCACTGGCCGGCGGGATCGTCACCGAACGCATCACCGGCACCATCGGGCCGCTCGTCCAGGCCGTCGTCCCCGTCTTCGGCCCCAACGGCAAGGTCGTCGGGCTGGTCTCGGCCGGCATCACCATCAGGAAGGTGAGCGGGGTGGTCGACCAGCAGTTCCCGCTGCTGTTCGGCGCCGCGGCCGCGGTGCTGCTCCTGACCACCGGCGGTACCGCCCTGGTCAGCAGGCGACTGCGGCGCCAGACGCACGGCCTCGGCCCCGCCGAGATGACCCGGATGTACGAGCACCACGACGCGGTGCTGCACGCCGTACGGGAAGGCGTGGTCATCGTCGGGGCCGACGGGCGGCTGCTGCTCGCCAACGACGAGGCCCGCCGGCTGCTCGGTCTGGCGGCCGACGTCGAAGGACGCCCGGTCGCCGACCTGGGGCTCGACCCGGACACCGCCCGGCTGCTGTCCTCCGGCCGGACCGTCACCGACGAGGTCCACCCGGTCGGCGACCGCCTGCTGGCCGTCAACCAGCGCTCCACCGCACAGGCCGGCGGCCCGCCCGGCAGCGTCACCACCCTCCGCGACACCACCGAGCTCCGGGCGCTCACCGGCCGCGCCGAGTCCGCACGCGGCCGCCTCAAGCTGCTCTACGACGCCGGGACCGAGATCGGCACCACGCTCGACGTCGTACGCACCTGCGAGGAACTGGCGGAGTTCGCCGCGGCCCGGTTCGCCGACATCGTCACCGTCGATCTGGCCGAGGACGTGCTGACCGGCGAGGAACCCACGGACACCGCCGGCACCGGCACGGAGATGCGGCGCACCGCCGTGAGCGGCGCACCGCCGGACAGCGGTCTGTACCCCGTCGGCCACCTGGTCCGCTTCGACCCGTCCACCTCGGTGGGCTCCGGCATCGACCGCGGCGAGCCGGTCCTCGAACCGGACCTGGCCGCCTTCCGGGGCTGGCACCTGCAGAATCCCCAGCGCGCCCGGAGGATCGTCGCGCACGGCATCCACTCGATGATCGCCGTCCCGCTGCGGGCCCGCGGCGCCATCCTGGGCGTGGTCCTCTTCTGGCGTTCCCAGGAACCGGGGCCCTTCGAGGAGGAGGAGCTGTCGCTCGCCGAGGAGCTGGTCGCGCGGGCCGCGGTGAGCATCGACAACGCCCGCCGCTACACCCGCGAGCACACCATGGCGATCACCCTCCAGCGCAGTCTGCTGCCGCGCGCACTGCCCGAGCAGAACGCCGTCGAGGCCGCCTACCGCTATCTGCCGGCGCAGGCCGGCCGCGGCGGGCTCGGCGGCGTCGGCGGCGACTGGTTCGACATCATCCCGCTGCCCGGCGCCCGGGTCGCGCTGGTCGTCGGCGACGTCGTCGGCCACGGGCTGCACGCCGCCGCCACGATGGGCCGGCTGCGGACCGCCGTGCACAACTTCGCCAACCTCGACCTGCCGCCCGACGAGATCCTCTGGCACCTCGACGAACTGGTCACCCGCATCGACCAGGACGAGGGCACGGAGGAGGCCGGCGGCTCGATCACCGGCGCCACCTGCCTGTACGCCATCTACGACCCGGCGTCCGGGACCTGCACCATGGCCCGCGCCGGGCACGTCCAGCCGATGGTGCTGCGGCCCGACGGCACCGTCGAGACCGCCGAGGTGCCGGGCGGCCCGCCGCTGGGCCTCGGGGGCCTGCCGTTCGAGACCTGGCAGCACCAACTCCCGGAGGGCAGCCGGCTGGTGCTGTTCACCGACGGGCTCGTCGAGGACCGCGACCGGGACATCGACGAGGGCACCGCGCTGCTCGCCCGTACCCTCGCCGACCGGCCCGGGCGCACCCCGGAGGAGACCTGCGAGGCCGCGCTCGGCGCGCTGCTGCCGGAGAGCCCGAGCGATGACATCGCGCTGCTCGTCGCCCGCACCCGGGTGCTGGACGCCGCGCACATCGCCGACTGGGACGTCCCGCCCGACCCTTCCGCGGTGGCCCAGGTCCGGGCCGCCGCGGTGCGCAAGCTGATCGAATGGGGCCTGGCCGCCGAGGCGTTCACCACCGAGCTCATCCTGAGCGAGCTGGTCACCAACTCCATCCGCTACGCCTCCGGCCCGATCGGCGTGCGCCTGATCCGCGACACCTCCCTGATCTGCGAGGTCTCCGACCGCAGCAGCACCTCACCGCACCTGCGCCAGGCCGCCACCACGGACGAGGGCGGCCGGGGGCTCTTCCTGGTCGCCCAGCTCGCCGAGCGGTGGGGGACCCGCTACACCGCCGGCGGCAAGGTCATCTGGACCGAGCAGGCGCTGGGCGACGGCGCTCCGTTCGCCGGGGCGGACGATCTGCTCGCGGGGACCGTCGACGGCGACGATCCCGGCATGTGACGGGGCCCGGCCCGGGAGGTCACGCCGGGCGCCCCCTTCTGACCAGGGCGGCGGTGGATTACTCCGACTTGCCCAATTAACGATGAGTCAGGTTTTGGGAGGTTCTGTGAAGGTGATCCCTGAAAAGGTCGATATACCTCTTTGATCCTCCTGAGGAGCAGACATGCGCATTCGCGCCGCGATCGCCGCTAGCGCCCTGGCCACCAGCATCGTCATGGGCGGTGCGAGCGCCGCCATGGCTTCCGGCAAGGACCACGGCTACAAGCACCACCACAAGCGCCACCACCACTACAACCACCACCGCGGCCACGGTAACTACGGTGGTTGCTGGCTGAACGCGGGCGTCAGCGACTACTTCGGTCCGTACTTCAGCGAGGGCTGCCAGCACGGTGGCTACGGCTGGGGCGGCGAGGGCGACTGGAAGTGATTCCAGCAGCATCCGGCCGGTGCCGGCCCCGGCGACCACGGGTCGCGGGGGCCGGCACCGGCCTCTGTGTGCTCGCGTGTCCTAGGGCCGCTTGCGGGGCGGTCGCAGCTCGGGCAGTGCGGACAAGGTCTGCAGCGCGCGGAGGAAGGCGGCGCGGTCCGCGGCCGGCAGCCGGGCCAGCAGTCGTTCCTCGTTCTCCTGGATCGCCGCCCGGGTGGCGTCGCGCACCCGCCGACCCTCGGGGGTGAGCGACAGCAGCCGTACCCGGCGGTCCCCGGGGTCGGGCTGACGGCGGATCAGTTGCCGGGCCTCCAGGTCGTCGAGGACGGCGATGATGCGGGTCTTGTCCGCGCGGATCGCCTCGGCGAGCGCGGCCTGGGTGCGGATCGGGGTCTCGTCCAGGTGCAGCAGGACCGAGTAGCCCCACATGGTCAGGCCGTGCGCGTCGAGGGCCGGCTGCTCGGCGGCCATCAGGGCGCGGCCCAACGGCACCATCATCGCGGCCAGGTCGGGGCGGTCCGCCCGTTCCCCGGAGGGGGTGCCGCGGTCGGCCGGTTTCTCGGTCATGGCACGAAAATACCCGTTGACACATTCATACGCTGAAGCGGATCGTAAGCGCATGCGTATCAATAACGGAGCGGTTGACGGCGCGCTCACGGGCTCCCACCCCGCGGACGCCCGCCCCACCGACGCCAGGGCCGCGGACTTCGTGCGGCTCAAGCGGCTGCACGCGCGAGCGGTCCGGGACAGCGTGGCGCTCGTCCGGCGGATCCGCCCCGACGACCTCACCCGGCCGACCCCGTGCGCCGCATGGACGCTGGCCGATCTGCTCGCCCATATGACCGTCCAGCACCACGGGTTCGCCGCGGCTGCGCGCGGGGACGGCCACGACCCGGCGCACTGGGCGGTCCGCCCGCTCGGGCCGGACCCCGTCGCGGCGTACGGCTCGGCGGCGGAGCAGGTCATCGCCGCGTTCGCGGCCGTCGACACCCCCGACCGCGAGTGCCACCTCCCCGAATTCACCGCCGCGCAGACCTTCCCCGCGCGCCGGGCGATCGGCTTCCACCTCATCGACTACGTCGTCCACAGCTGGGACGTCGCCCGCACCCTGGGCCTCGGCTACGACCCCGGCCCCGAGCTCCTCGCAGCCGCCCTGCCGATAGCCCGAGCCGTCCCGGACGACGACTCCCGGCTCGCCCCCGGCAGTGCCTTCCGGCCCGGTCTCCCCGTCGACGACACCGCGGGCGAACTGGACCGCATCCTGGCGCTGCTCGGCCGCTCCCCGTCGTGGCGCGCCCCCGGGCACCCCGCCGGCCCGGCAGCAGCCCACGACGCGTAACAACCGGTTCCGGGCGGAGACAGGCCGTTGCGTGGTCAGCAGAATGGTGAACCAGGTGATCCGGCGCGGCCGCACCCCGCGCCCCCACCCGCGACGAAAGGGCGTCCCACGATGGGCAGCAGCGACGGGTGGACCGGCGACCGGGCCGCCCCGGACGGCGTCGGCGACGTACCCGTCATCGACATCTCCGGCTGGGAGCACGGCACCGAGGCCGCCCGTACGGCCCTCGCCACCGCGGTCGACCGGGCCGCGCGCACCGTCGGCTTCCTTCAGATCCGCGGCCACGGCATCCCGGAGGATGCCGCCGGAGCCTTCGCCGACGCCCTGGACGCCTTCTTCGCCCTGCCCATGGAGGAGAAGAAGCGACTCCGGGCGCCGTCCCCCGACATCAACCGCGGCTACACCCCGCCGCGCACCGAGAAACTCAGCCTCAGCCTCGGCGTGCCCGCGGCCGCCGAGGACCTCTTCGAGGCGTTCAACGTCGGCTCCGAGGCATCGTCGTTCCCCGGGGCGGACCTGCCCGAAGCGCACTACCCGGCCAACATCTGGCCGTCGCTGCCGGGCTTCCGCCGGGCCGTCGAGGAGTGGTGCCGCCAGGCCGGCGGGCTGGCCCGGCGGATGACCGGGATCTTCGCGCACGCACTGGGCCTGCCGGAGGGTTACTTCGTCCCGTTCACCGACCACTCCCTCGACGTGCTGCGCATGAACCACTATCCGCTCCCGGACGGCGAACCCACCGTCGACCGCGGCCGGATGGGGATGGGTGCGCATACCGACTACGGCATCGTCACCGTGCTGTGGGCCGACCGTGTCCCCGGGCTGCAGATCCTCGACGGGGACGGCGGCTGGCATGCCGTCCTGCCGGAGCCCGGGTGCCTGCTGGTCAACCTCGGTGATCTGCTGGCCCGTTGGACGAACGACCGCTGGCGGTCCACGATGCACCGGGTGCTGCCGCCCGTCGACGAGCGGGGGCGGGGCGTCCGGCGCCGGTCCGCCGCGTACTTCCACGACTGCAACTGGGACGCGGAGATCAGCGCGCTGCCCGGCTGTGTCCCGCCCGGGACCGCACCGCGCCACCCGCCCACCACGGTCGGCCGGCACCTGGCCGAGAAACTGGCGGGCTCCCGGGCCGGCCGCAGCAACGAGAACTCACCGCGCGAGGCCGCCCGCCTGCGGGCCGCCAGGAGTGACTGAGCCCTGCCCGGGACCGACGGCGATCGCCTCAACTCCGGTCCAACGGCTGTGAGTTGACGTACCGCCTGCGGGCGGCCGTGACCAGACCCGCGGTCGCGAGCACAGCCAGGCCGGCAACGGTACCCAGGCCCATGAACACCAGCGGCTTGCTGCCGGCCGCCGCGCCGGCGGGCCTCCCGGGCGGCCCGGCGGTGGTCCGCTGGCCGGCCGCGGCCGGTGCGGCGACGGCGTACAGCAGCGCGACGAGCGTGGCCGCCACGGCGAACCCGCGGCGGAGGCGGCGGCGTGGCGGCGGTGGGTCGGACGCGGACATAGCGGGTCTCACCCCTGTCTGGGACGGTCACGCTCCGGTCCCGGAGCGGTCGTGCGGCTCCCAGCGTCGACGCCCGGGGGCGGGCGGGCGTGCCGTACGGGGCAGCGGAGTGACGGCGGCCGACCGTCCGGGTGAAGAGGGCGCCCCGTATGTGTGGACCGGCGGCCGACGATGCGCCCCCGGCGCACCCGCACACCACCCACGCACCCTGGACGACCCCGCGCCCCGGCCCTAGCGTCCGGCGGCGTGACCACCCTTCCTCCGCCGCCCGACATCCTGTCCCCGGAGTTCGCCGTGGACCCCTACCCCGCGTACGGGGTCCTGCGCGAGCACTACCCGCTGTTCTACGACGAGGGCACCGGCAGCTACCTCCTCTCCCGCTACGAAGACGTCCAACGCGCCTTCCGGGAGCCGGTGTTCACCACCGACAACTACGCCTGGCAGATCGAGCCGGCCCACGGCGGCCGCACCCTGCCCCAGATGAACGGCCGGGAGCACGCGGTGCGCCGCGCCCTGGTGGCGCCCGCCTTCCGCGGCCGCGAACTGCAGGAGACGTTCCTGCCGGTCATCGAGCGCAACGCCCGCGAGCTGATCGACACCTTCCGGGACGCCGAGGAGGCCGATCTGGTGGCGCGGTTCGCGACCCGCTTCCCGATCAACGTGATCGTCGACATGCTCGGACTGGACCGGGCCGACCACGACCGCTTCCACGGCTGGTACACCGCGGTGGTGGCCTTCATCTCCAACCTCGCCCAGGACCCCGGGGTCGCGGCCGCCGGACGGCGCGCGGGCGAGGAACTCGCCGGTTACCTCCTGCCGGTCATCCGGGAACGCCGCGCGGCCCCCGGCGTCGACCTGCTCTCCCGGCTCTGCACCGCCGAGGTCGACGGCGTCCGGATGACCGACCAGGACATCATCGCGTTCGTCAGCCTGCTGCTGGCCGCGGGCGGGGAGACCACCGACAAGGCCATCGCGCTGATCTTCCGCAATCTGCTGGCCCGTCCCGGGCAGTTCGCCGCGGTGCGTGCCGACCGGTCACTGATTCACGCCGCGTTCGCCGAGACGCTGCGGCACACCCCGCCGGTCCAGATGATCATGCGTCAGCCCGCCGCGGAGGTGACCGTCAGCGGCGGCACGATACCCGCCGGCGCCACGGTCACCTGCCTGATCGGCGCGGCCAACCGCGACGCGGACCACTACGACCGGCCCGACGAGTTCGACATCTTCCGTCCCGACCTGAGCCCGGCCGGCGCCTTCACCGCGGCCGCCCAGCACGTCGCGTTCGGCCTCGGCCGGCACTTCTGCGTGGGGGCCCTGCTGGCCCGGGCCGAGGTGGAGACCGGCGTCAACCAACTCCTCGACGCGTTCCCCGAGCCGGCCTTCGCGGACGGGACGCCACCGGCCGACACGGGCGTCTTCACCCGCGGCCCCGGCCACCTGCGGTTACGGCTCGGGCGGGGCGAAGGGGGGCGGCGGACGGCGTGAGACCGGCCCCGGGCCGTCGGATCCTCACCGGGCCGGGGCGTCGAGCTCGACGAGGAAGCCCACGAACTGGAGGTCGCCGCGGTCGGCGTTCCACCGGGGGGCCGAGGACAGCGGGGTGAGCGTGCCGCTGCCCGGCACCGGGCCGCGGGTGTGGCCGGGCTCGCCGGGCAGCGCCGCGAAGCGGCAGTGCACGGCGCTGATGCCGGTGACGGTGCCGCGGACGGTCGCCACCTGTTCCCGGCCACCGCCGTGGTGCTCCTCGACGCCGTCGACCGTGGCCGCGGTCCTGGCTCCGAGCACCGTGGTCAGCCACTCCCGGTCCGGGGTGACGACCGCCCAGGACACCTCCGACCCGACGGCGAAGGGCTCACCGCAGCACTCCATCTGCCAACTGTCCATCCATACACGGGTGTTCATGCCTGCCGATTGTGCCGTCCCCGGCTCTTCCGCGCGGCCACGGGGCGTCAGTCGTCGACGGCCGGCGGGTGGCGCAGTACATACAGGCCGACGGTCACCGCGAGCACGATGACGCAGCCGGCGAAGGTGAGGCCGGCGCCGCGCAGCCCCAGTTCCATGGTGAGCGCGCCGACCCCGACGACCGGCAGCGAGATGCCGAAGTAGGCGACGAGGAAGAACGCCGAGATGGTGCCGCCGCGGTGCTCGGCGGGCGCCGCCCGGCCCACCGCGGTCAGCCCGGCGCGGAAGGCCAGGCCCTGGCCGGTGCCGCCGCACAGGGCGCCGAGGACCAGCACCGGAAGTGAGGTGACGGCCAGTGAGGTGGCCACCAGTGCCAGGCCGATGACGAGCACCAGGCAGCCGCCCGGCAGCGCCTTGCGTACCCCGATCCGCCCGGCGAGCGACTGGCCGGCGGTCGAGCCCAGGAACACGGAGAACACGATCGCCCCGGCGACGGCCAGGTTCGTCACGCCCAGCGTCTGCCCGACGAAGCTCGGTGCGACGGCGGTGAACAGGCCCAGCAGCGCGAAGCCGGCGAACGCGGCGACGGCCGAGGGCGTGAACACGCCCCGTACCTCGGGTGGCAGGTGGAGGGGCTGGGGGCGCAGGCGGTGCGGCCGGTGCGGATCGCGGACGGTCTCCGGCAGCCGCCAGGTCGCCACGGCCGCCCCCGCCACCAGCACCAGGTGCACCGCGAACGGCAGGACCAGCGGCCAGGGCGCGTACTGGGCGAGCAGCCCGGACAGCAGCGGGCCGCAGCCGAGGCCGCCCATGTTCGCGGCGGTCGCGGCGAATCCGGCGTGGGCCTCCTGACCCGGCTTCGCCAGCTCCAGTACGGCCGCGGTGGCGGCACCGCTGAACAGCCCGGCGGCGAATCCGGAGAGCACCCGGCCCAGGAACAGCAGGGGCAGCCCGCCCTCGAAGAGGAAGCAGAGCGCGCTGGCCGCGGAGAGCGCCAGGGCGCAGAACAGCACCGGGCGCCGGCCCACGTCGTCGGAGACGTTGCCGGCGAGCAGCAGCACGGTGATCACGCCGAGTGCGTACACGGCGAAGACCACGGTCACCATGAGCTCGGAGAACCCGATCTCCTGGCGGTAGAGCCCGTACAGCGGGGTGGGGAGGGTGGTGCCGGCCATGCCGATGGCGAACACGCCCGCCGCCACGGCATAGCCGGGACGCCGGCCGGTTGCTGCTGCCTCTGCCTCGCGATCGCTGATCATGGCCTCAACGTAGGCTCCGGCCGGCCGGGGCGTCGAGGAGCGCGGCACACAACGGCACGGTGCCCCCGCCGGCCGGCGGGGGCACCGTGGGACGGGCGTCCGGGCTCAGTGCGTGGCCGACGGGGCGTTGGCCGCCGTCACGTTCACCGCGGACCAGGCCTTGTTCACCGTCTTGTACTCGGTGCTGGTGGCGCCGTAGAGGTCCTTCGCCGCGTGCAGCGTCGCGGTCCGGGCGTCGTGGAAGTCGGTCGTGGAGACCATGTACCGGGTGAGCGCCCGGTAGAAGATGGCGAGCGCCTTGGTGCGGCCGATCCCGGTCACCCGCGAGCCGTCGCGGGTGGGGGAGTCGTAGGCGACACCGCCGATCGTCTTCTTGCCGCTGCCCTCGGCGAGCAGGTAGAAGGCGTGCGAGGAGACGCCGGAGCCGGCGTGCACCTCGGTGTCGTAGGACGCCTTCGACCAGTAGTCGACGGTGCCCTCCAGCTTGTCGAGGGACGGCTTGTCCAGGCGGCGCAGGAACTTCTGCTCAAGGCCCAGCTTCTCGCCCATCAGGTAGTTCGGCGGGTTCTTCGGGTTGTTGGTGGCGAACTCCACCGCGCTGCCGAAGATGTCCGCCAGCGACTCGTTGAGCGAGCCCGGCTCGCCGAACTGGTTGCCCTCCTCGTCGACGCGGGTGGGCTGGAGGTTGGCGGTGGCGTCGACCACGCCGTGGGTCAGCTCGTGGCCGGTGACGTCCAGGACGACCAGCGGCTTGGCGAACGTCCTGCCGTCCCCGTCGCCGTAGAGCATGCAGCCGCAGTCCGACGACCAGAAGGCGTTGCCCACGTTCTTGCCGAAGTGCACCAGGGCGTGCGCGCCGCGGCCGTCGTTCTTGATGCCCTTGCGGCCGAAGGTCTTCTTGTAGAAGTCCAGGGTGCTGGTGATGCCGTACTGGGCGTCCACGGCGGCGGTGGCCCGGTCGCTCGTGGTGCCGTTGCCCCAGCGGTTGGTGGCGGAGGTGAACGCCTTGCCGCCGGAGAACTTCTCCAGCTCCTTGTCCCCGGCGTCGCGGGTCTCGGTGTTGCCGCGTGTCGAGTCCTTGAGGACGAAGGACTTCTGGGCGGTCCGCGTGGTGGACAGCGGCACGCTGCCGACGAAGAAGGACGCGCCGCTGCCCTTGGCGGCGGCCGGGAACCCGGCGGTGGTGGCCGCCTGGCCGGTGGCCGGCGCGGCGGGCGAGAACTGCCGGGTCGCGGGGTTGAGCCGCTCGCCCCGCTTGCGCAGCTTCGCCTGGAGGGCCGGCGACAGGAAGGAGTCGTTGGCGGGGGCGTTGCTGAGCACCGCGCCGGTGGCCGCGTCGAGGACGACCGTACGGGCGCCGCCGGCCTCGTCGGTACGGCTGTCCGCCACCTCGACCTGATAGGCCAGGGTGAGCCGGTCGTCACGGGCGTCCACGACCAGTTCGGCCGTACCGGCCTCGCCCTCGGCCACCTTGGCGGCCTTCGCCTCGGCCTGACCGGCCGACAGCTTCGGGTCGGTGTCGGAGAGGTCGACCTGGTGCCGGTAGGCCCGGGTCACGCCCTCGTACGCCGAGTGGGCGCTGAGGTGGACGACGAGGTCGCCGCCGAGGACGGGCAGACCGCGGTGGGTGCGGACGAAGCGGACGTGCTGCCGGCCGTCCGGGTCGACCATCGTGTCGACGGCCTTGAGGGTGTCCTTCTTGCCGACTCCGGTCGCCGAGCCGTGCGCGACCGCGGCGGTGCGGGCGGCTTCGACGATCTTGTCGGCGGAGGGGGTCGCGGCGGAGGCGGCGGCCGGAGCGGCCGTGTTGTGCGCGGAGGCGGCGCCCGCCACTCCGGCCGTCAGGGTCGCGGCCGTCGTCACCGCGACGGCGATGGCCAGGCGGTGGCTGCGTATGTGGGGTCTACGCACAGATGTGGGTCCTTAGCGCTGCGGGGGCGGTGGCCACGCCAACCGCCCGTACACGCGGTGCCGTTGGGCACCGCGGGGGCCGGTCGGCCCCGCGCAAACCCTGGTCTGCCTGGCATGAGCATGTAAAGCCATATGCTCGGTATGCGAGATTCGTGGTGAAGATTTGACAATTGTTCACCTTTGGGTGATGGCAAGGTGACCAACGGTGCCTGTGTTGCCAGAGGAGACTGGATGCGGCCGGAAAGGGTTGCTCGGTCGACGCAACAAAAAGTCCACGACCCGTCAGGTCGTGGACTCACAAGGCCGGGACGCCAGCCCGGACTTCAGCGGAGGATTCCGGCACTCACGGACAATCCGGGCGCCCGCTGCCCGCGGCGGCGCCGGTGCCCGCTACTGCTCCTGCCGGTGGAACAGCTCGTCGAGGGACGCCTCGGCCCGATCCCCGCCGCGGACCGCCTCCACCACGGCCTGGTGGAAGCTGCGGCTGGCCGCTTCGGAATCGCAGGGCACGGGACTGCCGGCCATCGTGTACCAGTCCGATGACCCGGTGTACTGCACAGCTACGTGCGCCAGATTCTCCGACCAGGTCGTGTGGATGGTCAGATCGCCGTTCATCACGCCGATCTCCTCCGCACGCACCGCGCCGGGGAGCGCGTGGATCCCGACAGTGGTCCAAGATGCCCAGGTCATGATGTTCCCCTCGGCGGCAGGGGCACCGGCCGGCGGCCGGGCGCGGTGTCTTTCAGTTTCGCACCGACCGTCCGGCGGCGCACCGCATGCGGGGGCACGGATTCCGCCACCGGCCCAGGACGCTCTGTGACCGCCCGCTCACGCTGTGGCGGCCTGCGCGGCCCAGGGCGGACGGCCGTGCACCGGTGCGGTCCCCGGCGCGGGTCGGGAGTCAATCGATGACCGTATGGAAGAACGTGACCCCGGCGCCGAACGCCGCTCCGCCGATCAAGGCGGCGGACGCCAGGGTTCCGCCGTTGACACAGGTGAGCACACCGGCGCCGAGGGCGGTGAGGGCGCCGAGCAGGAAGATGACTGCGGCGCGCTGGCTCAGCAGGGCTGATCTGTTCTCGGACACATCAACTCCGATCTGCGCGGGAGCGGAGGGCCGCTCGGGCGGATGCTGATGCTCTGATCGATCTTCTCATCCCCCGCCCCGAATCCCCGGTAGCACACGCTGTCGGCGCAGGTCGGCCACCCGTCCGGGCAGTCAGCCGGCCGCCACCCGCCGGGTGACCGCGAGCACCGCCATGTCGTCGTCGCGCGGCCCGCCGGTCCACCGCTCGACCTCCCGCACCAGGACGTCGATCAGTTCCTGCGGGCTGCCGAACGGGCCGCGGCCCGCCAGCTCCGCCGCCGGGTCGTAGAACCGCCCGCCGCTGTCCCGGGCCTCGGTCACCCCGTCGGTGACCAGCAGCACGGTGCTCTCCACCGGGAACGGCACGCCGACCGGCTCCGGCCGGGCGACGGCCAGCCCGCCCAGGCCCAGCGGCAGCCCCGGTTCACCAGTCGCCAGCGCCCGCACCTCACCGTCCCGGCACAGATACGGCGCCGGATGGCCGCAGTTCAGCAGCAGCAACTCACCGCTGTCCGGCCGGACTTCACCCAGCAGGGCCGTGATGAAGCCCTCCAGACGGCTCTCCTGGGGGAGTTGCTCGCCCGCCCGCAGCAACGACCGCTCCAGCCGCTCGGCCAGCCCGGTCAGCTCCGGCTCCTGCTCGGCCGCCTCCCGGAACGCACCCAGCAGCACCGACACCGCGCTCACCGCGCCCAGCCCCTTGCCCCGCACATCGGCGATCAGCAGCCGCACCCCGTACGGCGTCCGCTGCACGGCATAGGCGTCACCGCCGATCCGGGCCTCGCTCTGGGCGGCCTGGTAGCGGGCCGCGACGGCCAGCGGCCCGATCCGTTCCGGCGGGGCCGGCAGCACGGCGAGCTGCGCCGCCTCCGCCACCATCCGCACCACGTCCAGATGGCGGCCGTGCCGGGCGATGACCCGGTTCACCCCGACGCCCATCAGCGCGGCGAACAGGGTGTTGGCCAGCTCCAGATGACCCACCGCGTCACCGGCGGTGCCGTCCTTCACCGTCAGCGCGAACACCCCGAGCACCAGCACCAGCCCGATCGCGACGGTGTGCCGCAGTGTCAGCAGCGCACCCGCGGTCACACTGGCCGCGGTCAGCATCGGATCACCCCAGTAGTCCTGCGGGGACAGCGCGTTCCAGAGGAGACCGCCGGCCACCAGGACGGCCGGGGCGAGCCGCGCGTAACGGGGCCAGCGCACGGCCGGCGGGCGGAGCGCGGGTGCGGACGCGTGCGGATCGGCCACCGCCGAGCCGGCGCGGGTGCTCAGCGGTGCTCCGGATTGGCCTGGTCCGCGCGGCAGCCGGCGTCCCATTCGGTGCGCTGGTTGCCGTGCGCCGGGATGCCGCCCGCGCGCTTGAGCATCGCCGCGACATGCATCAGGTTCCAGCTCATGAACGCCGTGTTGCGGTTGGTGAAGTCGTTCTCCGGCCCGCCCGAGCCCGGATCGAGGTACGACGGTCCGGGCCCGGCCGCACCGATCCAGCCGGCGTCGGCCTGCGGTGGGACGGTGTAGCCCAGGTGCTGCAGGCTGTAGAGGACGTTCATGGCGCAGTGCTTGACACCGTCCTCGTTGCCGGTGATCAGGCAGCCGCCCGCCCGGCCGTAATAGGCGTACTGGCCACGGTCGTTGAGCACGCTGGAACAGGCGTAGAGCCGCTCGATGACCTGCTTCATCACCGAGCTGTTGTCACCGAGCCAGATCGGCCCGCAGAGCACCAGGATGTCCGCGGCCAGCACCTTGCGGTACAGCTCCGGCCAGGCGTCGGACGCCCAGCCGTGCTCCGTCATGTCCGGCCACACCCCGGTCGCGATGTCCTCGTCGACCGCCCGGAGCACCTCCGTCGTGACCCCGTTGCCCTCCATGACGGCCCGGCTCCGCTCGACCAGGCCCTCGGTGTTGCTGGTCTCCGGCGAGCGCTTGAGCGTGCAGTTGATGAAGAGGGCGCTCAGGTCGTCGTAGCGGTACTCGGGGGCCATCGGAACTCCTTGCACGGGCGGCTGTGCCTCCGGGGATCTCTCCCCGAAGCCTTCAACCCGGCCGTGCCCCCGGCCACCCGGACGGCCCGAACGTGTGTCACCCCTTCGCCGCCCGCCGGGCGTAGGCCCGGACATCGGCGTCCGGGTCGTCGGCGGCCGCGGCCAGCGCGCTCCGCGCGTCCGCCCGCCCCGCGTGGGCGCGCAGGGCCAGCACCGCGGCCCGGCGCACGTCCGCCTCCGGATCGGCCAGGGCGGAGCCCAGCGCGGGCACCGCGACGCCGGGCCCGGCGGCGGCCAGCGCCCGGGCGGCGCCGGCCCGGACCTGCCACGCCGGGTCGCCGAGCGCGGCGACCGCGGCCGCGTCGTACGGCGCCGGGCAGCCCGTGGTGGCCAGCGCCGCCAGCGCCGCGGCCCGTACCAGCAGGTCGGGGTCGGTCAGCAGCGCCGCCAGGTCGTCCGGGCCGCCGGCCGTGCCCAGCCCGTGCGCGGCCGCCACCCGTACCTCACGCGACCCGTCCCCGGCGGCCCGCCGCAGGTCGGGGACGGCGTCCAGGGACACCAGGGCGCGTACGGCCTGGATCCGGACGTCCACGGCGGGGTCGTCCAGCGCACCGGCGAACAGCGTCCGGTCGCCCAGGCGCAGCGCCCGCAGCACCTCCACCGCGGCCGCCCGGACCGCCGCGTCGGGGCCGTCGTGCACCGCGGCGGCCAGCGGCGTGCCCAGCTCGGGCTCCGGCTCCAGCACCTCGACCAGTTCCCGCAGCGAGGCACCGGCGGCCGCCCGTACGGCCGGGTCGGGATCGGCGAGCGCGGCGGCCAGCGCCGGGCCGGTGCCGGCCGGCACGCCCTCGGTGAGCGCGTCGACCGCGGCCCGCCGGACGGCCGGGTCGGGATCGGCCAGGTAGGGCCGCAGCGCCGCCAGACCGGGCTGCTCCTCGGCGAGCGCGAGCAGCCCGAGCAGCCGCGGCGAGGGGCCGCCCGCGGCCACCGGGTGCGCCGGTCCGCCGCCGGGCGGTCCGTCAGCGGCCGTCCGGGACCCCACCGGCGGGGTGTCCCGCGGGCCCGCGGTGGCGACCTGCTCCGGCTCGACCTCCCCGAGGAACCGGGACGGGCCGCCGGCCGGGGCGTACTCCGGCACCGGGACCACGTAGGGCGCCACCGGACGGGCGGTGAACTCCATCCGGCCCGCCGCCGACCGGCGCAGATCGAGATGGTGCAGCCAGCGGGCGTCGTCGGTGTGCGGATGGTCGGTGCGCTCGTGGTAGAGGCCCCAGCGCGACTCGGTGCGGGCCAGCGACGACCGGGCGGCCATCTCGGCGCAGTCGCGGATGAAGTGCACCTCGGCGCAGCGCATCAGCTCGTGCGGCGTACGGGCGCCCATCCGGTCGATCTCGCCGCGCATCCGCTCGAAGTGCTCGACGGCCAGCGACAGCCGGGCGCCGCTCTTGGGCGGGGCGACGTAGTCGTTGACGAAGCGGCGGAGTTTGTACTCGACCTGCGTTTGCGGGGGACCGTCGGGGTGGCGCAGCGGACGGTAGATCAGCTCGTGGGCGGCCCGCAGCTGATCACCGGGCAACTCACCTTCGTAGGCGCGGTATTGGGCCGCGTCCTCGCCCGCCAGATCGCCGAAGACGAACGCGCCGATCATGTAGTTGTGCGGGACGCAGGCCAGGTCGCCCGCCGCGTACAGCCGCGGCACGGTGGTGCGGCCGTGGTCGTCGACCCGCACCCCGGACGCCGAATGGCCGCCGCACAGCCCGATCTCGGAGATGTGCATCTCCACGTCGTGGGTGCGGTAGTCGTGCCCCCGCCCGGCGTGGAAGGTGCCGCGGGTGGGGCGTTCCGTGGTGTGCAGGATCGTCTCCAGGGCCGCCACCGACTCCTCGGGCAGATGGCTGAGCTTCAGGTACACCGGGCCGCGGTCGGAGGCCACCTCCGCCGCGAACTCGGCCATCATCTGGCCCGACCAGTAGTCGGACGTCACGAACCGCTCGCCGTGCCGGTTGACCTGGTACCCGCCGAAGGGGTTCGCGACGTAGGCGCAGGCCGGGCCGTTGTAGTCCTTGATCAGCGGGTTGATCTGGAAGCACTCGATACCGGTGAGCTCGGCGCCCGCGTGGTACGCCATCGCATGCCCGTCACCGGCGTTGGTGGGGTTCTCGTACGTGCCGTAGAGGTAGCCCGAGGCGGGCAGCCCCAGCCGGCCGCAGGCGCCGGTGGCCAGGATCACCGCGCCCGCCCGGACCGTGGTGAACCGGCCCGTACGGGTGTGGAAGCCCGCGGCCCCGATCGCCCGGCCGTCGTCGCCGGTCAGCACCCGCACCGGCATCACCCGGTTCTCGATCCGGATCTTCTCGCGCATCTCGCGCCGCCGCAGCTGCCGGTAGAGGACCTTCTTGACGTCCTTGCCCTCGGGCATCGGCAGCACGTACGAACCGGACCGGTGCACCTGGCGGACCGCGTACTCCCCGTGCTCGTCCTTCTCGAACTTCACGCCGTACCGCTCCAGCCGCTGCACCATCGCGAAGCCCCGGGTGGCGGTCTGCCGGACGGTGGACTGGTCGACGACGCCGTCGTTGGCGCGGGTGATCTCGGCGACGTAGTCGTCGGGCTCGGCCCGGCCGGGGATGACCGCGTTGTTGACGCCGTCCATGCCCATGGCCAGCGCACCGGAGTGCCGGACGTGCGCCTTCTCCAGCAGCAGGACGGACGCGCCGCGCCCGGCGGCGGTGAGCGCGGCCATCGTGCCGGCGGTGCCGCCGCCGATGACCAGGACGTCACAGACCAGTTCTTCGGCGTCGGCGAGGGCGGGGATGTCCATGCGGATCTGCCTTTCAGCTGCTGAGGGAGGCGAGGGCGGTACGGCGCAGCTCGGCCGTGGCCGCATCGGTGTGCGCCGCGCGGTCGCGGGGGTGGGGTACGCGGACGACACGGGGGGTCCGGCCGGTGCCGAGCAGTGCCATCCGGTCGCCGAGGAAGAGGGCCTCGTCGACGTCGTGCGTGACGAAGACGACGGTGGCGCCGGTGCCCCGCAGCACCTCGACGAGGAGTTCCTGCATCCCGGCCCGGGTCCGGGCGTCCAGCGCGCCGAACGGCTCGTCCATCAGGACCGCACGGGGCCGGCCGGCCAGTGCGCGGGCGAGCTGGGCGCGCTGCCGCTGGCCGCCGGAGACCTGGTGCGGCAGCCGGGCGGCCTGCTCGCCGAGCCCGACCCGGGTCAGCCATCCGGATGCCCGCGCCCGGCGCTCGGCACGCGCCAACCCCCTTACGGCCAGCGGGAGTTCGACATTGCCCCGCAGGGTGCGCCAGGGCAGCAGCGCATCCTCCTGGAACACCAGGGCGCGGTCGGCGCCGGGCCCGGTGAGCGGCTCGCCGTCCTGGCTCAGCCGGCCGCCCAGCGGGGGCAGCAGACCGGCGAGGGTACGCAGCAGCGTG
This sequence comes from Streptomyces sp. NPDC107765, assembly GCF_055657085.1. Lineage (NCBI taxonomy): Bacteria > Bacillati > Actinomycetota > Actinomycetes > Kitasatosporales > Streptomycetaceae > Streptomyces > Streptomyces sp. NPDC107765. The sequence goes on along the minus strand of NZ_JBVKBL010000001.1, from coordinate 913,231 downwards.
GACTTGCCGCAGCCGGACGGGCCGACGACGGTGAGGATCTCGCCCGGGGCGACGTCGAGGTCCAGGCCGTGCAGAACGGGCGCGCCGGGCCGGCCCAGCACGGCATCGGCGAGGGTCAGCCGCAGGCCCTGCGCGGGTGTCCCGGCGGGCGCCGGGGCGGTGGGTTCGGTGCGGGTCATACCTGCTCCCTGATCGTCGCCGGGCCGGTGGGCGCCGGGGCCCGTCCCACGGGGGACGCCTCGGCCGGCAGCGGGCGCTCGGGGGCCCGGCTGCCCTCCGTACGGGGAAGCCGGCGCGCCGGCGCCTGACCCCCCTCCCTGTGGGGAAGCCAGCGCACCAGGCGCCGCCCCGTCAGTTCCACGGCCGTGGCGGTCAGCCGTCCCAGCAGTCCGATGGTGGCCATGCCGACGAATACGCCGGGGTAGTCGACGATGGTGTAGTCCTGCCAGGTGCGGTAGCCCACGCCGTACTGCCCGGAGATCATCTCCGCGGAGATCACGCAGATCCACGAGACCCCGATGCCGACCGACAGCCCGCCCATGATTCCCGGCAGCGCCCCCGGTAGTACCACCGACCGCAGCACCCGCCAGCGCCCGCCGCCCATGGTCAGCACCGCCTCCTCCCACACCGGTGCCACCGCCCGCACCGCGTGCCGGGTGGAGACCGTGACCGGGAAGAACGCCGCCGCGAAGGTGATGAAGACGATGCCCTGCTCATTGCTGGGGAACAGCAGGATCGCCACCGGCACCAGCGCGATCGCCGGTATCGGGCGGAGCACTTCGAGCAGCGGGTCCAGCAGGTCGGAGGCGAGCGGGGAACGGGCGACGGCGGTGCCGACGGCCACGCCCAGCACGGCCGCGAGCGCGAAGCCGCTGACGATCCGGGTCAGGCTGTCGGTGACGTCCTGCCAGTACGCCGCGGTGCCGAGCCGGCGGGCGAACTCGCCCGCCGTCTCGGTGACCGTCGGGAACTGCCCGAACCGCAGCCACAGGTTCACCCGGAACTGGGCGAGCAACTGCCAGCCGGCCAGCGCCGCCAGGACCGCCGCGGCACGCCGGGCGCGCCGGGTCCACGGCGCGCTCACCGGGCCTGCTCCAGGGCGGCGGCATAGCCGACGGTGCGGGCACCGGGGTGCTTGTGGGTCCAGGCGTCCGCGGTGGCCCGGGTGACGAACGGCAGCAGCCGCCCGCCGTCGCGGACCCAGACCGCCTTGTCGGCGAACCAGCGGCTGCCGGTCGTCGCGTCGGCCACGTACGCGGCCCGCACCGAGGCGCGGTGCGCGGCGACGAACCGCAGCAGGGCCGCCGGGTCCGCGAAGGAGTGGGTGCGGTCCTCGCCGCGCAGCCACACCTCGTCGGCGGACGGGTGCGTGGTGGAGCGCACGGCCGGGGCGTACCCGCTGCCGTAACTCGCCTTGACGAAGCGGTCGTTGACGAAGGAGTCGACGTCGACCGGCCCGGTCAGCCGGGCCGCCCGCAGCACCGGGACGTCCTTCTTCAGCGCGGCGATCAGCTGCGGCTTGAGGGTGGGGTCGAAGGTCGCGATGCCTCCGGCGCCGTTGTAGAGGTAGACCACCTCGGCCGGCAGTCCGGTGGCCCGGGCGACCCGCTCGGCGGCGTCGACCGGGTGGCGCTGCACGTACCGGGTCGCGTCCCGTTGCGCGGCGAGGAACGCCTTGACGACGCCGGGGCGTTGACCGGCGAAGGCGTCCCGCACGGTCACGCCGTGGAAGGTGGGCAGACCGAGCGCGCCCCCGTCGTAGAACGCCTGCGCCTTGCCCTGGAAGGCGAGCAGCCCCGGCCAGGCGACGAACTGCGAGAGCGCGTCCGCGCTGCCCGACTGCAGCGCCGAGGCGCCCACCGCCGGCTGCTGGTTGAGCTTGTGGACACCCTGCTCCGGGTCGATGCCGGCCCGCTGCAACGCCCGTACCAGCGTCCCGTCGGATGCCGAACCGACGCTGCTGGAGACGTTCTTGCCGCGCAGGTCCGACAGCGAGCGCAGCGCCGAACCGGGCTTGGTGACGATGGTGTTGAGCGCCCCGCGCAGGTTGTAGCCGGTGACCGACACCAGCCGGGTCGGGGCGTGCAGCTGCTTGCCGCGGGCGGCGTTGATGAGCAGCGGGAAGTCGCCCATCGAGCCGATGTCGACCTTTCCGGCGACCATCTGCGCGGTGATCGGCGCGCCGGTCGCGTAGTCCTGCCAGGCGACCTTGTAGGTCCGGCCGTCGCGCTTGCCCTGCGCCCGCAGCTCCCGCTCGAAGTAGCCGAGCGAGCGCAGCAGGGTGCCGGCGGTGACGGTGTTGATGGTCTTGGACTGGTAGCCGACGGTGACGGTGACGTGCTTGCCGTCGCCCGCCTCCGCGGCACCGCCGCAGCCGGTGAGGGCGAGGGGGAGGAGCAGGGCCGCAGCCGCGAGGGGGATCGCGCGCTTGCTGTGCCTCAGGGGGGTGTGCCGCATGGGGACGTGCCTCTCATCGCAACAAATAGGGCATGTTGACCGTGACCGCGCCGGTGGGACAGCGAGCGGCGCACGGGCCGCAGTACCAGCACTCGTCGACGTGCATGTACGCCTTGTTGCTGGCCGGATCGATGGCCAGCGAGTCCAGCGGGCACATGTCGACGCAGAGCGTGCAGCCGTCGATGCACTTGGACTCGTCGATGGTCACGGGCACGTCGGCCCGTTGCGACGTCAGAGGCATGGCGGTCTCCAGGAAGCGGGGAGGCGGGGGAGGCTGGGGGAGCGGTGGGGCGGGAGCGGGACGCGGACCGCGTGGGGGAGCGGCCCGGTGAGCGGCGGGGCGCTCGGCGGATATGCGGGGACCATAGCGACGCATTCCGGCCAGTGGTGTTGCCGGAGTATTGCGCCACCCACGAAACCCGAGACACCTGCCCCGACCTGCGCTTGTGTGCGGCCCGGGGGAAGATCTGCCACCGGGCGGGCCGGCCGTATGCGGTGCCGCCGGCCGGACCACCCGGCCCCCGTGTCGGCAGGCCGGCCGCGCCGCCTCCGGTTAGCGTCGAAGCTCCAAGGCTCCGCCGCCGTGCCCGGGAGGTTGCCGCATGGCCACATGGCCGGCCGTGCTCTTCGCCCTGCTCGCCGCGGCCAGCAACGCGCTGGCCACGGTGCTGCAGCGACGTGCGGCCCGCACCGTCCCGCTGGCCCCCGGCCTGCGCGTGGGTCTGCTCGTCGACCTGCTGCACCGGGCCGCCTGGCTGGGCGGCATGCTCGCCGTCATCGCCGCGGCCTGCTTCCAGGCGCTGGCGCTCTCCCAGGGCGCGCTGTCCGTGGTCCAGCCGATCTTCGTCCTCGAACTCCCGCTGGCCCTGCTCATCGGCCGGCTGCTGCTCGGCGGGCGGATCTCCCGCGGCGGCTGGACCGGCGTGGCGCTGATCGTCGTCGGCCTCGGCCTCGCGCTGGCCGCCGCCGCCCCCATCATCGGCACCGACCACGCCCCGCTCGGCCGCTGGGTACTCGCCCTGGCGGTGTGTGCCGCGGTCGTCGGGACGGCGGTCGGGGCCGCGCTGCGCCACGGGGCCGGCGGCGTACGGGCGGCCTGCTTCGCCGCCGCCGCGGCCGTCTCCTACGCCCTGACCGCGGCCCTGATGAAGGACGCCACGCACGCCTGGCAGACCGGCGGCCCGGCCACCTTCTTCGCCTCCTGGCAGACCTACGGGTTCGCGGTCGTCGGCGTGCTGGCCCTGTTCCTCTTCGAGAACGCCATGCAGTCCGGACCGCTGACCGCCTCCCAGCCGGTGCTCACCCTGGGCGATGCGCTGGTGAGCCTGTCGCTGGGCGTCACCCTCTTCGACGAACGGGTCCGCACCGGCTGGTGGCTGATCCCCGAATGCGCCGGCATCGCCCTGGTCCTGTGGGGTGCCCTCCACCTCTCCCGCGTCGCACTGACCAGAGACCTGGTCACCGGCCAGGACACCCCTGCGGCGGTCAGTGACCGGCCCGCCCGCTGATCGTTCACCGGAGATGAACCACACCCGCCACACCAGCACCGTCAGAACCGTCCTCGCCACGGCCACTGCCGTCACGGCCCTCGCCGTCCCCCTGCTCGGCCCGGCCGCACCGGCCCGCGCCGACGGCCGTCCGATGCCCGATGTGACGGGCAAGAACCTGGTCGCCGCCTACGAGGAGCTCCACTACAACACCACCGTCCGGTTCCGGGACGGCCGCGGGGCCGGGCGCATCGTGCTCTGGCCGGCCTCGTGGAAGGTCTGCGGCCAGGACCCGGCACCGGGCACGCCGATGGACGGCCGGAAGATCACGCTCACCGTGGTCAAGGCCACCGAGGAGTGCGCGGCCCCGGCCGCGTGAGGACCACCGCGGTGCGGCCGCCGGCGAGCCGCCGGACGGTCGCACCGGAACGCCTCCGCCCCCGATGCGCCACACCTTCTCCAGGGCCGCTAAGCTTGCTGGATACAAGCAATCTATTGGCCGGATCGAGCCGATCGATGCCTCACCGCTAAGGATCAACACGATGAGTAAGGGTCTCGTCCCGGGATGTGACCGGGCGGCCCCGCCGATCACCGTCGAGTCGGCGCTGGAAGAGGCGGCGGCCGGGCTGGGAACGGAGATCGTCCGTTTCTCCCGGCTGCTCGCGGCCTGGAAGCAGCGGGCCAAGACCGACGGCGGCGCCGCGGACCGGGTGCTGCTGGCCCGGCTGGTGGTCGGCGGGGACATGCGGGCGACCGACCTGGCCGCCGATGCGTTCCTGGACCTGTCGACGGTCAGCCGCCAGGTGCGTTCGCTGGTCGAGCGCGGCCTGGTGGCCCGCCGTCCCGACCCGGAGGACCGCCGCGGGTCACTGCTGGCCGCGACCGACGCCGGACGGGCCGCGTTCGAGAACTACCGGCGTCAGCGCGACGCCGAACTGGCCGAGCTCCTCGCACCGTGGTCGCCCCAGGACCGGGCCGACCTCATCCGGCTGCTGGGCCGGCTCAACGAGGACATGGCGACACGACAACACACACGGCTGGGTCCCGGGGGAGACCAGGGTGCCGCCGTGGAGCAGGGAGAGATACGTACATGAGCACCACCTCCCCGCCCGAGGCGGGAGCCAAGGCGATACCCGGGTCCGGAGTGCTGACCCACCGTCAGATCCTCACCATCCTCAGCGGCCTGATGCTCGGCATGTTCCTCGCCGCGCTCGACCAGACCATCGTCAGCACGTCCATCCGGACCATCGCCGACGACCTGCACGGCCTCAGTCAGCAGGCCTGGGCGACCACCGCCTACCTGATCACCTCGACGATCGCCACCCCGCTGTACGGCAAGCTGTCCGACCTGCACGGCCGCAAGCCCTACTACCTCACCGCGATCAGCATCTTCGTCATCGGCTCGGTGCTGTGCACCTTCTCCACCTCGATGACCGAACTCGCCGCGTTCCGCGCGGTGCAGGGGCTGGGCGCCGGCGGTCTGATGTCGCTGGCGCTGGCGATCATCGGTGACATCGTCCCGCCCCGCGAACGCGCCCGCTATCAGGGCTACATGCTCGGCACCTTCGCCACCTCCAGCGTCGCCGGGCCGCTGATCGGCGGCGCGCTGGCCGGCCAGGACCAGCTGCTGGGCGTCACCGGCTGGCGCTGGGTCTTCCTGGTCAACGTGCCGATCGGCATCATCGCGCTGTTCGTCGTCGCCAGGGTCCTCAACATCCCGCACACCCGGCGCGACCACCGCATCGACTGGTGGGGCGCGCTCACCATCTCCGTCGGCGTCGTCCCGCTGCTGCTCGTCGCCGAGCAGGGCCGGGAGTGGGGCTGGGACTCGTCCCGGTCGATCGCCTGTTACGTCATCGGCGCGGTCGGCATCATCGCCTGGATCTTCGTGGAGCGGTGGATCGGCGAGGACGCGCTGATCCCGATGCGGCTGTTCCGCAACGGCACCTTCAGCAAGACCAGCCTGATGTCCGTACTGATCGGCATGGGCATGTTCGGCGGGATGCTGATGATCCCGCAGTACCTCCAGATCGTGAAGGGCGCCAGCCCCACCAGGTCCGGGCTGGAGATGCTGCCGCTGATGGCGGGCATGTTCATCGCCTCCATCGCGTCCGGCCAGATCACCGCCAAGACCGGCCGCTACAAGGTCTTCCCGATCGTCGGCACCGCGCTGATGATCGCGGCGATGCTGCTCTTCCACTACCGCGTCCAGTGGGACACCCCGCTGGGGGAGACCATGGCCTACATGCTCGTCTTCGGCCTCGGCCTGGGCGGCTGCATGCAGACCCTGGTGCTGGCGGTGCAGAACGCCGTGCCGCCCAAGGACATGGGTGTGGCGACCGCGTCGTCCACCTTCTTCCGGCAGATGGGCGCCACCGCCGGTACCGCGATCTTCCTGTCGGTGCTGTTCAGCACCGTCGGCGACAAGATCGCCTCGGCCTTCCGGGACGCGGCGGGCACCAAGCGCTTCCAGGCCGCCCTGCACGACCCCGCCGTCCTGCACGACCCGGCCAACAAGCCGGTGCTGGACATGCTCAAGCACCCGGCCAACGGCAACTCCTCGGGCGTGCTCAGCGATTCGTCGTTCATCCAGCAGCTCGACCCGCGGCTCGCCGAGCCCTTCAAGCGCGGCTTCGCCGACTCGATGCACACCGTGTTCCTGATGGGCGCGGTCGTCGTGGCGCTGGCGTTCGTGCTGATGTGGTTCATCAAGGAGGTGCCGCTGCGGCAGATCTCCGGACTCCAGGCGCGGGCCCAGGCGGAGGCCGAGGCCAACGGCGAGGCCCCGCCCGCCGCGGAAGCCGCCGAGGACCCGGCCGAAGCGGCTGAAGCGGCCCCAGCGGCCGCACCCGCCGCGGCCCCGGCCGGTGACGCCGTACCGGTGCCGGCGCACACCCCGGCGACCGCCGCGGCCGACGCCACCGGACCGGCCATCAGCGGCGCGGTCCGGGACGGCTCCGGGCAGCCGGTGACGGGCGCCGCGGTCACCCTCATCAGCGTCGGCGGCCGGCAGCTCGGGCGTACGCAGACCACGGCCGACGGCGGCTACGCGCTGCCCACCACGGGCGCCGGCACCTATGTGCTGATCGCCTCCGCCGGTGCCCGGCAGCCGCAGGCCGTGACCGTCGTGGTCGGCGACGGACCGCTCACGTACGACCTGGTGCTCAGCGGCGCCGCCGGACTCGCCGGCGAGGTCCGCGAGGAGAAGGGCGACGAGCCGGTGCCCGGCGCACTGGTCGTGGCGACCGACGTGCGCGGCGAGGTCGTCGCCTCCGGTGTGGCCGGCCAGGACGGCGGCTTCGCCTTCGGGGAACTGACCCCCGGCAGCTACACCCTGGCCGTCAGCGCCGAGCAGCACCGCCCCTCCGCCCTCCAGGTGGAGGTCGCCGCCGGTAACCGCAACTGGTACGAGATCCGGCTGACCCTCGGCGCCCAGGTCCGCGGCACCGTCCGCACCGCCCAGGGCGCCCCGGTGGACGACGCGCGGGTGACCCTGCTCGACCCGGCGGGCAACGTGGTCGGCACCGCCACCAGCGGCCAGGACGGCGAGTACGTCTTCACCGACCTGGACAGCGGCGACTACACGCTGATCGCCAGCGGGTACCCGCCGGTCGCCACCCCGCTCCGGCTCGGCGCCGCCGGGCAGAGCGACTGCGACATCGAGCTGAGCCATGACGCGGTGAACTGACAGCTCCGTCGGAGGTGTGCGGGGCCCGGTGCGCGAGCGCACCGGGCCCCGCACCGGTTTGGCGGACCCGGCCCCGGCTACGTACAGTTCCGCGGTACAGCAATCGAACACAGATCCAGGAAGCGGCAGCGGCGAATGACGGTGACCGAAACAGGCCGGGCCGAGGGCACAGGCATCGACGCGGAGCGCATGGCCATCTGCCTGAGCGTGCTCCAAGAGCTGGACGCGCTGCCGATCGACCACCCCGACGCGGTCGCCATACGCCGCGCCACCGCCGGCATCTACCGCAAGGTGAAGCAGCGCCGGCGGCAGGAGTCCCGGGCGGCGAAGACGGCCAACGACCGGGCGGTCACCGCGGCCACCGCCACCGGCGCACCCGACCGGATCGACGACGAGACGCAGGGCCTGGCCCTCAGCAGCTCCGTCACCACGGAGATCGCCGGCATCCTGCAGCGCCCGCGCTCCTGCTACGTCTGCAAGAGCCGCTACACCGAGGTCGACGCCTTCTACCACCAGCTGTGCCGCGACTGCGCCAAGGAGAACCGCGCCCGCCGCGACGCCCGCACCGACCTCACCGGCCGGCGCGCCCTGCTCACCGGCGGCCGCGCCAAGATCGGCATGTACATCGCGCTGCGGCTGCTGCGCGACGGCGCGCACACCACGATCACCACCCGCTTCCCGCACGACGCGATCCGCCGCTTCACGGCCATGCCCGACAGCGCCGACTGGCTGCACCGGCTGAAGATCGTCGGCATCGACCTGCGCGACCCGGGGCAGGTCCTCGCGCTCGCCGACGCGGTCGCCGCCGAAGGCCCGCTCGACATCCTCATCAACAACGCCGCACAGACCGTGCGCCGCTCACCCGAGGCGTACGGACAGCTCCTCGCCGCCGAGTCCGCGCCGCTGCCCGCCGGCGAACTGCCCGCCTCCCTGATCCTCGGCCACTTCGGCAGCGGCGCCCCGGCGGCACTGCCCGCCGCCCCGGGCACCACCGGCGCACTGACCGCCGACGACGTCACCGCACTCGCCCTGACCACCGGCTCCGCCACCCCCGCCCGGATCGCCGCGGGCACCGCGATCGACGCCGGCGGGCTGGTACCGGACCTGCACGCCACCAACAGCTGGATCCAGAAGGTCGACCAGGTCGACCCGGTCGAGCTGCTGGAGGTCCAGCTGTGCAACATGACCGCACCGTTCCTGCTGGTGAGCCGGCTGCGCCCGGCGCTCGCCGCATCCCCCGCACGCCGCAAGTACGTGGTCAACGTGTCCGCCATGGAAGGGCAGTTCAGCCGCGGCTACAAGGGCCCCGGCCACCCGCACACCAACATGGCCAAGGCCGCGCTGAACATGCTCACCCGCACCAGCGCCCGGGAAATGCTGGAGACCGACGGCATCCTGATGACCGCCGTCGACACCGGCTGGATCACCGACGAACGCCCGCATCCCGAGAAGATGCGGCTGGCCGAGGAGGGCTTCCACGCCCCGCTCGACCTGGTCGACGGCGCGGCGCGGGTCTACGACCCCATCGTCCGCGGCGAACAGGGCGAGGACCTGCACGGCTGCTTCCTCAAGGACTACGCGCCCAGCCCCTGGTGATCCCGGGCCGGCCCGGCCGGTGCCCCGGTGCCGCCCGCCGGCACCGGCAGGGCCGTGTGCAGCCGGTCGAGCAGCGCCCTGGCCGCGGGCGTGGCCGGGCCCGCCGTCCGCCAGGCCAGGGCGACCCGGCCGCGCGGCCGCGGATCGGTGAGGGCGAGGGTACGCAGCCCGTGCTCCGCCGCGACGTCCGGCGGCAGCGCCGGGATCACCGCCACCCCGAGCCCCCGCGCGGCGAGCTGCGCCAGCACCGCCGGGGCCGCCGCCTCGAACGCGATCCGCGGCCGGATGCCGGCCTGCGCGCAGGCCCGCTCCAGCACCCCGCGCAGGCCGGTCCCGCGCGGCAGGCTGATCAGCGGACGCCCCTGGAGCTCGGCCAGCGGGAGCGCGGCCCGGTCCGGCGGGGTGAGCAGCGGATCGTCCGGGGCCACCGCGGCGACCAGCGGCTGGTCGACCACCAGCCGCAACGAGATGCCCGGCGGCGCCTCCTCCTGCGCCAGCCCGATGACCGCGAGGTCGAGCTCCCCGTTGTGCAGCGCGGCCAGCATCCGCTCCGAGGTGTCCTCGGTGAGGGAGATCTCCACCTGAGGGTGGTCGTCGTGGAAAGCGGCCAGCAGGGCCGGCACCTCGAAGGCGTCGAGGGCGGCGCCCGAGACCAGGCCGAGCGCGACCCGGCCGCGCAGCAGCCCGGTGAACTCGTCGACGGTGTGCCGGATCCCGTCGACGGCGGCGAGCGCGGCCCGGGCATACCCGAGGACCGCCGCGCCCACCTCCGTCACCGTCACCCGGCGGCCCGAACGGTCCAACAGCGGCTGCCCCAGCTCCCGTTCGAGCTGCCGGATCTGCGCACTCACCCCCGGCTGAGCCAGGTGCAGCCGGACGGCGGCCCGGGTGAAACCGCCCTCCTCCACGACCGCGACGAAGTACCTGAGCTGGTGGAGTTCCATGCCGGCGATCCTAACCAGCCCCATAACCACTGCTTCTGGGAGGCAGAACCAGTTGCTCTTGGACTTATGGCCGGCGGAACAAGATCCTTGACGGTATGGACATCAAAGCGGCGATAGCGGCCGAACGCCGGGAGCTGGCGGACATGTTGGACGGCCTGCCGGACGCGCGGTGGGACGCGCCGACGCTGTGCGCGGGCTGGCGGGTGCGCGAGGTCGCGGCCCATATGTCGATGGGTTTCCGTCACCCGCTGCCCAAGGTGGCGGCCGAACTCCTCAAGTCCGGCGGGAACATCAACCGGATGGCCGACCGGCTCGCCCGCAAGGACGCGGCGGCCGCCACCCCGCGGCAGCTCGCCGGCTTCCTGCGGGAGCACGCGCACCACCCCTGGAAGCCGCCGGTCGGCGGGCTCGCCGCCGCGCTGGGCCACGACGTCGTCCACGGCCTCGACATCACCGTCCCCCTGGGCATCGACCGCCGGGTCCCCGAGGACCGGCTGCGCGTCCTGCTGGACCACGTCACCCTCCGGTCCGCCAAGTTCTTCGGCGCCGACCTCCGCGGTCTCGCCCTGCACGCCGACGACCTCGACTGGTCCTTCGGCACCGGCACCCCGCTCACCGGCAGCGCCCAGGACCTGTTGCTGGTCGCCTTCGGCCGCAAGCTCCCGCCGGGCCGTCTGCACGGCGCGCAGCAGGACCGGTTCCTGGCCGCCTGAGCCGCCCGGCCCTGCCGCGGATCCCGGGAATCAGCCGGCGAGCTCGGGACCGTCCGCCCCGGCACCGTCCGTCCCGGGGCCGTCCAGCCCGTGCCGGGCCAGCAGCGGGGCGAGGTCCGGATCGCGTCCGACCACCGCACGGAACGCCGCCATGGCGTCGACGCTGCCGCCCCGGGCGAGGAGTTCCCGGCGGAAGATCTCCCCGCTCTCACGGACCGGCCGCCCGTTCTCCCGGAACCACCGCACGGTGTCCGCGTCGAGCACCTCGGCCCAGCGGTAGCCGTAGTAGCCGGCCGCGTAGCCGTGGGCGAAGATGTGGTTGAAGTAGCCGGTGCGGTACCGCGGCGGGATCGCCGCCGACGCCAGGCCCGCGCGCTCCAGCGCGGCCGCCTCGAACGCCTCGGCCCGGTCCGCGTCCGGCAGGCCGTCGTCCGCCGACAGCGAGTGCCAGGCCCAGTCCAGCACCGCGGCGGCCTGGTGTTCCACCATCCGGAAGCCCGCACCGAAGGTCGTGGCCGCGCGCAGCCGGGCCGGCAGCTCGGCGGGCATCGGCTCGCCGGTGCGGTGGTGCCGGGCGTAGTGCGCGAGGACCTCGGGCCGCTCCGCCCACATCTCGTTGACCTGGGAGGGGAATTCCACGAAATCCCGCGGCACCTGGGTGCCGGACAGCAGCGGGTACCGGACGTCCGAGAACAGCGCGTGCAGCGCATGCCCGAACTCGTGGAACAGCGTGGTGACTTCGCTCCAGGTCATGAGCACCGGTTCGCCGGCCGGTGGCTTGGTGATGTTCAGGTTGTTCACGACCACCGGCCGCTGGTGCAGCAGTTGGGACTGGAGGACCAGCGAGTTCATCCAGGCGCCGCCCCGTTTGGACGGGCGGGCGTGGAAGTCGCCGAGGTACAGACCGAGCGGGCCGCCGTCCGCGTCGTGCACCTCGAAGACCCGGGCGTCCGGGTGGTACGCCACCAGGTCGGGCCGCTCGGTGAAGGTGATTCCGTAGACCAGCCCGGCGGCGTGGAACACCCCGTCGTGCAGCACGGTCTCCAGCTCCAGATAAGGCCGCAGATCGGCCGCGTCGAGGTGGAACCGCTCCTTGCGGACCCGTTCCGCGTAGTACTGCCAGTCGGCCGCGCGGATCTCCGGCACCCCGGCCGCCTCGGCCAGCGCTGCGGCCTCCCGCTCCGCGTTGGCGAGGGCGGGCCCGGTCAGCCGGGCGAACAGCTCCTCCACCGCGTCCGTGGTGCCGGCCGTCCGGTCGGCGACCTCCCAGGCGGCATGGCTGGCGTGGCCGAGCAGCGCGGCACGTTCGGCGCGCAGCCGGGCCACCGCCACGGCGACCGGGCCGTTGGTGTCGGTGCCGCGGCCCAGCGAGGCGGCGAGCAGCCGTTCCCGCAGCGCGGGGTCGTCCAGCGCGGCCAGCTCGGTCTGCTGCGTGAAGTTCTTCAGCACCAGCGCGAACCGGCCCTCGTGTCCCAGCGCCCGGGCGTTCTCCGCCGCGGCGGCGATCTGCGCCTCGGGGAGTCCGGACAGTTCCCCGGCGCTGTCCACGATCAGCGCGGCGGCGGCGGTGGCCGCCCGGACGTTCTGCTCGAACCGCGTGGACAGCGTCGCCAGCTCGGCGTTGATCTCCCGCAACCGGCGCTGCTGTACGGCCGTGAGCCGCGCGCCGGCCCGCACCCGGAGCGTGTGATGGCGTTCCAGCAGCCGCAGTTGTTCCGGGTCGAGGCCGAGCTGCTCCCGCCCGGCGTGCAGCGCGTGCAGCCGCGCGAACAGGCCGGGGTCGAGCAGCAGCGCGTCGTCGTGGGCGGCCAGCCGGGGGGCGATCTCCGCCTCCAGCGCCTCGATCTCGTCGTCGGTGTCCGCCCCGGCCTTGAGGAAGAACACCCGGCGCACCCGGTTCAGCAGCACGCCGCTGCGTTCCAGTGCCTCCACGGTGTTCTCGAAGGTCGGCGGCCCGGCCCGGCCGGCGATCGCCGCGACCTCGTCCAGCTGCTCGGCCATGCCGCGTTCGAAGGCGGGCAGATAGTGATCGGTGCGGATCCGCGCGAAGGGCGGCAGCTCGTAGGGAAGATCACTCGGCTCGAAGAAGGGGTTCGACGTCACGGGATTTGAGCGTACGCCCGGGGCGGCGCGACCGGGCCCGTTCCCGGGAAGCGTCGGGGGGCCTTTCGTGGTGTCATCGAAGGGCGAGGCAAGCAACGCTCCTGAGACGGGAGGAATCATGGCCGGCAAGCTGCGAGCCCGAGAGATCATGACCGGCGGTGTGCGCTGTATAGGCGCGCACGAATCGCTTCAGGACGCGGCCAAGATGATGCGCGACCTGGAAGTCGGAGCCCTGCCCATCTGCGGTGACAACAACAAGCTCATGGGCATGATCACCGACCGCGACATCGTCATCACCTGCTGTGCCGAAGGCGTGGACCCGGCGACCGTGCAGGCCGGTTCGCTGGGCGGGGAACTGCACTGGATCGATGCCGACGCGGACGCCAACGAGGTCCTGCAGACCATGGAGAACCACCACATCAAGCGTCTGCCGGTGATCGACGTCGCCGGTGGCCACCGTCTGGTGGGCATGATCACCGAACAGAACCTGGCCAAGAACCTCAGCGACCGCCAGATCGCCGAGTTCGCCACCCGCGTGTACGCGACCGCCTGAGGGGAACGCCCTCGGCGCGGCCCGCACCCGTCCGCCCGCGGGCCCGGCCCCCGGCCGGGCATGCGGGCAGGCCGTCCGCGGCGCCACGGACGGCCTGCGACCCTCACCGTGCGTCAACCGGTGACCCGGCGGCCCGGGTTACCCGGACGATCCGGCGCGCCGGACGTCCAGGAATCCATCCGGGAATCCATCCGGAAAATCCCCAACGTCCTTCGGTGGATACCGAATTCACTCGGTGGCGCCGGAGTGTGAGCGCGGTACGGCGAGCCGGGTCCCCGGGAAAATGAGGTCCGGATTGGCGCCGATCACCTTGCGATTGGCCCGGTAGAATTCCTGCCAGCGGAATCCGTGGGCGGCGGCGATACCGCACACCGTGTCGCCGGAATTGACGACGATCGAGCCGTGGGTACCCCGGTGCCGAATGGCCTTTTTGGTCTTGTTGGCCATTTTCGCCTTGTTGGCAGGGTTGGTCTTGTTGGGCTTGTACCGCTTTTCGTGGAACTGCGGGTGGTGGACCCGGGCCCGGGCCGGCGCCTGGACGTGCCGCCGGGGCGCCGTGTGCGCGGTGCCGGACGGTGGCGTGCCGTGCCGGGCCGCCGAGTTGAGCCCCAGCCGGGCCGAGCAGGCGGGCCAGGCCCCCCAGCCCTGGCGCGCCAACACCCGTTCCGCCACCTGGATCTGCCGTGCTCGGCTGGCGTGCGCGGCTCGCGAGCCGTACGCCTGGCCGCCGAACGAGCGCCAGGTGCGGTGGGCGAGCTGGAGCCCTCCGGAGAATCCGTTGCCCGTGTCGATCCGCCAGTTCCCGCCGCTCTCGCATCCGGCCAGCCGGTCCCAGGTGCCGCTGCTCACCGCGCCGGCGGGCTGCTCGGCCGCCACGTTCAGCGCCCCGGCCGCCAGCAGGACGGCCGCCGCCGTGATGCCCCGGACCCCATTGCCCCGGAACTCTCCCCGGGTGGTCGATTCCGATACCTGAGGAAATTCCATGCGTTGCTCCCCTCGCTCGCCGCGCAGTTCCCTGGCGGCTCTTCGGAACGCCTGACGCCTATCGGATTTCCCGGCCGAGTGCGGTGGTGCGGGGTGCCCGTGCACTCGTCGGTGAATTTCCGGTGCGGCGCCATGAATTCGACGGGCAAGAGACAACCACGCGCCGAGTTCGGCTCGGCAGAGCGCGCGGTAGCGCCGTCGCGGCCCGCCCTGCCCCCTTGTCGCGGCGGCCGGGCCGTGCCTGCGCAGGGTGCACCGGCCGTGACCGGCAGGGGCGCATCCCCCGTGCCGTGGCGCATCCGTCCGGGGCTGCCGGCGATCACCCACCCGCTCCGGGGGTGTCCGCCGAGCGCATCCGGACCTCTCGGTGCATGCGCTGCGCAGGCACGCATGCACCGCGCACAGACCTTTGGTCAGTGCTACGGCTCGTCGGACGGCGGGGTGTGCGGGCGACCACCCGTATCGCCGGGGAGCGAGGTGCTGCTGACGCACCGTCGCGTTCGGCGCGAACCCAACCGCCGGGTTTCGAACGCTAGTTACCGGTGATGAAACCTCGCGTCAATGTGGCGTTGATCACGCCGTGTGGGTAAAAGTGCAGGTCGGGAGCACACTGTGCAATTGATCGATCACTTTCTGCTGATTCTGTGCGAAGCCTGATTAACCCTGAGGCCCCCTCTCATCGGTGAGAGGGACAGGAACGGCTTTCCGTTCCGCCCCCTCCGCAACGACGCGGAGCGGGGCTGCACCTCACAAGAAGGGAGGGCTCGTGGAGCACTTGCGGCACGAATGGCCCTGGTACGCGCTGGCACTGGTCGGCGCCTACCGGTTGACCGCCACAGGACTCGACGCCCTTGTCCGCCACGTGGTCCGCGCCGCCTCGCAGGTCCGCGCGGAGCACCCGTACGCCCCCGCCCGTCCGTACGCCGGACCGGCCCCGCGCGGCCCCCTCGGCCCGTACCGCCCGCGCCCCGGCGCGTTCCCGGACGTCATCCCGCCGCCGCTGCGGCCCCCGGCCGGCCCCCGCTGTGAGGAGAGCCGGTGAACGAGCACTCTCCCCTGGCCAGCCCCACCGATCTGCCACTGGACTTCGAGGTCTTCTTCCAGCGCGAGCAGAAGGCCCTCCTCGCCGTCGCCGCGTCCCGGCTCAGGGACCGCCGGGACGCCGAGGAAGCCACGCTGGAAGCCGGCCGCCGCATGTACGTCAAATGGGAACGCATCCTCGCCCACGTCAACCCCAAGGCCATGACCTACACAATCCTGCACGGCGTGATCTCCGACTTCTACCGCCGCGAGATCCGCAACAGCCGGGTCCAGCCCTACGCCGACCCGCCGGACACCGCCTACCTCCAGGAGCTGCGCAGTTGCGAACCGCTCGACCTCGCCCTGGACGAACTGGAGGCCACCGCACCGCTGCAGGCCAACTCCGTGCGCCTGCGCCACCTCGCGGGCCTCTCCTACGAGCAGATCGCCGAGCGGCTCCACACCACCCCGGGCGCCGCCAAGGTCAGCACCAGCATCGGCCTGCAACGGCTCAAAGAGCTCATGACGAACGGTTCCTGCGGGACCGGAGAGGACGCGTGATGCCCGACGACCCGCTCGTGGACCTGCTGCGCCGGCAGGCCGAAGCCATCGGCCGGGAGTTCGCCGACCACGACCCGGTGGCCTTCACCCAGCGGCTGGCCGCCCGCATCGCCGACGGCACCGGCCGGGAACCCGACCCGGTCACCCGCGGACCGGTCGGCGGCATCCGCCCCACCCCCGTACGCCCGGCCGCCGCCCGCGGGCGCCGGCGCCGCCGACCCACCCCCCTCCTCGACCCGGACGTCCCTCCCGCGGCCGTTCTCGCCGAGGCCCGGCGGCTGTGCCACGTCGTGCTCCGCTCCAAGGACATCGACACCCTGGGCGCCTTCGCGGCCGACTACGACGCGGCCGGCGCACGCACCTTCGCCTGCCTCCTCTACACGCTCGACAAGTGGGACAGCGCCCTGTACTGGTGGCGGTTCGCGGCCGGCGCGGGTGACGAGCTCGCCGCCCACCTGCTGGCCGTGCACCACGCCGCGGTCGGCCGCAGCACCGACGCCCGGCTCTGGCGCGCCGTCGCCCGCATGATGGGCTTCGCCGCCGAACGGCACCTCCCGCTCCCGGTCCGCGGCACGACCGAACTCGCCCTGGGCTTCGCCCGCACCTGGGACCGCACCCTGCAGTCCTTCCTCCAGCACAACCACCTCCCGCGCGAACTCGCCGCCCACTGACCCCGCCGGACCCACCGCCCGGCAGGCACGCCATGCCTGCCGGGCCTCACCCATGGAGCGCAAAGATCGTTCACCACCGAGCTCCCCGGGTGATTCCGCCCCGAAGAGGGGTACGGGCAGGACGGGACCGGCACGGCTCGCCGCGCGCGTGACCGAGGCTGCGCGGGCGAATGATCAAGGTCCCGGGGCGAGCGACCAGGAGGAGCGGCGGACATGCACACCGAAGAGAGCGACCACGGCAGCGCGGCGGGCGGGTCCGGGACCGCGGCGCCGCCCGGTGGCGCCGGCCGCGCACCGCTGGCCGGCACCGTGGCGCTGGTGACCGGCGCTTCCAGCGGCATCGGCGCGGCCACCGCGCTGGCCCTGGCCCGCGAGGGCGCGTCCGTCGCGCTGGTCGCCCGCCGCCGCGCACGGCTGACGGAACTCACCGCGACCCTCGACGAGCTGCGCGCCCCGTCCCTGGCGGTGGCCGCCGACCTCACCGACCCCGCACTGCCGCAGCGCACCGTCGACGAGACCGTCGCCCGCTTCGGGCGGCTCGACATCCTGGTCAACAACGCGGGCCACGGCGCACGCAACCCCGTCGAGCACAGCGACCCCGAGGACTGGGACCGGATGGTCGACCTCAACCTCCGGGCCGTCCTGCGGATGTCGCACGCCGCGCTCCCGCATCTGCTCCGCGCGGCGGCCGACGCCCCGCGCGGCGTCGCCGACCTGGTGACCGTCAGCTCGGTCGCCGGCCGGGTGCCCCGGAAGGACAACAGCGTCTACTCCGCCACCAAGCACGCGGTGTGCTCCTTCAGCGAAGCGCTGCGGCAGGAGGTGACCGGCCGCGGCGTCCGGGTCGGACTGGTCGAACCGGGCTTGACCAGCACGGAGATGACGCTCGGCGGCCAGGCCGCCGTGGCGCACGGAGTGCCGCAGGAGAGCTGGCTGCGGGCCGAGGACATCGCCCGCTCCCTCACCTTCATGGTCACCCAGCCGGCCCATGTCGCGATCAACGAGATCACGGTCCGGCCGACCGCCCAGGAACGCTGACCCGCGGCGCACGGGGGAGGGGCGCACACCGGGCCGGGGAGGGGCGCACGCCGACATGCCGGGCGGCCGGGGGAGGGCTACCGTCGGGGCCGTGCGACTGCTGCTCCTCTCCGACACCCATCTGCCCAAGCGCGCCAAGACCCTGCCGCCCCAGCTGCTCGACGAGGTACCGCGCGCCGATGCCGTCCTGCACGCCGGGGACTGGGTCGACACCGCCACCCTGGACCTGCTCCAGGCCCGCGCCCGGCGGCTGATCGGGGTGTACGGCAACAACGACGGCCCCGAACTGCGCGCCCGGCTGCCCGAGGTGGCCCACGCCGACCTGGCGGGCCTGCGGTTCGGCGTGGTGCACGAAACCGGCCCCGCCCAGGGCCGGGAGCGCCGCTGCGCCGCCCGCTTCCCCGACCTCGACGTCCTGGTCTTCGGGCACAGCCACATCCCCTGGGACTCGGTCGCCGACGGCCGGCTGCGCCTGCTCAACCCCGGCTCCCCGGTCGACCGCCGGCGCCAGCCGTACTGCACGTACATGACCGTGGAGATCGCGTCCGGCCGGCTGACCGACGTCGAGCTGCACCGCCTGCCCCGGCGGACCTGAGCCCCGTCGGCGGCGCCCCTCAGTACCCGAGCAGCCCCCGTACGTACGCCGCCTGCCCCGCGTGCTGCAGACCGTCGGCGATCACGCTGACGAGGCGGACGCCCATGGTGACCGGCGGGGTCCAGGACCGGTCGACGACGCGCTTCAGGTCCTTGTCGGCGATGCCGGCGAGATACTGCACCGTGCTGTCGTGGACGGCCTCGTGATAGCCGGTGAGCAGTTCCTCGCCGATGTCCTTCACCGCCGCCACCTCCTTGCGGGAGTGGCCGTAACCGGTGTCATCGGCCGGGAACGGCAGGCCGAAGCGCTCGTACCAGCCGTCCGACGTCCACAGCTGCTCGGTGCCGGCCACCCCGGCCAGGTGATCGTCCTGGATCCTGGTCAGATGCCAGACCAGCCAGCCGATCGAGTTGGCGTCGGCCTCGGGACGGGTGCTGAGTTCGTCCGGACCGAGTCCGGTGACCGCCTCCTCGACGGCCTCCCGGATACGGCCGAAGGCATCGACGAGCAGGTCCGTGCTGGCGGTCATGACAGCCTCCTTGGCGGCGACACGGTTCCCCCGCGGCGCGCCCATCGTCGCAAGCCCGGCGCACGAATCGTGGGAGGCCGGTCCGTCCGCGTCAGCACCGCGGAGGCCACCGGCGGCCGGATCCGGCGTATCCGATATTCCGGGTCGGTCACGGCTGCAACCAGCGAGTGGGGCAAACAGTCCTACCGGGCATGAAAAGACGATTCTCGCTGCGCATACCTCGGCGCATACCGCGGCCGTCCCGAGCCGGACGCCGGGCCGCCGCCGCGCTCGCCCTCACCACGCTGACCGTTCCGCTGACGGTCGCCCTCGGCTCCCCGGCCCGGGCCGCCACCGCGGCCGCCGCCTGCACCGCGTCCCGCGGCCCCTACCAGAAGCAGGCCGAGCGCTTCCTCGGACTGCCCGTGGACGGCCGGCAGTCGGCCGCCGACTGCCGCGCGATCCGGGCCTTCCAGACCAGCCACGGCATCACCCCCAACATCGGTTACGCCGGGCCCGTCACCTGGGGCGTGATGAACCTGGTCGCCCAGCAGCGGGCGGCCGGCCACCACCCCAACAAGGCGCACCACTGCCCGACCACGAAGGGCCGCATCGCCTGCGTCGACCTCACCCGCCAGCTCAGCTGGATCCAGGACGGCTCCCGGCTGGTGTACGGGCCGGTGCCGATCCGCAGCGGCCGGGACGGGTACGAGACCCGCACCGGCGCCAAGAAGATCTACTGGCGCCATCTGCACCACGTCTCGACGCTGTACCACGTGGCCATGCCGTACAGCCAGTTCTTCGACGGCGGCCAGGCCTTCCACTCCATCAGCGGCAGCGTCTGGTCGGCCCCCGGCTCGCACGGCTGCGTCAACATGCGCAGCGGCGACGCCGCGAAGTACTGGTCCCTGCTGCGGACCGGTGACGACGTCCAGGTCTACGGACGCAAGCCCGGCACCTGACGGGCCGGGCGACGCGGTCGGGCGAGGGGCCGGGTGACGGCCGGGGGTGCGGCGCCGCGGAACGGACCGTCGCCCCCGGCCGCTCGCTCAGTCGGTGGCCAGCAGTGTGTAGAGCGCCATCGGCGTCACATAGCCGGACCAGCGGCCGTCCGCGAAGAGGTGCACCCCACCGTCCTGGTAGCACTGGTCGACGAGCTGGGAGCAGATCATGTGCCGGGTGCTGGTGACATAGCGGCGCAGGCCCGGCACGGGCACGTGGAAGCGGTGCGTGGCGATCGCGAGGTAGTCGAGGAAGCTGTAGGGCACGCCGACATAGCGCGTGGCGGCCCGGCAGATGGCCGAGCGCTGCTGTGCGGTGAGCCCTTCCGGGCAGACGTAGAGCACCTCGGCGCCGTCGTACCCGGCGAGCGGCCGGATGCGCGCCCCGCCCGGCTCGGCCTCCAGCAGCCGGTCGTCGGGCAGGACCAGGAAGGCGTGTTCGTAGTCGGCGAAGCCGTCGCCGTTGATCCACTGGCCGAAGCGGATCAGCCGGCCGGTGGCGCCGTCGATGCGGGTGAGCCCGATGTCGCCGGGCTGGGGGTGGGTGTGCTTCATGAGCGGCTCCCGGGAGCGCGGAAGGGTGAGGCGCGGAGGGGGAGAAGGAGAGAAAGGGGGAGGTGCGGAGAAGTGGTGCGGAGAGGTGATACCCGCTGTACGCGCCTGTGCACCCTGGGTGAGGGGACGGAAATTCGCTCAGTGCCGCCGGTCCGCCGCCGCTTCCCCGATGGCCGTGAGGATGTCGCGGGCCCAGCGGGCGGGCGGCGGATCGTCGAGCAGTGCCGCCAGGCGGCCGAGGTGGGCGGTGCGTTCGCCGGGTGTCATGGTCAGCGACCGGTACAGCGTGTCGACGAGGTCCTGCGGTGAGCGCGGGTCGGTGAGCAGTGCCGCGGTGCCCAGTTGGGCGGCCGCGCCGGTGTGCCGGGAGAGGATGAGGACCCCGGGGCGACCGGTCGCGGCGTGGCTGGCGATGAACTCCTTCGCGGTGAGGTTCATCCCGTCCTGGAGAGAGGTCACCCAGAACACCTCGGCCGCGAGGTACTGGTCGACCACCTCGGCGAACGGCAGGGCCCGCGGCAGATAGTCGATCGGCCGCCAACTGCCGCTGCCCCAGCGGTCGTTGACCTCATCGATGGTGTGCTCCAGAGCCGCCCGGGTGGTGTCGTGGATCCGGATCCCCGGCTCCGGCGGCGGGCACACCAGCCGGAACACCAACCCGCCGCGCAGCGACGGTCGTCGGGCAAGCAGTGCGTCGATCGCCCGGACCTTCTCCAGGGGTGCCTTGGCATAGTCGAGCCGTTCCACCGACAGGACCAGGAGCGGCCCGCCGCGGGCCGTACCGGCGCGGACGCTGCGCGCGCGGGCCAGCTCTTCGACGGCCCGGCGGTCGATGCCCAGCGGATGCACGCCCGTACGGGGCATCGGCGCGGCGCCGGCCAGCACCTGCCGGAAGTGGCCGGCGAACGCCTCGGTGTGGAACCCGGCCCAGTCCAGGCAGGCGAGGGAGTCGCGCAGCCGGCCCGCGGTCGGCAGCCGGCCGAAGGCGTCCGCCGGGGGAAAGGGCGTGTGGTGGAACAGCCCCAGCCGCAGATCCGGGCGCGCGGCGCGCAGCATGCCGGGCACCAGCCACAGGTTGTAGTCGTGCAGCCAGACCGTGGCGTCGCGGGCCGCATGGGCGCTGAGGTGGTCGGCGAAGCGGGCGTTGAACCGTTCGTAGTGACACCAGGCCGCAGCGCTGTACCGCATCCGGCCGGGCTGCGACATCAGCACCGGCCACAGCGTCTCCTTGCAGGCGCGGTGGAAGTACTGCGTCCACTGCACGCCGTTCACCGGCAGGAACGCCAGCGGAAGCCCGGTGCGGTGCGGACGTCCGGGCTCCGCAGCGGCATGCGGTGCGGTGCCGTCCTCGACCAGCGCGGTGGCCCACACCCCATCCGGCCCGTCGGCGCCGAACAGGCCCTGGAGGGTGGGTAGTACGCCGTTGGGGCTCACCGGACGCCGCCACCGCCCGTCGGCCCAGCGCACCGGCGGGCGGTGGTACCCCACCACCACGGCGTGCGTGCGCTCGACCCAGCCCAGACCCTCCAGGGCGGCGAGGATGCCGGCCGCACCGGCCCGGTCCGGCCGGAACACCTCGGCGCGGTCCGCGATCCGCTTCCGCAGGGCCGGCTCCGCCCCGCTCATCAGGACGCCGTGGGTGCCGAGTTCGAACAGCGACAGGTCGTTCAGCGAGTCGCCCGCCACCAGCACCGACCGCAGGGACCACTGGAGCTTGCGGGCGAGCAGGGCGAGCGCCCGGCCCTTGCTCGCCGGGGCGGGCAGCACGTCGAAGTAGCGCCCCGCCGAGTACGTCCATCCGCAGCCCAACTCCCTTACGGCGGCGGTGATGTCGTCGGTGAGCCGCCCGGGGCGCAGGAAGAACGAGCAGCGGCCCTCCTGGACCACCCCCTCCTGGTACTCCAGTTCCGGGAACCGCGCCATCCGCTCACGCACCCGCCGGTGTCCAGGCCAGCCTTCGCGCAACTGGTTCTGCACCACGTCGACGCGGCTCCGGTCCGATCCGTCGATCACGCTCGCCCCGACGTCGGCGATGATCCACCGGGGCCGGGGGACCAGCGGGTCCCGGTCCAGGATCCGCTCGACGGACGCGAGCGAACGGCCGGTGGCGAACACCACGGTCACCTCGGGGTGCCGGTCCAGCGCCGCCCGCAACCGCCGGCGGTCCGCGCGGTCACCGCCGAGCAGGGTGCCGTCCAGGTCGGTGACGAGCACCTTCGGCGCGGGGGCGGGCCGCTCGTCCGGTCGCAGCGATGTCATGGTGCCCCCGTTGTCCTCTGAGCCGTGGGTGGTGGAACGGGAAGACGCTCAGCCGTGGTGCGTGACCCCAGGCGACACCGGCGGCCGGCACCTTCCGGCTGAGCGGGTCGGTACCGAAGTCCGTCGCCCGCACTTCCTTCCCGTACGCGACGGGTTCCGCCGGCTCCCGGAACACCGGAGCCACCGAGTAGGACCCGGCCACCTGCACCCGGCCGGCCACCGCGCCACGCCCATGCGTCATGGCGGGACTGTAGGCAGCCACGCGGTGCAACAAACCTGTTACGAAGGCGAATTGGCCGAAATGGTGGTCTTTCCCGGCCGGTGCGGCCCGAAGTGAGGTCTTGGGAAACGGCCTGGGATCGTGCCCCCGCCGGTGCGCGGGCGGTGAGACTCCCCCTTCGTCCGCGACGTCGAGGCCACCACTACGGGCGCATGACCTGCTGCCGTCCGCGGGCCGCCCCCGCGGCGAACCGTGCCGGTGTCGTGCCCATGTGACGGGTGAAGTGCCGGTTCAGATGCGCCTGGTCGTGGAACCCGACCGCCGCCGCGACCGCGGCCGGCCGCCGGCCGTCGAGCAGCAGCCGGCGCGCCCACTCGATCCGTTTTCCGGTCAGATAGGTGTGCGGCGGTATCCCGTAGGTCTGTTTGAAGCAGCGGATCAGATGCGTCGGGTGGGCGTGCAGGGTGGCGGCGGCCTCCTGGAGCGACAGGCCGGCGCTGACGCGGGCGTCGAGCAGCTCCCGCAACTCGGCGGCCAGCCGGCTGCCCTCGCGGCCGGGCGTGCGCGGCCGCCAGGTGGCGAGGTGCCCGTGCAGCCGCTCCCGTATGAACGCCAGCCGGGATTCGGCCTCGAACGTGTCGCCGGTGGCGCCGAGGGCCGTGTGCAGCTGGTGGATGCGCCCGCGCAGCAGGGCGTCGTCGAGCAGGGGGCGGTCCACCGCGCGGCCGGTCAGCCGCTCGGGCAGCACGGACGTGTCGAGGTAGAGCACCCGCTTGCGGAAGCCGCCCGCGGTGACCGTCCGGCCGTCGTGGGGGACACCGGGCGGCAGCAGGACGACCGTCCCCGTGCCGGTCGCGCCATGACGGTCGCGGTCGAGCGCGAAGTCGACCGTTCCGTCGTCGAGGATCATCAGGTCCCAGGTGTCATGGGTGTGCGCCGGGTAGGCGTGGTCGGTGAAGTGCGCATGCAGGACTTCGGAGATGCCCGGCACGGAGGGCCGCCAGGCCGTCACCGATGTACGGGGCGGGAGGACCGGCGTACGGGGCCGGGAGGCGGTCGGGGGCCGGTCTGCAGTCATGCCAGGAACGTACAAGACCGGTGAGCGGGGTGTCCGGGAGGCTGTCACCAGCCCGGATGCGAACGGTCCGGGCCGACGTACGGTAAGGAAGGACCGGTATGCCCCAGGCTCCCGTCGCGATCAATCTCGCGGACAAACTCGCGCAGTTCTCCGACCTGTGGTCGCAGAAGAAGGTGGCCGACCTCAATGACTACGAGGTCAAACTCGCCAAGCTGAAGGGGGAGTTCGTCTGGCACACCCATGAGGACACCGACGAGCTGTTCCTGGTGATCAGTGGCCGGCTCACCATCCAGCTGCGGGACGGCGATGTGGTCCTCGGCCCCGGCGAGTTGTTCGTCGTGCCCCGCGGTGTCGAGCACTGCCCGGTGGCGGACGAGGAGACCGCGGTCCTGCTGCTCGAACCGGCCGGCACGCTCAACACCGGTGACGCCGGAGGCCCGAGGACGAAGGCGGCCGAGGTCCTGGAGTAGGGGAGCCGCCGGCCGCCTCGGGTCGATGTGCCGCCTCCCGTCGTCCGGGAGGCGGCACCCGGTGCAGGCGTCAGTGCTGCACCACGAACGCCCGTCCGTGCTTGCTGCCGCCCGCGCAGGACGACTTCTCGGCGGCCGTCATCTTGCGGGTCTTGACCGTCACCGCGTTGCTCTGCCCGTCCGTCCCGTTGGTCGCGGGACCGGTGACGGTGTCCGGCACGAACCAGTAGTAGTGGCCCCACTTCGGGCTGTCGTAGTGCGTCTGCCAGGTGCCGGAGACCGTCTGCATGACCTGCGCGCGGGAGATCCAGCCGACCTCACCGGGCTTGACGGTCATGGTGAGGGAGCTGTTCTCGGTGTGCGAGCTGGACCAGGTGTGGCTGTACGTCGCGGTGACGCTCAGGTCGATCAGGCCGGCGATCTTGCCGCCGGCGGTCACCGAGGCGCCCGCGGAGTCCGTCGAACCCACCGTGTCCGACCAGCCCATCGACTGGGTGGCGTCCGACGTGCTGCAGTTGTAGAGCGAGTCGGAGACCTGGTGGAAGTCCCCGAGGTACGCCTTGCCGAGCACCGGCTCGTTGAAGCTGCACTTGCCCTCGCCGGAGGCGCAGTCCGCCATGAGCTGCTCACGCGTCGGATCGTCCGCCGCGACGGCCGGTGCGGCCATCGCGGTCACCAGTCCCAGCGCCACCGCGGACAGCACCGCTCCTCGGCCCGCCGACCGTATGCCGCCCCTCGTCCACCGGCTCGTCCCCCGGGTCATCGTGGTCATCGTGCGCCCGCTCCTCGTGTCTCTTCCCCCGTGTCCATCGCTGTTGCATTTGAGACTGGAGTGAAAAGTGATTCAACTACACCAAGAATTCGTAAAGTTGTAGTTGATGAGGCAACAGAGCGTTTACATGCGCTCCGAAGTGCCTGCGCCGTTGAGGACGGTGTGGACGGTGCGGGCCACGAACTCCTGGTCCAGCGGGAGTTGACGTAGCGTCAGGCGGAACCAGGCGGCGCCGGCCAGTAGATCCACCAGCAGTGTGGGGTCGGCGTCCGCCGCGAGTTCGCCGCGGGCGACGGCACGGTCGAAGACCGGCAGCTCACGGGCGAGCCGGTCGGCGAAGAACTCCCTTATGTGGCCCGCGAGTTCGGGGCTGTGGGTCACGGCGCCCAGCGTCGCCACCGCGACATCGCAGGACGGCGGGGCGGTCAGAAGGGTGACGATCGCCCCCAGCAGGGCCTCCAGATCACCCTGGAGGCTCCCTGTGTCAGGCAGGTCGAAGTCGAGCCGTCGCGCCCCGATGAGCGCGGCCCCCAGGAGGGCCCCCTTGGACGGCCACCAGCGGTAGATCGTGGTCTTGTTGACGCCGGACCGCTGGGCGACGCCCTCGATGGTCAGCCCCTCGTAACCGTGGGCCGCGAGCAGATCCAGCGTCGCTTCGAAGATCTCCTGCGCCTTCCGTGGCCCCCCGGTCCGCCTCCCGCCGGGATGTCCGCTTGGCTCACCCCGTCCGGTCCGCCGCTCCTGTCCGCCCTGCTGCCCACTTCCGTCCATGGAGGAAGTCTAACGGCAAAGAACAACGCAACGTTGCGTTGCATTTCCTGTTAGCGTGCCGGGCATGACACCACCACCCTCAGACGCCGGGCTGCCTCTCGTCTTCGTCCACGGCATGCGCGTGAGCGGCACGATGTGGCACCCCGTGATCCACGCCCTCGGCACCCGCCATCCCGCGGTCGCGCCCGACCTGCCGGGCCACGGCTCCCGGCGCGGCGAACCGTTCACCCTGCCCGCCGCCGTCGCGGCGGTCACCGACGCCATCGACGAGGCCGGCGGCCGGGCGATGCTCATCGGCCTGTCCCTGGGCGGCTACGTCGCGACGGCCACCGCTGCCCGCCATCCGGAACGCGTCGGCGGACTGATGGCGATGGGCTGCACCGCCGTACCCCGCGGCGTGCTCCGCACCGCCTACCGCCAGGCGGCGCGCCTCGGCGGCAGGCACCCCGAGGCGGCCAACCGGCTGAGCGCCTACGCCTTCCGTCGTGCGCTGCCCGCCCCGCTGGCCGAGGCCATGGTCGCCGGCGGTCTGAGCAGCGAGCTGATGCCGAGCGTCATCGAGACCGTCTGCGCAATGGACCCGGTGTCCCTGCTCGCGGCCTACCCGGGCCCGGTCTGGCTGGTGAACGGCGCCCGCGATCAGCTCCGCCGCGACGAGCGCCGCTTCCTGGCCGCATGCCGGGACGGCCGCCTCGTCGTCCGGCCCCGCTGCGGACACCTCTCCGTCCTGTCCGACACGGCCGCCGTCACGCGCCAGATCCTCGACGCCGCCACGGTCGTGGCCGCCCGCACCCACGCCCCCGCCACCGCGGACGGCACGATGCAGGAAGGAGCCGGACGATGACCGCACGTGAATGGACCGTCGAGGAATCCCTGGAGTGCGCCGCCCCGCCGCACGTCCTCCACCGGGCCGTATCGGACCTCCGGCGGATGAAGGAGTGGAGTCCGGAGGTCATCGGGGTGTGGCGGCGCGGTGACCGGTTCGTGGGATTCAACCGCCGGGCCGGCTGGGTGTGGTTCACCCACTGCCGGATCGTCGTCGACGAGCCCGGCCGGGAGTTCGCCTTCGACGTCGCCACCTTCGGCCTGCCGGTGGCCCGTTGGGGCTACCGCTTCGCCCCGGCGGCGGACGGCAGCGGAACCCGGGTCACCGAGTACTGGATCGACCACCGGCGCGGTGGCTGGCGCGCCCGGATCGCCGAAACGCTCGGGCTGCTCTTCACCGGCACCCCGGCCGGGCGGCGCGCCACACGCAACCGCGCCGGTATGCGGGCGACCCTGCGACGACTGTGCGCGGCCTGCGAAGTCCCTTGATGCTGCGCACCTTCGAGGGCTGCGCAGCCGGGGCCGGCGGGGCTGCGCGCGCACGCGGACCACGCACGCGGCCGGCACCGCGTGCGGGCCTCATTCCGCCCGGGTGGAGGTGGCCACCACGAGCCGGCAGCGGGGGCTGCCGTCCGGGCGCCGGCCGAGCTCCGGCAGGGCGTGCAACCGCACAGTGAAGCCGGCGCGGGTCAGCTCCGCATGGACGTCACTCAGCCGGAACGGCCGGTAGTACATGACGAACGGCGGGTGCCACAGCGCGTTGCGGACCCGCATCGCCGCGTCGAAGGCCGCCAGCATCCAGTACGCCGCCGACCCGGGCCGGGACGGCGCCGCGATCGGGAACGCGAACCGGCCGCCCGGCCGCAACACGGAGTGGACCTGCGCGAACAGCCCGGGCCGCTCCCTCGGCAGGAAGTGCCCGAACGCCCCGAAGCTCACCACGAGGTCGAAGACCGGGCCGAACGGCAGGGCCCGCGCATCCGCGCGTACCCACTCCGACCGTGGCGGCCGGGCGGTCACCGTCTCGCGGGCACGGCCCACCGCGAGCATCCCCGCACTGAGGTCGACCCCGGTCACCCGCTCCCGGCACACCTGCCGCAGCACGTCCATGCCCGCGCCCGTACCGCAGCACAGATCGAGGCCGCTCCCGAACGGACCGAGCTCGCGCAGCGCTCGCGACACCGGAGCCAGCACCGACTCCGGCGTCCGGAACGGCGTGTGGTCGAACTTCGGCGCCAGCAGGTCATAGCCGTGCTCGACGGACGACAGCGCCTGCACGGCGAGTTCACGGAACGTGGGACCTTCGGGTGCGAACATCCGCCTCAGCATAGGTCGGTCCACGGCCGAAAGGGGGCGGGCCGGCCGGCGTCACAGCGCCAGGAGCTGGATGAGTGCGGCGCCGAGTCCCCCCGCCCCCAGGGCGAAGGCGGCACAGCCCAGACCACCGTCCCGCCACCGGAACGGTCTGTCGAGCGCGAAGCGGCCCGGGCCGATCGCCGCGATCGCGAGTGCCACGGCGGCGAGGCAGAGCGGGTACTCGATGCCGCCGCCGGTCGACCACAGCCCCTTGGGTACGCCGAGGATCATCGCGTTGATCATCACGCCGATGACGGCGGCCGCGGCGAGCGGCGTGAACAGACCGGCCGCGAGTCCGAGGCCGCCGAGGAATTCGGAGGCTCCGGCCAGACCCGCGTAGAACCTGCCTGGATGGAAGCCGAGTCCGGCGAACGCCTTGCCGGTTCCGCCGAGCCCGTAGCCGCCGAACAAGCCGAAGAGTTTCTGGGCGCCGTGGCCGGCCATGAGCAGGCCGACGGACAGGCGCAGGAGGAGCAGACCGAGGTCCGCGCCGAGCGGGGGAGAGCGAAGGGTGTCCGAGCGGGCCTGTACGTCCGGCCGTCGCTCAGCGAGCAGTCTCATGATGGTGTCGATTCCGGCACCGGCGCGTCGGGTGCCGCGGTGTCGAACACCGGCGCCGGTGCGCTCACAGTGGGGGAACGTCGAGGTGGTGGAGCAACGTCGGCCTCTGCCGACCTGTCGGGTGCTGTGTCGGGAGGGGTCGGCCGGAGCGGGTTCGGGCCGGGCCCTCTACGGCCGATGGTGCTACGCCCGGCAGCCCCTGCCTAGAGGCTCAGGAAAATTTCCTTTCTTCTTCAAGGGGGCGGCCCCGCCCCGGCAGCCCGGCCCCGGAATCGATGCCCAGCCGTTCGTCGAGCCGGTCGAAGACGCCAGCTGCGGCCGCCAGCTCGCCACCACCTCGACGACCCCGGGGTCGGCGACCGCGGCGGTGATGGGGGCGGCCACCGCACCGCGCCCGGCGCCGCCCGCGCGTAGCGATCACCGCACCCTGTGCGACTTCGCCCCGAGGCCCCTGGCCTGGCATGATCGCGGGCATGGCTGAACGCGTGATTGCCGCATGTGACGGCGCCTCCAAAGGAAACCCCGGGCCCGCCGGCTGGGCCTGGGTGCTCGCCGATGCCGGCGAAGCCGTGGTCCGCTGGGAGGCCGGTCCGCTGGGCACCGCCACCAACAACGTGGCGGAGCTCACGGCACTGGAACGCCTGCTCACGGCCACCGACCCGGCCGTGCCGATGGAGATCCGGATGGACTCCCAGTACGCGATGAAGGCCGTCACCACCTGGCTGCCCGGCTGGAAGCGCAAGGGCTGGAAGACCGCCGCCGGCAAGCCCGTCGCCAACCAGGAACTCGTCGTCCGCATCGACGAACTGCTCGCCGGCCGCACGGTGGAATTCCGCTATGTGCCCGCGCACCAGGTGGACGGCGACCGGCTCAACGACTTCGCCGACCGCGCCGCCAGCCAGGCCGCGACCGTCCAGGAAGCCGCCGGCAGCGCCCTCGGGTCGCCGGAGCCCCCGGCCGCGCCGGACACCGCCCGGCCGGCCGGCACCCGCCGCCGCGCCACCACCGGGCCCACCGCGAAAACGGCCTCCTCGCCGCGCCGCCGCACGTCCGGGAACGCCGGGCGCACACTCAACGCGAAGTTCCCGGGCCGCTGCCGCTGCGGACGCTCGTACGCGGCCGGCGAACCCATCGCGAAGAACCCGGACGGCTGGGGCCACCCGGACTGCCGCGACGGTGTCGGAGCGGCCGCGGACTGACCCGGCCGCCTTCGCCGGGGCTCCGGTGGACGAACCAGGGCAGGAAGAACTGCGTCGCCGGGCCGACCGCGAGCGCGTACAGCACGGTCCCGGCACCGACGCTGCCGCCGAGCAGCCCGCCCACGACCAGCACACCGATCTCGATCAGCGTCCGGACCAGCCGGAGCGAACGCCCGGTGGCGGCGGACGCGCCGGTCATCAGCCCGTCCCGGGGGCCCGGGCCGCACCGCGCGCCGACGTAGACGGCGATGGCGAACGCGTTGAGGAGGACGCCGCCGGCGAGCAGGCCGATCCGGGCGGGGAGCCCGAGGTGCTGGGGGAGGAGCCGGAGCCCGAGGTCGGACGAGCCCGCCACCACCACGAGGTTGGCGAAGGTGCCGAACGTGGGCCGCTGCCGCAGGGGGATCCACAGGAGCAGGACGAGTGCCCCCACAAGGCCGGTGAGGGTGCCGAAGCTCAGGCCGGTGCGCTCCGCCAGCCCCTCGTTCAGCACGCTCCACGGACTGAGGCCGAGCCCGGCCCGCACCATGAGCGAGAGGCTGGCTCCGTAGAGGGTGAGGCCAGCGAACAGCTGGGGCAGCCGCCGCAACGGGCGCTCGGCGAGGGGGAGCGGGGTGAGCGGGGGAGGGGCGGGAACCGTGGCCCTTCGAGGGCGACCATCCCGGTCCGTAGTGCTGATGTCCTGCCGCATGGGCGTGCTTGCCTCCTGCCGTGCCGTACGTCTGTCTCCCCGTACGGCGTCATCCGTCGTCGTCCCACGTGCTTGCCAGGCCCGCTCTCCAGGCCAATGCGGCCACTTTGTAGAGTGATTGGCCCGGATGACACGGCCAATCGCAGGAGAATGGTGTGGTGGACGCAGCTCCGTCCCGGCCCGCGGGCCGGGCGCCCCGTCCGGGCCGGACGGTGGGGGCCCGGCAGCTCGCCGCGTTGCTGCCCGATCCGGCGGGCACCCGGCCCGCCTACCGCCATCTCGCCCAGGCCCTCAGCACGTTGATCCTCGACGGCCGCCTCGCGCTGCACACCAAGCTCCCCGCCGAACGGGAACTGGCCGTCGCACTCGGCACGAGCCGGACCACCATCACCGCCGTGTACGACCTGCTGCGCGAGAGCGGCTACGCGCACAGCCGACAGGGCTCCGGCACCTGGACGGACCTGCCCGAGGGCGGTACCCCGCGCGGCATCTCACGGCTCATCGGTCCGCAGGACACCGCCATCGACCTGGCCCGAGCCGCCCCGGGCCTGCCGGAACGGACGCTCGTCGACGCCCTCACCCGGGTCGCCCCGCAACTGGCCGAGCACGCCCCCACCCCCGGCTACCACCCCTACGGCCTGCCGGACCTGCGCGCCGCCGTCGCCGAGCGCTTCACCCGGCGCGGCCTGCCCACCCTCCCCGAGCAGATCCTGGTGACCTCCGGCGCCCAGCACGCCCTGACCCTCGTCATCGGACTGCTCTGCCGCCCCGGCGACCGGGTCATGGTGGAGAACCCGTCCTACCCGAACGCCCTCGATGCCCTGCGCCGCGCCCAGCTCCGTACCGTGTCGGTCCCGGTGACCGACGAGGGCTGGGACATCGAGATCATCGAGTCCACCCTGCGTCAGGTCGTGCCCCAACTCGCCTATCTGATACCGGACTTCCACAATCCGACCGGCTGTCTCATGCCCGAGGAGGAACGCGTCCGCACCCTGCGCGCGGCCGCGCGGTCCGGCACCTGGCTGGTCGTCGACGAGACCCTGACCGACCTCGCCCTCGACGTCCCCGCGCCGCCGCCGTTCGCCGCGCACGCCACTGCCGCAGGGACCGGGCAGGTCATCACCATCGGCTCGATGAGCAAGACCCACTGGGGCGGTCTGCGCATCGGCTGGCTGCGGGCCCCCGCCCGGCTGGTCACCGAACTCGCCGGTCAGCGCGTCGCCACCGACATGGGCGGCTCCGTCGTGGACCAGCTGCTGGCCCTCACCCTGCTGGCACAGGCCGAGGACCTGCTGCCGCCCCGCCTGGAACAGCTGCGCCGGCAACGCGCCGCCCTCGCCGCGGCGCTGGCCGAGCACCTCCCGCAGTGGAGCTGGCGGCTGCCGCCCGGCGGGCTGTCGCTCTGGGTCGACCTGGGCGAGCCGGTCGCCTCGGCGCTGGCGGAACGGGCGCTTGCGCACGGCGTACGGATCGAGGGCGGTGCCTACTTCGCCACCGACCCGGGCATCTTCGAACAGCGCCTGCGCATTCCCTACACCATGCCGGCGGACACCCTGCGCGAGGCGGTGCGGCGCATGGCCACCGCCCTCGCCGACGACCTCACGGACCGGTCCGCCGCCCGTCGGCCGCACTGGGTGGCGTGAGTGCCGCCGCGGTGGCCCGTACGAAACCCGTCGGGTTGTCGAGCATGATGTTGTGCCCGCAGTCCGGGACGGCCACGACGTGCACCCCCGCCCGGACGAGTTCGTCGGCACCGGGGAGCGGACCGTCGGCCTCCGGCAGCAGGTAGGTGCGCGGGACCGCAAGCTTCAGCAGGAGCTCCCGCATGGTCGGCGAGGTGCCGCGGACGAGGTGGGTGGCACTGCGGTGCAGCGCCTCCCGGCCGGCCAGGCGCATGGTGGACCACCAGTGCGGCCCGGCCCGCTCGCCGGTCTCCGCCCAGCCGCGGGAGAGGAACTCCTCCTCGGAGTACGCGGCGATCCCTCGGCTGCCCCCGGTGCCGGGCGCCGCCGTGAGGGGATCGAGGTTGGCGTCGACGAGCACCAGGCGGGACACCAGCCGCGGATGCCGGGCGGCCAGGACGATGGCCACCGAGCCGCCCATGCTGTGCGCGATCAGCTCGGCACCGGCGACCCCGGCCGACTCCAGGGCGGCGGCCAGGGCATCGGCGTGCGCTTCCAGGGTGTAGTCGAAGTCCGTGGGGCGGTCGCTGATGCCGTGCCCGAGCAGATCGACGAGCAGGGAGCGGCGGCCCGCCAGTTGGGGGTGCACCGCGACCTCGGCGAAGTACGGGAGCGACGCGGCGCCCAGCCCGTGCACATACACCCGGCAGGGCTCGTCCCCCGGCAGTTCCACCCATCGCATCCGGTCGCCCCCGGGCGTCACCACGGCACTGTGCACAACCTGCTCCCCTCGCAGCGTTCCACTTGCCCACGTCGCTCCACGCGGCGTGCCCGGGATGCCCCCGCACGCCCGTGCGCAAGGTCATTCTCTCGCCCCCTTCCCGCACCGGTCCCGGGAGGTCCCCCCTCGCCCCGGTTACGCCGATTCGGCCGGTTACCGCGGAACGGCCCGCTGAATGCGGTCCGCGCCGGGGACGATGGACCTCAGTGACGATGTTCCCGGCACCAGGAGCCCCGATGACCACGGACCGCCACGGGCACGTGATGAGCGACACCAGTTCCGAAGCCCTCGTCCTCTACGAACAGGCGCTGGACGACCTGCTCTTCTTCCGCCCGCGGGTGGTGGACTCGGCCCGGGCCGTGCTCGCCGACTCGCCGCGGTCGGTCATGGGCCAGGCCCTCGCCGCGTACCTGGGGGTGCTCGGCACCGAGGAGAAGGACGCGGCCGAGGCCCGCACCGCCTTCCACGGCTTCCTCGCCGGCCTGGACGAGGAGAAACTGACGCCCCGTGAGCGGATGCACCTCGCCGCCGCGACGGCCTGGCTGGACGGCGATATGCACGGCGCCGGCCACATCCTGGGCGACCTCACCGTGGCCTTCCCCCGCGACGTGCTCGCCCTCGTCGCCGGGCACCAGCACGACTTCCTCACCGGCGACGCCCAGCGCCTGCGCGACCGGGTCGGCGGTGCCCTGGACGCCTGGGACGAGCACGATCCGCACCACGGCCCGCTGCTCGGCATGTACGCCTTCGGCCTGGAGGAGTCCGGCCACTACGAACGCGCGGAGGAGACCGGCCTGGCCGCCCTCGCGCAGCACCCGGACGACGTCTGGGGCATCCACGGCGTGGCGCACACCTACGAGATGCGCGGACGCTTCACCGACGGCATCCGCTTCCTGGACGACCGCACCGGCAACTGGTCCGGTGACACCCTCCTGACCGTCCACAACTGGTGGCACTACGCCCTCTTCACCCTGGAGACCGGCAACACGGCCCGGGTACTGGAGATCTACGACGCGGCCCTGCACCACGACGGGTCCCCGGGCGCGGCGATGCAACTGCTGGACGCCGCGGCCCTGTTGTGGCGGATCCGTCTGGCAGGCGACGACCAGGGCACCCGCTGGGCCCGGCTCGCCGATGCCTGGGAGCGCCGCGCGGACGGTCCGCACTACGCCTTCAACGACGCCCATGCCGTCATGGCCTACGTCGGCGCCGACCGCATCGACCGGGCGGAGCGACTCGTCAAGGACCGGGAGGGCTGGGTGACTTCGGCCCCCGCGGTCTCCAACCGCTGGATGACCGCGGAGATCGGCCTGCCGGTCTGCCGGGCACTGATCGCCCACGGCCGGCACGACCACGCCGCGGCCGTCGAGCACCTGCTGCCCGTCCGCCACCGCCTCAACGACTTCGGCGGCAGCCACGCCCAGCGGGACGCCCTCCAGCGCACCCTCGTCGAGTCCGCCCTCCGCGCGGGCCGTACGGACCTGGCCCGTACGCTGCTCAGCGAACGCAGCAACCTGCGCCCGGTCTGCCCGTACAACTGGTCGGCCAAGGCCCGCCTCGCCGACCTGCTCGGCGACCACGCCGGAGCCACCGCGGCCCGCCGGCGCGCCGCCGACCAGGCCGCGGTGTGAGCCGCAGGGGACGAAGGGGGTAACGGGTCATGGACAGAGTGCTCAGGTGGCTGGTGTGGGCCATGGGGGTCGCGTGTGTGGCGATCGGGGCCTTCCACCTCGTGCTCGGCATCGCTTCGGTACCGGGCGAGGGCTCGGCCGGGGCGACCGTGGACAGCCGGGAGCGGTTCTACAACGCGGTCTTCCTCGGGTACGGCCTGGCCTGGATCTGGGCGGCCCGGCAGTCACCGATCCCGGCGAAGGCGGTGCGCGCCCTCGCCGGGATCTTCCTGCTCGGCGGGATCGGCCGACTGCTCTCCCTGGCGGTGCACGGTCCGCCGCAGTGGTTCCAGCTCCCGCTGACCGTCCTGGAGCTCGTCCTGCCGCCGGTGTACTTCTGGCTGGCGGACGCGGAGGAGCGGGCCCGGGCGGCAGTCGCGGAGCGCTGATCGGCCCGGTACGCCTCGCGCGGCAGAACAGATTTTCGAATCTCTCGGTACGCTGGAGGCATGGGCACGCAACTCCAAGGCTCGCTCTTCGACCAGACCGACGAGATCCGACTCGGCCCGCTGCGCGGCATCCGCCGGACCGAGCTCGGTGACGGGGCCTGGATCGATCTGCTGCCCGGCTGGCTGAGCGGGGCGGACGCGTTGTTCGTCCGGCTCGCCGCCGACGTCCCCTGGCAGGCCGAGCGCCGGCAGATGTACGACCACGTCGTCGACGTCCCGCGGCTGCTCGCCTTCTACCAGGCCGACGACCCGCTGCCGCACCCCGTCCTCACGGAGGCCAGGGCGTTGCTCTCCGCCCACTACGCCGACGAACTGCGCGAACCCTTCACCACGGCCGGGCTCTGCTACTACCGCGACGGCCGGGACAGCGTGGCCTGGCACGGCGACCGGACCGGACGCGGCAGCCGGGCGGACACCATGGTCGCCATCCTGTCCGTGGGCGCGCCGCGCGATCTGCTGCTCCGGCCGCGCCGCGGCGGCAGCACCGTACGGCGGCCGCTCGGGCACGGCGACCTGATCGTCATGGGCGGCTCCTGCCAGCGGACGTGGGAGCACGCGATACCCAAGAGCACCCGGGCGGCCGGACCGCGGATCAGCATCCAGTTCCGGCCGCACGGTGTGCGCTGACCGGCCGGTCCGTGCGATGACCGGCGGCACCGTCCCGCGCCCGGCCGGTGACCCCCTTTTTCACGACAACTTCCGTCCCACGCTGACCGGAATGCGTCCCTCGGGCAACGTCCGTGCCGTCCCGTCGGTCCTACCGCGCGGACTTCATCCATCACCATCCTTTGGGGGCAGAAATGCGACGGTTGGCGACAGCGGCCACGGTGGTCGTCCTGACGGGCGCCGGGGTGCTCGGGACGGCCGGAATGGCCGGCGCCGCGACCGGCCCGGTGGGCAAGCACGGCACGGTCACCGCCTGCACGACGAACTGGGGGAGCCTCGACAAGACGGCGACCGAGGCGAACGCCCAGCCGCTGAAGAACATCACCACCAGCCAGAACACCTGCTACGACCGCATGGTCTTCGACCTCGGCGGCGCCACCGGCAAGATCGGCTACCACGTCGGCTATGTCGACGCCTTCCACCAGGACGGCTCCGGGGAGAAGATACCGGTCCAGGGCGGTGCCATCCTGCAGGTCTACGTCTCCGCCCCCAGCTACGACCCGGCGACCGGCAAGCAGACCTACGCCGGGACGGCCGGCAAGCCGCTGCCGGGCGTGAAGATCAGCGGCTACCGGACCTTCAAGGACACCCGCTTCGGGGCGAGCTTCGAGGGGCAGACGCAGATCGGCCTCGGTGTGCGGGCCAAGCTGCCGTTCCGGGTGCAGCAGTCCGGCAACCAGCTGATCGTGGACGTCGCCCACACCTGGTGAGCCGCCTCCGCCGGTGAGACCGTGAGCCACCTCCGGCACGGCCGACCCGGGGCCGCCCGGCCCCGGGTCTGGCTACCGGGGCGTACGGGCATATATGCCTGTGCCGATGCCCGTGCGCTTGCCGGTGCGGGTGTGGCGGACCCGGGCATTCCGCGGAAGGAGCGGTGGCGATGGAACGGACCACGTGCTGTGTGGTGGGCGGCGGCCCCGCCGGAATGGTCCTCGGCCTGCTGCTGGCCCGGGCCGGCGTGGAGGTCACCGTCCTGGAGAAGCACGGCGACTTCCTGCGCGACTTCCGCGGCGACACCGTGCACCCCTCGACGCTGGCGCTGCTGGACGACCTCGGCCTGGGCGAGCGGTTCGCGGCCCTGCCGCAACGGCGGGTGACGAGCGTCCAACTGCCGCTCGGGCCGGGCCGTTCGCTGGTCACCGTCGGGGACATCGGGGCGCTGCCGGGCAGGTTCAACTACATCGCGATGGTGCCGCAGTGGGACCTCCTCGACCTCCTGGCGGACGAGGCCCGGCAGGAGCCGTCGTTCTCCGTCCGTATGAGCACCGAGGCGACGTCGTTCCTCATGGATCAGGGCCGAGTGAGCGGCGTGCGGTACCGCACGGCCGACGGGCGGACCGGGGAACTGCGGGCCACCCTCACCGTGGCCTGCGACGGCCGCGGCTCACTGGCCCGGACGCTGCCCGAACTGGGACGGGAGGAGTTCCCCTGCCCGATGGACGCCTGGTGGTTCCGGCTGCCGCGGCACGGCGGCGATCCGCACGGGCTCGTGGGCGGCGTCGGCGACCGTTTCCTCACCGCCATGATCGACCGCGGTGACTACTGGCAGTGCGCCGGACTGATCCCCAAGGGGACCGACGCCGCACGCCGCGCCGCCGGCCTCGACGCGTTCATGGCCCAATTCACCGCCGCTGTTCCCTGGCTCGCCGACCGGGCGCACGCCGTGCGGTCCTGGGACGAGGTCAAGCTCCTCGACGTACGCATCGACCGGCTGCGGCGCTGGCACCGGCCCGGCCTGCTGTGCATCGGGGATGCCGCGCACGCGATGTCGCCGGTCTTCGGCATCGGCATCAACCTCGCCGTCGAGGACGCGGTGGCCGCCGCCCGGTACCTCGTCGAACCGCTGCGCGCCGGGGCGGTGGGCCTGCGGGACGTGCGCGGGGTCCAGCGCCGGCGGTGGCCGACGACGGTGCTCACCCAGGGCCTGCAACGGGCGGCGCACGCCCGGGTCATCGAGCCGGTGCTGACCGGCCGGCCGCCGTTCGGCCACCCGCGGCGCGCCGAGCGGCTGGCCGAACTGCTCACCCGTTCCCGGTGGTTGAACCGGGTGCCGGCGTACTTCCTCGCCTACGGCGCCCTGCGCGAACGCCCGCCGGCCGCCTCGGTGCGCTGACCCGGTTGGCCGCGCCTACCGGTGCGCCGGCCCCGAAAAGCGTTTGACGCCCGCCACCGTCCGGCGGTCGGATGGCGCCCCATGAGCAGCACAGGGCCGATGCATCCCGGCCTGCACCCCCTCGACGACGACCTCGTACGGCGGCTGGTCGCCGGGCAGTTCCCGCGCTGGGCGGGGCTGCCGGTGGAGCGGTTTCCGTCCGGCGGCACCGTGAACGCCATGTACCGGCTGGGCGACGACATGGTCGTACGGCTGCCGCTGGTGCCGGGCGGGGCGCCGGACGTCTCGTTGGAGCAGGAGTGGCTGCCCCGCCTCGCGCCGCGGCTCCCCACGGTGATCCCCGAGGTGCTCGCGGCCGGGGAGCCGGCCGAGGGGTATCCCTGGCCGTGGTCGGTGTACCGGTGGCTGGCGGGGGAGAACCCCGCGGCGGGTGCGCTGAGCGAGCCCGTGCTGCTGGCCGAGGACCTCGCCCGGTTCGTGACGGCGATGCGGAGCCTCACCTTCTCCGGGGCGCCGGCGGCCCACCGCGGCGGGCCGCTCGCCTCGCTCGACGCGGCGACCCGGTCGGCCGTCGAGGAACTGCGCGGCATCCCGGAAGAGGCCGTGGACGGCGATGCGGTGGCCGCCGTATGGGAGGACGCGCTGCGCACCCCCGCCTGGGACGGGCCGCCGGTCTGGCTGCACGCCGATCTGATGCCGGGCAATCTGCTGGTGGCCGGCGGCCGGCTGACCTCGGTGATCGACTTCGGCTGCATGGGGGTGGGCGATCCGGCCTGTGACCTGTTCCCGGCGTGGAACCTGCTGCCGGCCGACGCCCGGAAGGTCTTCCGGGCGGCGCTGGGCGTGGACGACGCGACCTGGATCCGCGGCCGGGCCCGGACGCTCTCCCAGGCGCTGATCGCCCTGCCGTACTACCGGCGGACGAACCCGGCGATGGCGCACAACGCCCGGCATGTGATCCGGGCGGTGCTGGCCGAGGGCTGAGGTTCCCGGGAGAGGCCAGGGCCCCGGCAGCGGGCCGAGCTCCTCAGCCCTCGTCCGCGCTGTCGTCGGGCACCCAGCGCAGCACGTCGCCCGGCTGGCACCGGAGCGTGCGGCAGATCGCTTCGAGCGTGGTGACCCGCACCGCCTTCGCGCGTCCGTTCTTCAACACGGCGACGTTGGCGGGCGTCATGCCCACGGCAGCGGCGACGCCGACGACGGCGACCGTCACGTACGGCGCGGCGAACGCCGAGCCACGGGTGGCGCAGCAGGGTGGTCCGCACCTGCCGGGCCACGTTCGCGGCAGGGCACTGGCCCGTCATCCGGCGGCCGCGCCCGGTAGCCGGGCCGCCCGCCCCTGCAATGGCCCCGCCCCTCCAACGGCCCCGCCCCACCTGCCCCGCGCCCCGTCCCGGGATAGACAGGAACGACGAGCCGACGCCCACCGCGCGCATGCCGCTCACCGCACGCATGCGCCGCACACCACGCGTACCACGCGGACGTGCCGGGCCCTGAGGGTGAGAGGAGTGGCAGCGGACCGATGAACGTCGTCGTCGACCTCAATCGCTGTCAGGGGTACGCACAGTGCGCCTTCCTCGCCCCCGAGGTGTTCACGATGCACGGCGAGGAGGCCCTGCTGTACCGCCCGGTCGTCCCGGACGGGCAGCAGGAACGCGTGCTGCGCGCCGCCGCCGCGTGCCCGGTGCAGGCCATCCTCGTGGGAGCGGAGGCCGGTACCGGTGAACGGTGACCCGCGCGACGGCCGGATCGTCATCGTCGGTGCCTCGCTCGCCGGTCTGCGGGCCGCCGAGACGCTGCGCGACGAGGGCTTCGCCGGCTCGCTGACCCTGATCGGCGACGAGGCCCAGCCGCCGTACGACCGGCCGCCGCTGTCCAAGCAGGTGCTGCTCGGGCGGGTCTCCGCGGCCGACACCGGGCTGCCGCAGCGCCGCCCGGTGGACGCGCACTGGCGGCTCGGCGTACGGGCCACCGGGCTCGACCCGATGGGCAAACGCGTGCTGCTCGCCGACGGCACCGAGGAGCCGTACGACCGGCTGCTGATCGCCACCGGAACCCGGGCCCGGCCCTGGCCGAACCCGGAAGAGGCCGCACTGGAGGGCGTGTTCACCCTCCGCACCAGCGGCGACGCGGCCGGGCTTGCCGCGCGGCTGGCCGCCGGGCCGCGCCGCGTCCTGGTCATCGGCGCCGGCTTCACCGGCTCGGAGATCGCATCCGGCTGCATCGAGCGGGGCCTCGCGGTGACCGTCGCCGAGCGCGGACCGGCGCCGCTCGTCGGGGCGCTCGGCGGCACGCTGGGCGCCCTCGCCGCCAAACTGCAGCGTGCGCACGGCGTCGACCTGCGCTGCGGCGTGACGGTCACCGCCCTGGAGGGCGACCGCGCCGGGCGGCTCATCGGCGCCCGGTTCTCCGACGGGACGCGGATCGACGCCGAGGTCGCCGTGGTCGCCCTGGGCGCGGTCCGCAACACCGAGTGGGTGGCCGAATCCGGCATCGCCGCCGGGCCGCGCGGGGTCACCTGCGACGCGGGCTGCCGGGCGTTCGACATGTACGGGATCGTCACCGACGACGTCTTCGCGGCCGGCGACGTGGCGCGGTTCCCGCACCCGCTCTTCGAGTACCAGCTGCTGTCCCTGGAGCACTGGGGCAACGCCGTCGCCCAGGCAGAGGTGGCAGCCCACAACATGGTCAACCCCGGGCCGCGCCGACGCCCGCACCTGACCGTGCCGGCCTTCTGGTCCAGCCAGTTCGGCCTGAACATCAAATCCGTCGGCGTCCCCACCTTCTCGGACCAGGTGGTCATCGCCCAGGGCTCCCTCAAAGAGCTCCGGCTGGTCGCCGTCTACGGCTACCGGGGGCGGGTCACCGCGGCGGTGAGCGTCAACCAGGCCAAATCGCTGGAGTACTACCAGCGCCTGATCGAGACCGCGGCACCGTTCCCGCCCGGGCCGGGCGCCGCCGACCAGGGCGAGTCCCCGTCCCCGGTCCCCTCCGACGTCCCGGACCCCAAGGTGCTCTCGCACGGCCCGACCGTCGCCCTCACCGGCCATCTGCCCGACCGCCGCCTGACCCTGGTCCAACCGGGCCGCTGAGACCACGGACGGACCACCGTCCCCCACCGCGTGAGGAGCCCCGCCCATGGCCGCGGACCCCGAGACCCTCTTCGAGCGGATCACGGACTACGCCAGCCGCCCCGACCCCTACCCGCTCTACGCCGAACTGCGCGAGCACGGCGTGGCCCGGCAGCAGGACGGCAGCTACCTGGTCGGGACGTACCACGACATCAACGCCCTGCTGCACGACCCGCGGATCAGCTCCGACCGCCGCAACCGCACCGAACCCGACGAGCTGGGCGACGCGGAGCGGGGCATCCCGCCGTCCTTCATCGGCCTGGACGACCCCGAACACCACCGGCTGCGCAGCCTCGCCATGCGCTCCTTCGGGCCGCCCCACAACCCCGGCCGGATCGACGCCCTGCACGGCGAGATCACCCGCATCGTTAAGGACCTGCTCGCCCAGCTCCGGACCAAGGACCGCATCGACCTCGTCGACGAGTTCGCCTACCCGCTGCCGGTCACCGTGATCTGCCGGCTCCTGGGCGTACCGACCGAGGACGAGCCGAGGTTCCGCGGCTGGTCGGACGCGATCGTCTCCGGCTTCGACCCCACCCCGGGCGCGGACCCCGCCGAACGGCAGCGCGCCGCCGCCGACGCCCGCCGGGCGATGGGCCTCTACCTCGGTGAACTCGCCGAATCGCGCCGCGACAGCCCCGGCGACGACATGCTCTCCGCGTTCGCCACCGACCCGGGACCCGACCACGGCGGGTTCAACCAGCTCGAAATCATGACGACCGCCGTGCTGCTGCTGATCGCCGGCCACGAGACGACCGTCAACCTGATCACCAACGGCATGCTCACCCTGCTGCGCCACCCCGAGGCGCTGGCACGCCTCCGCAACGAACCGGCGCTGATGCCCCGGGCGGTCGAGGAACTCCTGCGCTACGAGCCGCCGGTGCAGTTGCTGCCGCAGCGCACCCCGCTCGCCGACATCGAGATCAACGGCGTCACCGTCCCGCGCGGCGCCCCGCTGATCCTCGTGCTCGCGTCCGGCAGCCGGGACCCGCGGCGGTTCGCCGAACCGGACCGGTTCGACCCGGGCCGCGAGGACAACCAGCACCTCGGCTTCGGCGGCGGCGTCCACAGCTGCTTCGGCGCCCCGCTGGCCCGGCTGGAGACCCAGGCCGCACTGACCGCCCTCATCCACGGCCTCGCCGACCCCCGGCTCGTCGAGGACCCGCCCCCGTACCGCCGCAGCCCCGTCCTGCGCGGCCCCCGGCACCTGCTGATCGACCACGACCGGGCGGGTGGCTGAGGGCCGCGCGGAACGCGGCGGAAGAACGGGACGGTGCGGGATACGAGGAATTCAGCCGGCCGTCATCCGGCCGTTCCGCAATTGCCTCAGCCGGCCGTGCCGAAGTCCTGCGTCCAGTAGTCCCCGGGCTGGGCGAGGCCGACACCGAGCTCCTTGAAGGAGCAGTCAAGGATATTGCGCTTGTGGCCGGGGCTGTTCATCCAGCCCTTCATCACGCTCGCCGGCGAGGAATATCCGTAGGCGACATTCTCGCCGTACGCGCTCCAGTTGTATCCGGCGCGGGTGATCCGCCGGCCGGGGTCCGACCCGTCGGAACCGGTGTGGGACATGTTCCGGTGCGCGGCCATGTCCTTGCTGTGGTCCTGCGCGGCCTTCGTCAGCTTCGCGTTGAGCTTCAGCGGGGAACAACCGGCCTTGCTGCGCTCGCTGTTGACCAGCTTGAGGATGCTGGCCGCCGCGCCGGAGGCCGGCGCGCTGCTGGGT
This sequence comes from Streptomyces sp. NPDC107765, assembly GCF_055657085.1. NCBI lineage: Bacteria > Bacillati > Actinomycetota > Actinomycetes > Kitasatosporales > Streptomycetaceae > Streptomyces > Streptomyces sp. NPDC107765. The sequence goes on along the minus strand of NZ_JBVKBL010000001.1, from coordinate 870,400 downwards.
GCCGCGCTCGTGGACGCGGCGGGCTTCGCCGTGGTTCCCGCGCTCGGCCTGGTGTGTGATCCGGTGCTTCCCGAGTGGTGTCCCCAGTGGTGGTGGTAGGCGTTCCGGTGCCATTTCCCGTGGCCCCAATGGCCTGCGTCCGGTCCGTTCAGGCATGCCATGGCGGCGGTCGGCACGGCGAGCGCGCTGACGGCCAGGGCGCCGATGGCTATTTTCCGGTAATGCCTCGTCCGGCGGTGCTTCGTCATCGATGACCTCACTCGGTGATGGGGCTCGTCATTTTTGGAAAGCCCCGCCACATAAGGCAAGGAAAGGCGGTGGGCGATACCTACTAATGCGTTTAGTAGTGCGTGCCGGCCCTTGTCGTCGGCGGTGAGGTGTGCTGCCCGGTACCGACAATTCCCGGGAATGCCTGTCGCCCCGTCAGAATGGCCCTCACGCTCGTCCCGTGAGGACAAAAGGCCGACGGGCCGCATACCGTCCGGGCATCCGCGGGGCATCGCCGCCCCAAGGTGGACAAATCCCTTATGTCAGTGGAAGGGATTCCTACTAGCCGGCTTAGTGGCGGCCGGTGGAGGTTATGGCAGATGTCACAGGGAGGTGTCGGCGAAGGCGGCGGTCAGCTCCTCGGCGACCGCCCGGGCGCCCGGCGAGACCCACCGCCGGCGGTGCCGGACGAGCTGGACGGGCACGGGCGGGGCCTCGGGCCCGTCCACCACGGCCAGTCGGCCGTCCGCCAGCTGCCCCTCGACCGTCATCTGCGGCAGCAGGGTCAGCCCCAGGCCCGCCGCCACGCACGAGCGGGCGGCATCGATGCTGCCAAAGCGGGTGATTCCGGGACGAGTTTCCGGTACGCCCTGCAGGGCGCGGACCAGCCGGTCGCTGTACGAGCAGCCCTCCTCGTGGACGAAGAAACTCTCCCGGGCCAGCTCCTCCCACCCGGCCGTCCGCCCGGCGAGCGGATGGTCCGGCGCCGCGACGTACGCCAACGGCAGCTCGGCGATCCGGTGAGCCAGCAGATCGCTCTCGGCCACCTCCGGCTCCAGCACCAGGGCCAGATCGAGCCGGCCACCGCGCAGCCCGTCCACCGCCGCCGCCGTACCGACGGCGTTCAGATGGACCTCCAGTCCGGGATGGGCGCGCCGCAGGGCGGCGATCACCGACGGCAGCCGCGAGGCGCACAGCGAGTCCGCCGCCCCGATCGTGACCTGGCCCGCCACGGCCCCGCCCGCCGCGTCCCCGTGCCAGGACGAGGCCGTGGCCCGCAGCCTGGCCACCGCGTCGAGCACCGCCTCGGCCTCCGCCAGCAGCCGCTGCCCGGCGGCGGTCGGGACCGTCCCCGACGGCAGCCGGTCGAACAGCGGCGTCCCCAACTCCTTCTCCAGCGTGCGGATCTGGACGGTGACCGTGGACTGTGCGAGGTGCAGGGCGCGGGCCGCGGCGGTGAAGCTGCCCGCTCGCGCGAGCGCCACGAACGATTCCAGAAGCCGGGTCTCCATCCCTCCACGCTATCGCGAAGCCTGATGGAGTCCAGCAAGATTTATCGTTGGACGCGATGGCCCGCGCGGTGACACGGTGAACCCATGACGAACCACACGACCTCCTCCCTCGACTCCCACGCCCACCCCGCCGCATCCGCGGACGCGGACGTCGAGGTGCTGCGCTACTCGGCCTTCACCACCGACCCCGCGGGCGGCAACCCGGCCGGCGTGGTGCTCGACGCCGAAACCCTCGACGACACCCGGATGCTGGCCATCGCCGCCGAGGTCGGATACTCCGAAACCGCCTTCGTCACCGCGCACGACACCGCCGCCCGCCGCTACCGGCTGCGCTACTTCAGCCCCCGCGCCGAGGTCGCCTTCTGCGGCCACGCCACCATCGCCACCGCGGTCGCCCTCGCCTCCCGGACCGGCACCGGAGAGCTGGTCTTCGACACCCCGGCGGGGGAGATCCGGGTCTCCACCACCGTCCAGGACGGCTCCCTGCGCGCCACGCTCACCAGCGTGCCCGCGCACTCCCGCCCGGCCGGCGACGCCCTCGTCGACACCGTCCTCGGCGCGCTGGACTGGAGCCGGGACGACCTGGACCCCCACCTCCCGCCGCACATCGCCTTCGCCGGCAACGACCACCTCGTCCTGGCCGTCCGCAGCCGGGAGCGGCTGGCCGCCCTCGACTACGACTTCGACGCCCTGCACGACCTCATGCGCGAGCACGGCTGGACCACCGTGCACCTCGTGCAGCGCCAGGCGCCGGACCGCCTCGACTTCCACGCCCGGGACCCCTTCCCGGTCGGCGGCGTCGTCGAGGACCCGGCGACCGGCGCCGCCGCCGCGGCCTTCGGCGGCTATCTGCGCACCCTCGGCCTGGTCACCGAGCCGGTGCGGGCCCACCTCCGCCAGGGCGAGGACATGGGCCGGCCCAGCGACCTGTACGTCGACATCGACCCCGACGACGCACGGATCAGGGTGACCGGCGCGGCCGTTCCGCTCACCGACTAGCCGTGGACGCGGGCCGGAATGCGCCCCGGCACACCGGCGTTACGGATCATGCGGACGGCCTCCCGCCGTCCGCACCGTCGCCCCCGAGGCGTCCCGGCAAGCGAAAGGCAGTCATGAGCGCATCCTCGTCGTCCGGTGGAGTCACCGTCCGGTATGTGGGCGGCCCCACGGCACTCCTGGAGATCGCCGGGGTGCGGCTGCTGACCGACCCCACCTTCGACCCGCCCGGCGACTACCCCATAGGCGGGCGGAAGTTGGTCAAGACGGCGGGCGCCGCGCTCACCCCGGAGGAGATCGGCCCGGTCGACGCGGTGCTGCTCTCCCACGACCACCACCCGGACAACCTCGACCGCACCGGCCGGGCGTACACCGCCGGGGCACCGCTGGTCCTCTCCACCGCCGCCGCGCGCGAACGGCTCGGCGGCCCGGTCCGGGCGCTGGCCGACGGCGAACGGATCACCCTGCCCCGCCCGGACGGCGGCACCCTCACCGTCACCGGAGTCCCCGCTCAGCACGGCCCCGACGGCACCGAGCACCTGGTCGGCGAGGTCACCGGCTTCGTGCTGTCCGGCCCCGGCCTGCCGACGGTGTACGTCAGCGGCGACAACGCCTCACTCGACGTGGTGCGGTCGATCGCCGAGCGGTTCGGGCCGTTCGACGTGGCCCTGCTGTTCGCCGGCGGGGCGCAGACCCCGCTGCTCGGCGACGCGTACCTCACCCTCCCCAGCGACCGGGCCGCCGAGGCCGCCGCCCTCCTCGGCGCCCGCCGGGTCGTTCCCCTGCACTTCGAGCACTGGGGCCACTTCACCCAGGGCGGCGACACGCTGGTCGAAGCCTTCCGGCAGGCCGGCATCGAGGACCGGCTGCGGCTGCTGAAGCCGGGGGAGCGGATCGATCTGTGACCGGCCGGGCCGGCCCGCGTGTCAGGCCCGCGGGCCGGTCTTCCGGCCGGCCACCGGCACGTCCAGCGGCCGGGCGATGCCCACCACGTTCTCGTCCAGCCGCTGCAGATGCCGCAGCACGCGGAAGGTGACGGTCCCCGACCGCAGCGCCGGGGAGTCGCTCGCCTCCAGCATCGCGGCGATGCTGGCCCCGGCCTCCACCTCGCCCTCGGCCGGCTCGTCCCGCACCCGCGCGGCGATCAGATCCAGGTTCCGCGCGATGCGCTTCCCGGCGAGCGAGAGCCGCGGATCGGCCGCGATGGTCCTGCTGAACGGCACGAGTTCGGCCGTCGCCGCCAGCGACCGGGCGTGATAGGCGCAGGTCTCCAGCAGCGCCACCAGATACTGCGCGGTCTGCCGCCGCACCCGCAGCGGCGTGATCGGATGCGTCAACGGCCGGGTGGAGGCCCGCAGTTCGTCCAGCGCCGTGTCCAGATCACGGGCCAGGCCCAGCAGGTCGACGGCGGGCCCGCCGCTCAGCTGCTCGACCGCCGCGGCCACCACCTCCCGCAGCCGTACCAGCACCGTGTCCAGGTGCTCGTCCGTCCGCCGGTCGGTATGCACCGGCAGCACCAGCATCGCGGCGATGATCCCGCAGGCCGCGCCCAGCGCCGTCTCCTCGATGCGCAGCACCAGCACGGACAGGCTGTAGGTGTCGAGGAGGGTGTAGAGCAGACCGAGCATCGCCGTGACGAAGAACGACATCAGCGCGTACGACAGCGGCGCGGTGAAGAACATGCCGAAGATGCACACCAGCACCAGGGCGAACGCGGTCCAGGTGTGGTTGCCGACCAGGCCGGCCAGCGCCACACCGGCGACCACCCCGAACACCGTGCCCACCAGCCGGCGGTAGCCCTTCACCAGGATCTCGCCCGTCGAAGAGGTGTTGAGGAAGACCACCCAGCAGGTGAGCACCGCCCAGTACCAGCGCTGGCTGGACAGGAACTCCCCGCCGACGATGGCCAGCGCCGAGCCCACCGCAACCTGGAAGGCCGCCCGGGTGGTGGGCCGCTCCAGCCCGGTGCGGTCGTCCTCGGGCTCGTCGCCCTCCACGCCCGCCCCGGCCACGATCGCGAGGTCCTCGGCGTCGAACTCCTCCCGGGACCGCGTGGTGGCCGGCGAGTCGTCGGACTCGTCCTGCGGCCCGTCCAGCGCCAGCCGCAGACCCAGCACGGCGCGCGCGGCCTCACCGATACCGCGGAAGGCGTCCTGGACGGCCGGCGAGGCCGGCGGCAGCTTGTCCTCGTCGCGGTAGCCGAGCAACCGGTTGCGTACGTGCGCCAGCGCCGTACCGCGGTCGTCCGGCGCCCGCCGCGCCACCAGCAGGTTCAGCGCCTCCAGGTCCCGGCGCAGCCTGGTGTGCACATCGCCACCGGTCTCCAGCACGCTCGTGGTGGTGGGCAGCGGGGCGTGCGGGAGGTGCAGGGTGAGGGTGTCCGCGCGTTCGGCGCTGCGGGCGTTGAGCAGCAGCATCCCCAGCCGCTCGGCGGCGATCTCGGCGTCCGCGACCCGGCGCTGCAGCAGCCCGGCCGTGGCCTCGTCCGGGGTGCCCTCCTCCAGGCGGCCCTGGATCATCAGCGCCGCCTCGTGCAGCCGCGCGGTGTCCCGGCGCAGGTCGTCGAGGACGTCGTCCAGCTGCCCGGGCTCCGCGTCCATCAGGGCGAGGTGCGTGGCCACCAGCTGCGCCAGCCGCGCCCGGAAGGCGGCGCGCAACCGGGCGAGGGTGCGCTGCGGGGTCTCCGGGACGACGGTGAACCGCACGACCGCGCTGCACGCGAAGGCGACGGCCAGGGTCAGCGCCACCTGGGGCAGCGCCGGCACGGTGGCCCGCACGAACAGCGACACGAAGTAGACCTGGAACCCGATCAGTCCGAGCGCCGTGCCGCGGTCACCGAACCGGCGGGAGTACACGGCACCGAAGATCAGGACCAGGAAGGCCAGGTCGCCGGCGATGACGTTGGCGTGCAGCAGCGCTCCGAGGGTCATCGCGGCGAGCGCGACGGGCAGGCCCAGCCCCAGCGTGATCGCCTGGCCGCGGACCTCCTTCTCCCGGATCGCGAAGGTCGCGGCCATCGCCGTCATCGCGCCCGCGACCATCAGGGTGACGCCGGTGTGGAGCAGCGCCAGGACGACGAGCGTGACCAGGATCGCCCCCACCGTCCGCAGCCCCGCCATCAACCGCAGCAGCCCGGGATCGGAGGCCGCGAAGCGGTCCCAGGTACCGGTCACAGCCCGTCGTATCGCTGACATCACGCCGCCCTACACTCCCGATTCTCGTCCTGAGCAGGGATGACTCAGCATCCCATGTCGGCTTTCCGGGGCCGCGGCCGGTCGGCGCGCCCGATCCGGAAGACGAAGAAACGGGCGAATTGCCCCGTCCGGCGGGTTATTACGGTACGGCGCCGAATGCCGCCCAATGCCGGGCCAATTCATGCGGCGAGACATTGTCCCGAAGGGCATTGCCCACCCGTTCAACTGCCCAAAGATTCAATACCCAGAAGACCGCGCACTCGGAAAACTCTTCACCAGTCGATCGGAACTTCCGGTCCAGGTAAGGCCGCTTCCGGACCCCCTGCGGGTACGGCCGTACCGCACAGTTGATTTGAGGAGTCTTCATGCGCAACAAGATGCGAATAACCGCAGCCGCCCTGACCGCCGCCGTGGCCCTCGGCGTCGCCGCGCCGGCCGCCTCCGCCGCCACCGAGGCCCCGGCCCGCACCGCCGCCGTGCAGACCCTCACCGTCGAGCAGGCCCGCACCGTCCTGCCGGCGAACCTGTCGCAGCAGCTCGCGGACGCCGCGGCCAAGACCGGTGGCGCCAGCACCGCCGCGCAGACCGGCGCGAGCCAGGTCAAGCCGCACGGCATCATCGACAAGCTGCGGAAGAAGGCCCTGAAGGCCGCCTTCAAGCGCCTGCCGAAGAGCTGGCAGAAGAAGCTCATCTCTTGGGCGAAGAAGGGCAAGGGCTACTTCACCAAGCAGTGGAACAAGCTTCCGAAGTGGATCCGGAAGACGCTGACGCTGGGCGGCATCATCTCCACGAAGGTCGCCATCGAGTGGCTGATCGACATCATCCTGTGAATTCCCGCCGCTAGCGGAATCCCAGGCTGAACGACGTGCGCCCCTGGTACGCTCCGGCGACCCGGGGCGCACGCCGTATATCCAGCAATTCCCGTTCCACCGCGGCGAGTTACGGGAAGGCCACGGGTGGCCGGACGCACCCTCGGCGGGCCTTTCCCGGACTCGCCGCCGACCCCGGGACGCCGGCGACGCCCGCCCGTCCACGTAACCGAGGAGCAACCATGGCGCACGAAACACAGCAGGCTTCCGGAACCGACGAATCGCCGCTGAACCACACCTGGCCCGTGCTGCTGTTCATCGTGGCGAACATCGGTACCGGCTTCGCCGCCGACAGCCCGGTCATCTTCTGGATTTCCGCGGCCGTCGGACTTCTCGGCATTCTGGCCACGGTCGGCTGCCTGAAGAAGATGTGGAACATCCGGAACGAACAGCCCAGTGCCTATTTCTGGGGCCTGGTGCTCATCGCGTATGCGGCCTACCTCATCTATTCCCTCGTCGACCACGTCGTCTGACCCCGGAGGAGGGGGCCGTGCTCGCTACTGCCCCTTGTTCAGCACCCGGCTGACCGGGGTGAGCAGCTGGAACACCGACGTGAGGGAGGTGGCCGCCCGGGCCACTTTCCCGTTGGGCCCCAGCTGGTTCAGCTTGGACAATTCGTCGTCCACGCTGAACAGCAGCGGACGGTCCGTCTGGGAGGCGCTCGCGGTGGGATGGACGGCGGCCGACGCCCCGGCAGCCAGCAGCAGTGCGGCGAACGTACGGTTCATTCTGGTCATGCCGTTCTCAACGACAGCGCGGCCCGATGGCAACCGCGGCCGCGAAACTCACACTTTATGACGCCCGGCCGCCGCCGGTCCGGGCCCGGGTTCGCCACAACCCCTCCGGGGGCCGAACTGTCTCCTTGGGCAAAGACACCTCGGGAACCCGCCTGACCACGGGCTCCCGGCGCAGAGAACGGACCTGCCATGCCCGCCGTGCCGCACATCAGTGGACCGACCAGGACGTTGAGCGAGGGGAAGCCGACGGAGGCCACCGGGAACACCACGAGCCCGGCCCGCACCGTCCGTCCCGCCGGACGCAGGAGGGCCACGCTCCCCTCGGTGGCCTGCTCGGTACTGCTCGCGGCCGGCCTGGTTTCCCTGGACACCGGCCCGGCCACCGCCGCCACGCCCGGCCTCCGTGGTGACTTCAACGGTGATGGCCACGGCGACGTGGTGGCCGCCTCGGACGGCGGGGCGGGCCGGATCACCGTGCTCTACGGCGCGGCCGGCGGCCTCGGCTCCCCACGAGCCGTCCTCGACCAGGAGTCGCCGGGCGTACCGGGCCACAACGAGGACGGGGACGGCTTCGGCCGGGCCCTGGCCGCGGCGGACTTCGACGCCGACGGATTCAGCGACCTCGCGGTCGGCATCCCGCACGAAGTGGTCGGCACCGGCCCCTGGGAGGCCGGCTCGGTGACGATCCTGTGGGGCGGACCGTCCGGCCTGTCCGGCGGTACGCCCCTGCCGACCGGCGCGTCGGACCCCGAGGGCCCGTACGGCACGGTCGGCGCGACCCTCGCCGCGGCGGACGTAACCGGTGACGGTCACCCGGACCTGGCCGTCGGCCACGAGGGCGGAGTGCGGCTGCTCAGGGGCCCGTTCACCCGCACCGGTGCGCACGGCGGCGTCACCGTGCACCGGCTCCCCGAGGGCAGCGAGTGGATCGACGCCGTCCGGGCCGCCGACATGAACGGCGACGGCCGCGCCGATCTGCTCGCCGAGGCGAATCCCCAGCCCGAGAACGACGCGGACACCTCCTCCGGCATCTGGTGGTTCGCCGGGGCGCCGGACGGGCTGGCAACCGGCAAGGTGGTGCCCGGCCTGCCGGACGGCGCCCACCTCGCCGGCCGCCGGGCCTTCACCGCGGGCGACCTCGACGGCGACGGACGGGCGGATCTCGCGGTCGGCAGCCGGGGCGACGACGGTGACGCGGCGGGCGGCCGGGCCACCGTCGTGTACGGGGCGGCAGCCGGCCCCGGCACCGGGCGCCCGACGCTCTCCGTCGACCAGGACACCGCGGGCGTCCCCGGCACGTCCGAGCCCGAGGACGCCTTCGGCGGGGCGCTCGCCATCGGTGACATGGACGGCGACCACATCGGCGACCTCGTGATCGGTGCCCCCGGGGAGACGCTCGGCTCGGGCACGGCGGCCGTGAAGTCGGCCGGCGCGGTGACCGTACTGCGCGGCTCAGCCGACGGACTCACGACGGCCGGGGCGCAGATGTACACCCAGGACAGCCCGGGAGTGCCCGGCGCCGCCGAGCCCGGCGACCGCTTCGGCGCGGCCCTGCTGCTCACCGACACCGACCACGACACCCGGGCGGACCTCGCCGTGACCGCCGACGGCGAGAACGGCACCGGCATGGTCTGGCGCCTGCCCGGCAGCCCGGCCGGCCCGACCGGCACCGGCTCGGCGTACTACGGGGCTCCGGCCGCTCCCGCCGTACGGTTCGGGGTGCCGCTGGAGGGCTGAGCCGGCCCGCCGGCTGCCGGTGGCCTCCCGGGGGCGGCCTGCGCCGCGATGCGGCCGAGCAGTTCCGTGGTGGCTTCGGCGATGTCGAGGAAGTCCCGCATGGCCTTCGCGAACACCGGGAACCTGCCCGCGGCGATCGCCCGCCGGCAGTCGGCACCCGCCTGCTCACCCCGTCGCTGGAGCTGCGCCCACCGCTGTTGGGCCCGCGGGTCCGGCAGCGGGAAGTAGCGGCCGGCCTCCGTCACGACCTGCTCGACGGCGAGACAGTGCGGACGTATCCGGCGGGCGGCGAAACCGCGGTCGGTGAGCGCCGACTTGTCCTGCAGCGCCGTGACGATCCCCAGCACCTCGGCCCCGAAGCGCCCCGTGAGGTTCCTTCCGCCGAGCCGGAGCCAGGCGTCCGTCTGCGCACCGAGGACCTGGGGCGAGGCGGCCGGGATCCCCTCACGGGGGACCAGCTGCTCCTTGGTGAGCGAGGCCCGGGCGGGCCGTCCGTCATCGCCCCTGGGCAGGCTCACCGTCGCGTTGAGCGCAAGGACGGCTCCGCAGGTCACGCCGACCCACACCCGTCGCGCGACCACCCGCTCCCGCCGGGGCCCGGGCCGTCTCGGCCTCCGCCGCACGTTCTGCCCAACTGACAGCGGACCGCGGGCAGTTCGACCACCCCGACGTAGCGCCCGCCGCCCCACCCGCCGCGCCCCCATACCCAGCAGAGCGGCCGCGGCGGAGACGAAGAGCCCGAGCCCCAGCACCAGGGGCAGCAGGATCTCGGTGGCCGACCAGATCCCGCCGGGCAGCCAATGGCACGTGGAGCTCAGCGTGTTGAGCGGGCCGAGGCAGCCGTCGAAGGACCCGAGCAGGAACAGGCCGGCCAGCCCGAGCAGCGCCGTGGTCCCGGCCGCCACGAGAGCGATGAGCAGCGGGAAACGGGCGGTGGACGCGGCGGTCAGCGCGGCCGTGACGGCCGTACCGCAGACCAGCACGATCAGCACGGACGCCAGGAAGACCAGCAGATAGGTGCCGTACCGACGGTCGACCGGCGGCTGCCAGGTGTGCATCGAGGCCATGACCGCGACCATGCCCGCCCAGCACACCAGCGCGCCGGTACCGGCGGCGTACAGAGGCCGTCGCAGCGGCGGCAGCGGCACCGCGGGCCCGTGGGCCGGCCCGGGCGCCCCGCGCAGCGCCCTGTGCACCCAGCGCGGCGCCGCCCCCTCCGTACTCCTCCGCCGCACCCAGACGAGCAGCGGCAGCAGCCACAGCAGCGCGGCGGCCCACAGCATCATCGGGTCCGTACCGATCGGCAGCAGTACCGGCAGAGCCATCGCGATCGCCGACAAGGCGCCCTCGTGCCCGGGCACCGTGCCCGGCAGATCGTGCTCCAGCGCCTCCCGGATACCGGTCCCGGAGTACGCCCACCCCATCGTCAGCACATGGCCGTCGGACTGCCACCAGGCGTACCACAGGGCGAACACCGCCCAGGTCGCGGCCAGCCCGAGCAGCATCGCCGGACGCAGGGTGCGGCCCCGCCACGACCGCACCGACAGCTCCGCGTACTGCGCCGTCCAGCACAGGATGCCGACGCTCATCACGATGAGCAGGGCGAACGCCTCCGGATGCCGGGGCAGCCACCGCGTGCTCCCGGACGTCGTGCTCATCAGCAATTCGCCGACGACCAGCCCCACCCCGAGCCACCACCCCGCCCGCGGCCCCGACGGCACCCGGCCGCCGGTCAGCACCGCACGCGCCACCCCGCGCCACAACGCCACGCCCGGAATCGCCGCGATCAGGCCCGCGAGCAGGGCCGTCAGCGGCCCGAGCACCCATCCCTGTCGCACGCCCGGCAACAGATCCGCCATCTGGTCGCCGACGATCGCCGACGTGGCACCGGCGACGAGGAGGGTGCCGGCGTGGGGCGCGAACAGTTCCCGCGGATCGCTGAGCGACGCAATCCGCCGGTCCCAGGCGGGATGCGTCCGCCACAACGCGACGAACGCCCCCCAGAGCCGGCGGGAACCGGAAGCCCGCGAGGATCCCGGGCCGCGCCACGCACCGGCATCCGCGCCCCAGGCAAGGGCGTCCAGATCCGCATAGGTCTCACGGGTCCGCAAGACGTCCGCACGGGCGAGGTGGACGAATGCGATCATCGCGGCCGACAGCACCAGCTCATGCGCCATCCCGAGCCGCTCCGCAGGCCCGAGGACCGCCGACGCCGCGGACGACCTGAGGTCCAGCGCGATCCAGACCAGGTACGCCGGCAGCACCGCGACCACGAACACGCGCCAGAGGGCGACCGTGGCATAGGTGATGTCGACATCCCGATTGCGGATGTGCGCGAGCTCATGCAGGACCACCGCACGGAAGCCCGCCGGATCCTGCCGTCTCCGCGCCACCAGCCCGCCGTGCAGGCAGACCGCATAGCGCCGCAGCCGTCCGAACACCACCGCACTGGCCGTGACCTCCGCCGGTGCGATCACGAACCGCGGCGGACGACCGGACAGCCCGGCCACCTCGACCAGCTCGTCCAGTACCGCACGCAACTCGCCCTGCCCGTCGGCCCCTTCGCCCGGCCCTGGACCGATTCCATCAAGGGGCCTCCCTTCCACCGGAACGACCCGCCCGCGGCGCCCCTTCCAAAGCGGCAGCATCCAGTAGAGCCCGCCCGCCGCGGCGAGCAGCGCGCCGAGCACGACGACCGGCACCCATCCCGCGGCCGACGGGACGAAGCGGTCCAGACAGTTCTGGTACGCGCCACCGGCGCGCACCGTGGTCAGCGCGATGCCCAGGTAGTCGCTGTCCGGATCGGCTCCGGCCGCGAGCGCACACCCGACCCGGATGTTGCGGGGATCGGCGACCGACTCCACGATCTTGTCCGTCACGGTGGCACTGCTGGTCACGAACAGCACCATCAGCAGGACGAAGCGCAGCCCCGTGCCCGCCCCGAGGACGCGCTCATCCACCCCCGGACCGGCAGCCGACCCCGAGCCCGCCCGACGCCCCCCTAACCCGTTCCCATTCCCTTCCCCACCTTCACCCATGACGGCCGCCCCTACGCCTCGGGCCCCGGCTCCCCGGACCCGCCCTCCCCGCCCTCCTGCGCCACCTGCCGTCGCACCGGCGGCAGCACCAGCCGTGCCACCACCCGCTCGGCCAGCGCGGTCGCCGTCTCCGGCGCCAGCCCGCTCTCCGCCCCCAGCTCCAGGACCCGTTGCCGTACCGACTCCAACTGCTCCGCCGTCAGTGGGGGAACGACCCTGACCGCCGCGGGCCGGCGCGCCACCCTGCGCAGCCACGCCTTCGACCGGCGGCCCACGTTCTCGACGGCCGCGCCGGCCACTTTCCGCGCCGCCTCGTCCAGCGCCAGCCACACCACCGGCGTCACCAGCGCCGTGACCTCCTGCACCCCGAACCCGAGAGGTTCCCGGGCCCGCCCGCGCCCCCGCAGCCGCGCCACGGCCCGCTCGTCGTCGATCCGCAACAGCCCTTCGACCAGGACGAGTTCGTCCGGCGCGGCCTCACCGACGACATCCCGGACCACCTCCCGCACCGGGACCCCGCCCCGGCCACCCCCGCCGACCCCGGCCCCCACGCCCGGCCCGTCCGCAGTACGACCGTCAGTCCCCCGCACCGAATCCATCCGCCCAGCCCCCTCGTCGCCCTCAACCTCACCCCGAACGAACGACCCACCGCCCCCACATCGTAGTAACGCTCTCCCTCTGGTGCCTCCGACAGCGGGCTTTCCGTCTTGGCAAGATGGCCGCAACAGGGGGAAGCCCTGGGGAAGTCCGAGAAGGGTCCGAGGCGCCATGGCCGTCGTCCACCACACCACACTCAAGCCCGGCAAATTGGAGCTGCTCACCTCATGGCTGCCCACGCAGCCGTGGTACCTCGGCACCGGGAGCGCGCCGGACCTCACCAAGGCCGGGGGCTTCCGGCTCGACGATCCGGACGGGGAAGTGGGCCTCGAATTCATGGCCGTCACCGACGTATCCGGCGACCGGCCCGTCACGTACCACGTACCGCTCAGTTACCGGGGCGCCCCGCTGGAGGGCAGCAGTGAGCACGCGCTCGTCGGAAATACGGAGCACGGGGTGCTGGGGCGCCGCTGGATCTACGACGGCACCCACGACCCGGTCCTGATCGCCCAACTCTTCGCCCTCATCGCCGGCAAGGCGCAGGCCCAGGACCAGAATGCGAGCGACGTCGTCGACCCGTCCGTCACCGCATCGTTCACCACCGCCGCCACAGAGGCGGGCGTCAGCGGCGGCGGCTCGGCCGCGCTCACCCTTGTGGACGTGGCCAACGGACCGCGCGGCACCGACGCCCTCGTGGCCATGGACGCCACCGGGCACCTCACCCTCTCCGTCCACCGCGTGCTCCAGCCGCAGCGCGAGGGCGAGCCAACTGCCGCCATACGTACGGCGGTTGGGCACGTCACCGCTGGCTGGCACCTGCCCGACGGCACTACGGCACACGGCCCGTTCGTCACCGGCCATGAGGGTGCGCCGGGCCGCACCACCGCATAGCGAGGAATAGCGGGGGAGTGCCGGGGGGGACCGACAACCCGTATGTGCCGGGCCGACCGCCCATATGGCCCAGAGCGGCAGAAGGCTCATCCGGAAGGGGACTGATGCTCGCCGTGCAGGTGGCGGCAGGTAGCCTGCCCCGGTCAACATCCTGTTGATCTTCAGTCACAGTCGAGCAGTCCACCATGGGGGACCCCCGGAATGTCCGCACCGCCGCCGTACCAGAACCAGCCGCCGCACCAGCAGTACGGCTATGCGCAGCCGGTCCAGCCGCCCGTCCAGCAGCCGTACGGACAGCAGCCCTACGGACACCCGCAGCCCCCCGGCGGCCCCCAGCGGCCGCCGCAGCGCAGCCCGTTGCGGGGTCTCCTCACCGCCGTCGTCATCCTGGCCATCTTCGGCGGCGGGGCCTGGTACGTGTGGGACTACAACACCAATCCCAACGGCGGTAAGGCCAAGGAGGAAGCCGATCGGGTTGCCCGGCGCGAGGCGGCGGACAAGAAGTACAACCCCAAGATCGGCGACTGCGTCAAGATCAAGGACCCCCAGGGCGAGCCGGTGACGCTGATCGTCGACTGTGGCTCTGCAGAGGCCGAGTACAAGCTGGGCGAGCGGCTGGACGGGCCCGCCCAGAAGTGCGGGCCGAAGTGGAACTACGGCATCGAGTACGTGGGCCGGCACACCGCCAGCTACACGTTGTGCTTCACCAAGGTCTGAGGGAACTGCCGCTGGCAACCCACGGCCGAGCAGGCCCGCCCGCTGAAGAGGGGCGCGTTCGGGTGCCTCCGGCGGGTGCGTCCGGCTGAACGGGGGAGCCGTGCCTGGCGGGGCGGGAGATCTGTCGGGCACGCCGCCCCGCCAGGTCGAGCCGGTGCCGTACGGCTCAGCCGATCAAGGGGATCCACCGCTGGTCGTCGGACCCCGTGCACGGGGCGAGTGCTACCGCGCTGCGGTTGCCGGCATCGGCGATGCAACCCCTGGCGAACTTACGGCTGATGAGGGCCGAGCCCTCGTCTCTGTTCGCGTAGTCCCAGTACTGGGCCTGGATTCCGGAATTGCAGTCTTCCAGGGCGATCTGCTGCCCGATAGCCTTGGCCGTGACGCACCGGCCTGGGTGGATGGCGCTTTCCAGCTGGTAACCCTGGAACCTTCCGGACTTCAAGTAGAAGTCCTGAGTTCCGGAGATGTCGGGAGTCCAGGACTTGAGGGTGTCGTTTCCGAAGGCGTCGAGGTTGCGGTCGCTGCCGACGTTCTGGAACGTGTACCGCACGTCCGGCCGGATCGTCGGGACGGTCGCCGCCTGGGCGCTGCCGGTGGTCAACAGACCCACGCTCAGCAGCGCGGATGCGGACAGAACAGCGGCGATGGCCTTGCGACTTGCCACGGGCTCCTCCTGACCCGGTGACGCTGTGCGCGTCACGCGAAAAGGTTGATTGTGCACTTTCCCAAGGCATGTGCCTCGGAAAGGAACCTATGGCTGCCGCTGCCCGCCCGGAAGCCGAGTTCCGGACGTCGAATAGGCCGAGCGGTTTTCCGTTCAAGGGAATTGCATTCCCAGGGGAGTGGCTTTACGCGCAAGGGGTCATTCGGCCTGTCCGAAGGCCGTCCGTCCGGAATGCCGGCCGGTTCGGCCGAATACGGAGAATTTCCGGCCAGTACTCGGTCGTCAGTATGCGGGGCCGGAGGGGAGGGGATAGGGGGCGGCCACTACGGGGACGGGGGTAGTCCGCTGGTCTCCGTACACGGAAGGAAGGTTTGCTCCGATGGTTGCGTCGCCATCAGGGCGTGCGTGAGGTGGGGCGAAACCCGCCCCTCGGCGCGAAACGGTGCGCGACGGCGACGGCGTACGTGGCCGGATCCCGGCAAAGCGTGACATCGCCGTAGGTGTCGGCGTAAAGCTGCCGGCACGAAGGGTGGGCGCCCCGGAGGACGGGAGGTGTCCGCGCGGGGCTCACGCTGTCCGTGGGGCGAGGGCACCCGCGGGGATATGGGTGCGGGCCGAACTCGTGATGCGGTAGCGGCCGTTCGGCACGGGCGCCGCGGTGACGTGGACGGTGAGCGGGCCGGCCCACTCGTAGGCGTGTTCGGCGGCGTGGTGTGCCAGTACGTCGGTGAGCCGCTGGCCTATCTGGCTGCCCTGCGCGGCCAGTTCGTCATGGACCTCGGGTGCGAGTTCGACCGTGTACTCATTGGGCACGAGGACGCGGTGCTGGCTGCAGACGATCGCGTGGTCGTCGCATTCACGCCGCAGGTGGTCGCACAGCTCGACGGGGTCGTTCCCCGCGATCTTGGCGATCAGCGCGCTCTCGCACTCCTCCACTACCTGTTCCATCTGCTTCAGGAGTCCCATGACAGGGCGCGTGCCCGGGAGCGCCGTGTGCATGCGGACACAAGAACTCCCTGTGCACGCACAACCCTTCCCCTCCTTCAGGGGTCTCGTGATCGGAGTCAGTGGACTCCACGACCGATCCGGGTTCCGCCGGCCGTCTTCGACGCCGGCGGTTCCCCTTTCTCCTTCGAGGAACACATGCGCATTCGTGCCACTGCCGCCGCACTGTCCGGCGCCCTGGCCATATCCGCCCTCGCCGTCCCGGCCGCACAGGCCGCGGACGCCCCGGGCGCCGGCGCCGCCAAGGCGAAGCTCTCGCCGTTCGTCGCGCAGTCCCCTGCCGTGGCCGGGGCGGACGACGTACAGGGAGACACCAAGATCACGAACGTCACCGTCAACGGCGGCAAGGACATCGTGGTCGGCACCAGCCTGAAGAAGACGTACACCGTTTCCGTCACCGCCACCGACCCGGCCGGCATCTACGACGGTTACGCCTTCCTGTGGCACGGCACCGACCTGGATTCCAAGACCGGTGTGGACGGGGCCATGACCCCGGGCACCGAGCACGGCAGCTGCCAGCAGGTCAACGCCACGACCTCCACCTGCTCGGTCACCCTGGTCGCCGACCCCGCCTCCACCATCTACGGCAACCTCCTCGCCGGCAGGTGGCACGTCTACGCTGCCGCGGTGGGCAAGGACGGTGACTACACCATCAAGGACACGTACAAGTCCGGCTGGGTGAAGCGTGCCTCCAAGCTGACCACGAACGCCGGGCCCGAGCCGGTGAAGGCGGGTGCGACCGTCACCGTCACCGGCGCCCTGACCCGGGCGAACTGGGACACCGACACGTACGGCGGGTACGGCAACCAGTCCGTGCAGCTGCAGTTCCGCAAGCAGGGCGCCAGCAGCTACAGCACCGTCAAGACCGTGACGTCGGACAGCCGCGGCAACCTGAAGACGACCATGAAGGCGTCGGCCGACGGTTCCTGGCGCTACGTCTTCGCCGGCACGCCGACGTCGTCGGTGGCGACGTCCACGAGCGACTACGTCGACGTGAAGTAACGCGCCGAGGTGAGGTGCCCGGCCACGTGAGGTGACTCGCCGACGTGGAGCCGGGGACACCGGGGCGGGGCGGCCGGTCGTCGGCCGCCCCGCCCGCGGTCTTCGGTGCGGGGCCGTGGTGTCGGCCCCGCTGCCGCTCACGCCCCCGTGACGCCGTCGATGCGCTCCCGGAGCAGATCCGCATGGCCGTTGTGGCGCGCGTACTCCTCGATCATGTGGACCAGGATCCAGCGCAGGGAGACGTCCCGGCCGCCGACATGGCCGGCCTCTCGCTCCGAGAGCCGGCCGGAGTCGTCCAGGGAACGGCCCGCGATCAGCTCGCGACTCCGGGCGACTTCCGCCCGCCAGACCGCCAGCGCCTCGTCGATCCCGCGCCCGGGAACGAGTGCGAACTCATCGCCCGCGCCCTCGCCGTGGTCATCGGCGAAGACCGCGGGCACGTCCTGGCCGGCGAACACCCGCTGGAACCAATTGCGTTCCACCTCCGCCATGTGCTGCACCAGGCCCAGCAGCGTCATCGGTGACGGCGGCACCGAGGCCACCCGTAGCTGCTGATCGTCAAGCCCCTCGCACTTGAGGGGGAGCGTGGCGCGATGGAAGTCCAACCAGGCCTCCAGTGTGGCGCGTTCATCGGCGTGCGGTGGCGGCACGGTGCGTCCGTCCGGTGTCATGACCATGAGCCATACCTTCGCACAGGGGGCGGGACGGGGCCTTCTCCTACTCCTCGATGGCACCGCCGATGCGGCGGAGGTGCTGCCGGAAGGTGTAGGTGGGGTCGGTGGCGCGGCGGGCCAGGTAGTCGTCGAAGGCGGTTTGGTGGCGCAGGGTCTGGCCGGCGCGGATCTTGCGGGCCTGTTCGCGTTCCGTCCGCCGGATCTCGCGTGCGGTGGCGAGGACCTCTTCGGCATTTTCGGCGGCGAGGAACAGCACGCCGTCGTCATCGCCGAAGACCAGGTCGTCGCGGCCGACCAGGTGCTCCCCGAACCGTGCCGTCATCAGCGCCTCGGGCTCCCGCTCGTCGAGCCGTACCGGGCCGGGCGGACAGGCGCCGTAGCTGAACACCGGGCGGCCGATGCCCACCAACTCCGGTGTGTCGCGGTGCAGGCCCCACACCACCAGCCCCGCCACGCCCGCCGCTTCGGCCTCCAGGACCGTCAGGTCACCGATACACGCTTCGTCCGTCCGTCCGCCGTTGTCGATGATGAGTACGTCGCCCTCTTCGGCCCGGGCGAACGCCTCCAGGAACACGTCCACGCTGCCGTAATGCCGCACCGGCAACGCGCGGCCGGCGACCTGCTGACCGGGGACGACGGGGGCGATACCGGCCGGTGCCGGGCGCAGCGGTACGCCACGGCGGACGCATGCGTCGGCCACCAGTGGGGTGGACAGGTCGGTGAAGGAACTCAGCATCGTGTGTTTCCCGCTCTCTGACGTGCGGCTTCCAAGATCTCTTACCGGTCGGGACGATACGCGTCGACGCCGGACCGTGGTGAGGAGTGCCGTGCCGGTCCTCCTCCTGGCTCATCGCCCGCGCTGGGCCCCGTGCTGGAGCAGCCCCTCGGTGAAGTCCTCGGTCGCCGCTTCGTGCCGCGAGGTGTACGGGCACGTCCAGTCCTCCTCCGTGAACCGGCCGGAGAAGTGCCGTGCGGGCTGCTCGTATTCGTACACCGTGAAGCTCGGATTGACGGAACCGTTGTTCGTGGTCTCCCGTCGGCGAATGGCGCCCTGCATCGAGTAGAACTTCTCACCGAGAAGCATGAACTGAGTCAGGGAGTTGAAAGCGATCGCCGACGTCGAGAAGCGACGGCTCGCCCTGGACGCGCCCGGGTGCATTCCCACGACGAAGAACGCGTGACCGCCCGTGTGAAATCCGAAGTTCGGTGTGCGGGGGTCGGACGAGGCGCCCTTGTCCAGGCCGAAGGTCTGGCTGTCGAGGTCATGCATGAGCTGGAGGTGCTGCCATATGAGCCCCTCGTAGGTGAGCTCGTCGACGTGCCCCGGCTCGTCGAACGTCGCGACGAACGTACGAAAGCTCTGGTCCGACAGCAGGGGCCGCACGGCCTCCACATAGGCAAGGAGGTCGCGGTAATTCTCCTGGGCCGACCTTTCGTCCCCCATTCTTCTGTAGTGCCGGTGCGTGATGGTGTCGCGTTTGAGTGCGGCGCGGGCGCCCAGGCAGCTGAACTCCCGGGTTTGAATGAAGCGGTCCAGTTGGCCGCGTATGGCTGCGGTGCTGCGCAGGGCGGTGTCGGGTTCCGTCATCGTGAGACCTTGCCTTGGCTGGATGTGAGCGCTTGAGGTCAGCGGCGCGGGCGGGCCGGATGCGTCCCCTGCCTCAGGGGTGCCGGTGGCGCGCCGGTGGGGGAGCGCCGGCCACGGTGGCGGCTGATCGCCGCCCTCCCGGGACGTGATCAACGGCTGACCGAATCGACATTGAGGGGTACTAGTCCCCTAGGCAATACCTAAAGCGGACAAAGTGTGGTTGATGGCGGCATCCAGCCTTAGGGCGGGCAGCCGAGTCCGGCCATGCGGAGGGTCTGGGGGTGGTCCGGGGGGTAGGCGGTGCTGCTTTTCCGTCGAGCTGTCGGTGCGCGATGCCGCAACGTGCCGAATTCTTAAGGGCGTTGGGTGCCGGCCTTTCGTCGGGCGCCCTGCCGGGATCGCTTGCGGTGATGATCGCCAGGGCCGGCAGGACTGCCCGTCCGAGTTGCGTCCTCCGAGAGGGCGGCTTCCCTCTTCCTTCCCGTCGCGACTACCCCGAATGGCGGCCCTGAGCAATACCTGCCAGGCCAATTTATCCGCCGTGAATGTTCAAATGTTTGCCAACTCGAATTCCAGAATGACAAGCCTGTTCCGAGTAATCGGCCGGTAGCTCTCTGGTGTGCAAGGGTGGCTGTGAGGCTCAACTGGGCGCCGTGTGCCGCCCGAATGGCCCGACGCCAAATCTCTGTACTGGGCATGTATTGCCGCCGAATGTAACTATTCAGTCAACGGCTCTGTGCAGGGCTCTGAATGCTCTCTAATCTGAGGCAACTTTTCGGCCAGCCCTGTCTTGAAAGGCCTCCTATGGCAAGCGTTGACCAGATCGCTCCCCTGAAGACACGCGATCCGGGCTCCCTCCGCAGGGACGTGGGACTGATCGGCCTGATGTGGGCCTCGGTCGGTTCGATCATCGGCTCCGGTTGGCTGTACGGAGCACAAAAGGCCGTGGTCGTGGCGGGCCCGGCCGCGATCATCTCCTGGAGCATCGGGGCGGTCGCGATCATCCTCCTGGCCCTGGTGCACGCCGAGCTCGGCGGGCTGTTCCCGGTGGCCGGCGGCACGGCGCGGTATCCGCACTACGCCTTCGGCGGCCTGGCGGGGATGTCGTTCGGCTGGTTCTCCTGGCTCCAAGCCGCCACCGTGGCCCCCATCGAGGTCGAGGCGATGATCGGTTACGCCGGTCACTGGTCCTGGGCCCAGGGCTTCCTGAATGCCAACGGCACCCTCACCACCAGCGGTTTCATCGTGGCCGTCATCCTGATGGCGATCTTCGTCGCGGTGAACTTCCTCGGTGTGAAGGTGCTCGCCCACACCAACAGTGCCGCCACCTGGTGGAAGATCGCCGTACCCCTCGGGGCGATCTTCGTCATCGCGGCGACCAACTTCCACCCGCACAACTTCACCTCGCACGGCTTCGCGCCGTTCGGCGCCAAGGGCGTGCTCAGCGCCATCAGCACCAGCGGCATCATCTTCGCGCTGCTCGGCTTCGAGCAGGCCATCCAGCTGGCCGGCGAGAGCCGCAACCCCAAGCGTGACCTGCCGCGCGCCACGATCGGCTCGGTCGTGATCGGCGCCGTCATCTACACGGCCCTGCAGGTGGTCTACATCGGCGCGCTGCCGCTGGCGTCCTTCGCACACGGCTGGGCCAAGCTGGACTACGTCGGCATCAGCGGCCCGTGGGCCGGTCTGGCCACCGTGATCGGACTGGGCTGGCTCGGCTGGGTCCTGTACGCGGACGCCATCGTGTCCCCCGGCGGCACCGGCCTCATCTACACCACCTCCACCTCGCGGATCTCCTACGGCCTGAGCAAGAACGGCTACGCCCCCAGGCTCTTCGAGCGGATCGACAAGCGCGGTGTGCCGTGGTTCGGCCTGATCATGTCCTTCGTGACCGGCGTGATCTGCTTCCTGCCGTTCCCGAGCTGGCAGGAGCTGGTCTCCTTCATCACCTCGGCGAGCGTCCTGATGTACGCCGGCGCCCCGCTCGCGTTCGGCGTGTTCCGTGACCGCCTGCCGAACCGTGAGCGTCCGTACCGCCTGCCCGGCGGCAAGATCATCTCGCCGCTGTCCTTCGTGGTGGCGAGCCTGATCATCTACTGGGCCGGCTGGACCACCCTGCAGCGGCTCGGCTGGGCGATCATCCTCGGGTACGTGCTGCTCGGCAGCTACGCCTGGTACGCCACGAAGAAGCAGCTGCCGAACGCGCCCCGGCTGGATTGGAAGGCCGCCCAGTGGCTGCCGGTCTACCTGATCGGCATCGGCCTCATCTCCTGGCAGGGCGGTTTCGGCGGCCAGGGACACCTGCCGCTGTGGTGGGACATGGTGGTCGTCACGGCGTTCTCGCTGGTGATCTACTTCTGGGCCCGCCGCACCGCGGTCTCGACCGAGGCCATTGAGCAGAACATCGAGGAGGTCGCAGTCGTGGACGAGGGCGGCCACTGACCGCACTCAACCCTCCGCCTGCACGATGAGGAGCCGAGGGGCCCGGCCGGTTTTCCGGCCGGGCCCCTCGGCTTTCGCGTGGGCCTACGGCTTTCGCGTGGGCCTCCGCTGCTCTCTCGTCAGGGTGCCGAGGCCCGGATCCCGCTACCCGTCCGCCTTCCCCTGCTCGTCCGCCGAGGCTCCCTGCGCCCCCTTGAGCACCGCCAGGGCGGCCTCCACGTGCTCCTGCGTCGCGGCCTTGCTGAGGCCCGTGCCGGTGAGGATCCCCGAGCCGTTCTCGTGCTCCAGGAGTGCCAGCAGGATGTGTTCGGTGCCGATGTAGTTGTGGCCCAGGCGCAGGGCCTCGCGGAAGGTGAGTTCGAGGACCTTCTTCGCCTCGGCGTCGAACGGGATGAGCGCGGGGACCGTCCCCCCGGAGGGAGGCAGGGCCGCCGTCGCCGCCTCCCGGACGGCGTCCAGCGACACGTCCTGCTGGAGGATCATCTTCCCTGCGAGCGCATCGGGTTCGGAGAGCAGCCCGAGGACGAGGTGCACGGTGCCGATCTCACCGTTGCCCGCCGCATGGGCCTCCTTCTGGGAGGCCACCACGACGCTCCTCGCCCGCGGGGTGTACCGGCTGAAGCCCTGGCTCGGATCGAGGTCCGAGTCGCCCGACGTCTTCGGCACGAACCGCTTCTGCGCGGCCTGGCGGGTGACGCCCATGCTCTTGCCGATGTCCGTCCAGCTGGCGCCGGAGCGCCGGGCCTGGTCCACGAAGTGGCCGATGAGGTGATCGGCGATGTCGCCGAGGTGGTCAGCGGCGATCACCGCGTCGGTGAGCTGGTCGAGGGCGTCCGGGTGGGCCTTCTTGATGGCCTCGATCAGGTCGTCGAGGCGTACGGGATGGGTGGATCCGCCTGGATTCGTCATGTGACAACCGTAGGTTGACAGCAGGGAGAGTGTCAACCCGTGGTTGACGATGGCTGGATCCGGGACGAAATCGGGTCGCGCGAGGTCCGCGGAGGAGGTCACGATGGCGTGCGATGCCGGTCCGGGGCGACTCTCCCAGGACGGTGACGAAGGGGGCGATCGGTGTCGGGAGCGCGGGGTTTCGCGTACGAAGAGCGGGGTGACGGCGTCGTGGTGTGGCACCACGGGCGACGGGCGGCGGTGCTGCGAGGCGAGCGGGTCGCTCGGTTCCTGCGCGAAGTGGCCTCCGGTGACGCCCAGTTGGTGATGGCCCGGTGGACGGGCAACTACCGCCGGGGGAACGAACGGTCGGCGCGCCGTCATCCGCGCCATGCCGCCGGCCGCTGAGGCATTCGCCGGGCACCGACGAAAAGCGTCCCGGCGCCGACGCCGACCTCGATGTCCGTTCCTGCCCATCGAGGTCCGCGCGGTGCCGGGACGCCCTGGTGCCTGGTGCCCCGTGCCGGCTGGGGGCTACTTCACGTTCACGCCCGCCCAGGCGGCGCCCACTGCCTGGTACTCGGCGCTGGTCGTGCCGTACAGGTCACCGGCCGCCTGCAGGGTCGCGGTGCGCGCGGCCTGGTAGTTGGTGGTGGAGGTCATGTACGTGGTGAGGGCCTTGTACCAGATCTTCTCGGCCTTGTCCCGGCCGATGCCGGTGACCTTGGAGCCGTCAACGGTCGGGCTGTTGTAGCTGACGCCGTTGATGGTCTTGGCGCCGCTGCCCTCGGAGAGCAGGTAGAAGAAGTGGTTGGCGACGCCGGACGAGTAGTGCACGTCCTTGTTGCCGACCGTGCTCGACCAGTAGTCCGCCGACCCGCCGTCCTTGCTGGGCTTGTCCATGTAGCGCAGCGGGGTGCCGTCACCGTTGATGTCGATCTTCTCGCCGATGAGGTAGTCGCCCGGGTCGGCGGCGTTCTTGGCGTAGAACTCGGCCGAGGTGCCGAAGATGTCGGACGTCGCCTCGTTGAGACCGCCGGACTCACCGCTGTAGTTGAGGCCGGCGGTGGCCGCGGTGACGCCGTGGCTCATCTCGTGGGCGGCCACGTCGAGCGAGGTCAGCGGGTGGGTGTTCCCGCTGCCGTCGCCGTATGTCATGCAGAAGCAGCCGTCGTCCCAGAACGCGTTGACGTAGCTCCTGCCGTAGTGGACGCGGGAGTACGCGCCCTTGCCGTCGTTGCGGATGCCGTTGCGGCCGAAGGTGTTCTTGTAGAAGTCCCAGGTGACCGCCGCACCGTAGTGGGCGTCGACGCCGGCGGTCTGCCGGCCGCCGCCCCACACGTCGTCCGTGTCGGTGAACAGCGTCCCGGTGCCGGACGTCCGCTGGTTGAGGTCGTACGTCTTGTGGCCGCCGCGGGAGCCATCGGTGAGCTGGTAGGCGGTGCTGCCCTTCGTGGTGGTCAGCGGGACCGTGCCGCTGTAGGTGCTGGTACCGGTGCCGGTCTCGATCGCCTCGTCCTCGAACAGCTTCTTGCCGGTGGCCGCGTCCGTGATGACGTGCAGTGCGCTGGGGGTGCCGTCCTTCTGGGTGCCGGTGACGACGGTCTCGTACGCGAGGACCGGCTTGCCCGAGGCGGCCCAGATCACCTTGCGCGGCGTGCCGGAGGTGCCGGTCTTGGTGTCCTTCTTCGCCGCGGCAGCGCTGAGGGCGCTCTTCTTCGCGGCGGAGGGGGCGAGCGCGGCGGTCGTACTGGCCACGGATATCCGGGACTTGGTCGCCTTGGTGACGCTGCGGGTGCCGTTCTTGGCCTGGTGCACCACCAGGTCACCGCCCAGAACGGGCAGGCCGGCGTAGGTGCGGTCGTAGCGGGTGTGCACCGTGCCGTTCGCGTCCTTGATGACGTCCCGGACGACGAGCTTCTCCTTCGCGCCAAGGCCGATCTTGGCGGCGATCGTGGAGGCGCTGCTCTGCGCCTCCTGCAACGCGGAAACCCGCTGCGCTGCGGAGAGTTGGACCGCCGACGCGCCGGTCGCGCGGTCCGCCTGCGCACTGGCCGACCCGGCCTGGACGCCGACCGCGACCATCGCGGCGGAGGCGACCAGGGCGGCAGCGCGGAGGGTGTTCTTGCGGGGGGTGGACGAAGTCCGTCTCAACTCGGTCTCCCTTGTGAGGACCGCGGGGTCGCGGCCCAAGATGTGGGGCCGGGCAGCCGAGGGGTGGGGTGCCCGGTGGAGGAGTGAATCGACCGAAGATTGCCACGAGTTGAGATCGATTGACAGATGTTCAACAAGCAAGAAACTGCGAATTTACGAATCGGCCCGCTTGCTGACAGGTTTTGTCCCGCAGTGCGGCGTCTTGTGGACACCCGGCTGTGCTCGCGGCCTTCGTGGACCCACCCCCTGCTGCTCACACCCCCCACGTGCCGCAGCTCTCACGCCCACGACCGCCCGCAGAAGCAGAGCGCATCGGCACGCTTACCGACCGTGTGCCGCCCGAGGGAGGGCATTCCTGCACCTGCCAACCACGACGCAGCGCCCTAGGCTGAACGCCAAGGCACACGGTGAGGCGGTGGCGTGCCCATGGCACTACGGCACCAGCTGATCAGGACCCGGCGGGACACGGTGTGGGCAGTCCTGGCGGACGGTTCGCGCTACCAGGACTGGGTGGTGGGAACGGTCCATTCGCGCCCCAAGGACGACAACTGGCCACGGCTCGGCTCCGCCCTTGAGTACACGGTGCGGCTGGGGCCGTGGGAACTCGACGGCCAGACCATCGTCCGGTGCAGCGAGCCCCCGCGACGGCTCGAGCTGGAGATCGACAGTGGACGGCTCGGCACCGCACGCATCGCCCTGGAACTGCGCCCATGGGGCGAGCACACCGTGGTCATCGCCGACGAGCACCCGCTGACCGGTCCGAGCGGACGGCTGCACAATGCCGGCGTCGACATGCTGCTCCAGCTGCGCCACCGCCGCATGCTCGCCAACCTGGCCAAAGTGGCGGAAGACGCCGACCAGGGAGCGAACGAGGCGGGGGACAGGTAGCGCTGCCCGGCGGGAAGCGCGCGGTCAGTCGGCGGGCTTCTCCCATACGGAGACGTGGCGTTGGCTGTCGCTCGTGAAGGGCCCCTTCCCCCAACCGTCCCACCGCTCGCGCAGCCGCAGCCCCGCCAGCTGAGCCATCAGATCGAGTTCCGAGGGCCAGACGTAGCGGAAGGGGATCGACCGGTACTCCCCGCGGCCGTCGACGACGTCGATGTAGTTCGAGCTCATGGCCTGGGTGGCGACGTCGTAGAGATCGAAGGCCCAGTTGGTCGGGCTCACCTGGAAGGGCACGACGTTCTGGCCGGGGGGCAGCTTTCTCAGCTCCGGAACCCCGACCTCGATGACGAAACAGCCGCCCGGTTCGAGGTGGGCCGCGGCGTTGCGGAAGCAGGCCACCTGTGCCGCCTGGGTCGTCAGATTCATGATCGTGTTGAACACGAGATACGCGAGGGAGAACGTCCCCGGTACGCGCGTCGTCGCGAAGTCGCCGATCGTCACGTCGATCGCCTCGGCGCCCGGCTTGTCCCGCAGCCGCGCGACCATCGCCCGTGACATGTCGATACCGTGCACCGGAACCCCGCGGCGCGTCAGCGGCAGGGCGATCCGCCCCGTCCCGATGCCCAGCTCAAGGGCCCGGCCTTCACCGGCCAGACCCGCCAGCACGTCGACCGTTTCCGCCACGGCGTGCGGGGCGAACATGTCCCCCGAGGATGCGTCGTACTTCGCGGCGACCTGCTCTCCGAAGTACCCGTCCTTATCGTCCAGTTCATCCACCACACGACCGTACTGCGGAGCCGATTTCTCACGCTCCTCATTTTCGGCGGCCGGGCCGGGTCAGGGCCGGGCCGGGTCCTGGCCTCGGGCTCGGCCTCGGACTCGCTCCCGGCCCGGTGCGGGACCGCACAGGCGTCAGTCGCGCATCGGCCGGTCGAGGAGCGGGGTGAGCTCGGCATCGGTCGCCGGCCTGAGGGTCGTCAGCAGGTGCCGGGCCCCGGACAGACCGGTGCGGCCGCTGCCCTGGACGGTCACCGTGTGGACCAGCCCGTTGCGGCGCAACCGCAGTTCCCGCCGCTTGTAGTCGCCCTCATAGAGGACCAGTTGGCGGCCCTCCCCGTCGTTGGAGCAGTGGATCGTTTCGCCGAACGGGACGGGACAGCCGCGCGCATCGGCACGCCGGGTGTCGTGCCCGCTCCGCTCCACGGAGAGGTGCAGGTCCGGGGCGCCGGGGCGGGTGTAGGTCGCGCCGAAGGAGCTCTCGCTCGCTCCGACGTCTTCCAGCGCGTATCCGGAAGGAGGTTCACCGACCCGCAGCAGGGCGCGGTCGACACCGTTGGCGGTGAGCCACTCGGTGAGCGTGGGCGGCTGGGCGGCCTGCCAGGCGAGGTACGAGCCGCCGGCCGCGAGGAGGGCCGCGGCGACGAGCGTGGCCAGCCGGGTCCGGGCGCCCGGGAGGAAGCCGGCGGCGCCCAGCGCGTACCAGAGGCCGGCCCAGGGATGCAGCAGCACGCCGATGTGCAAGCCGTCGTCGCGCAGGTTCGCCGCGACGGCTGCCACCGCCCCCGCCGTGCCGCAGGCGTAGACGCCCGCCGCCCAGGCCCACCGTCCGCGCGCTCGGCGGGTGAGCGGCACGAACGCGCGGACGGAGGTGGCGAGGGCGGCGAGCGACGTCATGCCCAGGACCGGCCCGGCGACCAGGACGGCCACGAGCGCCGCGGTGCTCTCGGCGAAGAACGCGATCAGCACCGCCTGGAACTGGACGGCGGTCAGCACACACCCGACGAACGCGACGGCTGCGAGGTGGGCGAAGACGCTCCCCGCGGCAAGCTTCCGGACCATACTTCCTGATCACGCGGCGGCGGGCGCGGCGGTTCCGCACCGACGGGACTCAGGTCAGGTCCAGCCCGTCGGGTCACCGGAGGGTGGGTCGAGGACCGTGACCCCCTCGCCGCATCGTCGAACAGGCAGGGGCGTAGCCTGCCGTACCGAACATCGAACGGCGAGGGGGAACACTCTGTCCGCGTACACACCGCCGCCTCCCGGCGGTCCGTCCCCGCATGACCAGAACGGCCCGAACCCCTATGGTCCGCCGCCCGGACCGGCCCCCTACGGGCAGAGCGGCCCCGCCCCGTACGGGCCACCCGCAGCGGCCCCCTACGGCCAACCTGCGCCGCAGCAGTGGGGCCAGCAGCAATGGGCGCAGGTCCAGCCGCCGCCGGGCGCTCGCGTGTTCGTGCCGACCGGGCCGAATCCGCGGCAGTGGCTCAGACCGGTGATCGCGCTGGTCGTCGTGGCCGCTCTCGGCACGGTGTTCTGGCTGCTCAGCGACGGCAAGGAGCCGGCGAAGACCGCCCGTGAGGCCGGCGTCGGGGACTGCCTGGAGAACCGGGGCACGCACGCCAAGCCGGTGCTGTTCACCGTCAACTGCACCGATCCCAAAGCGGATTACAAGATCCGGTTCACGCCCGGGCCGCGCGGCGAGTGCCCCGCTGAATTCACCCAGTACGAGGAGAGGGGCGGCAGGCTCGGGGACACCACGCTCTGCCTGACCCACGTCGACCACTGACACTCCCCGGTCACTGGCACCTACCAGGCCTGACGCCCCAACAGGCGCCGGTCGGGGCGGCCGGCAGCTGTGCGTGCGTCACCGCTGGGCCTCGGTCGTCGTCGCCGGCGCGTAGTGGGTGGTCCAGCCCCGGCGCAGCTCCCAGGTGCCGCCGTCCCGCGAGGCGCCGCGCAGCCCGTGGACGGAGTCGGCGCCGGCGAGTTCGACGAGCCGGGGCGTGCCGAGGGAGGCGAAGCCGACGGTGCGGGTGGGATCCCATTCGGTGGAGCGGCGCAGGCGCCGGACCAGGTGGGCGACGCCGGCCGGCGCTCCGGCCAGCACCCAGGCGTCCGGGGACTGGGCGGTCAGCCGCCGGGCGGGGCGCAGCCACGAGGCCGCGTCCTCGGGCCAGTCGACGACCGCGAGGACGTCCTTGCCGAGCGTCTGCCAGGCCGCGGTGAACGCCTGCGCGGCGGCGCGGGAATGCCCGTCCCGGCCGTGGCCGACGGCGACGGAGCGGATCCGCGAGCGGTGTGCGGTCAGCAGCCCGATCAGGGCGGCAAGCTCCGCGTCGGTGTGCGGGGCGGGCAGGCCCTCCCTATACGGCCGGGGGCCGGTGGCGGGCTCGTTCATGACGCGTCGTGGAAGACGAGACCGAGCGTCCGTCGCACGCCGGAGCGGACCGTGCTCACGCCGTGCCGCATGGGCCCGACGGACCAGCCGCGGCGGGAGGCCACCGGCCGGTCGCGGGTGGTGAAGACCAGTGCGTGGCCCTGGGGGAGCGTGGTCGACGATCCGCGGGACTGGGCGCGTGGGCGCTGTTCGGTCATCAGGAACTCGCCGCCGGTGAAATCGACACCGGGTGCGTCGAGGCCGATGACGACCTGGAGCGGGAAGACCAGCTCGCCGAACACATCGCGGTGCAGCGCGTTCCAGTCGCCCGCGCCGTAACGCAGCAGGATCTGGGCGGACTTGGCCTGCCCGGCCCGGTGGCACGTCGCCAGCCACCCGCCCAGGTCGTCCGGCCACGGGGCGCTCCGCCCGAGCCTGCCGGCCCAGTCACGGGCGATCGGCAGCAGGTGCGGGTAGAACGCCTCGCGCAGTTCCCGGACGGCGTCCGGCAGGTCATGGGTGAAGTAGCGGTACTCGCCGGAGCCGAAGCGGTGGCGGGCCATGTCGACGGTGGTGCGGAACCGTTCGGCCTCGTCGTACAGGGCGGCGATCTCATGGCACTGGCCGGGGGCGAGCAGCGGTCCGGTCAGCGCGCTGCCGTACTCGTCGACCTCGTCGGTGAGGGCGTTCCAGTCGGCGGCGTCGACCCGTGCGGTGAGGCTGCCGTCCGGTCGGGTGGCGCCGGTCCCGGTAGGGGGCAGGGCGTCGGTCATCGTGGGGGTCCTTCGTTACGTGTGCGTGGTTCCAGGGACCAGCCTGCGAGGTGCACCGCACCGGGGCCGGCGGTATTCGGACGTGGTATCGGGATGACGTGCGGTGGGACCCGGCGCGCGGGTCTGGATGGTCGACAGGAGGTTTGGCTGCCAACGGTTGCGGCTACACAGTGAGGCGCGGTGTTGGGCCGGAACGCGCCGCCGGCCGCCAGTGTCTCGGAGGGGCGATGTCGCAGCTGGACCACGACCGGCGGCGGGAGCCGCTGGACGCCTCCCGGAATCCGCGCGTCAGGGCGGGCAGCAGGATCCGGAAGTACGTGACGACCACCGATCACAAGGTGATCGGCAACATGTATCTCGTCACGTCCTTCGGGTTCTTCCTGTTCGCCGGCATTCTGGCGATGCTGATGCGCGCGGAGCTGGCCAGGCCGGGTATGCAGATCGTCAGCAATCAGCAGTACAACCAGCTGTTCACCATTCACGGCACGGTCATGATGCTGCTTTTCGCGACCCCGACGTTCGCCGGGTTCGCCAATGCCGTCATGCCTCTGCAGATCGGCGCCCCCGACGTCGCCTTTCCCCGGCTCAATGCCCTGACGTACTGGCTCTTCCTCTTCGGCGGGCTGATGGTGGTGTCGGGTTTCGTCGTGCCGGGCGGTGCGGCGCCCTTCGGATGGTTCGCCTACGCGCCGCTGAACAGCGAGGTGTTCTCGCCGGGTGCGGGCGGTGACCTGTGGGCGGCGGGCCTGGTCGTCGCCGGTCTCAGCACCACCCTCGGTTCGGTCAATTTCATCGCCACCATCATCACGCTGCGCGCCCCCGGAATGACGATGTTCCGGATGCCGATCTTCACGTGGAACATCCTTTTCACCTCCATCCTGGCGCTGCTCGCCTTTCCCGTGCTCACCGCGGCACTCCTCGTGCTGCTGGCCGACCGCAGGATGGGTGCGCATGTCTATGACGCGGCCAATGGCGGGGCGCTGCTGTGGCAGCACCTTTTCTGGTTCTTCGGCCACCCCGAGGTCTATATCGTCGCGCTGCCGTTCTTCGGTGTGGTGACGGAGATCGTGCCGGTCTTCAGCCGCAAACCGGTCTTCGGGTACGTCGGCATGGTCGGCGCGACGATCGCCATCACCATGCTGTCCGCCACGGTGTGGGCGCACCACATGTTCGCCACGGGCGCGGTGTTGCTGCCGTTCTTCTCCCTGATGTCCTTCCTGATCGCGGCGCCGACCGGGGTGAAGTTCTTCAACTGGATCGGGACGATGTGGCGGGGCAGCCTGTCGTTCGAGACGCCGATGCTCTGGGCCGTGGGATTCATGGTGACCTTTCTCCTCGGGGGTCTCAGCGGCGTTCTGATCGCCTCACCGCCCATGGACTTCCATGTCACCGATACGTACTTCATCGTCGCGCACCTGCACTATGTGCTGTTCGGCACGATCGTCTTCGCGATGTTCGGCGGTTTCTATTTCTGGTGGCCGAAGTGGACCGGCCGGATGCTCGACGAGCGGCTGGGGAAGATTCACTTCTGGACGCTGTTCGTCGGCTTCCAGACCACCTTCCTCGTCCACCACTGGCTCGGCGAGATGGGCATGCCGCGCCGGTACGCCGACTATCTCGCCGCCGACGGCTTCACCCTGCTGAACACCATCTCCTCCATCGGTGCGTTCCTGCTGGGCCTGTCGACGCTGCCGTTCCTCTACAACGTCTGGAAAACCGCGAAGTACGCGCCCAGGGTGGAATCCGACGACCCATGGGGATTCGGGCGGTCGCTGGAGTGGGCCACTTCCTGTCCGCCGCCCCGCCACAACTTCGTGGCGCTTCCCCGGATCCGCTCCGACTCGCCCGCCTTCGACCTCCATCACCCCCAGTACCTCGAACAACTCGCCCCGGGTGAACGCGGCACGTCCGAACCGACCCCGGACACGTTCGGAGGCGAGCAGAAATGAAAGCCGAGGCATATCTCTTCGCGGGCGTGGCCCTTTTCTTCCTGCTCACCGACGCGGTGTACATCTGGTTCGCCCGGGAACCGGCCGGCATTGCCGCGCTCACGGTGTCCTGTTTCATGGCGGTCGTCATCTCGTTCTTCTGCGCCATGAACTA
This sequence comes from Streptomyces sp. NPDC107765, assembly GCF_055657085.1. Lineage (NCBI taxonomy): Bacteria > Bacillati > Actinomycetota > Actinomycetes > Kitasatosporales > Streptomycetaceae > Streptomyces > Streptomyces sp. NPDC107765. The sequence goes on along the minus strand of NZ_JBVKBL010000001.1, from coordinate 838,787 downwards.
CCGCCGCAAGGGCGAACGGCCGGAGGACCGGCAGGAATCGGAGATCCAGGAGCGCAGCGGCCCGCTGGATTTCTTCCCGCCGCACAGCGGCTATCCGATCGTGGTCGCGCTGGGTGCGGCACTGCTCGGACTCGGCCTGGTCTACGCGGTGTGGCTGCTCCTCATCGGGCTCGGCGTCACGGTGTCCGCCGTCTTCGGCATGGTCTTCGAATACGCCCGCCGCGACGACTGAGCGGCGTGGTGACTGAGCGGGCGGGACGACCGAGCGGGGCCGCCGAGCGTTCTCGCCTCATCGGGGCGGCCGTAGCGGCGCGGTGGGCAGGCCGGCGTGTTCCCGTAGGCCGCGCAGGAAGTCCTCGATGGCGTCCTGGGCGCTGCGCCGGGGAGCCCAGCCCAGTTCCTGCCGGGCCCGGGCGGTGTCCATCAGGGGCAGCCGCAGCACCGCGTCGAAGAGGTGCGGCGAGGCCGGCAGCAGGCGCAGATGCCAGGCAGCCGACAGCAGCGCACGCGGCGGTCCGGCCGGCAGCCGCACGACGCGGGCCCCCAGGAGGTCGCCCAGCAGCGCGGCGTCGACCACCGGCTCGGCGGCCAGGTTGAACGCCCCGGAGACCGGCCGCAGCACGGCCAGCCGGTAGGCGTCGGCGACGTCGTCGGCGTGCAGCACCTGGAACCGCAGACCGGGCAGGTCGGGCACCACGGGGAGAAGCCGCTTGGAGGCCAGGGCACGCGGCGGTGTGAAGCCCGCGAACAGTCTGCTCTGCGCGCAGGCCGCGGCCCGCTGGAAGATGAAGCCCGGCCGCAGCCGTACGACGCGGACCTGGGGATGCGCGGACGCGAAGCCGTCGAGGAAGCGCTCCAGATAGGCCTTCTCGCGGCAGTAGGCGGCATTCGGCCAGCCGTGCGTGGGCCACGACTCGTCGACCTGCCGGTCCTTGGGCCCGGGCGAGTAGGCGCCGACCGACGAGGCGTACACCAGCGCTCCGACACCGGCCGCGGCCGCCGCCTGGAAGACCCGGATGCTGCCCAGGACGTTGTTCCGCCAGGTGCGGACCGGGTCGCGGGTGGGCTGGAACAGCCAGGCGAGGTGAATCACCGCATCGGCGCCGGCGAAGTGCCCGGTCAGGTCGTCGTCGGTGACGTCCACGGCGGCCCACGTCGTCCTGGCGCAGGACCACTGCGGCCTGCGCCGCGCCAGCCCCAGCACCGACGCGACGGCGGGCTCGGCGCTGAGCGCCCGTACGACGCTCGTGCCCACGTTGCCGGTCGCACCGACGACCACGACGCGCAGCCCCGCGGCGTCCTGGGGAGCGTCGGCAGCCATGGCTTCCTCCTAGGGGGGTTCTTCCTCGCCCGCGCGGCCCGCGCCGGCCACCGGATCCATCGTCCTTCCGGAAATCTGCAGGCGCTCCTCCGCGGTGGTCGGCATGTCGACCCGGTCGCGGTAGTACCAGGCGCTCAGCGCGGCGCGCAGCCGCTGCCGTCGCGGTGCCCGCCCGCCCGGATGCTCCAGCGGCGCGGGCACGTCCCTCACCAGCAGGCGGTACCGCTGCTCGGTGCCGAGCGGACGGTGGCTCTCGCTGATTCCGCCGTAGACGTTCTGGCTGACCTGACCGGTCTCCTCGCCCTCCTCCAGCAGCTGACGGTCATGGGCCTGCAGGGCCAGGCAGAAGCGCTTGGTGACCAGGAACGCGAGGATCGGGCCGACGATCACCGCGATGCGGAAGATCCAGGTCAGCGCCTCGACCGACACCTCGAAGACCGCGGCGACCACGTCATTGCCGCCGGCCACCAGCAACACGGCGTAGAAGACGATCGCGGCGACCCCCAGGCCCGTACGGGTGGGACGGTCGCGCGGCCGGTCACAGAGGTGATGCTCCATCAGGTCACCCGTCACCCACTTCTCGAAGTACGGGTAGAGGTAGAGCACGAGGAAGAGCACACCGGGCAGCACCACCGCCGGGAGGAAGACGTTCCACATGATGGTGTGCCCCGCCACATTGGTCTCCCACGGGGGCATCAGCCGCAACGCCCCCTCGAGGAAGCCCACGTACCAGTCCGGCTGGGCGTCGGTGGACGCCTGGTCCGCCACGTAAGGGCCGTAGTCCCACACCGGGTTGATTTGGGCGACCGCCCCCAGCCAGGCCACCACCCCGGAGACCATCAGGAACAGACCGGTCGACTTGGCGGTGAACTGCGGGAACATCGGCTGCCCCACGGCGTTCCGGTTGGTCTTCCCCCGGCCCGACCAATGAGTGTGTTTCAGATAGACGACCATCACCAGATGCGCACCGAGCAGGGCGATCAGGATCCCCGGTACGAACAGCACATGCACGGTGTACAGCCGGGAAATCAGGATGTGGCCGGGGAACGAACCGCCCCACAGGAAATAGCTCAGGTACGTCCCGACGACGGGGATGGACAGCACGATGGTGTTCGCGGTGCGCAGCCCCGTGCCGGACAGCAGATCGTCGGGGAGGGAATAGCCGGCGAACCCCTCCAGCAGGGCGAGCAGGAAGAGCGTCACCCCGATCATCCAGTTGAATTCACGGGGACGGCGGAAGGCCCCGGTGAAGAACACCCGCAGCATGTGGACGCCCAGCGCGGCCACGAACACCAGGGCCGCCCAGTGGTGCATCTGCCGGATCAGCAGCCCGCCCCGGACATCGAAACTGATGTCCAGGGTCGACGCATAGGCGTCCGTCACCACGAGCCCGTCCAGAGGGTGGAACGCACCGTGATAGGTGCTCTGGCTCATGCTGGGTTCGAAATACAGCGTCAGATAGCTTCCGGTCAGCACCAGCACCACGAGGCTGTACAGCGCGATTTCACCCAGGAGGAAGGACCAGTGGTCCGGGAAGGCCTTGCGCAGCAGTTCCTTCGCCAGTTCCGAGACCGGGGCCCGGCGGTCCAGCGCGCTGTAGCTGGTGACGGCCGCCTGGCGGGTCTGCGCCGCAAGCCGGGCCTTCCGCTTCTGGAACAGCATGCTCCACTCCCTCTTCGCCCCTAGGGGTGCCTCCCTGGGCCCGGCGCCGCACCGACGAGCACGGACCCGGGTACCCGCCCCGCACGGAGCCAACCGATCCGGACCCGATGGCCGCCACCGGCGCACTCCGGCGTACGGGCTCAGTCGGCCGTCCGGTCGGGGACCATGTGCGCCAGCGCCTCACGCGAGGCGGCGCGGGCCTTCCGCAGCCGCCACCAGCCGAAGGAGGCGAACGCCGCGGCGCCCGAGGCGTAGCCGAGCCCCACGAGGGTGGCGGCCCGCTGCGGCGGCGGCCAGTGGCGTTCCGCCGCGCGCAGCAGGGCCTCATGGCCCGACAGCAGGGCCAGCGCGGCACAGACACCACCGGCGGTCAGGGCCAGGGAGCCCAGGCCCGTCTCACGGGCCGTTTCGGTCAGCTCGTTCCTGGCCCGGTCGAGCTCCGCCCGGACCAGGGCGGCCATCTCCTCGGACAACCGCCCCGCAGCCTCGGAGAACCTGCCCGCCGGGTCCGGCGGATCGGGCACGCCACCGTCTTGGTCCGGATGCTGCTCGGTCATGACACGAGCCCTTTCTCGACGCACACCACAAGCGCACCGCCTAGCCGTAACACCTCCACGGCACGGCCAAACGGGCCGGGCCCCGCCGCCACCCGCCTGGCGCGCCGCTTTCCGGCGCATGGCCGCCGCCCGGGCACCGGTCACTGACCGGGTCAGGAGCGCCGGGCACGGCCCCGCCGGGTGAAGAAGTCCCGTACGCCGTCCAGCAGACCGAGGCCGGGGCTCACCGCCCGGGTGGCCGGCGCGGAGTCCGGTGCGTGGGGCCGGGGGTGGGTCGGGGCGCTGTTCCTCGCCCGCCGGACCTTCTCGCCGAGCTCCCGCCGGGTGTCCGCGGGACAGGTGGCCTGCAGCCGGGGGAAGAGCCGTTGTTCCTCGTCGAGGATGTGGCTGGTCACCCGGGTCGACAGGGCCAGGACCAGGATGGTGAACTCCTCGTCCTGCGGCTCCCGCCGCTCCAGATCGTGCAGCAGCTCCTCGATGCGCTCGTGGTCGGACAGCTCCTTCTCGGCCCACCGCCGCCCGTGCGCCACGTGCTCCCGCACGGCCGGGTACAGATGCTCCTTCTCCGCGACGGAGTGCCGGACCAGGGCCGCGGACACCTGCTCGACGAGGGCCTTGCGGGCGGCACTTCCCGGTTCGGCGGCGCGGATGCGGTCGAACAGCCGCTGTACCGCGCGGTGATCGGCGGTGAGTTCCTCGATGACGTCCGGGGCAGGTCCCATCGGTCAGCGTTCCTTCGCGTAGGTGTGAGGAGGCTTCACCGGCGGCGCGGCCATGACGCCGGCGTGGCGCAGCGAGAGATCGGCCACCAGGTCCCACTTGGTGTCGATCAGCGCGGCGGCCGCCCGCTCCTCGGCGATGTGCTGCTCCAGCAGTCTCGCGGTCTGTTCGTCACCGTTGCGCACCGCGAGGTGGTGCAGCATCTCGTACCCCGCGAGCACCAGGTGGATGAGGGTGTAGGCGTCGCGGGCGTGCTTTCCGGCATGGTCGCGCCGGGTCCGGGCGAGCAGCGCATAGCCCGTCCCGACGAGCCGCAGGGTCAGGTCCTTCACGGTCGACGGCTCCTCGCGGTACGCGTGCAGCCGACTGCCGAGGGCGGTGATGTGCCGGCGGGTCACCTCACGGTGGGCCTCCAGCGGTTTTCTGAGTTCCGGGGCGTGGGTCGAGGCGATGAGGGAACCCAGGGCGGTGTCGATCAGCCGCTCCAGGGAGCGGGTTTCCTTGAGGTGACGCAGGTACTGGTCCTCTGCCGTTTTCTCGCTCATCGACGCACCGCCCTCGGATGGTCCTTCACATCATTTCCATCTTGATGTAGCGCACCGCGTCGGGCGCGCTGAAGGCGAGGGCGGTCAGCGCGGCGGCGGCCAGGGCGCCGACGGTGATGCGTACCACGATCGCGGGGATGAAGATGCCGTTCTTCATGGCGTGTTCTCCCTATGGGTGACGGGATTCCTGCGGGAAAGCGGTCTGTTGCACAGGCCGCCGAGGAGGTCTGCCAGCAGCTCCACGGCCTCCTCGACCGCCTGCCCGTTCCGGGCCGGGGAAGGCTCACAGGTCAGGACGAAGAGTGGGGGCAGAGGCGTCTGCCGGGCACGGGCCAGGCGCTCGGCGGCGGCCAGCAGGCGGAACGGCCCGGCCGACTCCGCCGCGCCCGCAGTTCCGTTGGCCGCCGTGGCGCCGCCGTACTCGATGAGGTCCAGGGTGCCGGCCGGTCTGCCGAGCGACGCCGTGCCTACCACGACCGCCGATCCGTAGCCGGCCAGGAGGCGGTGCGCCAGGTCGGCGCCGCGGATCCCGAAGTCGACGAGGTGCACCTCGTCGGGCAGCGGGAGTTCGCCCAGGGCGGTGAGGAGCGCGGAGCCGAAGGCGTCGTCGGCGGCGAAGGAGTCGCCGGTGGCGGCGACGAGGACGCGCGAATCGCCCGCGGGCCCGCCGACCGGTTCGACCTCCTCCGGTGCGAAGAAGAAACGGTGCCCCAGCCCGGTGGGAAAGTCCCGGCCCTCGTCGTCCACGAGGGTGACGACGAGATGCGTCTGCCCCTCGGAGTCCTCTTCGACGGCGTCGACCTCGGCCAGCCGGCCGGCCAGGGCCAGGTCGAAGATGTCGCTGCGGCGGCCGGGGCGCAGCCGTACCCGGCTCCCCGGCCGCAGGGGCCCCGGCCGCCCGGCGAGGCGGGGCCCGGTCATGCGTCTTCCTTGATCGTCCGGCGGCTCCGGATGGTGCCGCGCAGGGCGAGCAGGTCCTCGGGGGACAGCGCGGCGCAGCGATCGAGGATCTCCCGGGCCCGGGGATCGGTGGCGCGGGCCTCCCGCTGTTCCGCGGGCGTCAGGCTCAGCACGTTGAGGATGAGGAGGTGGTCGATCTCGCCGCCGTCGAAGAGGTCGCCGGGGCTCTCCGGCGCGACCGCGGGAAAATCGGAGAGGGTGACGGGCGACGAGAGGACCGTGGGGGACCGGTGGGGGTCGCGGTCCGCTGCGGGCGCGTCGCCGATCAGCACCGGCCAGGTGCCCTCGTTGCGGCAGCCGCCGGCCGCCTCCGCCAGTTCTGCCGGCGGGTCGGCGAGCGAGACGAAGCTGCCGTCGTGGGCGGTGAGCACGGTGTGGGTGGAGACGAACGCGTACGGGGCGAGCCTGTCGCGGCCCTCGCGCGGATCACCGGTGTGCGGGGGACACGGGGTGGTGTTGGTGAAGGTGACCGCCAGCCGGACGGTGTCCTCCGGCCCGCTGCCCGGACCCGGCTGGGCGTCGACCTCCACGGTGCCGTGCAGCCGCTTCCAACGGCGTACGAGCATGCCGGCGGCCCGCCCGTGCTCGTCGCGCAGCGGCTCCTCGTGCGCGCCGTCCGGCAGGTCGACGACGTCGAGGGTGCGCCCGTCCGAAGGCGACCAGACGGGCAGCACCCATTCGCGTTCCGCGGCCTCGTGCCAGGTGAGGTGGGTCTGGCCGGCGACGGTGAGGGTGTCGACCGGCCGGTGCTCCCCGTCGTCCCGGCGGTAGACCTGCCGCTCGACGACCTGGAGGAACCGCAGGCGGATCGTGACGGAGGTGCCGGGGGCGGTCTCCAGGAGGGTCTCGGTGCGCATCCGGGCCGGTTCGCCGAGGGCTTCCGCCTCGCCCTTCGGGTAGACGCCGCCGAACGTCCAGCGCTTGGTGTTCTTGAGCGCCGACCGCCGGTAGGGCCACAGCAGGTAGCCCTCGTACAGGCAGGTGCGCGCGATCTTCTCGACCGAGGCTAGGGGGTCCATGTCGCTTCCGTGGTCTGTGCGGGCCGGGGCAGGGCGGTGTCCAGGAGGGCGCTGACGGCCTGCTCGGCGTCGGTCAGGCCGTGTGACATCTGGTAGGCGCTGAGCCTGTCGTGGGTCCCGGGGGACAGGCGCAGCCAGGAAGTGGCGCCGTAGTAGCGGCTCATGAGGTCGTGCCAGAGTTCCGCGGGCAGTCGGCAGGCGGCCTCCTTGTCCCAGGGGATCTGGGCGGTGGCCAGCCGCCCGCCGGGGTCCGTGTGGAAGACGGTGCCGCGGAAGAGGAGGTTTAGGGGGACCTCGCCGTCGCGCACGGCGCGCAGATAGGTGACGACGGCGAGCCCGGCGTCGCCGCCGCACGGGATCGCGAGGTCGATCTCGGTCCGCTCGTCGAAGGGCGGGACCACGGATGTGACCTGCGCCCAGGACAACGGCTGCATGCTCGTGGCCCATTGGTCGGGCTGCCCGAACACCTGGGCCAGGGCGAGTGCTTCCGCGGGCGCGTAGCTCCGGCGCGCGGCATCGATCCGGACGGTGGTGGACAGCGAGAGGGACCGGACCGGGCCACCGCCGGTGCGGGCGACGGCCAGCTTGAGGACGAGGGTGGGCACCGCGGCGTGCGGCAGGGCGCTCACGCCGGTCACCGCGAACGCCAGGTCGGGCAGCCCACGGTGCGCCTCCCGCCCCGCTCACCGTCCGCCCGCCGCTCACTTGGGTGCTGCCGGTCATGCCGGTGACAGGTTGGGCATGCCGGGCAGGATGGGGTTCTTGGTCTTCGGATGGACCCCGGTGGACCGGCGCGAGGTCGACCTCCCGTACGGGAGGTGGCCGGGCTGGCGCTTGTAGTGGCCCTCGTGGTTGCCCTGGCGCACTCCGGGGACGTGGGCGGTGAAGTCCGGTCGTACCTGTCGCTTTCCGACGGTGATGTCAGTCATGGCTCTCCTCGGGTCCTGTTAGGCGTCCGGATCGACGGGGGTGAGGTGGTCGAAGAACTGCCGCACGTGCTGCCACACCTCGTCCCCGCCGGCCAGTCCGCTCCAGTGGGTGCGCAGCAGGGCGGCGAGCCGGTAGCAGTCGTCCAGCGGCACGATCCAGTGCTCCTGACTGCCGCCGGCCCGGTTGACCAGCAGCGCCTCGGTACGCGGAACGAGGGTGGCGAGGGCCGGCCGACCGGCTTCGATGCCGGCCCACACCCCGCGGTCCACGGGGGCGCGGATCACGCCCATCGGGCCGGGGTAGCCGGCGGTGATCTCGTCGTCGGGCGGGCCGCCGCGCAGGAAGAACGCGAGCCCGACCGGCACCCGCAGGGCGGCCCACTGCCGCGCATCGAGCCGCATGCCGTCCAGCCGCCGCCGGCGTTCGGAGATCAGCAGGTAGGGCCGGCGGCCGCCGCTGTGCCGGTCGGTGTCGAAGAGCAGCGCGCACGCCCGGCAGGTGCACAGCAGGGTGTCCGCGGTCGTGTCCAGCAGATGCCGGTGTTCCGCCGGAACGGGCTCCGCGCACAGCTCGCACCGGTCCTCGTCCCGCGGTTCCGGCAGCGGGCGGCGGGCCAGGTCCCGCAACGCCGAGGCGGTGGAGACCACGGTGCTCATGAGCGCGCCCCGCCCGTCCGGGCGCCGCCGCGCGACAGCGCCTCCACGGGGATCAGCGGGGGTTCGACGGTCGCCGCGGCCGCCTCCTCGATCTCCACCCGCTCGATCTCCGGCGCGGCCCAGGCCACCGCCTCCTGCACCGCCGTACGGAGCGCCTCGCCGGAGGACCCGCAGCCCCGGGCCCGTACCCGGACCCGGGCCAACGGCCCTTCCACCGCGCCGAGTTGGGCTTCGCCCAGGCCGCGCAGACCGGCGAGGGCCGTGCGGATGCGGTCCTCGACCGGTTCGGGGTGCAGCCCGTGCACGAGCAGCAGATGCCCGACGAGTTCGTCGTCCGCGACGGCCCGGGCGGTGTCCGCGCCGGCCAGCGCCATGACCCGGGCCAGGCATTCCCCGTAGAGCGCGACGAGTGCCTGGGCGGCCTCGGTCGCCCGGTCCCGCGCGGCCGGGTCGGACAGCGTCGAGAGCGAGGTCAGCAGCGTCTCGGTGCGGACCACGTGGTCCCGTGCCTGCCGGTCGTCCCAGGTCATGACGCTCCTCACGCCCGGTGGCCGAAGGTCGGGGAGTGGCTCTGCGTCAGGGTCCGGCCGTCGCCGAGGTACATGTGGACGCCGCACGGCAGACACGGGTCGAAGCTGCGGATCGTCCGCATGATGTCGATGCCCTTGAAGTCCTCCCGCCCGTTCTCCTCGAAGATCTGCAGCCCCTGCACCGCGTCCTCGTACGGGCCGGGGGTGCCGTAGGAGTCGCGGGGGCTGGCGTTCCACGGGGTCGGCGGGTACGGGTGGTAGTTGGCGATCTTCTTGTCCCGGATCACCAAGTGGTGCGAGAGCACGCCCCGTACGGCCTCGTGGAACCCGACCCCGATGGCCTCCTTGGGGACTTTGAAGTCCTCGAAGACCTTGGTGCGGCCGGCCCGGACCTCGTCCAGGGCCCGCTCGACGAAGTACAGCGCCATCCCGGCGGCGTAGGCCACGAAGTACATCCGGGCCCGGTCGCGCTCGATGGTGTTGGGGAACGGCGGTGGCGTCCATTCCAGCCGGACTTCCGGGCTGTTGGGCGTCTGCGGGAGGTCGATCTCCACGCTGTGGCCGGTCGAGCGCACGTAGGGCGTACGGACCTTGCCGGCGAGCGCCGTGGCCCACAGGCGGGCGATCGGTCCGCCGCCGGTGTCGAGCGCCAGGTGGTCGCCGGTTCGTTTGTCGAACCAGCGGGGGCTCATCACCCAGCTGTAGTTGCCGCCGTCGAGGTCCCGCTTCTGCGGCTTCGGCACGGTGGTCTGGTTCCACGGATGGCGCTGGTCGACGGGGTTGCCGAGGGGGTCCCGGTCGACGTACGTCTCCTCGCCCGTCCAGTCCTGGTAGTAGGAGCTGCCGAGCAGGATGCGCATGCCGAGGTTGATGTCGACGAGGTCGGTGGTGACCAGTTCGTTGTCCACGATGATGCCGGGGGTCACGAACATCGCGTTCCCCCAGGTGTTCATGGTCCGGTAGTCGTAGTCGACCACCTCGGGGTCCTGGAAGCAGCCCCAGCAGGCCAGCAGTGTGCGGCGGCGGCCCACCTCCTCGTAACCGGGCAGCGCCTCGTACCAGAAGTCGAAGACGTCGTCGTTCATGGCCACCGCGCGTTTGACGAAGTCCAGACAGCGGGTCAGCCGCACCAGGTAGTCCGTGAATACCTGTGGGGTGGCGACGGTGCCCACGCCACCCGGGTACAGCGTCGAGGGGTGGACGTGCCGGCCCTCCATCAGGCAACACATCTCCCGCGTCAGCCGGCTCATCTGGAGCGCCTCTTTGTACGTCTGCCCCTCGAAGGGGTTGAAGGCGCGCATGATGTCGGCGATGGTCTTGTGGCCGTGGGTGTCGGCGTGCGGGGCCGGGGTGCGTTCGGCTCGCTCCAGGACACCGGGGTTGGTCTCCTTCACCATGCGTTCGCAGAAGTCGACGAACACCATGTTGTCCTGGAAAATCGTGTGGTCGAACATGAATTCGGCGGCTTCGCCCAGGTTGATGATCCAGTCGGCGAGCGGGGGCGGCTTGACGCCGTAGGCCATCTGCTGGGCGTAGAGCGAGCAGGTGGCGTGGTTGTCGCCGCAGATGCCGCAGATCCGGCTGGTGATGAAATGCGCGTCGCGCGGATCCTTGCCCTTCATGAACACGCTGTAGCCGCGGAAGAGCGAGGAAGTGCTCCGGCATTCCACGACTTCCCGTGCCGCGAAGTCGATTTTGGTGTAGATGCCGAGGTTTCCGATGATGCGGGTAATGGGGTCGAAGGCGACCTCGGTGAGTTCGCGTCGCTCCGCATCGGTGTTCTGGACGGTCGCCACGGGGTTTCCTCTCGCGGATGGCGTGGTGGTCGTGGGGGCCTGCTGGGGCGTCGTGGGTCTCGTGCGCGTGCCGGACGTGCTGGACGTGGGCGTGCTGGGCGGGAAACTATTTACGTCCGGTCCAGTGCGGGTCGTAACCGCTGGTCAGCGCATCCTCGTTATGGCGCCACTTGGGCTCTTTGTTGGCGGTGATATTGGTGAGGGAACGCAAGGTGCGGATGAACGGCCCGTACACGCCCATCAGGGCGGAGGACACCGTGCCACCGGGCGGCTCGTCCATGAACGGCATGAATTTGTCCGGGAATCCCGGCATCGTGCAGCCGATGCAGATGCCGCCCACGTTGGGGCAGCCGCCCACCCCGTCCATCCAGCCGCGTTTGGTGACGTTGCAGTTGACCACCGGGCCCCAACAACCCACCTTTACCTGGCACTTGGGTGAGTTGTAGTCCTTCGCGAAATCCCCCTGCTCGTAATACGAGCCCCGGTCGCACCCCTCGTGCACGGTCTTGCCGAACAGCCAGGTGGGCCGGAGCTGCTCGTCCAGCGGAATGGGCGGAGCGAGCCCGGCGGCCTGGTGCAGGACCCACAGCAGGGTCTCCATGAAGTTGTCCGGCTGAACGGGGCAACCCGGGACGTTCACAATGGGCAAGCCGCCGGCCGACCGGAAGTCCCATCCCAGATAGTCGGCCAGTCCCATACACCCGGTCGGGTTACCCGCCATCGCATGGATGCCGCCGTACGTCGCACAGGTGCCGATGGCCACGACCGCCCACGCCTTGTGAGCAAGCCGGTCGATCCATTCGTTCACCGTGATGGGCTCGCCCGTCTCCGGATCATTGCCCATCGCCGACCAATAGCCGTCACCATTGATGTTCTCATTGGGAATGGAACCTTCGACGACGAAGATGAACGGCCCGAGCTCATCGCGGGCCGCCTGGTGAAAGGCCGCCATGAAATCGTCGCCGGTCTCGTAGGCCAGCACCTTGTTGTGCAGATGCACCTTCGGCAGACCGGGAATCGCGCCGAGCACCACGTCCTCCAGGCTGGGCAGCGTCGCCGCGGTGACCGAAACGGTGTCCCCGTCGCAGCTCATGCCCTCCGAGGTCCACAGGATGTGCACCTCGTCCAGGCCCGGCGTCATCGGTTCAAAGCCCATGGTTCGTCCCTTCGGCTGCCACCGGGGCCGACCGGCGGACTCCGAGAACCTCAACACCACCAAATTTCACATAGCTCGTAGATGGCCACAAATGGGGCGATATGTGTGGGTGGTGGTGGCGGGTGATGGCGCGTGATGGCGGTGGTGGCGGGGACGGTGGCGATGGGGGCGGGGAGGGTGCGTGTGAAGGGATGTGGGTGAAGGGGCGGGGCGATGGGGGGTGTAGGGGCGGAGGTGAAGCGGCGGGGGTGAAGGGGGGCTTCGAGGGGTGCCAATCCATGGGCCGGCCCATGACGGTCAGCCCATGGGCCGGCCAGCCCATGGGCCGGCCGGCCCCCGTGTCGTCAGTCCAGGGACGTCGAGCGCAGTTCCGCGATGACTTCCGCGCCCGACGGTGCGTTCTCCGGGTCCACCAGCCACTGCAGCATCAGACCGCTCAGCAGGGCGAGCGGTACCGAGCCGCCCAGCCCCTCCCGTGCCATGCGCTGCCCCTCGGCGAGGTGCGCGCGTACCTCCGGTGACCGCTCGGCCTGCACCGCAGCCTCCAACTGGGCCACCCACAGCGCCCGGTGGGTGGTGAAGCTGTCGATCAGTGCTTGCCAGCGCTGTTCCGGCGTGCCTTCGGGTGCGCGACTCGCGAGCTCGTCACCGAGTTCGTCCACGGCCTTCACGAGCGCCTGGGTGAGCAACGCGTCCCGAGAGCCGAAGTGGTAGCCGATGGCGGCGTGGCTGACACCGGCCGCTGCCGCGATGTCCCGGACCGTGGTCCGTGCCCAGCCGCGTTCGATCAGGCACTGCTTGGCGCCGGCGAGAAGGTCCTCTCGATTTCCCATGTCCGCAGGGTATCCGAGGGTTGTCCGCTTGGTTCATCCGCCTGGTTCATCCGCACGGTTTATCCAAATGGTTTGTCCATATGGTCAAATCCTGGCTATGGTCGGTCTCATGACTCACGCAACGGTTCTGATCTCGGGTGCGAGCGTGGCCGGACCCGCCCTCGCCTACTTCCTGCGCCGCGACGGGTACGACGTCACCGTGGTCGAACGCGCCCCGGACCTCCGGGACAGCGGATACGCGGTCGACTTCCGCGGCGCCGCGTTCGACGTGCTCGACGACCTGGGCATCCTCGCCGAGATGCGCGCCCACGAGACCAAGATGCGCGGCACCGCCCTGGTGGACGAGACCGGCACCGAGACCGGAATGTTGCCGGCCGAAGCCTTCGCCGGCGAACTAGAGGTACCGAAGCGCGACGTGACCCGGATCCTGCACCGGATCACCACGCACGACGTGGAGTACGTCTTCAACGACTCGATCAGCGCGCTCACCCAGCACGACTCCGGCGTCGCCGTTGAGTTCGAGCGCGGCGCGCCCCGCACCTTCGACCTCGTCATAGGCGCGGACGGGGTCTACTCGAAGGTCCGGCGGCTCGCGTTCGGCCCGCACGGCGACGTGGTGCGTCACCTCGGCCTCTCCGGCGCCGGCTTCAGCACCGCGAACTACCTCGGCCTCGACCACAGCGGGGTGCTCCAGCATGCACCGGACACGGCGATCTACGCGTTCAGCGCGGGCGACGCGGACCGGCTGACGGTCAGCCTCTCGTTCGCCACCCCGACGCCCGCGCTGGACCGGTGCGGCCGGGAAGAACAGCAGCAGGCGCTGCGCACCGCGTTCGCGGGACGCGGCTGGGAAGCTCCACGGCTGCTGGACGCCATGACCGAGGCCGACGACTTCTACTTCTCCTCGGCCTGCCAGATCCACCTGGACCGTTGGTCGCACGGCCGGGTCGCCCTGCTCGGCGACGCGGGCTACTGCGCAGCCCCCACCAGCGGTATGGGCACCTCCCAGGCTTTGATCGGCGCGCGGACACTGGCCCGACACCTGGCCGCGGCGAACGGCGACCACACGGCCGCCTTCGCCGCCTACGAGGCGGAGCTGCGGCCGTACGTGGCGCAGAACCAGGCGACGGGCGTGGAAGGGGCGGCAATGTTCGGGGGCGGTGGGGGCCGGTGATTGCTGGCGGGTGACTGCGGGCGGGGCCGGTGGGTGGTGTCGTTCGCCGGTGGCTGCGGTCGGCGGCTGCGGGCTGCGGGCTGCGGGCTGCGGGCTGCGGGCTGTGGACTGTGGACTGTTGGCCGTTGGCGGTCGCTGCTGGCGGGTGACTGCGGGCTGGTCACCGATGGTCGGTCGGTGGGTGATGAAGGGGGAGTGGAAGTAGAAGTAGAAGTGTGAGCTGAGCGTTCCGGGTCACTTCCCGGGAGCTTCGCCGCGCGGGACGGTGAACCCCGTGAGGGTGGCGGTCCCCGGCGCGAGGTCCGCCCAAGCGCCCGACAGGGCCAGGACCGCAACCCCGGAGGTCGGGAACTTCGCCCGCACCCGCGCCAACGCTCCCTCGCTCCCGCCCCCGTGTCCCTCCGCCTCTCCCTCTCCTTCTCCCTCTTCCGCCAGCGACAGCACCACGTCCTGAACGCCCGGCTGGTGACCGATCAGCAGCACCGTCCGCCGCTGCTCCGGAACCTCGCGCAACACATCGAGCAGCTCGGCAGCGCTCGCTCCGTACACCCGCGGCTCGAAGACCACCTCCGGTCGGCCACCGAGCTCCGGTGCGACCAGGTCCCAGGTCTCCTGGGTGCGGCGGGCCGTGGAGCACAGCACGAGGTCGGGTACGCACCCGTCCGCGAGCAGTTGGCGCCCGGCCGCCGGTGCATCCCTGCGGCCGCGCTTGGCCAGTGGACGCTCGTGATCAGGCACATCCGGCGGCCAGGCGGACTTGGCATGACGCAGGACCACCAGCCGGGCGGGAAAGGGCGACGTCATGGCTCCATTGTCCTCCGGGGCACGGTGGGCGCGAGCCTTGCACTCCGGTCCCTGTTCACGCTCACGCTGCTGTTCGCTGTTCGCTGCTCGTGGGGACGGGCGATACGTGGACCAGCGGCCGTTCGCGGGCTAAGTACGTGACCCCACCCAGATCAGCCCACCTGAGTAGGCGCCCCCTGGCAACCATGCTCCCCAGCCACGTTGACTCATCCCATGACCGACAATGCAACTGCTCTGCCGCCTCAACCTGCCCCCACCCCCTACGCGCCAGAGCCCGTTGCCCACCCCCATGCCGCACCTGCCACCGTGCCCGCGCCGCCCTACCCTGCCGTTCCCCTGCCCCATGCCGTCCCCGCCTCGGCGCGGCGGCTCCGTGATCCGTTGTGGTGGTGCCCACCGTTGGTGGCAGTCGGGGTGATCGGCGGTCTCTTCATGCCGGCCTTCACCCTCTACGCCTTCGCAACCATGGCCACGGATTCCTGCGGCCCGGACCAATGCCCGGCCAGCGTGACCATCCCCCTGATCAGCGCACCCTTCCTCTACGCGACCGGCGCATGCCTCGCCCTCTTCTCCTTCGCCTTCCCCTGGACCGTACGTTGGCGCAAGGCGCGGCTTTCGGTCGCTTGGATCGGTACCGCAGCCTCCGCCTCGGTCGTGCCGCTGCTTCTCTTCGTCATGGTCTGAAGCGCCGGTGAGTGTCGATGGCGGGTCGACACGGCCGCCACCTGACGTGACATCCCATCTCGTAACGTCACATCCCGAGGTGCGACCAAGGTGCACGAGACGCCATTGACCCGTACCGGCGCCGGTTTCGAGCACTGCGGGAGCGGCTACGTCCCCCTCCTCACCTGGACAGCCGTCCTCCTCGCCAACGCCCACACCGCGATGAAGTGTGCGCGACGCCGGAGCAGGACGCAGCAGATCCCCTGAGGCCGCCCCTCTGCCTGCCGCTGCAAGTGAGGGCCGTCGTCTCGCCGAACGTGTGCCGGCTGTCGGCCAGCAGGTCGAGGTCCACCCACCGGTTGAGGAGCACGGGTGGAGAGCCAGGACCGCTGGACCAACCCTGGGGCCGACGCCTCTCCACCCTCCCGACGCCTAACGTCGACGCATGTGGTCGTGAGCGATTGCGCTGCACGGCCAGACGGCCATCCAGCCACACACCTCGTCATCTTTGCTTCGTTCGGACCGCTGGGGGACCTCATGAACACCGTGGAGGACAGGAAAACCATCGAGGAGGCGAAGGCCATGGAAACCGTTGCCGGCACGGAAGCCACGGGAGGCGCGGTAGTCACGGAAGCCACGGGAGGCGCGGCAGTCACGAATGCGCACGGCACACACCGACGGCGTGCCTTCCTCATCCCGCTGATCGTCAACCTCCTCCTGCCATTCGTCGTGTACTACGTGCTACGCGCTCAGGACATCGCCCAGTGGCAGGCGCTGTTGCTGAGCGGTGCCCTTCCGGCGGCGCACGCAGTAGGCACCGCCGTGGTACGACGACGCGTCGAATTCTTCGACCTGCTGGTGGTCGCCCTGCTGGTGGTATCTGCCGTCACCTCACTGATCAGCGGCAGTCCACGGGTCCTGCTGCTGAAGGACGCCGCCATCCCCGCGGTCCTAGGGATATGGATCCTGAGCTCGCTGCTCGCGGCCCGGCCGTTGGCGTACCAGTTCGGACGCCGACTACGCGGTTCGGGTGCAGAGCAAGCGGCGGAACGCACCTGGCGCGAACAGCCGGACTTCCGTGCCGCGCTCCGCAGCCTCACGGTGCTGTGGGGAAGCGCGCAGCTGCTCGACGCCGCATTGAGCACCGTCGAGGCATTGACGCTGCCCGTCGACCTGGTGCCGGTCGTCGGCCGCTTCCAGTCCCTCGGCATCCTGGCTGCCACGGTGGCACTCACCGTGCGCCACAGCCGCGCCTTCCATCGGCGCTGCGGCATACCCCTCTTCGGCCCATGAGCAGCGGTCACCACGCCCTGGGCCGGGGAGGGACAGGTCGCTGACAGAGGGGAGTTTTCCGGCTGTGGTGTGGTCGTCTTCGTCATCTGGTGGCGTGCCGTGCTCCGCGCGTTGCGGATTGCTCTGCCACGGTTGCTGAGAGGGACCGATGGCCCAACGACCCGAGGGGATCGCACGGTGGCGGCTGTGTTGTCTGCGCTGTTCGCGCTGCTGGCGGCCGTGGGGAATGCCACGGGTACCGTGCTCCAGCGTGTGGCCGCACGTACCGTCCCGGCGGGTGATGCCTTCAGCCCCAGGCTGGTCCGGCACCTGGTGCGGAATCCGGCTTGGCTCGGCGGGATCGCCGTCGTGGTCGGCGCTGCGGCGTGCCAGGCGCTGGCCCTGGCGCTGGGGTCGCTCGTCCTGGTCCAGCCGATCCTGGTGACCGAACTTCCACTGGCGCTCGTGATCGCGTGCGCGCTGGCTCGCCGACGGCTTCCGGCGGCGGGCTGGGCCGGTTCCCTGAGTGTCGCCGTCGGGCTCGGTCTGGCGCTGGCCGCTGCCGCACCGTCCGGTGCGGGCACCGAGGTCTCGTCGGCCACGTGGGTGGTGACGCTGCTGGCCACCGTCGGTGCCATCACACTGTGCGCGTCGGCCGCGGCCCCCCGCCCGCGCGGGAAGGCCCGCGCGGCCCTCTTCAGCGCTGCCTCAGCGATCGGTTACGCCCTGACGGCGACATTGATGAAGTCCGCGACCGACACCTTCGACATGCACGGCCCGGGCGCCTTCTTCGCCTCCTGGCAGACCTACGGCTTCGTGGCAGCCGGCGCATGCGCGCTGTTTCTGCTGGCCAACGCCCTCGAATCGGGCCCGCTGGTGGTCTCCCAGCCCGTCCTCACCCTGGGAGAGGCCCTCGTCAGCCTGGCCCTGGGCATCGTGGTGTACGGGGACCGCGTACGCACCGGGTGGTGGCTGATTCCGGAGGCGATCGGGGCGGTGCTGGTCACTTGGGGTGTGCTCGTCCTGTCAAGGGTCCAGATGGAGGACGAGGGAGAAGGGCAGGGAGAGGGGGAGGGGGCGGGGGCGGGGGAGTAGGGACGTCCGCGGGATGCACCGCCACCTGACGGGTCTGCACGTACCTGTGCAGTCCTCGTACCTACCGCCGGCCCCGCCGGGGCCGCTGGCCGCGCGGGGGCCGGGGCCTGCGCGACCTGGATAACCTCGCTTACCGCTTACCGCTTACCGCTTACCGCTTACCGCTTACCGCTTACCGCTTACCGCTGAACGTTTACCGCTTACGCTCACCCCCACTGCCTGCGAGGCCGTCTCCCCGCCGCGGGCACCCGCTCGTAGTCCCGATCGGCCCCGTAGGGTTGCGGTCATGGGCAAGGGAACGGGGCGGTGGCCCGAGGGGGATTTGGACAGCGGTGTCGAGGACGCGACGCTGCTCATCCTGGAGTGGCTCGGTGAGCAGGGGATTGGGGCCATGATCCGCGTCGATGCGGAGCGCCTGCGGGAGGGCCGGCCAGCATGGACCTTCGCCGCCAGCGGTGGGCCGTTGCCGGCAATGAGAGCTGACGGCGCCTCGGCTGCCGAGTGCATGAGCCGGGCTCTGAGCCGACTGCGGGAGGCTGGGATCGCCGTCCCCTTCTGAGTCGGCGACCGCGGTACCCCGATTGGTGCGCTAGATGATTGTGCGGCGCCCTGCACTTCATCCGTTGGGTACACCACTTCATCCGTTGGGTAGTGCACCTCACCCTTTGGGTCCACGAACTCGCAGACCAGCACCACGAAGTTTCGTCCGCTCTCAAGTGTGCGCTGCGTATGGCATCTACGGCGGCAGCGGTATCCCCAAGTGCAGTGACGTCTACGGGGGCCACAGGGGCACGCAGTCCACGGCCTTGTCCCGCAGAGTGCGTACAAGCGGTAGAGGTAGAGGGAGAGGTAAAGGCAGAGGCTAGGTAAAGGGACGCCGCGCTGTCGGCGTGCAGCTCGTCGCTGGTCAGCAGGTGCGCCCCACGTAGTGTGCGCCCTGGATTCTGGAGGCGGAGCCCAGCCACGTACGGCCGGGGCCCACGCAGCGTTCGTAGTCGGGGGCCCAGGCGACTTCCACCTTGATCACGACGTTGGAACCGTTGCTGGTGCAGTGGCGGTAGTACGCATCACTGCCCGTCTTGTAGAAGCCACATGGTTCTTGGGCCAGGGCGATGGCTTGACCGGGCGCGGCGGCGACCGTTCCGCAAAAGGCGGCGGCACCGAGCATCAGAGCGGCAAAGTGGCGCATGGAACACCCGTCCTCAAGGCGCTGCTTGGTCCTTTTTGGTCTTTCACCCGACCCAAGGCGGCCCTTCTCAAAACACCAGTTGGTCCACCGCCGTGTCGGTCGATGTGTGCGGCTCCGCATGCCTCCCCCTCACGGAATCGTCCATGCACAGGACCGCACGTGTGGGTGACGGCAAAACGGGCCAGATCGGGGTTCGGAGCGTGGGGTGGGGTTCGTAGCGGGTGCACGCGTGACGAAGGCAGCGGACAGGGGTGGTTGGTTTCTCCTAGGGTGCCCGCTGTGTGCCACGTCGCGTGCGGCAGGATGGCTGATCGCGTCAGGACGACTACGTCTGCGGGACGTCTGCGTTTACGTTTGCGTCTCGTCTTCGTATGCGTCCACGTCCCGTCCATGTCCCGTCGACGTCTGTGGTCGGGTCCCCGGCGCGTTCGAAGTCCTAGAGACAAGCAGGTAAGAACCGAATGATGGAGCATCACATGCGATGCGTGGCAGTGGCCGGGCCGCAGTTCCCGGGAGTGGGGGTCGACCGGTGAACCGTGCTGTCACGCTGCATGACCTGATCCTTGCCGGTGCCGCGCTGGTTGCCGGTATCGTCGCCGGGCTGTTGTGCAAAGCGGTTTTGCGGTGGCTGGGAAAGCACGCGAGCAGAACGCGTTGGAGTGGCGACGATGTCATTGTCGATTCGCTGCGGTCCGTGGTGCCCTGGGCGGCGATATCTGGCGGTCTGGCGGCCGCGGCCGCTGCGTTGCCGCTGACACCTACGGTCGGACGGAACGTCAACCGGACGCTGACCGTGCTGCTCATCCTGGTCGTCACGCTGACCGCGGCCCGGATGATCACCCGACTCGTGAGGTCCCTGGCGCAGTCACGTTCCGGCGTGGCCGGATCGGCCACCATTTTCGCCAACATCACCCGCATCGTGGTGCTGGCAATGGGCGTTCTCGTCATCCTGCAGACCTTGGGCATTTCCATAGCCCCTCTGCTCACCGCGCTCGGTGTGGGTGGCCTGGCGGTCGCCCTGGCACTGCAGGACACCCTCGCCAATCTCTTCGCCGGCGTACACGTATTGGCTTCGAAGACCGTACAGCCCGGTGACTACATTCGGCTGAGCAGCGGGGAGGAGGGATACGTCGTCGACATCAACTGGCGTAACACCGTGGTGCGCCAGCTCTCCAACAATCTCGTGATCATCCCGAATGCCCAGCTGGCCGGCACCAACATGACCAACTTCACCCGACCGGAACAGCAGTTGTCGATCCTCGTCCAGGTGGGCGTCGGCTACGACAGTGATCTCGAACACGTCGAGCGGGTCACCATGGAGGTCGTCAAGGGCGTCATGACCGATGTCAGCGGCGCCGTTCCGGAACATGAACCGGCTGTTCGTTTCCACACCTTCGGAGACTCTCGGATCGGCCTTACGGTGATTCTGGGGGTGGGCGAATTCAGCGACCAGTACCGGATCAAGCATGAATTCATCAAGCGGCTCCACCAGCGGTACCAGGCGGAGGGCATCAGGATTCCCGCGCCGACACGGACGGTGGCACTGCAGCAGCCCGGAGACGTGGGGATTCCGCAGCAACGGGGCACGTCCGACCCGGTGCTGTAGGGCGTCGGTGAGGTGAGGTGAGGTGAGGTGAGGTGAGGTGAGGTGAGGTGAAGTGAGGCGGGGCGGGGCGGGGCCCTGCCTCACCTTCCTGATCACGGCTCAGAAGAATGACGGTAACCGTCGTCACGACCCTCGACATGCCGGTATCCGCCACTCTCTCCGCGGTGGTGGCTGGCCCCAGAACTCCGTTGCGCACTGTGGACGGCGACAAGTGGGCCAGACATCGACTGAAGAGGGAGTAGTGAGTGTGATGGACACGGATGCGGCGATGAACAGGGCGGCGGAGGGCATGGCAGAGCCCACCGTGCTGGTTACCGGTGCGACGGGGAACGTGGGCCGGCAGGTCGTCTCGCAGTTGTTGGTATCCGGTGTACGAGTACGCGCCCTGACGCGGCATCCGGACTCGGCTGGCCTGTCGTACGGCGGCGTCGACGTACGGGCCGGCGACCTGGCCGACCCACGCGGCCTGGAAGAGGCCCTGAAGGGCGTCGATCGGGCTTTCCTCATGTGGCCCTTCCACACGGCTGAGGCCGCGCCCGATGTCGTCGAGGCGCTACGGCGGCACGTGGAACACGTCGTCTTTCTCTCCTCGGGGGCCGTCCAGGACGGGCTGCCCCCCGAGCAACAGCGGCACCCGGTAGGCCGCTCCCACGCCGAGGTGGAGCGCCTCATCGAACGGTCGGGGCTGCGCTGGACCCATCTACGACCCAGCACCTTCGCCAGCAACACCCTCTGGTGGGCCGACCAGATCCGCGCCGGTGACGTGGTGCGCGGCGCTTTCGGAGCGGTTCCCATGGCTCTGCTGCACGAGGCCGACATCGCCGCCGTCGCCGTACGCGCCCTGACCGAGGACGGCCACGACAAGGCGGTCTACACACTGACCGGGCCCGAGGTCCTGACCCAGGTCGACCAGGTGCGCATCCTCGGTGAGGCCATCGGACGGCCTCTCCGGTGGGAGGAACTGTCGCGGGAGGCTGCCCGGCAGCAGCTGCTCGCGGACGACACCTTCCCCGATTCCTTCGTGGACACCCTGCTGGACGGGTACGCCGAGATGCTTGACGCCCCGCCTCCGGTCACGACCACGACGGTCGAGGAAGTCGCCGGGAGGCCGGCACGCACCTTGCGGCAGTGGGCGGTTGACCACGCCGCCGACTTCCGCTAGCCCACCCCGCCCCGGTGCCCCGCCCCGCTAGAGAGCGCGCAGTGCGTCGCCAAGGTCCGGGCCGTAGGAGGCCCAACACTGGATGTCTCCGGCGTCGGAGACCAGATCGCCCAGATGCCAGTCGCCGTCGCCGTCGTCATTCCCGTCGCCGGCGGCCCGGACTGCCCGGACCGCGCAGATGCCGTCGAGGTTGATCACGCAGTCGGCATGGAGGGGCCTGCCGTGGTGAGTAACGACGCCGACGGTGGTGAGCAGATGGGCTTGTGGGCAACCGGTGAGGCCCTGGACGTCCGCCAACGTCCAGGGCGCGGGCAGGCGCATGCCATACGGCCTGTCCTGCGGTTCGTCGTTGGGTTGGCCGCACGGTTGGCCGTCCGGTTGGCCGTACGGTTCGGTATGCGGTGCGTCGTACGGATCGGTGGCGGGCCTGGGTCGCTTGGGTGATGGGGACAACTCGGCGAC
Organism: Streptomyces sp. NPDC107765; assembly: GCF_055657085.1. Taxonomy (NCBI): domain Bacteria; kingdom Bacillati; phylum Actinomycetota; class Actinomycetes; order Kitasatosporales; family Streptomycetaceae; genus Streptomyces; species Streptomyces sp. NPDC107765. The sequence continues at coordinate 816,675 of NZ_JBVKBL010000001.1, read as the reverse complement.
TGCGTAGCCGAGTCGCGGACGGACCCACTCTTCCTCGCGCTCAATGCCGAGGACGCCTCCGAGGAATGCCATGTCCAATGTTCCCGTGGGGGTTTCCCAGCGGAACGGGACCTGGGAGACGTGGGAGGGGAATTCGTCCTCGGCGGTCGTGCCGGGCCCGAACGACTGCTTCGGGCGCGGCCCTTCGTCGGTGTATCGGTGGGCAAAGAAAGCGGTGATCCACCCGGTGACCCGGTCGCCGCCCGAGGCCGACTCCCATTTGTAGAGGGAACGCCAGAATTTCTGGTCGATCCCCCACCCTGAGGCCGTCGCCCAGATCGCGTCCAGCACCGGCTGCAGTGCCGTGAACCACGGCCGCAGCCCTTCGAACCAGTCCGCCAGTTCCCGCACCCGGGCCGCCAGCAGACGCCAGTCCCGGTCCGTGCCCTCCAGCCGGATCCGCGGAATGCCGCAGAGGGTTTGCCACCGAAAGCGGTAGTACGGGCTGACCACGTCCATCAGCGCCACCAGCATGGCCGTGGCGTCCGTGTCCGTGGTGGTGGAGAAGGTGGGCTGGAAGAGGTCGGCGACCTCGTCACCGATCCGGGCGCGCAGGGGCTTGTGGACCAGGTTGATCGAACGCTCCCAGTCCAGCGCGGCCAGGTCGTCCCGTACGGCGATGGTCTGCCGGTGTCCCGGCGTCTCCGTAAAGATTCCCTCGTACGTCTTCGGGTTCAGCCGGACGTGCACGGCCACCTCGTGCACGACTGCGTACCAGAGGAGGTCGGGGGAGAGGCTCAGGGGGAGGTGAGCGGTGAAGCAGGTGTGAAGGGCGCGGAGCAGGAGACTGGTGGTGGGTTCGGCGATGTCTGGGGCGTCAGTGGACCAGCCTATGAGGCGGTCGGTGCTGCGGTGGTGGAAGCATGCCGGCGGCTGATCGCGGAGCACCGCCCGTAGGAAGCCTTCATTGCCGAGTTCGGTGAGTTCCGCGGTGAGCCGGGCGGCCTCGTCGCCGGCTGCGTTTCTTTCTTTGTCTGGTGCGTCCTCTTCGCGTTCTTCGTCCAGCGGCAGGTCTATGTCACATGCCATCGGTCCCCCTCCGATTACGCCCCCAGAACGGCGGTCTGAACGGCCATAGGAATGGCGCTGTGAAGGGCGTCATGAACAGTAGCGTCGGCCAATGGCCACTTGCCGTAGTAACGGCCGGCCACGTTCCGTGGTCCGGCCACCCTTCCGCGGTCCGGCCGCCTTTTTTCTGTAGTACGGCCACCTTTCCGTAGTGGCGGGTCGGCGAGCCGAGGGGCCGTACGGGATGCGACTCCCGTCCGGGGAGCACAGCATGGCAGCAGGGACGCCGGACCGGAGGGCCGACCGGAGGTTTCGTATGACTCACCCTGACACGACGCCCAAGCCTGACGACGCGCCGTCGCCGAGCGACGCGCAACCTCCCGACGGCACACGCGGTGTCAATCTCTTCCTCGGCTTCGCCCCCTGGATCATTTTCGCCGTGGTGGCGAGCCCCAGCTCGTGGGGGCTTGCCGCGCTGGCCGCGCTCATCACGGCGATCGGGGCCAGCATCCCGGACATCAGGCGCCGCAGCTTGAAGATCCTGGACATCGCCGGCCTGCTCTTCTTCGCCGTCATCTGCATCCTGTCGCTGGTCCTCGACCGCCACGACCTGATCTGGCTGGAGACGTACGCCCAGACCCTGTCCGGCGCGGTCCTGGCCGCCGTCGCCTTCACGTCCCTCGCCTTCATGCCGTTCACCGAGCAGTACGCGCGGGAGTCCGTGCCCCGTGAGTACTGGGGAAGCCCACTCTTCCGGCATGTCAATCGGGTACTGACGGCGGTGTGGGGCGCGGTGTTCCTGCTGACGGCCCTGCTCGGCGTCCTCGCCCTGCACGTCACGTCAGGGGCGGACTGGTTGAACTGGATCATTCCGATCGCGTTGTTCGTGGGTGCGGTCCGCTTCACGAGGTGGTACCCGGATCAAGCACGGGCGCGAGCTCGGCAGGCAGCTGCCCGGTAGGCGTCGGGCGGCCTTCGAGTCATCGAGGCGGGCGCCGGGATTCACCCGTACGTGTGCTGCACCTCAATTCGAACATGTGATGCAATCTTCGTGTGACTCCTCCCTACGCCTTCCCTGACGATCTCGTGCAGGCTCAGCGCGCCTGGTACACCGCGTACCGCGAGCTTTCGCATGAGGAAAATCCGTCCCAGACCACGGTGCTGCGGCGCAGACTGCAGCAGTTGTCCGTGCGGATCGCCACGCACCCGTACTGGGCGAGCATCCCCGGCCGCGCACCGGCCGCACGCATGGCGCTCAAACAGCAGACCTGGGAGCTGGAGCTGGAGCTGGAGCGGGAGCCTGGGGCTGAGGAGGTCAGGCCGTGAAAAATGAGCGAGCCCCACCGTGCTCCCCTGGCGGGACGGGCCCCTACGAGGCTGACTCCGCACCCGCACCCGCACCCGCATTGGTATCCGCACCCGCGCGTGGGGGCGAGATGTGGGGGAGTCCCGGTTCTACCCGGCAGAGCCGGGCCGGTGCGCCGTCGCGGCGGATGTCTTCCTCAAGGAGTTCGGCCCAGTTCGGGCGCCAGTGGGCAGCTCGGCGTGCCATTTCGAGGCGGACGGTGTGGGGCAGGGTGGCGACGACTCCGCGTCTGGCCGGCCACCAGTCCGGGAGGCAGTCGTAGCCGCGCTCGATGGTGCGGTTGGCGGCAGTATCCGTATCCGTATCGGTGCCGGTTCCGGTGCCGGTGTTGGTGGTGGTCTTCGCGCCAGTGTTGGTGTCAGTGTTGGTGGTGGAATGGGTGTCGGGGACTGTTACGCGGATGTACAGCCAGCGGCCCCGTTCCGGGTCGGATTCCGCGTCTCGTAGGGCGGCCAGCAGGGTGGCTGCCTCGCCGAAGATGCGTCGGCCCAGTTCGTCCAGGAATCCGTCCGCACCGCGACCGTAATCGGTGTCCCCGGCGTCCACGAACGCAGCCGAGAGCACCGAACTCCCGGCCGCCTCAGCCCTGTTGGTGTGCAGCCAGGCGATCAGCCGTTCCTGTTCCGATGTGACCGGCGGTGCCGGGCGGTCGAGTTCGGTGGCCGCCTTCATCTCCACGGCGAGTACCGCGGCGTGCTGCTCGGGCAGCCAGCACGGGACCCTCCGGTCGGCGGGCTCGCCATGGCCGGCCGGCAATGCCGCGAACTCGTTCGGGAGGGTGGCCGTCCGTCGGTGCGCCGCCTCGCGCTCGCGTACGGCGGCCGGGTCCGCACCGTCGGCCACCAGGTCGGCGCAGACCTGCCGCACCTCGCTGTCGTCCGCCGGGACCATGCTGTGTACGCCGTCGTCGTGCACCTCGGCGGGGTATGGCGCCCGCCCCCACGCCCGGCCGTCCCACCAGTACACAAAGCCGATCTCTTCGCCGCCGGCGATGACCTCGTCGAGCCACTGCCATGGCAGCCAGGAAGGTCCGTCGGCCAGGAGGTCGAGGGGCGGGGACAGGCTGACGGTGTCGCTGTAGTCGTGGTCGATGCCGTAGAGGACGGCCCGTCCGTTCTCGACCCAGGACAGGGCCCACCAACCGTTCCCCACGTCCTCGGAACGCAGTCCGGCCTCGTCATAACGGTAGTTGTGCACGGGGAGCTGTTGCTCGGCACTCCAGGCGGCGAGGGTGGCGGCGTGGGACCAGAGGACGTCGGGCGCCGGGAGGTAGGAGGTTCCGTCCGTGGTCACCGCGCCGCACCGTTCGGAACGGGGGCGGGGAGGTGGGTGAGTGGAGGAGTGGAGGAGTGGGGGAGTGCTGGCATCGGGGCAGCGTACGCGACGTTGGGCGAGCAGGAAGGCAAGTGCGCATTGACAAATGGCAATTGTCAAGGCGTACTTGCCTCATGCCTCTTCCCGACTTGGATGACCTGATAGCGGAAGTAGACCGGACCTGCGATGCCGCGCACCGACCCGGCGGGCAGGAACAGCCGGACTGGCTCGCACTGCTCACGGTGGCGGCGAACCTGGCCGGTCAACTGCAAGCACTGGCGGACGACTTGGTCGAAGACTATGTCGAGCACTGCCGGATGCACGGAAGCTCGTGGACGGACATCGGGACGGCGCTCGGTGTGACCAGGCAGGCGGTGCAGCAGCGCTTTCACGCGCCCCACAAGCGCTACGGTCCCGAGACCATGACTGACGACCTACGCCAGGCCATGGTGCAGGTGAAGCAGGCCGCGGTGCATCACCGCAACAACTACATCGGGACGGAACACCTGCTCTGGGGCCTCACCGCGGAGGACAACACGGCTACGCGTCTGCTGCGGGCCGCAGACGTATCGCCCGAGGACGTGCACCGGGCCGTCGGGGCGCGACTGAGCATGGGGGCGTCGCAAGCGGCCGAGCGGATTGCCTGGACGCCTTACTCCCGTAAGGCCATGGCGATCGCGGAAGAGCGGGCCGAGGCGGCGGGTTCGGCGCGTATCGACTGTGACCAGTTGCTTCTGGGGCTCGCTCAGATCGGTCGGGGAGTGGCCGCAGGGGTGCTCAGTGATGCGGGAGTGGAGCTGGCGACACTCGATGAGTGTCTTCGTCGTTCCGGCTGAGCTGCCGTGGCGGACGCGGTGGACGTGGTGGACGCCGTGGGCTCCGGGGGCCTGCAAAGTCCCCGCAAAGAACCTGAGTCGGCTGTCTTCTCCACCCACGGAAAACTGACCGGTCAACGCCGCTGCAATGTGCGGCGCTGCTGCATAAACGCCAGGTCAACGGGCCTGGGAGGATGCGGATTTCGTTGAGTGGCGAGGGGTTGTGGGCGTGGTTTCGACGTGCCACATTTCACGTCGTCGCGACGCCGAGATTCTTCGCCTGACTGGATGCACCCGCTCGCGATGGGCGGTCGGCGCCCGCCTGGTGGACTGGCACCGGGGCGGACGGCGTATCGGCGGCGGGCATGGGCCGCAAGACCTGGCGCTGCCGGCCTGCCAACTGCCTTGTCTTCGGTCGTTCCGCATCTGGAGGAGGGCATCATCAGCCAGCTCGCCAGCCGCCGTGAGCATGCTGTGGCCCTGATCAGCCGGGGGCTGGGCGGAGTGCCGGCCCCCGGTCTGGTCGTGGGTGGTGTGCTCGGTCTGCAGTGCGGGGCCGCGCTGACCACTCGACTCTACCCCGTCGTGGGCCCGGCGGGGGTGGTGAGCCTGCGCCTGTGTCTGGCCGCCCTGGTCCTCACTGCCCTGTGGCGCCCTGGGCTGTGCTGGGATCGCACCACCCTCGGTGTCGCGGCGATCGCCGGAACCCTGCTCGCCGTCCACCACCTCAGCTACTACGAAGCGGTCGACCGTCTCCCTCTGGGCGCCGCCACCACGCTGGAGTTCCTCGGTCCGTTCGCCATCGCGCTGTTCGGCTCACGCCGGGTCGCCGACCTGCTGTGGGCGTGCCTGGCGGCGGTGGGTGTCGTGCTGCTCAGCCACTCCGGCATTCCGCTCGACGCAACGGGACTGGCCTGCGCCCTTCTCGCCGGATGCTGCTGGGGCGGCTACATCCTGGTCGGCAAGCGGCTCGCTGAACGGGTCCCGGACGGCCGCGGTCTGGCCCTTGCCGTCACCTGGGGCGCCCTCCTGAGCCTCCCGTACGGCATCGCCCAGGCGGGCAGCAGTCTCCTCGGCCCCACCACCCTCGCCCTGGCGGCCGCCGTCGCCCTCCTCTCCAGCGTCCTGCCGTACACCTTCCATCTCGAGGCCCTCCGCCGGCTGCCGCCCCGCGCCTTCGGCGTCCTCACCAGCCTCGAACCCGCCGTCGGTGCCCTCATCGGCCTCGTCGTCCTCGGCCAGCACCTGGCCGTCCCCCAATGGGCCGGCGTCCTGGCCGTAGCCCTGGCCTCCATCGGCGCCACCCGCACGCCGGAACGCTCCGGTCTTGAGAGGGGAGTTGGCAGCCCGTGAGGAGGGTGGTTTGAGTTGGGTGACGTGTGGGTTCCCTTCGGGGATGAGGTCGCCTGGGGTGGTGCCGTCGCGGTGGAGAGGGGGGTCGGTGTTGCCCGCCTGGCGCCCCACGAAGGGGGTCAGTCGGCGCGGAGGAAAGTGAGGACGGAGTCGGTCTGGTTGAGGAGGGCGTGACCGGCCTCGGGCAGGACGTTCACGGTCGCGTGGGGGAGGCACTGGCGTACGCGCCGGGCGGTGTCCTCGGAGTCGAAGAGGGTGTCGCGGCTGCCGACCGTGACCAGCGTGGGCATGGTCAGTCGGCGCAGCGCACTGTCGGGGAAGAGGGGGAGCCGCTCGGTGCGTGGCTTGAAGTGAGTGAAGGTCAGCACGACGTGGTCGAGGAGGTGTTGGACCTCGGGTGCTTCCAGGCCCGTACCGATCGCCACTGACCGGCGCACTCCCTGACGTCCCCACGCGCGCAGGAGTACGGCCTTGAACAGCCACGCCATCTTCTGCCTGCCCAGACCGCCGGGGCAGAGCAGGGCCAGGCGGGTCACTCGGTCCGGCCGGCGGGTGGCGTAGTCCAGTGCCACCCATCCGCCCAGGGAAGTGGCGACGATCGCCGTGCGGGCCACGCCCAGATGCTCCAACACCTCGTCCAGCCATAGTGCATGGGCGTCGGAGGACAAGGGCGGGCGGGAGGCGGCACTCAGACCCGGCTCGCCTATGAGGTCGAGGGCGTATGTCCGGAAGTGCTGGGACCAGGAGGCGATGTCGTCCTGCCACATCGTGGTGTTCGCTCCCGATCCGTGGAGCAGCAGTACGGGCGGCGCGTCCTTCGGACCGGAGACGAGGACGAAGGTTTCGCCTTCCCGGGTCGGTATCCGTACCTCCTCGGCGGGGACCGGCCAGGCTTGGAGCATCTCCCGGTAACGCTGCTGGATCTCCCTCGCGCCGGCTTCGGTCTTGTAGATCGTGGTGGTGCTGGCGTTCGTGTGCCTGTTGGTACTCGTGCTCATGTCCCGAGCACTCCTTCCACGTAGTCGAAAATCCGGGCCGTGTCGGCGAGACCGCCCAGGACGATGACCTTCATCCGGGCCCGTCCCTTGTCGTAGGCCGTCTCGATCCGCAGGGGCGCATGGCCCGGGCCGCGGTGGGTGGCCAGGCTCATCAGGAGGGCGGTCAAGCGGTCGGCCGTCTCGGGGGTGATCGCGTCGATCTCGACGATGCTGGAGACCTCGGTGTGCGGTTGCTGCTGTTCTTGCGGTCGCCGTCCGTCCGCGTCGCCCGGGGGCACGGGTGCCGGGCGGCCGGTGAAGGCTTCCAGGTCCTCGTGGGCGATGCGGTACTGCTTGCCGATGCGGACCGCGTGGAGACGTCCGTCCCGCACGTAGTTCCGGATGGTGCGGACATGCAGACCCAGGTGCTCCGCCACTTGTTCCACGGAGTAGAAACGGTCAGGCATGAAAGTACCTTAACTTTCCCTGTGCGTAAGCACAATGAGGAAGTTTAGGGAACGTAAGGGAAGGGAGGGGAGTGGGGGAGCGATGGAGAGTCGTTGGGGGTGACTGGGGGTGGCTGGGGGTGGTTGGGCGTGCTGGGGTCCCTTGCCTCGGTGCTCAGGGACTTCGGAGGCTTCAGGGGCTGTAAGCCATCTCAGTGGCCATGGAGGGAAGCCGGTGGCCGTGCGGCCGGTCGGGGATGAGGTGCCGCCACGATGGGGCGATGGAGGAGAGACGCTCTCTTGAGGCCACGTCGGGCAGGGTGCTGCGTACACCGCGGGCGGCCGGTGCGGCGGGAGTGCTGGCGGCGCTGCTGCTGGCCGCCGTACTCACGATCGTCCGCATCAGCCTGCCCTCCGCGATCCCGGCCCACGCGGGGGAGTGGCCGTCGCGCTCACCCCACCGGCAGGTCCTGGAAATCGCCCTGAGCCTGCTGCCGTTCGCCGGCATCTTCTTCCTGTGGTTCATGGGTGCCGTACGGGACTACGTCGGGCGCACGGAGCGGGGCACCGGCCCTCGGGCGAGCGCCGTCTCGGGAACTGCGGAAGGGGCCGACTCGGGAACTGCGGAAGGGCGGGCGGAGAACAGGTTCTTCGGGACGCTCTTCCTGTGCAGCGGGCTGATGTTCACCGCCTTGGTGCTCGCGGCGGGGGCCGCCGCCGGTGGCCTGCTCGCCATCACCGGCAACATCCCGGCTGGCGCGCAGGACCTATGGACCTACGGGCGGACGGCGCTCACCTTGCTCGCGAGCTACGCCATGCGGATGGCCGCGGTGTTCACGCTGTCCGCCACGACCATCGGACTCGCCTTGCGCGTCTTCCCGCGCTGGCTCGCTTGGCTCGGCTGCGCGGCCGCGCTTGTGCTGCTGTTCGTCGTCGGTACGGTCCCCTGGACCGAACTGGTCTTTCCCCTCTGGATGCTGGCCACCAGCACGTACATCCTGGGGGCCTCCTTCCGGCGGGGTGACGGATGAGTGAGCCGCGAGGGCTCCCGGCCCCTTAGCCTCCCCGTTTCGCCGCGCGCCACTCAGGGGCCAGTACCGACCAGACTTCGATGTCGTGCCGCTCGCCCCGGTAGAGGTAGCCCTCGCGCAGCACGCCCTCCTTGGTCATCCCCAGTCGCCTGGCCACCGCGATACTGGGTTCGTTGGCCGCCGAGACCAGCCACTCCACACGGTGGATGCCCCGCTCCTCGACGGCCCAGTCGATGAGCACGCGTACGGCACGGGTCACCAGCCCCTTGCCCACCGCCGACGGCTCCAGCCAGCAGCCCGCCTCGGCAGTGCCCTGCTGAACGTCCATGGTGCGGAAGAGGACCCCGCCGACCAGCCGGCCGTCCAGCCAGATGCCGCAGATGCGGCCGGTGTCGGCGGCGGCCTTCTCCGCGTACGAGTGGAGGTACGAGCGGCTCGTGTCCAGATCCACGATCAGGTCCGGCAGCCCGATGTACTGCCCGATGAACTCCCGCCCCCGGTCGATGTGGGCGAGGAATTCCCCGGCCTGCCACGGCTCCAGCGGACGCAGCACGGCGCGGTTGCCGCTGTTGGCAGCGTCGCCACTCAGGGGTATCGCGTACATCGGTCACCTTCCGCTCGGGCACTCGACCGCTCGGGCACTCGGACCGCTCGGACACTGGGCCACTCGGAGTGCCAGGGGCTGGAGTGCGGAGGGGCTGGCGTGTCGGGGAGGCCAGGGACTACTGCCACATTGCTCATGGGTGTGGTGAGGGTGTCGGGGAGGCGGGGTGCCGGGGTTTCCAGCCCCAGGCGGTGAGCATTCCGGGGGAGAGGGCGGCGGAGTGCGGGGAGGACAGGGCCTGGCGGGCCTGTTCGAGTAGGGGCTCGTCCATCTGGCCGGTGGCGAGGAGGGCGTCGTGGGTGCGCTGCCAAGTGTCCTCCCAGAAGCGGCTGATGGGGCTGCCGGGCAGCAGCGGGGGAACGTGGATTTCGGCGGCCACGGAGTGCAAGCCCTCCTCCAGCAGGAAGGAGGGGTAGTCGGGCACCCAGGAGATGTCCGTACCGATGGTCGTGCGCAGGGCCTGCCACATCGCGCGCATGACCTGGATGTACGGGGTGGCCGGGGCGGAGGAGGTCGTCAGGTCGACGGCGTCGCTGAGCACGAGGACGCCGCCCGGGGCGAGCAATGAGCTCAGCTGGTTGATCATGCGTCGCCACGGACGTAGGTGCATCAGTACGAAGCGGGCGTGGACCAGGTGGAAGCGGCCGGGGTCGAAGCCGGGCGCGGTGACGTCGGCGGTCTGGGCCACGAGCCCGGTCGGGGCATCGGCGGTGAGGAAGCGGGTGTCGCGGTCGATGGCCAGGACGGACGTGACATCCGCCGACTCCAGCAGCCACCGGGCGACGGTGCCGGTCCCGGCGCCTATGTCGAGGCAGTGCCAGCCGGGGCCGGCGCCCAGCGCCGTCAGCCGTGCGGTGCTCACCGCGTCGTAGGCGAGCGCTCCCAGGTCGATGCGGTCTGCCTCGCCGGCTTCCTCCGGGCGGAAGGCGTCTTCACCGTAGTGCCCGGCAGCCGGTCCGGAAGGCACAGCCGGTCCGGAAGGCACAGCCGGTCCAGCAGGCCCAGCTGGCCGTTCCGGCTGTCGCGCCCCTCCAGTACGCACCCCTCCAGTATGGGCGCGGGAGTCAGGGCTTTCCTGCTGTGGCGAGCGGACGGATCTCGTCGGTACGGCCCGTCTCCCCTTGGCCGCCCTCCGTGTGTACCCCGCCGTTCTCCGTACGGGCCCCGCCGTTCTCCGTACGGGTCCCGCCGTTCTCCGCACGGGCCCCGCCCTCCTGTGTACGGGCCTTGCCGTGACGTCGTAGGAGCAGGTGGAGGACGGCCAGCAGGACGGCGGTGGCCAGCGCGCTGTGCCACAGCAGGGCGTCCAGGCGGTGCGCCGAGAGGTACGCGCCTGCGGCGACGGCCGCCAGGGCGCACACCGCGCGGTCGACGAGGCTCTCGACCGACAGCAGGGTGGCGCGGGGTGCGCCCGCGGGGACCGCGTCGTTGACCAGCTTCCGCTGGAGGGGAGACGCGAGGCCGGTGGCGGCGGCGAACACGCAGAGCAGCGCGATGGTCGTCCACGGACCGCCGAGCGTGCTGCCCGCCAGAGCCGCCGCCATCGCGAGGCTGAGCAGCGACACCCATGCCACCGGGGAGAGCCGCGAGGTGAGCCATTGCGGACGGGCCGAGGCCACCGCCTCCGCGACGGTCATGGCGGCCAGCACGGTGCCGTGCGAGCTCTCTCCGATGCCGTGGTCGAGCAGTACCGGCTGGAAGAGATTGACCTGGCAGATACGGGCGAGGGTGAACAGGGCCACCCCCTGCACCATGACCAGGGCGAGCCAGGGCGTGCTGCGGACGGCGCGGAGGGCGACGGCCGCCTCGTGGCCCGTGGCGCGCTTGCGGCCCCCGGCGGGGTCGGCCGCGGCCTGGCGGGGCAGCAGTACGGCGCAGACCAGGGAGGCGCCCGCGCTGGCCGCGCTCAGGACGTACGGTGCGGAGTGCGCCAGGACCATCAGCGGACCCAGCAGCGGCCAGCACAGCACCTTCGCGGCGAGGCCGAGCGCGCGGGCCTGCCCCTCGGCCTTCAGATAGTGGGCGCCCGCGCCCTCGGCCCGCAGGCCCTCGTAGAGGTACGCACTGGCGGCGCCGGAGGTCAGGGAGCGGCCGGCGGCGATGAGCAGGAAGTGGACGAGGAAGCCGGTGTAGCTGGGGGCCCAGACCGGGGCGAGGTTGGCGGCGGTCATGACGATCGCGCCGGCCCGCAGGCAGTTGCGGGTGCCGATGCGGTCGGCGATCAGTCCGGTGGGGATCTCGAAGAGGCAGAACGCGGTGTAGTAGATGCTCTGGATGCCGAAGATCTGGCCGTCGGTGAGTCCCGCCTGCCGTTGGTAGGCGTAGAACACCGGCATCCACCAGAGCAGGTTGAACAGGAGCTGGAAGCCGTTGTTGAGGCGGATGATGCGGCGGGCCCGGGGCGACAGGGGCGGCGCGTCCGTCGTGGCGTTCGCGCGCCCGCCCGCACGACTGAGGCCCCGGGGGCCGGGGAGGTGGCGGCTCATCGGGCGGCGTAGGGGCGGATCTGGACCAGGTGGAAGTCGCCCTGATCGGTCATCAGCCACTCGATGTCCAACGGCCGGTCCACGTCAACGTCCACGTCCACGTGCACATCCACGTCCACATCCCTGTTCAGATCGGCGTTCCTGTGCGTGTTGAGGTCCGCGTTCAGGTCCATGTCTGGGCCGTCAGTGGGGGTTGTACCGCTGAAGTGGGACTGCAGCAGCCGACCGGTCAGGGCGAGGTCCGCCAGTCGTTCGCGGGTGGCGGCCGGCAGGTCCTCGGCGGACGAGCCCAGTGCGACGGTGCGGCCGCCGCCTTCGACCGTGTTGTACAGGTACTGCAGCGGCAGCGCGGTGCCGTCGACGACGTTCTCCGGGCTGCCGGACGAGCAGTTGAGGTAGACGTTGCGGAAGTCCGCACGCCGGGTCGGGTTGCAGGTCACCAGGACGCCGCCGAGGTCCGCGGGCTGGTAGCGCTGAATGATCACGCCCATGTAGGTGTCGTCGGGAGAGATGCCCGCCTGTTGGCGCAGCCGGACGCTGCGCGGCGAGAGCAGGGACGCCCACACCTGGCGTACCGCGGCGAGGAGTTCGTCCGCACCGTGCACCGCCGTGACCGAGTCGTACACCCCCGCCGCGGAGAACCCGGGCAGGTCCTCGGCGTTCGAGGACGAACGCACCACGAGCCGGCCGGGGGCACCGGACGGGTCGGAGGGCAGCGCTTGGGCGGCGGCCGTGATGGCACGGGCCACGTCGTCGGGCATCGGGGCGGCGTGCTGGATGAGGTGCTGTAGCCGCCGGCAGAGCGGGTCGATCGCGTCGATCGTGTGGACGGTCTCGCGCTCCAGGGCGGCCTTCAGCTCGCTGATGCCCTGCTGTATGGCGGGGGAGGAGGTGAGGAAGCGATGCTGCAGGGCGAACGGGAGGGCCATGCCGTCGGGAGCGGTGACCGTGGCGCGGACGAAGTCCCGTGCGGCGGCGCGGAGTTGTGCGCCTCGCGCGCCCTCCGAGAGGTCAGAAGGCCCAGGAAGGGCCGGAAGGCCGGACAGGCCCGGGCGGGCGGTGAGGCGGGCGGTGAGGTGGGCGTAGAGGTTGGCCCGCGGAGGCCGGGGGCGACCGTAGTACGCGGTCAGGTCGATGGTGCGGTCGGGCCCCTGGCCGGCGTGATCGGGCTGACCGGCCGGAATGTCCTCGCCACCGGCCAGGACGTGGTGCAGCTCCCCGAGGTTGGCCGCCTTGGTGCCGTAGCGGTTCCGGTCGGTGCGGCGCAGTTGGTGCAGGGGCAGTGCGGATATGTCGGCGTGCAGCAGCGGGGGTTCCAGCCGGATCCGGGGCGCCGGCCGCCGGTCGGACGCGCCCGGTGCCGATGCCTGGGGGAGCGCCGCAGACGACTGGGCAAGCAGGGGGGAGGGTGTGGAGTCCGGCGCCTGGTGGAGCGGCGCCAGCGCCTGAGGGAGCCGTACGAGGGTGATGTCGTCGTCATGCACCTCGTAGCGGACCCAGGCGCCCGCGAGTTCCTCCGCCTCGATGAGCTGGTCCAGGTCGCGGATGATGGCGTTGGGGATGCCCCAGCCGGACGCGAGGACGTTGGTGTGCGAGAGCGGGGTGGTGGGCGCGGTGTTGATGAAGCCGGCGACCCTCGGTACGTCGTCGGGCAGGCACGGCATGGCGACGATGTCGGACCCGCCGAGCGGGCCGGCACCGGCCGCGTACTCCTCGTACTCCCGTGGGGTGCGGAAGTGGCGCAGCCGGCCGACGGCCTCGCCGGGGTTGAGCGGGGTGCGGGTGCGGCTGCCGAACAGCTGGTGGCTGAGGATCCGCGGCACCCGGACGTCACTGATCGCGGCGAGGGCGTGCTCCTGGCCGTGGTTCGCGGGCTTCAGCAGCAGCGGCAGCCGGCTGTCGAGCCGGTGGCGCACGAACGTGTAGAACTCCTCCAGCATCGGGCCGCTCATGGTGTCGGCCTCGGTCGTCTCCAGGACGAGGAAGGGGCGTGCCTGGCGGCCGGTGGGCAGGTGGGTGCCCGCCTCCGCCCCCGCGCCCGCCGTGCCCGCACCCATGTCGGTGTGCAGGGAGAGCACGCCCAACAGGAACCTGCGCTCAGGGTCGGCGTAGACCGAGGCGTTGAACGCGTCCAGGCAGGCGTCGAGTTCCGCCAGCTCCATGCCCAGGACGCGGGTGGCGATGTAGTCGACGTGGAAGGGGTGGACGGCGGAGTCCAGCAGGTGCCAGGTGTTCTCGGCGCGGTCGACCACGACCTTCAGGTAGGGGTGGCCGGCCAGGGTGCCGCAGAGGGTGTGGAAGAGCGGGAGGGCCAGGTGCGCGCCGATGGTCGTACGGTCGACGACGGTCGAACGGTCGCCGGCGGTCGTGTGGTCGTGGGCGGTGGTCATGGTGAGGGTCATGAGCGCGCCTCCGCGGTCTCCGTCGTGCACTGCCGGTTCTTCTGGGCCTTCTCGGTCTTCTCGTGCCTCTCCTCGTGGGGGAGCACAGACCTCTCCTTCTGCGGGAGCGCCGAACCCTCCTTCTGCGGGAGCGCGGACCTCTCCTCCTCGGGGAGCACCGACGGCAATGCGTCCACCAGGGTCCGGAAGTCGTGGAGCACGGTTTCGGGGTCGGTGGCGGACAACAGGCACAGCGCCGCCATCGTGTTGGCGCCCGCGGCCGGGTCGTACACCGGGACCGTCGATCCGTCCGGGAGCGAGTTCTCGGCCACTACGGAGAGCCGGCTGCCGGCACTGAGCGGCACCGCGTCCCGTACGGTCGGGAAGTCCCACCGCCGCCGGTCCGGCCAGGCGTCACCGGCGCCGTCCACGGCCAGTACGACGAGGGAGCCGGCCGCGCCGCGCGCTTCCTGCGGGGTGAGGGCCCGTGCGGGCCAGGACACCGGGCGGCCCAGCAGATGGTCGACGAGCATGCCGATGAGGTCCAGGCCGAAGACCTCCTCGATCTGCGGCACGGTCATCGCCCCGCCGAACCGGGCGGCGGTCTCGATGACCCACATCCGGCCGTCGGCGCCGAGCTTGATCTCGGTGTGCGTACCGCAGTTCTCCAGCCCCAGCGCGTCGACGGCCTGGCGGGCGAGGGCCACCACGCGCTGCTGGGCGTCGGCCGGCAGCGCGGCCGGGGTGATGCCGGCGCGTTCGGTGAACGGTTCCACCGTCGGCATCCGGCCACTGAGGCAGACCGGTCGGAACACGCCGTCGACGACGACGCCCTCGACGCTGACGTAGTCTCCCCAGCCCGGCTGGTCGAACCAGCCGTCCGCGGTGCCCGGCACGATCTCCTCGACCAGGAAGTCGGCCCCGGCGTCGGCCACGTGCAGCTCCGCGTAGCCCAGTTCGGCGGATTCGGCCATCACCTCGCGGGCCCGCCGCCAGGCAGCCGGGACCTCCTCGGTGGAACGGATGATCCGGTGCGCGGTGGAGCCGGCGCTCCAGGCGGCCTTCAGCAGTACGGGGAGGCGGAGGGCGGCAGCCGCGTCCTGCAGCTCCCGCTCGTCGGCCACCGGGCAGAACCGCGGCTGGGCGATGCCCTGCCGGTCCCAGGTACGGCGCATCAGCCGCTTGTCACGGGCGAGTGCGCAGGAGGCGCCGGCGCCGGCCAGGCCGAGCTTCTCGCAGGCCTCGGCGACCGCGACGACGGCGTACTCGGAGAAGGTGATGACCGCGTCCGCGCCCACGGCCTGGGCCCGGGAGACGATCAGGGACACCAGGTCGCCCCGCTCGGGCCCGGTGGCGGTCCGTACGGACGCGCACCGGCGCTCGGCGGTGGCGGCGACGGTGGGCGGAAGCGTGCTGAGTGCCAGCAGGTGCACTGCCGACCGAGCGGCGACCCGTGACAGGGCATACCCCAAGGGCGGACCGCCCTTGGCATACACGAACAGCACCGTGCTCACTGAAATCCGACTCCTTCACAGGCGGGGAGCGGCCGTGGGAACGGCCGTTGAGGACGCGGCGGCTGACGCCTCGCCGCGGTACTTCCAGAGAACCAGCCGGACGGTGCCCGATCTGCCGTCACGGGCGCCGAACGCTCAGGCAAACGCCAGAGTTGTGCAGTTCGCCGAACGGCTGTGAAGGTTCTGTGATGCCGTATGGGACCCCGCGCCCACAGATCGGCCGAGAACCGGGCATACGGCGTAGTGGCGGGGGATACGCATGCCAGGGGCGAGCCGGCCCGGGACGCCAGGTGGCCGGACGCCCCGCCATCTCTCCGTCTCTTCGTCACAGAGAGGCCGTCGTGGACGAGACCGGTCTGAAGTCGCTGCTCCAACACCTCCCGGTGTCCTGGTGGGAGGCCGACCGCGAGCTACGGGTGATCGACAGTGGAGGAGGAGCCTTCGACGACACCCGCACCGCCCAGCGCTTCCTCGACACGGTCACGGGCCAGTGGCAGGCCCTCGACCAGCCCCAGGCCGCCCCTCGGTCGCAGCCCACGGACCAAGGGCGAACCAGCGACCCCTCACCGGCGACTGCCGCCTCACGGGCGACTGACGGCTCGCAGGCGACTGACGCCTCACGGGCCGCAGGCACATCACGAGCCACAGGCGCATCGCGGGCCACCGACGCATGGCGGACCGGCGACCACCGGCGGACCGGTAACCACTGGCGGGCGCGGTTCGACGGTCGGCTCTTCGACGTGAACTGGCCACTCGACCCATCCCGACAGGACCGCCTCCGCGGCATCGCCGTCGAGGTAACCCCGGAACCGCGCACGGAACCGGCCCCGGAACCGGCCACGGAACCGGCCCAGGAACGGTCCCCTGAGCCGGCTTCAGCCCCTGGCCGGGAGCCGACCCCGACCCCGACCCCGCCCCCGGCTCCCGCCCCTGCTTCCCCGCCCGCCACCACCCGCCGCTACGACGCCTTCGCCGACCTCGCCCCCGCCGCGGCCTTCATCCGTGACCCCAACGGCCTCTACGTATGGGCCAACCACGCCTACGCGCACCTCTACGGAACCACCCCCGAGCACGTCATCGGCAAGGACGTACGCCAGGTCGACGCCCCGGCCGACGCCGACCGGGTGCTCGCCCTGGACCAGGAGGTATTGGCCCGTGGCAAACCGGTGCGGCACACCCTCACCTACCACCGCGCGGACGGCACCACCGGCCACGCGGCCGGCCACCGCTTCCCGGTACGCGAGGGCACCCAGACCTGTGTGGCCGGTATCTACATCGACATCAGCGACCACACCCGCGCCCTCCACCAGCGCCAGCAGGCCGAGGAGAACCTGTACGCGCTGCGCGACCACAGCGGTCTGCCGTGCGCCCTGATCTCCGCCGGAGGAAGGATCCTCCAGGCCAGCGCGGCAGCCGCGGAACTCCTGCAGACCCGGCTCTCCGACCTCGTAGGCCGCCGGGCCCACACCCTGCTCGCGCCCGCCCCGGACTTACCCGCACTCCGGCGGAGCTGGCACGCCCTGATAGCCCGCCGCAGCCGGCGCATCGAGACCTCCACGGTCCTCGTCGACGGCCGCGGTCGCCAGCGCCGCGCCCAGCTGCACCTGACCACTGTGGGCCGGGGCCCGTCCCGCGCGGCCAGCGTCTGGGCAGTGATCACCCACCAGAGCCTCGCCCACGAACCCCATCCCCCGCTGACGGCTAGTCAGGTACGCATCCTCTCCCTCCTGGCCGCGGGCCGCAGCAACGCCGAGATCGCCACCTCGCTCCGCCTCTCCCGCCAAACCGTCGACTACCACCTCAGCCGCCTGCGCGACCTCCTCAACGCCCCCACCCGGTGCGCCCTGGTCGCCCGCGCCTACGTCCTCGGCATCCTCGCCCCCCAGTCCTGGCCACCCCGCTCGGCAACGGCAGGCCATCCGCAGAGCGCCACTTGAGGGCCAGGGGCGCGGCAACCCGGCCCGCAACCGCGCTGCCACGCCCCTCGCCCCCGCCATGAACCGCACCCCCGCCGTGATCCTCACCACTGCCGTGATGCTCACCGCTGCGCTCCCGCAGCGGGACCGGCATCATGATCCAACTCCCAAGGCATTCCGCGGCACGTGACCAGGACAGAATGGGGCACTCCATGGCAGCAGATCAGCACCCGACCGGCTTCGACCGCGACGCCTTCACCCACGACGGAGTCACCCGCGAGCTCCTGCGTCGCGGCACCGGTCCCGCGGTGATCGTGATGGCGGAGATACCGGGGATCACGCCCAAGGTGCTGCGCTTCGCGGAACGGGTGGCCGCCATCGGCTGCACCGCCGTCCTCCCGGTGCTCTTCGGCACGCCCGGCCGCCCCGCCGACTTCGCGGCCGGCCGCCGGCTCAAGTCCGCCACGTACCTGGCCTCTTCCCTGGGAAAGGTGTGCGTGAGCCGCGAATTCACCATGCTGGCCACCGGGAGGTCCTCCCCCGTGGTGACCTGGCTACGGGCTCTGGCCGCCCATGAGCACCAGCGCTGCGGCGGCCCCGGCGTCGGCGCCGTCGGCATGTGCCTCACCGGCGGCTTCGCCCTGGCCATGGCCGCCGACGAGCGCCTCGTGGCCCCCGTCCTGTCCCAGCCCTCGCTGCCCCTGCCCGTCACCAAGAGCCGCGCCGTCGGCATCGACATCTCCCGCGAGGACCTCGCCGCCGTCCGCACCCGCTGCGAACGCGACGGCCTACAGGTCATGGGGCTGCGCTTCCGCACGGACCGCTTGGTGCCGGGCGACCGGTTCGCCTTCCTCCGCCGCGAACTCGGCGACGCGTTCCTCGCGGTCGAACTCGACGACGCCGCCGCGAACCCCGACGCCGTGCTGCGGCCGCACTCCGTACTCACCGAGCACCTCATCGACGAACCGGGCCAGCCGACCCGCGCAGCACTGGACGGCGTGCTCGACCTGTTCCGCAACCGCTTGCTGGAGGGACACGACGCCACCCCCGCCGCCACCGCGGAAACGCCGGCCGGTTAGGCCGTGAACCGGCCCTGCCGGCCCGGGCGTTGACCCGGACCGGCAGGCGTGGCGACGACCCTACGGGCGGATGTAGGGCCGGGTCATGATCTCCATGTTGTGGCCGTCGGGGTCGGCGAAGTACGCGCCGCGGCCGCCGAAGAGGCGGTTTATCCGGCCGGGTTCGGTGTGGTGGGGGTCGGCGAAGTAGGTCACGCCGACCGTTTCGAGACGGTCGATCATGGCGTCGAACTGCGCGTCCGGCACGAGGAAGGCGTAGTGCTGCGGCTGGATCGGTTCGTCGCGCTTCTCGAAGTAGTCGAGTGTGACGCCGTTGCCGAGGTCGAGGGGAAGGAAGGGGCCGAACGGTGCGCTGACCTTGAGGCCCAGGATCGCGGCGAGGAACTCGGCCGACAGCCGGCGGTCGCTGGCGTAGACGGCGGTGTGGTTGAGCTGGGCGACGGCGGTCGCCGGCTCGGACGTGTGGGGGTGCTGGTTCGGGTCGTACGGCATGGTGGGGCGTTTCTCCGGGTCTTGGTAAGTGCTGGGAAGGGCGCCGCGTGGGGGCGCCGGAAGCGAGAAGACGCGGAGAAAGGGGGCGGGGCTCTTGCCCGCCTCGTGCTCACGCCGAGGCCGGGAGCCTCACTGTGGAATGGCCCATGGCCGACCCGGCAGTCACCCGGCTGACCTTAGTGATCATCGGCGTGCTGGAGCAACCGCGTTTTTCGGTCCGCGCGGTGTGGTGGTCCGTCGGGCCGGGGGAGGCGGGTCGCATCGGGTGCCGCCCGGGGCCGGGAGCGCGACCGGGTGGAGGGGGTGAATCGCCTCACAGCGCACTGTAGTTATGCGGCAAATGGGGACATTTCGCTCACCGGTGCGTCATGGGCGCCATGGCGGGGTGCCGTTCAGGTGGGACCGCTTGAATGATCAAAAAGTCGAGGGGTTAGCATATGAGCACCGCCTAGCTCGAAAGATAAACCTGTGACTGTCAACGACGACTCGTTCACCAACTGGATAAACCGCGAGGAGATCGCGGAGTCGATGATCCCGATCATCGGGAAGCTGCAGAGGGAGCGGGACGTCACGGTCCTGCTTCACAGCCGCTCCTTGGTGAACAAGTCGGTGGTCAGCATCCTCAAGACGCACCGGTTCGCCCGGCAGATCGCCGGTGAGGAGCTCTCGGTCACCGAGACGATGCCGTTCCTCCAGGCCCTCGCCGCGCTCGATCTCGGTCCTTCCCAGATCGACCTCGGCATGCTCGCCGCGATGTACAAGGCCGACGACCGCGGCCTCTCGGTGGCGGAGTTCACCGCCGAGGCCGTCGCCGGTGCCACGGGTGCCGACAAGATCGAGCGCTGCGCACCGCGGGACGTCGTCCTCTACGGGTTCGGCCGCATCGGCCGCCTCGTCGCGCGCCTGCTCATCGAGAAGGCCGGCTCGGGCAACGGCCTGCGGCTGCGCGCCATCGTCGTCCGCGGGGGCGGCGAGCAGGACCTCGTGAAGCGGGCCTCGCTGCTGCGCCGTGACTCCATCCACGGCCAGTTCCAGGGCACGATCACCGTCGACGAGGCGAACAGCACGATCATCGCCAACGGCAACGCGATCAGGGTGATCTACGCCAACGACCCCTCGGAGGTCGACTACACGGCGTACGGCATCAAGGACGCCATCCTCATCGACAACACCGGCAAGTGGCGCGACCGCGACGGCCTGTCGAAGCACCTGCGCCCCGGTGTCGAGAAGGTCGTCCTGACCGCCCCGGGCAAGGGCGACGTGCCGAACATCGTGCACGGCGTCAACCACGACACGATCAAGCCGGACGAGCAGATCCTGTCCTGCGCGTCCTGCACCACCAATGCGATCGTGCCGCCGCTGAAGGCGATGGACGACGAGTACGGCGTGCTGCGCGGCCACGTGGAGACCGTCCACTCGTTCACCAACGACCAGAACCTGCTGGACAACTACCACAAGGCCGACCGCCGCGGCCGCTCCGCGCCGCTCAACATGGTCATCACCGAGACCGGCGCCGCCTCGGCCGTCGCCAAGGCGCTGCCCGACCTCAAGGCGCCGATCACCGGCAGCTCGATCCGGGTGCCGGTGCCGGACGTCTCGATCGCGATCCTCAGCCTGCGGCTCGGCCGCGAGACCAGCCGCGAGGAGGTCCTCGAATACCTCCGCGGCGTCTCCCTGCACTCGCCGCTGAAGCGCCAGATCGACTTCACCACCGCCCCCGACGCCGTCTCCATGGACTTCGTCGGCTCGCGCCACGCCTCGATCGTGGACGCCGGCGCCACCAAGGTCGACGGCGACAACGCGATCCTCTACCTCTGGTACGACAACGAGTTCGGCTACTCGTGCCAGGTGATCCGCGTCGTCCAGCACGTCTCCGGGGTGGAGTACCCGACCTACCCGGTCCCGCCGGCGGTCTGATCCGGCGGACCGTCCG
The DNA here is from genome assembly GCF_055657085.1 of Streptomyces sp. NPDC107765. Lineage (NCBI taxonomy): Bacteria > Bacillati > Actinomycetota > Actinomycetes > Kitasatosporales > Streptomycetaceae > Streptomyces > Streptomyces sp. NPDC107765. The sequence goes on along the minus strand of NZ_JBVKBL010000001.1, from coordinate 795,921 downwards.
GTCGCACCTCTCCGCTCCCTCTGATCCGGCCTGTCTTCCGGTCTTCCGGAAGGCGGGCCGGAGGTGTTCGGGCCGGGCGGAGCGAGTCGCGGGGTATGCCCCGGCCCCGCGGGCGGCATGCGCGATCATGGGCGGGACATACAGACGTCGAGGGGACCGAAAGTGACGAATCCGGGGCGGGGCGCGGCGGCGGGTGACCGGGGCGAGCGCGGGGAAGCGGAAACCCACGGCAAACGGCGTATCCCGCTCCTCCTGGCGGTGGCGTGCCTGGCCTACGCGGTCGACCTGTTCAGCAAACTGGCCGTGGTGGCGAAGCTGGAACACCACGACCCGGTGAACGTGCTGGGTACCTGGCTGCAGCTGCGGGTGATACGCAATTCCGGTGCGGCGTTCGGAATGGGCGGGGCGAGTACCGTCGTCTTCACGGTGATCGCTGTGGCCGTCGCCCTGGCGATCGTTCGTCTGGCGCGCCGTCTCTACAGCGTCCCGTGGGCGATCGCCCTGGGTCTCCTGCTGGGCGGCGCACTGGGAAACCTGACGGACCGTCTCTTCCGGTCTCCCGGCCAACTCCGGGGCGCGGTGGTCGACTTCCTCTCCGTCCGCGGTTTCAGCGTGATGAACCTCGCCGACTGGGCGATCGTCTGCGGGGGCGTCCTGATCGTGTTCTTCACCTTCCGAGGGTGGGAACTGGGCCAACCCCGCGAAGAGTTGGCCGACAAGGGCCCCTCCGCGCCCGCGCAGCCCTGACACACGAAGCCCTGACACGCGCGGCCCTGCCGCGTGCAGCTCTGGCACCCGCTGCCCCGACGCCCACACGGACAAGCGGCCTCGTCGGCAGACGCTCGCCCAGGCACTGATCGGGCCGCCCGGTGCCTTCGGCCTCCCGATACCCCTCGCGCACCCCCGGTAGTCGACCCCTCGCATCGGGTCACCGTCTGGGCCGCCGGGCCCGCCTCTGCGCACACTGGAGGCATGGGCCGGTCGACCGTGCGCGAGGAGACGGCGGAGCGCGACGACCTGCTGGCGGCAGCCGCCGTCAAGGCCGTTCAGGGGGCGGGCGCCTACGCCGGCAGCGTCTTCCTGCGTTCCCGTGACCGCCGTTCCCTGGTGCTCGCCGCGACCTGCGGGGTGCCGCCGTCCCTGCTGGGCGGCTGGGGCCTCATTCCGGTGAGCAGCCCGATACCGGTCGCGGTCGCGTACGGCTCCGGGCGCACGGTCCACCTGGCCGACGCCGACGAGACCATGCGCCGCTTCCCCCAGCTCGCGGTGGCCCTGCCGTACGCCTTCGGCTCCTGCTCCGTGCCGGTGGGCGCGGGCGGGGAGACCTTCGGTGCGCTCGCGGTCGTATGGGCCGCGCCGCCCGGCAGCGACGGGCTGACCAAGACCCAGCGGCGCCATCTGCGGGCCGTCGCCAACCGCCTCGGCGCATCCCTGGCGGCCTTGCGGGACCGCACCGGCGACCCCTTGGAGGGCGATGCGGGCACGGCCCCGGTCGAGACGCCGTCCCCCTCCGCCCCGGCCGTGCGGGCCGGTCTGTTCGACTGGGACCTGGCCGCGGGCACCGTCACCGCGGACGGCGATTTCTGCGCGATCTTCGGCCTGGACCCCGAAACCTTCGACGCGCGGGCGGACACCCTGGCCTCGCGTCTCCATCCCGGTGACCGTGCCGCGTTCCGTGCCGCGGCCCGTACGGCGGCTGCCGAGGGACGGGTGGTGTCCCGGACCCTGCGGGTACGCGAGGGCGCGGGCGCCGGGCCGGGCGGTGGCGCGGAAGGCGGCGGGGAGGGTCACGGCAGCAGCGAGGGGTACCGCACCGTGGTGCTCTGGGGCCGGGTCCCCGATCTGCCGGACGAGCGGGCGCGCACCCACCTCGTCGGAGTGGTCATCGACGCACGGGCCGGCCGCGCGGCGGCCGCGGCGGTCGAGCGTCTGCGGGACGGACTGTTCTCCCTCACCCCCGACGGCCGGGTCAGTTACGCCAACCGCAGCCTGGAGCAGTTGCTGGACGTCAGCGACGAGGAGGTGGTCGGGCACTGCCTGTGGGACGCCCTGCCGTGGCTGTCCGACCCAGCGATCGAGTACCAGCACCGGTCCGCGATGGTCTCGCAGACGCCGACGTCCTTCCTCGTCTGCCGCCCGCCCGACCAGTGGCTCGCCTTCTCCCTCCACCCCGACCCGAGCGGCGTCACCGGCCGGGTCGTTCCCACCGGACGCCCTGACGCCGCCCCCGAACCCGCCGGGCCGCCCACCGCGACCGCACCGCCACAGCCGACCGCGCCGGCCCCCTCCACCACCGCGGCTGCCGCACCGGCCCGGCTGGGCGTCATGTACCACGTCCTGCAACTGGGCAGTGCGCTGACCGAGGCGGTCACCACGCACCAGGTTTGCGAAGTCGTCGCCGAGCAGCTCCTCCCGGCGTTCGGCGGCCAGCAACTCGCCCTCTACGCGGTCCGCGACGGCACGATGCAGCTGATCTTCCACACCGGCCACCACGAAGGCTTCCTCGACTGGCTGCACGGCATGCCGCTGCACGCGCCGCTGCCCGGCACGGAAACCCTGACCTCCGGCGTCCCGCTCTTCATCGAGTCACAGCAGAGCCTCTCCCAGGGCTACCCCGGCATCCCGGTCGGCGGGGTGAACTCCTGGGCGTACCTTCCACTGATCGCCTCCGGCCGCCCCGCCGGCACCTGCGTCCTGGGCTTCGACGAGATCCATCACTTCACGGCCAAGGACCGCAGCGTCCTCACCGCGCTCGCCGGCCTGATCGCCCAGGCCCTGGAACGCGCACGGCTCTACGACTCCGAATTCGCCCTCGCCCGCGGCCTCCAGCAGGCCCTGCTGCCGCACCGGCTCCCGGTCCTCCCCGACCTGCGGACGACGGCCCGCTACCTCCCCTGCACCAGCGGCATGGACATCGGCGGTGACTGGTACGACGTCATCCCGGCCGGCGAGGGCGTGTCCCTGGTCATCGGGGACGTCGAGGGACACAGCATCGCGGCGGCCGCCACCATGGCCCAACTCCGCAGCGCGGTACGGGCGTTCGTCGCGGTGGGGCACGCTCCCGGCGATGTCCTGGCGGGCGCCAACCGCACCCTCATCGACCTCGGCACCGGCCTCCTCGCCAGCTGCTGCTACCTCCATCTCGACCCCGCCGGCCACCGTGCCTGGGCCGTCCGGGCGGGTCACCCGCCGCCCCTGCTCCGCCATCCCGACGGGCACACCGACGTACTGGAACTGGAGACCGGCCCCCTCCTCGGCGTGGACCACTCCAGCGACTATCCGCAAACCCCCGTCGACCTGCCACCCGGCTCCACGCTCGCCCTCTACACCGACGGCCTGGTCGAGGAACGCGGCATCCCCATCGACGTGGGCATCGACCACCTCCGCGCCTCGATGGCCCACGCCCGCGCCGACTCCCTCGACGAACTCGCCGACCGCCTCCTCCATCACGCCCAGCGCTCCTCCTACCGCGCCGACGACATCGCCCTCCTGCTCACCGAATACCGACCGGCGGTGACGGGCCGATAGCCACGGAGGAGGCGTTCAGCCGCCGAGGTAGTGCGCGTGCCCGTCGTCGTCGACCTCGAACGGCCCGGGCGGAATGACGCAGAATTCGTTCCCCTCGGGATCGGCCATGACCAGGAACCCGCCCGCCGTGTACGCGTCGAGCCGCCGGCCGCCGAGCGCCTCGATCCGCGCCTGCTCGGCCGCCGGGTCCGCCGAGGCCAGGTCGAAGTGGAGGCGGTTCTTGCCGCCCTTGGGCTCGGCGACCTTCTGGAAGCCCATGCCCGGGCCCTCGCCACGGGCGAGCCAGACGTACGGGCCCGTTCTGGCCGCGACCGGTCTCCCGAGGAGCTCCGCCCAGAACGCGGCCAGCCGTTCCGGGTCCACACAGTCGATGATGAGGTCCTTGATCTTCGGATGAGTGCCTGCCATGCCTGGATCTTGGCAGGCACAACGGCGTTGTCAGAAGATCCGTTCCTAGGAGCTCTTGGGGAAGGCAGCCCGCAGTCGGGACCCGTTGCTGACGAAAGCGGCTGCGGCGAGGGGGAGGGCGGAGGCGGCCTGGCTCAGGGCGAACCACGGCGGACAGATGCCGGGGATCAGATCGATGCCGACGATCACGATCGGCATGAGGACGGAGAGGATGCGCACGCGGACGTATGCCCATCGGGTTCCGCGTGCGGCGAGGACGGTCATCCAGTAGATCACCGCGGCGCTCGCGAGCACTCCGCCCGATCGGCCCCACATGAACGAGGTCACCGGATGTCCCGTGCTCGCGAGGACGGCGACCGTGCTCAGGACGACGGTGCTGAGCGCACCGTAGGCCGCGACGAGGTTCTTCGCCGTGCCGAAGTCCCGCTGGGTGCGCGGATGCTGGAGGTGGCCCGCAGCGGCCGAGGGGTGGCCGGTGGTGCCCAGGGCGTGGGTGCTGGTGTCGTTCGTGCTTCGTGTCGTCGTCATGGTGTCGACGCTAGGGAGCCCATGAGCGGCGCGGTATGCGCCTGGACGTACGGGTGGGTGGGGTCAGACCCACTATCGGGCCGATCCGGCGGGGATCAGGCTGTGCGCAGCGCAGAGTGGAAGCACTGGCGTGGAGAAGCGACAAGGGACGGTCATGCGAAAACTGGGGTTGTGGGTGGCGGGTGCCGGGGTGGGGTTCGTCCGGGCGTGTGGGGTGGCGGCCGTCAGCATGCTGGTGCCGGCCGTGTGGGCCGCCGTCGTGCTGGGGGTCTGGTGGGCGGGGAACCCATGGGCGTGGACAGCGGTGTTCGTGTGGGCGGGCATCGGCACGTTCGCCGTGTCCAGGCCGTTCTCCCGGACGGTCCGCCACCTCGTCGCGAAGTGGACGGGCACCGTCATCCCCGCCGGATACCGGCAGGCCGAGCCGGTGGTGCGGATGTCCACCGGATACTGGTGGAACGGGTTCTCCTACCGGCGCAGCAGCCGGGACGCCCGCCAGGAGCAGCGCTGGCGGCTCTGGTGGAGCGATCCCGCGACCTGGCGCGACCTGCGGTTCATGGCGATCGCACCGCTCACCATCGGCGTGACCGCGGCCGTCCCGCCGGCCGGAGTCGCGGCGGCGGTCCTCGGCTTCGGCCGGTCGGAGCTCCCCCTGCGCCTGGCCGGGGTGCTCGGCCTGGTCCTGGCCGTCGCGACCGCCCCGTACGCCTGGCGCACCGTCGAGCCGGTGGCCGTCCGCTTCCTGCGCCCGTCGCCCGCGATGGCGCTGGCGGACCGGGTGGACGAGCTGACGGCCCAGCGCGCGGACACGACCATCGCGCAGGCCGCGGAGATCCGCCGGATCGAGCGGGACCTGCACGACGGTGCGCAGGCCCGCCTGGTCTCGCTCGGGCTCTCCCTGGCGACTGCGGAGAAGCTGATGGAAAGCGACCCCGACCGGGCCAAGGCACTGATGCGGGAGGCACGGGCCGGCGCCGCCACGTCACTGACCGAACTGCGCGAACTGGTCCGGGGCATCAACCCACCGGTGCTCAACGAGCGCGGGCTGATCGACGCCGTGCGCGCCCTCGCCCTGGACAGCCCGCTGGAAGCGGACGTCCACGCCGACCTCCGGCTCCGCCTGGACCCGCCGATCGAGTCCGCCGTCTACTTCGGTATCGCCGAACTGCTGACCAACGCGGTCAAGCACGCCCGGGCGACCCGGGCCCGGATCTCCCTCGCACGGGACGGCACCGGCCTCGTCGTCGAGGTGGAGGACGACGGCCGCGGCGGAGCCGGCGAGCGTGCGGGCGGGGGACTTGCGGGGCTGCGCCGCCGTCTCGCGGTCTTCGACGGCACCCTGGAGATCAGCAGTCCGGCAGGCGGCCCGACCTGCGCAAGAATGGTGGTGCCATGCGAATCGTTGTAGCCGAAGACCTCTACCTCCTGCGCGACGGGATGGTCCGCCTCATCGAGGCGTACGGACACCAGGTGGTGGCGACCGCGTCCACCGGACCCGAGACGCTCGATGCGCTGCTGACGTGGCGGCCGGATGTGGCCGTCGTCGACGTCCGCATGCCGCCGGCGCAGTCGGACGAGGGCCTGCGGGCGGCCCTTGCCGCCCGCCGCGAACTGCCCGGGCTGCCGGTCCTGGTCCTCTCCCAGCACGTGGAACAGCTGTATGCCCGCGAGCTGTTGGCCGACGGCGCCGGCGGCATCGGCTATTTCCTCAAGGAGAGCGTGTTCGACGCCGATCAATTCATCGATGCGCTGGAACGCGTGGCCGGCGGCGGGACGGCGATGGACCCGGCCGTCATCGCCAAACTGCTGTCCAGCGGCTCCTCGAACCGCCGCCTGGAACGGCTCACCGCACGCGAACATTCCGTGCTCGGCCTGATGGCGGAAGGACTGTCCAACCAGGCCATCGCCCAGCGGCTCTTCCTCAGCGACAGCGCCATCAGCAAGTACACCACCTCGATGTTCGGCAAACTCGGCATCACCGACGATGACCACAACAACCGCCGCGTCCTCGCGGTCCTGGCCTATCTGAACAAGGCGTGAACGGGAGCATTGATGTACGGGTATCGGCGCACCGGGGAATTCCACGGCCAACCGGTGACGGAATTCGATCCGGACGGTGCTGCCGATGCCGACCCGCAAGGACGGGCCTGGCATCTCAGCGCTGCGGTCTCCGGACCGCCCGAATTCCCCGAGGTCTTCGAGCGCTTCGTGCAGACCGTCGACACCACCCGGGTGACCACCCTGGTCCTGGGCTTCACGGGCTTCGACGGCCCGGCCGCCGCCACGCATCTGCTCGATGCCGCGGAGCGGTTCCCGCGGCTGCGGGCGCTGTTCCTCGGGGACGAACAGGACTTCTCCTGCATCTACCAGACCGACCTCACACCCGTCCTCGAACGCTTCCCCCTGCTGGAGAGGCTGGACGTGCGGGGAAAGCAGGGGTGGGAGCTGAGCCCGTTCCGCCATCCCGTGCTGAAGACCTTGCGGTGTGAGTCCTGCTGTCTGCCGTCCGGCGTGCTGCGGGCGGTGGCGGCCAGCGACCTGCCCGGGCTGGAACGTCTGGACCTCTGGCTCGGTGTCGATGACGGCGAGGGCGAGGTGGCCGACGCAGGCGACCTGGCGCCGATCCTCAGCGGTGAGCGGCTGCCCGCACTGCGGTCCCTCGGCCTGGAGAACAGCGACATCCAGGACGAGATCGCCGAGGAGATCGCGAAGGCCCCCGTCGTACCCCGGCTGCGGTCGCTGAGCCTGGCGTTGGGCACGCTCACCGACCGGGGCGCGGAAAGCCTGCTCACCGGCCGGCCGCTGACCCACCTGGAGCGGCTCGACCTGCATCACCACTTTCTCTCCGACGCCATGATGGAGCGGCTGCGGGCCGCCCACCCGACCACGGACATCGACCTCAGCGCGGCCCGCGGCGAACTCCACGGTCCCTTCGACGAGGCCTACAACCTGGTCGCGGACGGGCGGGACTTCTGAGCGGGGCGGCCGCTGCCGTCACGAGGGATCGGTGGGCACGGCGCTCAGCAGGTCGCGGATGACGGGACCGGCCGAGCCGCCGCCGGTCACTCCCTGTTCGACGACACAGGCAACGGCGACGTTGCCGCGGTGGGCCGCGAGCCAGCCGTTGTTGGGTTCGTCGTCGGAGACCTCGGCGGTGCCGGTCTTCGCGCCGATGTCGCCGGGCAGACCGGCCAGGATCCGCGCCGTGCCGTCCGTGACGGTGGTGCGCAGCATCGTGCGGAGTGGGGTGACGACCTTGCGGGGCAGCGGTGTGGTGGTCGTCGTGTCCCGGTTCCCGTGGGTGATCGAAGGCTGGTGGAAGGTGCCGGAGACCGCGGTGGCGGTGACCGACGCCATGATCAGCGGGTTGGCCTGGATCCTGCCCTGCCCGATCATCGAGGCGGCCTGTTCGGTCTCGTCGCGCGGCACCGGCACGGACCCGTCGTACGAGGCGATGCCCACGTGCCACTTCTGGCCGACGCCGAAGTACTTGCCGGCGACGTCGCCCAGTTCCCGGTCGCCGAGTTTGCCGCGCAGGCTGATGAAGGCGGTGTTGCAGGACTCGGTGAAGTCCTTCAGGAAGGTCGCGTTGCGGTGTTCGGAGGTCTCCACGTTGTGGAACTCCTTGCCCACTGTGAGGTACTTGGGACAGTCGACGACGTCGGAGGGGGCGACGGCGCCCTTGAGCAGCAGGGCGCTGCTGGTGACGATCTTCCATGTGGAGCCGGGCGCATAGGTGCCGGAGACGGCACGGTTGAAGCCGGACGACGGGGAGTTGGCCATCGCGAGAATCTCGCCGTTGTCGATCCGCAGGGCGACGAGCGAGGCGTTCCTGCCGTGGGCACCGGAGGCGAGGGCCTTCTCCGCGGCGGCCTGCCAGGTGGCGTCGAGCGTCGTGCGGACGGGCCGGTGGGCCGGCCGGTCGGGCTTCTTCGCGAAGGTGGCTTCCGTGCGTTCGACCTTCCCGGTGGTCCGGTCGACGAGCTGGATCGCCCCGCGCGCGCCGCCGCCCGTACCGGCGTCGAGCTGGTGCAGAACGGGGCCGAGCGAGGGGAACCTGGCGGCCGACAGGGACGCGCCCGTGCGGTCGGTGACGTCCGGGGCGGCGCCGGTGTCCTCGCGTTCGAGGTGGAACCTCTTGGTGCCGCTCAGCCGCGGATGGACGACCGACAGCGACCAGGCCACCTTCCAGCTGCCGTCGGACTGTTGACGGAGCGGCAGCTTCGACCGGTACGTCCAGGTGCCCAGGCCGGCTATGGGCATCGTGGCGGTGAACGGCACGTCGACGGTGTCGTCCGCGGACTGGGTGGGCGCCGCCGCGGCGGTCAGCGTGGGGCGGCGGATGTCGAGGCCGGCGGTGAAGTTGCGCAGCACTTCCTGCGCCGTGGCGGGGCTGGTGGTGCGGCCGGCCGCGTTCGGCAGGCGCCCGGCGGCCCAGTCGGCGAGGAACGCCCGCGCCTGGGCCAGGGCCGCGGGCTCGGGGTCGGTGGCGCCCCGGGCGAAGGGGCCGAGCCCGGCCGCGTAGGACCCGCCCACGACGACCGCGCTCACCACCGCCACCGAGGTCACGGTGCGGACCACGGGGCGCGGTCTGCGACGGCGGGTAGTGGCGGAGGCGGCGTAGCCGGATCGGGGCATCGGAAAGTCCTTGTCTGGCAGGGAGGTTGGTCGGTCGCGGCGTCTGGGCCGGTCGGCCGGGCGGGCCGGAGTCCGGGGTTCAGAGGTGGAAGAAATCGAGGATCGTGCGGGTCGCGTTCAGCGCGGTGCTGGTGCGTCCGAAGCCCGCCGGCGGCTTGATGCGCGAGCCCGGCCAGCTGTGTCCCGCGTTGTGCATGACGAGGAGTTGGACGGTCGCTCCGGGGGCCGCCAGGCGCCATACGGTGCGGTCGTAACCCGCGGCCTTGGTGGTCGAGGGGGCCGATGCGGTGGCCCCGCCCGCCGCCGCGAACGCCGCGGCGCTGTCGTGCGCCGACATGGTCGGGGTGACCGGTTCCTCGCCGGCGGGGGCCGGGGAGGGGTGGGGCATGCCGGCGAGCGGGCGCACGGGATCGTCGGCGCCGTAAATGATCATGAGGGGCACGGATCCGGTGGGCTTGACCGCGGCGTTCCCGGTGGGGAGTTCGCCGGACACCGCGGCCGCTCCCGCCAGCAGGCCGGGGCTCTGGGCCGCCACGCGCAGGGCCATCGAGCCGCCGTTGGAGAACCCGACGACGTAGACCCGCTTGGGGTCGGCCCGCTCCGTGCGCACCAGTTCGGCGATGAGGGCCTTGGTGAACCGCACGTCGAGGTCCGGATCCGGCCGCCGCGCGGTCGCCCGGGTGCCGGCTCCCCACAGCTTGTCCAGGCCCTCGGGGTAGGCGATCAGCATGCCGCGGGCCCTGGCGTCCTCGTCCAGGCGGGTCTGCTCGCGCAGGTACGAGGCGGTCGAGCCGCGGCCGTGGAAGGCGATGACCAGGGGCAGGGACCGGCCGTCGGGCACGGTGGGACGGTGCAGCTGGTACTCCCGCGTGCGGCCGTCCACCCGCAACTGCTGGTGGGCGGTGTCGGCCTTGGGGGCCGGGGAGTCGGCGGCCTTGGCGGGTGACTCCGGCCGCTCGGTCGTACCGCATCCGGCGAGGGCCGGTCCGAGCAGCAGGGCGAGGGCGAGGTACCAGGCGCGGGCGGGGCGGCCGCGGCGCGGCGTGGGGAAGGCATCCATGCCTTGAGGAGAGCAATGCCCACTGCATCCTGTCCAAGACCGATATCGATCTCGGATCAATCAATTGCCGATATGATCGCTGGCCATGGACCTGGTTCGGCATCTGGAGTGCTTCGTGGCTGTTGCAGAACAGTCACACTTCGGCCGTGCCGCGGCCCGGCTCGGCATCGCCCAGCCGCCGCTGTCGCAACGCATCCAGCGGCTGGAGCGGGAGCTGGGGGTCCGGCTGTTCGAGCGCACCAGCCGGCAGGTGACGATCACCGAAGCCGGCACGCTGCTGCTGGCGGAGGCCCGTGAACTCCTCGGCCGGTCCGAGGCGTTCATGGCCACCGCCCGCCGCATCCGGGACGGCGAGACCGGCCTGCTGCGCGCCGCCCTGCTGCCCGACCTCGCCGGCGAGACCGTCGCCGCGGTCCTGGCGGACTTCCCCCGGCGCCGTGCCGGCCTGGAACTGGAGCTGCACGAGCTGTCCACCGCTCAGCAACTCGCCCGGTTCGCCTCGCAGGACCTGGACGTCGGCGTCATCCACCACCCCTGCGACGTCGCCGGTCTGGAGCTGGGCCCGGTCCTGCGCCGGGAGTTGGGGGTGCTGCTGCCGCACAGCGCCGCCGCGGCCGCGCTCGACGAGGTGCCGCTCGCCTCGCTCACCGGCTACGACCTGATCCTCTTCCCCCGCACCAGCGCCCCGGCGCTGTACGACGACCTGCTGACCACCTGCGCCCGCAACGGCTTCACCCCCGCCGCCGTCCGGCACGGCCAGGGCGCGAGTTTCGTCCGCGGGCTGGTCCTGTCCGCCGGGGCGGTGGCCTTCGGCCCGTACGACACCCAGCCCGCGGACGTCCGCGACCCGGGCGCGGACACCGGGTCGGGGGTCGTGTGGCGTCCGCTCGCCGGTGCCCCGCTGGCCTGGCGGCACTCCGTGGCCTGGCCGAAGGGGCGTGGCGACGCCGCCGTGGGCGCGTTCGCGGACGCGGCCACGCAGGCGCTGCGCACGACCGCCGGCGCGCGGGCCGAGGTGCCCTCGCGACCGCTGCACCTTCGCCCGGCATCGGAGTACTGGCTGTGACCGACACCCCCGCCCGCATCCGGGCGGCCTTCGCCGAAGCCGGTGTCACCGGCTGGCTGCACGCCCTCGACATCGACTCCGGCGCACAACTCGATGCGGGCGCCGACCAGTTGGTCTGCACCGCCAGCGTCCACAAACTCTGTCTGCTCGTCACCCTGCACCAACTGGCCGCTACGGGCGCCCTGGACCTCGGCGAACACATCGAGTGCCCGCCGGCCGGCCGCACGCCGGGCCCCACCGGACTGGCCGCGATGCTCGACCCCGTCCGGATGTCCGTGCGCGATGTCGCGTACCTGATGATGGCGGTGAGCGACAACGCCGCCGCCGACCTCCTGCTGGGGCGCGTCGGCCTCGACGCCGTCAACCGCACCACGCGACGCCTCGGCCTCGCCGGCACGCACGCCGTCCACACCTTCGGCGAACTCTTCGCCACCATACGGGCGGACGCCGGCCCCAGTGGCGCACGAGCGCTGACCGACCCGCACGTCATCACCCGGCTCCGGGCCCTCGATCCGGCGCGCACCAACCACAGCACCCCGCGCGACATGACCCGCCTGCTCGGCGCCGTGTGGCGCGACGAGGCCTGCACCCCCGAGCACGGGACCGCCATCCGCCGCATCCTCGGCCTACAGGTCTGGCCGCACCGGATGGCCTCCGGCTTCCCCTTCGACGACGTGCACGTGGCGGGCAAGACCGGCAGTCTGCCGACCGTGCGCAACGAAGTCGGCGTCGTCGAGTACCCCGACGGCGGCCGCTACGCCGTCGCCGTCTTCACCCGCACCGCCCACACCGCCGCCACCCTGCCCGCGGCCGACGCCGTCATCGGCACGGCCGCCCGCATCGCCGTCGATGCCTTGCGGGCGCCGTAGCCGGCCTTCCTGCCGCCGCCTTCCCGTCCCGGTATTTGTCTGGACCTGCCTTGTTCGGTTTCCACAACTCCGGGGTCGTCGAATCGATCCCATTTCCCGATCTTTTCGCTGGTGGATCGCTGCCATGATCGAGACAGGTCGTTGCAGACCTTGTCAGTTTCCTATGGATTTTGGAGGAGCAGGGATGGCCGCGACGGATCAGGTGCTGGTGACCGGTGTCGGTGCGACCACACCCTTGGGCGGTGACGCGCCGTCGACCTGGTCGAACCTGCTGGCGGGGAAGTCCGGCGTGCGGGCCCTGAACGAGGAGTGGGCCGCGGACCTCCCGGTCCACATCGCCGCCGGGCTCTCCGACGACCCGGCGGCCGCGCTGTCCCGGGCCCAGGCGCGGAAGCTGGACCGCGTCGAGCAGATCGCCCTGGTCAGCGCGCGTGAAGCCTGGCAGGACGCCGGCGCCCCGGACGTCGACCCGGTACGGCTCGCCGTCGTCATCGGCACCGGGACCGGCGGCATGCTGACCACCCTCGGCCAGGACGACCTCTTCGAGAAGTCCGGCGCCCGCCGGCTCTCGCCGTTCGCCGTCCCCATGCTCATGCCCAACGGCCCCGCCGCCTGGGTGAGCATGGACCTCGGCGCCAAGGGCGGCGCCCGCACCCCGGTCAGCGCCTGCGCGTCGGGCGCCGAAGCACTGGCCATGGCGCTGGACCTGATACGTGCCGACCGGGCGGACGTGGTGGTGGCCGGCGGGGTGGAGGCATGCCTGCACCCCTTCACCCTCGCCGCCTTCGCCCAGATGAAGGCCCTCTCCCCGCAGCACGAGCACCCCGAGTGCGTCTCCCGGCCCTTCGACGCGGCCCGCAGCGGCTTCGTCATGGGCGAGGGCGGATGCGTGATGGTGCTGGAGCGCGCCGAGTTCGTCCGCGCCCGGAGGGCCCGCACCTACGGCACGCTGGCCGGGGCCGGCATCGGTTCGAGCGCGGACCACATCACGGCCTCCACCACGGAGGGCCAGGTCCACGCCATCGGCGCCGCGCTACGGGACGCCGGGGTGAGCCCCCGGGACATCGGCCATGTCCATGCGCACGCCACCTCCACCGAGTCCGGCGACCTGGCCGAGGCGCGGGCCATCGGCCTGGCCGTCGGGGACCACGCCCCGGTCACCGCGACCAAGTCGATGACCGGTCATATGCTCGGCGCCTCTGGCGCGGTGGGCGCCCTGTCGGCGCTGCTCACCCTCCGGGACGGCATCGCACCCGCCGTACGCAACCTCGAACGGCTCGATCCCCGGGTGGAGTTGGACGTGGTGCGGGGCGAGAACCGCACCGGCCGGTGGCACGCCGCGCTCGCCAACTCCTTCGGCTTCGGCGGCCACAACGTCAGTCTCGTGTTCACCGACTGATCCACCGGTCGACGGCCCGGCGGATCCCTCCGCCGCCGTCCCCGCCCGGTATCACCGGGTGCGGGGAGGGCGGCCCCGCCGGGTGACCACCAGGATGGCCATATCGTCCGCGCGCTCGCCCTCGGTCCACCGCCCGACGTCCTCCGTCAGGGCCGCCACCAGCTCCTCGGGGTCGTCGAACCGCCGGTGCAGACGCTCCGAGGAGACCGGGTCGTAGAACGTCCCGTGCCCGTCCCGCGCCTCCGTGACGCCGTCGGTCACCAGCAGCAACGAGGCCCCCGGGGGCAGCCGCACCCCGTCGACCGGCACGGCACCGGCCGGAGCGAGCTCACCCAGCCCCACCCCGAGGGGCAGTTGCGGGACGGCCGGGTCGAGCCGCACGATCCGGCCGTCGTGCACCAGGTACGGCGGTGGATGCCCGCGGTTCACCAGGCTCAGCGCCTCGCCGTCGGCGGAGACCTCGGCCAGCACGGCCGTGGTGAAGCCCTCCGTCGAGATGACCGGGCCGCTCCGGGCCGCCTCCCTGGCCAGCGCCTCGTCCATCCGCTGCGACAGCGCGGCCAGGGTGGGGGCGTACTCGGCCTCCTGGCGGAACGCGCCGATCGCGACGGCCACCGCGGCGACGGCCGCGATCCCCTTGCCCCGCACGTCCCCGATGATCATCCGCACCCCGAACGGCGTCTCCTGGACCGCGAAGAGATCGCCACCGATCCGCGCCTCGGCCTGCGCCGCCGTGTACCCCGCGGCCACGCACACCGGGCCGACCTCCCGCGGCGGGTCCGGGAGCACCGCCCGCTGGGCCGCCTCCGCGATGTCCCTGGCCCGCGCCAGATCGAGCCCCTGCCGCACCATGAGCCGGTTGACCACGAGGGCCAGCACACCGATCAAGCCGACCACCGCCAGATCGACCAGCAACGGCGTCGCCGGGCGTCCCCGTTCGACGTCCACCGCCACCGAGACCACGCAGGTGACGCACACGACGGCGAACGCGGAGCGGAAGGACAGCGTGGCACCCGCGATGAGCGGGGCGGCGGCCAGCAGCGGAAGCCCCGTGTACGGCTCGGGCGCCAAGAGATCCAGCAGCACACCGGCCCCCAGGACCAGCGCCGCCAGCATCCACGGCACCTTCGTCAGCGTGGGTTGCAGGCCGTTCACCGCGTCTCTCCTGCTGCCGGGCCGCGCTCGCAAACCGGAGGGTACGGGCCCGCTGCCCCGGACGTGGACGGGCAGGTCCCTCCTCCCGGGCAGGCTCCCTCATTCCGGCAGACGGCGCATCTCCTCGACGCGGAGGCCGAGGTCCTGGAAGCGGGCGAGGAGCCCGTACAGGTGGGCCTCGTCCGAGACCGTGCCGAAGAACAGCGTCTCCCGGCGGGCCGGTTCCGTCCGCAGTTCGGGGAACGCCTCGGACAGGAGACGCGAGACGTCGCCGGTCACGCGGAATTCGTAGCGCATGGTCGTATTGCTCCCCACCGCCGGGGCACGTTCAGCAGCAGCGTGCGGCCGGCGGCGGCCGATGCCACCACCCGGAACAGGTGGGACTCGGCGGACGGTCCCGGTCTCACAGCACGTGCAGTTCCCTGGCCCGTTCCACCGCGTCCCGGCGCCGGGAGACGCCCAGCTTGCGATAGACGCTGCGCAGGTGGGTCTTGACGGTGTTGACGGAGAGGCGGAGCTCGTCCGCGATCTCCTCGACGGTCATCATCCTCTGCACACACCCGAGCACCTCGCGTTCCCGGCCGCTGAGGGGAGCCACCGGGTACGGGAGGGCCGCGCCTCCCCGTGCGGTGAGCCAGGCGCCCCGGGCCGGTGCGGCGGCGGTGCCGTTGATGCCGCCCAGCAGATGGCGCAGCCAGGGGCCGGCGTCGATGAAGGGCCGGCGCAACCGCTCGGGCCGGGCGGCGTCCAGCGCGTCGACGAGCAGACGCTGAGCGGTCGTCCGGTCGCCCGCCAATACGGCGGCATGGGCGCGGACGAGCTGTGCGGCCACCCGGTCCGGCAGGCTCAACCCGGGGGAGCCGCACGCACGGTCCAGCAGCCGCCGGGCGCGGTCCGGGCGACCGGCGACGAGGTGGGTGCCGGCCAGGGCGATGAGGGGGGCCGGCCCGTCGGCGGGGATGTCGTGCACGGCGGCGACGGCGGCCCGGTGGTCCCCGCGGGCCAGTGCCACGACCGCGCGGGTGAGGGCGAGCCGCTGGGCGGGCCACCGCTCACCGGCGGCTCCCGGACCGGGGAGCGCGCCGAGGGCCGCCTCCCAGCGCCCGCAGGACAGTTCCAGGCGGGCCCGCAGCACGGCTGCCTCGGCGGCCAGAACCGGGTCGTCGGGCACGTCGGGGCAGGCAAGGGCCTGTTCGAGGCGGCGGTGCGCGGCCTCGCGGTCCTCGCGTTCGTCCCGTTGGAGCGCGACCGCGGCCAGGGCGAGGCAGCCGGCCCCCGAGTCCGGGCCGACGCCTTGTCCCTCGGTGAGGGCCAGGGCCCGCAGCGCATGGTCCTCCGCGGACGTCAGGGCGCCCTCGATGCTCTCGGCCAGCGCGAGCAGGCCCAGCGCCCGGTGGCGCAGCGGCAGGGTCGCTTCGGTCGTGCAGGCGTCGACGGCCTCGGCGCCGAGGCGGCGGGCCTCGCCGAGACGACCGGCACCGAGGAACGCCCGGGCGAGCCCGTGCAGCCGTAGCGCCTCGACCTCGGGATGCGCCCGGACCAGCCCGACCGGTAGCTGCCGCTGCAGGTCCGAGACGGCCTGGGCGGCTTCCTCGGCCGCCCTGAGCCGTCGGCCGTCTCCGCCGTCGCCGTTGCCGTCCCCGCGCCCGCCACCCTGTGGGCCGTGCTCACCGACCCTTCCGTGCTCGTCTCCGTGCTCGTCCCGCTCGCCGTCCCCCGGCCCGCACAGCAGCCGGAGGAGGACATGGGTGAGCGCGACCTCCGGGTCCGGCTGCGGGGCCTTCCTGTGCGGGTGCGGGTGCGGGTGCGGCCCGGCCGGGCGTCGCCCGCCCCACTCTCGTTCGGCCACGGCGAGGTGCGTACGGCAGCCGGCGCGGTCCTGTTGCGCCAGCCGGCACGCGGCGGCCACCAGGGCCGGTTCGGCTCCCGGCACGGAGGACGGCATACCGGCGAAGGCGCCCGCCACCCGCTCGGCCTCCGGCGTGGCGAGCAGGGACCCGACCAGCAGCTGACGGAGGGCGAGCGAGGCGGCGTACGGCCAGTCCCCGGCCTGTCCGGCGTGCTCCAGCGCCTCCGTGACACGGCCCGCACCGGCGAGCCAGCGGGCGGCACGGGCATGGAGGCGGGGAGCGAGATCGGGATGCCGGATCCGCAGCTGGGTGCGGAGCACCTCCGCGAACAGGGGGTGGACCCGGCACCAGGTGGTGCCGGGCACGGGCTCGACGAAGGCGTTCTCGCGCGTGAGCCGGGCCAGGATCGCCTCCGCGTCACCCGCGCCGCCGAGGGCGTTCGCCAGGTCCGGGTGCAGGCGGTCGAGCACGCTGGTGCGCAGCAGCAGGTCCGTCGTGGCGGCGGGCTGGGCGTCGAGCACCTCCGCGAGCAGATAGCCGGAGACGGCCTGCTCGGAGCTGACCAACGAGCGGACGAAGGCGGCCGGATCGTCCGTCCGGCCCATGGCCAGGGCGCACAGCCGCAACCCGGCGGCCCATCCCTCGGTGCGCCGCGTGAGGGCCGGTACGACGTCGTCCGGCGGTCTGAGACCGTGCCGGCGCAGCAGCACCGCCACCTCGTGCGGGGTGAAGGCCAGGTCGGCACCCCGGATCTCCGTGAGCCGGTCCTCGGCCCGGTAGCGGTGGAGCGGCAGCAAGGGCTCGACACGGCTGGTGATGACCAGTCGCCACAGCGGCCCGGCGTGGTCGAGGAGGAACTCCAGACCGGCCGGGACGCGCCGGCCCGCCACCTTCTCGAAACCGTCGAGGACGAGGACCACGGGCGCGGGCAGCCGCTCCGTCGCGGCGGCGAGCCGGGTCAGCAGGGAGGTGCCGGCGTCGCCGGGGGCGGACGGCATCCCGATGCCGTCGGGCAGCCGGGGGAGGGCCCGCCGCAGGGCCTCCACGACGTAGCTCCAGAAGACGCCCGGCGTGCGGTCGTTCGTGTCGAGCGTCAGCCAGGCAACCGGCCCGGGGGGCCCGCCGTCCCGCGCCCAGGCGGCGGCGAGCGTCGTCTTTCCGGTGCCGGCCGGCCCGGTGATCAGCGTCAGCGGCCCGGCCGCCCCCGCACCCAGCCCGTCGAGCAGCCGGTGCCTGGCGACGTGGGCCCGCGGGGCGGCGGGCACCGTCAGCTTGGCGTCGAGCAGGGGATCGCCGGACCAGGGCAGCGTCGTCCGCGAACCGGCGTCCGGGAGCGCGCGTCCGCTCGAAGCCATCCGATCACCACCGTGCGACGGGCCCGCGGCCCCGCCTTCGCACCCGTGCACCACACCGGGCCCGGCTGCTCGGCGAACGCGGCCCCGTCAGGTCCCTGCCCGCCCGTCATGTCCCCGCACGTCCATTTCGCCACCGCCGGCCGGTGATCGCACGACGGCTGCGCGGCGGCCCTGGCCGGGCGGGTGACACGCCCGTGGCCGGGCGACCGTCGGGCACCGGACGGCTCTAGGGTGCGATCAAGAGTCGCTCGCCCCTCATCGGGGAGCACCGGAACGCGGAGAGGTGCAGGCATGCAGCGATGGCGGGCCTTGATCGTGCTCGGGACGGCGCAGTTCCTGATGGTGCTGGACACCTCGGTGATGAACGTCTCCATCAGCAGGCTGGTCGAGGACTTCGACACCGAGGTCACCGCGATCCAGGCCGTCATCACCCTCTACACACTGGTCATGGCCGCCTTCATGATCACGGGCGGGAAGCTCGGCGACGCGTTCGGGCGCCGCCGGACCTTCACCGTGGGACTGATCGTCTACGCGGTCGGCTCCGCCCTCACCTCGCTGGCGCCGTCCCTATGGGTGCTGACCCTGGGCTGGTCCGTGATCGAGGGACTCGGTGCCACGCTCGTCCTCCCGGCCCTCGCGGCGCTCGTCGCCGGCGCGTACCGGGGCCGGGACCGGTCGGTCGCCTACGGCGTCATCGGTGGTCTGGCCGGAGCCGGCATCGCGGTGGGGCCGCTGCTCGGCGGATGGGTGACGACGTATCTGACCTGGCGGCTGGTGTTCGCCGGTGAGGTCGTGCTGGTCGTCGCCATGCTGTGCGTGATCCGGTGGATCCCGGACGCCCCGCCGGGGCCGCGCACCAAGCTGGACGTGGGGGGCGTCGCACTGTCCGCGGCCGGGCTCGCCCTCGTCGTCCTGGGCGTGCTGCAGAGCAGCTCCTGGGGATGGCTGAAACCGCGCAACCCGCCCTTCCTCCTGTTCGGCTTCGCCCCGACCCTGTTCGTCATCGCCGCCGGAGCCGCCGTGCTGTGGCTGTTCTGCCGGCGGGAGCGGCGACAGTACGAACACGGGCGGAACCCGCTGGTCCGGCTGTCCCTCTTCGCCATCCCACCGCTGCGCTCCGGCCTGACCATGCTGCTCTGCCAGAACCTCGTGCTGCTCGGTCTGTTCTTCGTCATCCCGCTGTACCTCCAGGTCGTCCAGGGCCTCAACGCCTTCGAGACCGGAGTCCGCCTGCTGCCGGTGTCGGTCGCCATGCTGCTGTCCGCCATGAGCGGCCCCCTCCTCGGCCGGATCGCGGCACCGCGCACGGTGGTGCGATGCGGTCTCCTCGTGCTCGTCGTGGCGGCCGGGTGGCTCCTCGCGACGATCGAGCCCCGGATCGACAACCTCTCCTTCGGCCTGGCGATGGCCGTCCTCGGCCTCGGCATGGGACTGCTCGCTTCGCAACTCGGCAACATCGTGCAGTCCAGCGTCGGGGAGGGCGAACGCAGCGAAGCGGGCGGCCTGCAGTACACCGCGCAGAACCTCGGGTCGTCCCTCGGCACCGCGCTCATCGGATCCCTGCTGATCGGCGCCCTGGTCAGTGCCTTCACCACGCAGATCGAGGACAACCCGAAGATCTCCGACGCGGCACGTCACGAGGCGGGCATCGCCATGGAGGCCGGGGTCAGCTTCGTGAGCACGGACCATGTGCGCGCGGCGGCGGAACGCACCGGGCTGCCGCCGTCCGAGACCGATGCGCTGGTCGACTCCTACGCCACGGCGCAGCTGAACAGCCTCAAGGCCGCCGTCCTGGCAGCCGCGGCCGTCCCGCTCGCCGCCTTCCCGTTCACCCGCCGACTGCCCGCCGAGCGACCGGCCAGGGAAGCCGCCCGCTCAGCCGGCGGCTGACCCACGGCCGGCGGGGAGGGCGAGCGTGCCGAGCCGCCGCCAGTCCAGCCGCGGCCGGGCCGGCGGGACGCCCGGACGGTGCCGGGGCACCCGGACCCGGAGCGCGGCCGGCTCCGAGACGCAGCGCACGGGGGTGGGAAGCGCCAGCGACTCGCCGTCGACCCCGACCCTCACCTCCGGCCGGTCGGCGTCGACCACGAGGGCCTCGGCGGTCAGCGAGACCAGCCCTTGCGCATGCCGGCCGCGCAGCAGACCGGCCGCCTGGACCGCACTGTCGACCGTCACGCTCACCATGCCCAGCACACCCCCGTCGAGCCGGTCGCGACGGCCCAGCCCGGCGCGATCACCGACCCGGTACGGGTTGTTGCTGACCAGCACGGCCTGGGGCCCGTCGACGCCGACGTCCCCGGCGCTGACCGACAGCCGGGGCCCGTGCTGGTGGGTCAGCACCTCCGGCAGCAGCCGCAGCAGCGTGCCGACCTTGTCGTCGCGGTACGCCGGGCTCTGCACGACCTCCGCATACGCACCGAAGGAGGCGTTGTTGACGAAGGCGCGTCCCCCGACCCGCCCGAGGTCCACCCGAACCTCCACCCCGTCGGTCAACGCCGCGAGACTCTGCGACGGGTCGTCCCGGTCGAGCCCCAGATCCAGCGCGAAATGGTTGCGCGTCCCCGCCGGGATCACCATGAACGGCACGTCGTGCTCCGCCGCCACCGCCGCCACCAGCGCCTGCGTCCCGTCACCGCCCGCCACACCGAGCAGGTCGGCACCACGGGCGAGGGCGTCGCGGGCGAGCCCGGCCACGTCATCGTGGCGGGCGGTGTCGAGCAGCAGTACCTCCGCGCCCAGCGCCTCCGCCTTCTCCCGCAACCCGAAACGCCCCACCTTGCCCCCACCGGAGCGCGGATTCATCAGGAGGAAGGCCCGCCCGGGCGGGGGGACCGCACGACCGGGGGACGCCCGCGCGACGGCATCCGCCCGCAGTGCGGCCCAGCCCGCGGCGGCGGCCAGCACCCACAGCCCCAACGAGACCAGCACGAGCCAGAGCAGGTGCGCCGCCACATACGACACGAGCACCGCCACCGGCGCCAGCACGGCCAGGACCAGCGCCACACCGCGCGCCACACCCCGGCGGGACAGTGCCCACCAGCCGGCCGCCGCCGAAACCACCAGCCCCGCCATCCCCATGGCGACCAGCACCAGGCTCCGCAGCCCCGCCACGGACAGCAGGAGCACCGCCGCGCCGGCGCTCGCCACGATCGCCAGCCGCGCGCTCCAGCGCTGCCCCGCCCGCCCGGGCGTGACGACACCTCGCATGGCCTCTCCTGGGCTCATGGGCCCCATGGTGGCGGCCCGATGGAGCCGCCACCGTCACCCGCAACGGGTGAGGCAGGCCGGACGGGCGGCCCGCACAGTGGCAGTGCCGCCGGGTGCAGGCCGTACCAGTGGCGGCGGACCGCACCAGCCGTCCCCCGCCGGGGCACCACCACAGCCCGGACCACCACGGCCGAGGAGGGGGCCCGGCGCCACGCAGACAGCGGAGGAACTGGAGCCGGATGAACGGCGGCAGACGGACCACCGACGGGTCGCGGCCGGCCCGGCCGGACGACTCGACGAGGGTGCAGGCCCAGGCGCTGTTGCCGATGATCTGGGCCGACCCCCGGCACATGCCCGAGCAGCTGGCCTTCTTCGCGGTGCGGCGGTTCGGTCCGCGGGCCGCGGCCGCCACGGAGCGGCGCAGGCAGCGCAAGCCTGAGGCCGGGGACGCCGAGCTCGCCGGGGACACCATCGCCCACGGAACGCGGCTGACCATCGCCGACGGCGCCGCGCTCGGCGGGCCCTTCGTGGTCCTCATGCCGGTCAGTTTCGTGGCGGCGCTGCTCGCCCAGGCGCACATGATCCTCGAACTGGCCGCGCTCGCCGGACAGGACCCCCGCAGCGAACGACGCGTGGCGGACCTGCTGGTCCTGCAGGACGTGTACCCGTCGACCGAGGCGGCCGAGGCCGCGCTGCCCGAGGTGCCGCGCCACCCGCAGGGCGGCCGGGGCCGGCTCCCCCGCCGGACGCGGTGGTCCCTGGTCGTCAGGATGGCGGCGATCCTCGGCATCACCGGGGGCGGCGAGAAGCCCGGCACACTCCAGCGGGTGATGTCGACGGCCCTGATCACGGCCCTCTTCCTCGTGGGCATGGTGGTGCCGTTGATCTGGGTGCCGGCACTCGCGTGGTTCTACCGGCAGAACAGCCTGCGGCTCGGTGCGAAAGCCGTGCAGTACTACACCCCGGGGGCCACCGGGGACCGGGTCCGGCACCGGCGTGGGATCACCCGGGTGCCCCGGGCGGCCGGCATCGCCGCCATCCTGCGCTTCCTCGCCCTCACCGTGGTGCCCTTCCTCGCCGCCGCCGCGGTCGTGCTGGCCGGCGTACGGGTCGTCGGCGGATTCTGGGGGACCGCCCTCCTCGTCCTCGTCGTGGCGTCCTTCCTGGCGGCCGGCGCCTGGTTCGTACGGCACCGGTCACGGCTGGCCGACGGAGGGAGGGACGGGCCGTGAGGACGGACGGATCCCTCCCGACACCGGCCGAACGCGCCAGGCGCGGCAAGGCGGTGCGCGAACGCCTGCCGCGCTCGTCCCACGCCGCATTCGAGCCCGGCCCGGACCGGCCCGACCCGGTCGAGACGCTCGACCGGCAGAGCGCCGGACGCGTGCCGGACCTCGTGCCCCTCCGCTACGGGCGGATGCTGGAGTCGCCGTTCGCCTTCTACCGCGGCGCCGCGGCCCTCATGGCCGCGGACCTCGGCACCCGCCCGTGTACCGGGATCGAGACCCAGCTGTGCGGTGACGCCCACCTGCTGAACTTCGGGCTCTACGCCTCGCCCGAGCGCCAGCTGGTCTTCGACCTCAACGACTTCGACGAGACCCTGCCCGGCCCGTGGGAGTGGGACGTCAAACGCCTGGCCGCCAGCATGGCGATCGCCGGCCGCGCCAACGGCTTCGCGGCCGAACAGCGCCGGGACGTCGTCCGTGCCACCGTCCGCTCCTACCGGCAGACGATGCGCGGCTTCGCCGGTATGCGCCACCTCGACGTGTGGTACGCCCGGTCCGGCACCGATGACCTGCGCGTGCTGTTCGCCGACCGGCTCGGCAAGCGGGGACGCCGCCGGTTCGCCCGGACGCTGGAGACCGCACACAGCCGCGATCACCTGCAGTCCTTCGAGCGGCTCACCGAGGTCGTCGACGGCACCCGGCGGATAGCCGCCGACCCGCCCCTGATCGTCCCGCTGGGCGACCTGATGACCGGAACCGACCGCGCCGCACTCGAAGGACACCTCCGCCTCCTCGTCGCACGCTACGGCCAGAGCCTCCCCGCCGACCGCCGGCACCTCCTCCGACAGTTCCGGATGGTCGACGCGGCCCGCAAGGTCGTGGGTGTCGGCAGTGTGGGCACCCGATGCTGGATCGTGCTGCTGCTCGGCAGGGACGCCGACGACCCCCTGTTCCTGCAGGCCAAGGAGGCCGGCCCGTCGGTCCTGGCGCCGTTCACGGACCCGACGGGGTACGCCAACGAAGGCCAACGCGTGGTGCACGGCCAGCAGTTGATGCAGTCCGTCAGCGACATCTTCCTCGGCTGGGAACGCGTTACCGGCATCGACGGGCGTCAACGCGACTTCTACGTACGGCAGTTGCACGACTGGAAGGGCAGCGCCCACACCGAGCGGATGCCGCCCGGCCGGATGCGGCTCTACGGCGAGCTGTGCGGCGCGACACTGGCCCGCGCCCACGCCCGGTCCGGCGACCGGATCGCCATCGCGGCCTACCTGGGCGGCAAGGACGTCTTCGACCGGGCCCTGGCCGAGTTCGCCGAAACCTACGCCGACCAGAACGAGCGCGACTTCCGGGCACTCGCCGAGGCCGTGCACCGCGGCCGGATCACCGCCCGGCCGGACTGACCGCCGGGGCCCGCCGGCGCGCCGTGGTCACTCGCTCTTCCACTCGGCCGGCCGGCGCTCGTCGAGCAGCCGGTCCGTCACGCTCTCGCGGAGCGACGGCCGGCGGGCCGCGGCTCCCTCGTACCACCGCCCGTACCGGTCCGCCAGGACGACGGACGAGAGCCCGTGCAGCAGGATGCTGAGCCCGACGGTGAGGGCGACCACGGTGCCCGTCGGCAGGGCCCCGGGTGCCGCCTCGGTCGCCACGAGCAGACCGAGGACGAGGGAGGGCAGACCGCGGGAACCGAACCAGGCGGTGTACCACACGGTGGGCGCACGCAGCCCGCTGCCCGCGAACGCGAGGAGGGTGGGCAGCAGCCGGACGACGGTCAGGCTCAACACCGCGTAGCCGACGGCGTGCCAGCTCAGACGCGTGAGCGCGGGGCCGAGCAGCACCGCGCCGAAGACCAGGAAGCTCAGCGCGGCCAGCAGCGCGGCCAGGTGCTCGACCGCATCAAGGGTGCCGTCCTCGCCGTCCCGACCGGTGCCGGGCCGGGCCGCCGGGCGCAGGGCCACCGAGAAGACGAAGCCCGCCACCCAGGCCGCGACGAAGGGACTGCCCTCCGTGACCGCCGCGAGCGCGCCCGCTCCGGTGGCGAGGGCCAGCGGAAGGATGCGTCGCCAGTCAGGAGTGATCCGGTCCGCGGCACGCGACCGGAGCAGCAGCCACCCACCGACGCCACCGACCGCCAGCCCCAGCGCGGGACTGAGCAGAAGCACCCGCTGGAGAGTCCCCAGTACTCCCTGGTGCGCGGCCGCCGTCCCGGGCAGCCCGGCGAGGAGGACGGCGAAGAGCGGCAGGACCAGGCACTCGTTCAGGCCGCACTCGGCGTTGAGCCCGTGCCGCACGACCGCGGGGATGCGCGGGGCGAACACCGCGCTCTTGCTCACGGACGCGTCGGTGGGCGCGAGGATCACGGCGACCAGCGCCACTTCCCAGCCGCTCAGCCCCGGCAGCAGTGCCCACGCCAGCAGGGCGCCGCCCACGATCGTCAACGGCAGTCCGACGGCGAGCAGACGGGCGGGGAAGAACCAGCCGCTGCGGATCTCCTCGGAGCGCACGGTGGCGGCGTCGGAGAACAGGACCAGCGCCAGGGCCGCCTCGACGAGGGTGAGCACCGGGCCGGCGTCGTGCTTCAGATCGAGCAGCCCGAGACCGACCGGACCGATGACCACGCCGGCCGCGGTGAACACCATCGGGGCCGATACCGAGAATGCGGCCAGTCGCCGGGAGACCAGAGCGTATCCGCCGGTGACGGCGGCTACCGCAGCGATGGCCCACCCGCCGTTTCCGCTCACCTGTGCTCCTTCGGCCGGGCGCGGCGGGTGCCGGGCCTCGGGCACCGTGGGCTCCGGCCCGCCTGTTCGCTCGCGGGTTTCGCGGTCGCACGGAGCGTAACGTCGGCAGCCCGCGCCGGGCCGCAGCACGGGCGGCGCCCGGCGGCCGAGTCCCCTGAGTGGAGGCGGCTGCCGCCCCGCCGGCAGCGCCAAGGCCACCTGGAACGGGTGATGGCCGCCCTGCCCGGACGCGGCAGCCTACGAGGGAATTCTGCTGGCCCGCGCCCCCGAGTTGCGGGCCGCGCCCGGGCGGGACCCCGTGCGGGCGCCTCAGGGCAAGGGCCGGCCAGGGAGGAGCCGCGCATGTCCACGTCCGCCACCCCCGGCCCGAACGGTCCCGACCGCCCGGAGGACCGCCGCCCCCTCAGCTCCGCCGAGCGCCACGAGTACGAGCGGCTCCGGCGCGCCTCGCACGTACAACACCGGAAGCTGCGCACCGCCAGCGCGGCCGTCCTCCTCGTCCTGGCCTTCCTGCTGGCTCCGCTCGGTGCCGTGGCCGCCTGGGCGCAGTCCCAGGTCTCCGACGCCCACCGTTACGTGCAGACCGTCGCCCCGCTGGCCCGTGAGCCGGCGATCCAGAACGCGGTGACCACGAGGCTGACCAACGACGTGGTCAAGGAGCTCGACGTCAAACGGGTCACCGACGCCCTCGCCAAGTCGCTCGCCCAGCGCAACGCGCCGCCCGTGGTGGTCAACCAGACCAGGCGACTGGGCGGCCCGCTGGAGAACGCGGTGACCGACGTGGTCCACAAAGTGGTCTACAAGGTGGTCACCAGCGAGGAGTTCGCGAAGGTCTGGGACGCCGCCAACCTGCGCGCCCATGCGGCCGTGGTCAAGGTCCTCACAGGCGAGGGCAACAGCGCGATCCAGGCCCGCGGCAACACCGTCGTCCTGAACATCGGGACCGTCGTGGACAAGGTCCAGCAACGGCTCATCGACCGCGGCTTCGACAAGGCCAAGTACATCCCCGACGTCGACCGGCAGGTCGTCCTGCTGAAGACGGACAAGCTCCAGCAGGCGCAGAACGCCATGATGGTGCTCGACATCGTCGGTGTCTGGCTGCCCGTGACGGTCCTGGTGCTGGTCGTGCTGGCGGTGTGGACGGCGCCGGCCCACCGGGCCACGCTGCTGACGGCGGGCGTCGGACTCGCCGTGCTGATGCTGCTGCTCGTGGTCGGGATCGCGTTCGCGCGCCGCCAGTACCTGGATTCGGTGCCCCCGAGCACCCAGACCCAGCAGGCCGCGGCAGCCGTCTTCGACACGCTGGTGCGCTTCCTGCGGAACAGCACCTGGACGGTGTTCGTGGTCGCCGTGATCACCGCGATCGCCGCCTACCTCTACGGACCCGGCCGCCCGGCCCGCGCGGTACGCTCCGGCACCGCCAGGGCCACGGGCGCGGCCGGCAGGCGGCTCGCCCACGTCGGCGTGCGCACCGGGGGAGTGGGCCGGTGGCTGGATGCCCACCGGGCCTGGACGACCGGGATCGTCATCGCGATCGGTGCGCTGGTCCTGGTGCTGTGGAACTACCCGACACCGGCCTCGGTCGCCCTCGTCCTCGGCATCGTCCTCGTCGTGCTGGTGCTGCTGGGCGTGCTCGCCGCAACCGGTACTCCGCCGTCCGCTGCCCCACCGGCACCAGCGCCGGCCGGCACCCCATCCGGCCCCGGCACCCGTGCGGACGACTCCCCACCCGGCCCCGGCCCCCGTGCGGACGACTCCCCGCCCGACCCGCCGGTTCGCCCGTAGCGGGTGATGC
This sequence comes from Streptomyces sp. NPDC107765, assembly GCF_055657085.1. Taxonomy (NCBI): domain Bacteria; kingdom Bacillati; phylum Actinomycetota; class Actinomycetes; order Kitasatosporales; family Streptomycetaceae; genus Streptomyces; species Streptomyces sp. NPDC107765. Next base: position 769,096 of record NZ_JBVKBL010000001.1, on the reverse strand, counting down.
CGTCGGCGGCCGGCGGGCGCGACGGTGAGGGCGTACCACTGGTGTCTTTCGGCTGGTGATCAGGAGAGAGCGATGGAGTACTTGGCGTACGACTATCCGGTCCTCGGTGCCTTCTGGACCGTGATGTGGATCTTCCTGTGGATATGGTGGCTGGTCCTGCTGTTCCGGATCATCGTCGACATCTTCCGCGATCGGAAGATGAACGGCTGGGCGAAGGCCGGCTGGCTCATCTTCGTGATGCTCGTCCCGTTCCTCGGCGTGCTGGTCTACGTGATCGCGCGCGGCCGTGAGATGGGTGAACGCGAGATCAACCATGCGCGGGCGCAGCAGGAGGCCATGAACGCCTACATCCGGGACGTGGCGGGAGGCCCCGCCGAAGACGTGGACAGGCTGGCCAAACTCTCCGAGCTCAAGAGCAGGGGCGACATCACCGAGGCGGAATTCCAACGGGCGAAGGAAAAGATCCTGCACTAGAGGGCGGCCGCCGTGGCCGCCCTCTAGACCGCGCCGCGGGACGCCCGCCACATGGTGTGCTCCCGGCTGATGGCCTCCTCCGCGTCGGCCACCTCTTGCGCCCACCCTGACTCGTCGTGCACCGCGGTCAGCCGCTGGTGCACGATGCTCAGTTCGGTCGCCGCGAAGGTGTAGGCCCGGCCGAGCGACTCGTACTGCCGGACCGCGAACCACGCGGCCCCGGCGCCCAGCACCGCCGCCAGAACGCCGGGCAGGTCGAACGGGATGATTTTCAACAGGCGCAGTACGGCGGCGAGTACGCCCAGCCCCTCGATGGTGATCAGGCCGATCCGCCAGCGGCGGGCGAGGGTGATGTTCATGGTGGCCTTGGTCCCGTACCACTGCTGTTGATCGGCGATGCGTCCGGTGAGGTAGGCCTGTTTGCGGTCCGCGAACGGGCCCCGGCGCAGCTCGGCCATGACCTCGGTGGCGGCCATCGAGCCGACCGGGACCATGCTGTCGCTGGGCGCCTCCCGCAGCAGCAGTGCCAGGCGTTGGTGGAACCTGCGCTCCGCGGTGTCCGCGGGCAGGTCGGCGGGGAAGGGATCGCCGGCCACCGCGTACCGCCAGGACAGCGTCTTCGCCGACTCGGCCAGGGCACGCCCGTCGTACCAGGCCCGCTCCGGCCGCTCGGTCAGCATCCAGACCTCTAGATAGACGGTCGCCAGGAACGCCAGGAGCACCATCGCCACCGCCGCGTCCGCGCTCGACACCGCGCAGCCCGCGGCGGCGATCGCCAGCAGCAGCCGCCATTTCGTACCGGTCAGGTAACGCCGCTGCCCCGACAGGGAAGCGGTGTCGGCCGACCGGAACATCGCCGGGAAATCCTCGTCCCCGAGTGTGCGCACCTCGCCCATCCGCAGCCCGCCCCCCGCCCCGCAGAGTGAGTCCGACTTACCAGAGGAAGGTGAAGTCTAGAGGCGATCGGAGACGGCCGGGCGGGAACGCCGATCGTGGCCCGCGACGGCGCGACCTCCCTTCGCCGGAGGAGCCTTGCCGAACTGCCCGGTGAGTGGCCTCGCCGTCAGTGCGCGAAGGGCGGTTCGAAGCAACCCGACTCCGGGTACGGCCCGTTGACCTGCACCTGGTAGTTGGTCTTCTGCACGAACGCGGTGACGCAGGCGTCGTTGTGGACGCGGAGGCCGATACGGGCGCCTTCGTGCGTGACGTAACGGTCGCCCTCGAAGCGGGGTTCCATGCCCCGCACGTCGAGCTTCCCGCCGAACTGCTCGCCCTTGGAGCCGGTCCGCTGCTCCTCGTACCCGAGCGCGAGCATCGCCGAGCGGACGCTCTTGGGGTCCCACTTCCCCTGCTGCCAGAGGCGTTTGAGGACCGGCTCGATGCGGTGGGCCTCCCGCTGCGCGTCCTTCTCGCCGGCCGGGGACATCTCGCGGGACTGCCGGCCGGCGTTGTTCTCGTTGTAGTGCGGGGCTCCGTCGTGGGCCCCTGGTTCCACGTAGGGAGAGGCGCCGGGCCCGGGCGGGGTGGGGCGGGAGGCGGGACTCGCACCGGCGGATGTGCTCGGCGCACCGGCTGCGACGCGCTGCTGACCACAGGCCGTCAGGGGTAGCGCGGCGCCCAGGAGGAGAAGTGCGGCGGCGAGGCGTCTTCGCCCTTGCGGCGTGGAGAGTGACATGCGATCACTCTGCCACGACCGCCGACGGTGCGGCGGTCGTGGCCTCGGTCCCGGCACCAACGGTGGTCACACCCGGTTCCGTTGGGGCTGTGGGGTCAGCGCAGTGGTGGCGGCGCTGAGGATGTTGCCGAAGGCGCGGGTGAGGAGCGGCCGTACGAGGAGCCGGGTGAGCGGACGACCGAGCAACGGGAGGCGGATCTCGGCGCGGGTGGTCCAGCGCACCTCGGTGCCGCCGTCGACCTCGGTGAACGTCATCCGGCCGAGTTCGTGCCTCGACGGCGGCAGGCTGCGTTCGACGACGTACTCGGTGGCGTACGGCGGGTCGTAGTGCGTGATGCGCTCCCGGAACCAGCCCACCCACCAGAGATGACTGCGCACCGCGCCGACCCCGTAGGGCGCGCCCTCGCCGTGCCGGGTCAGCCGGCAACGCACCACCAAGGGCGAGCTCGTGTAGTGGGTGGTCGTGGTGAGCCAGGCGAAGACCTCGTCGATCGGGGCGTCGATGACGCGTTCAACGGTCACGGTTTCCACGGCTGGGTACTCCTCTGTCGAGTGGGCACACCGCATCCGCGCGGTGCAGCTTGTCCGGGTTGCGCATGCCGTAGAGGCCGGTGATCCGTCCGTCGTGGATCTCGAACGCCACCAGCCAGTCGAGCGTGTCGCCGGTGACGAACCGGGCCGCGGGCATGCCGTTGTACGTGGCCGGCTCGGCGCGGGACGTGGCGGCGCTGGTGCGGACCACGCCGAGGACGAACCGGGCGACGTCGGCGGGGCCGACGATCGGGCGGCGGGCGGCGGACACCTTTCCGCCACCATCGGAGAGCACCACGACATCGGGTGCCAACAGGTCCATCAGAACTTGCACTTCGCCGGTCGTCGCGGCGAGCAGGAACCGCTGGGCGATCTCCCGGCCGGCGACGGCATCGGGTGCGAAGCGGCGGCGCCGTGCGTGGACGTGCCCGCGTGCGCGGTGGGCGATCTGCCGGACGGTGACCTCGGTCTTGCCGATCGAGGCGGCGATCTCGCCGTGGGTGTAGCCGAACACGTCGTGCAGCACGAACACCGCCCGCTCGGTCGGGTTCAGCGTCTCCAGGACGAGCATCATGGCCATCGACACCGACTCGGCCAGGATCGCGTCCTCGCCCACCTCCGGTGCGGTGCGGAGGGGCTCGGGCAGCCAGGTGCCGACGTACTCCTCCCGCCGCGCCTTGACCGCGCGCAGGTGGTTCAGGGCCTGCCGGGTCACCGTACGGACCAGGTAGGCGCGCGGATGCTCGACCGCGGCCGGATCGACCGCGCGCCACCGCAGATAGCTCTCCTGGAGCACGTCCTCGGTGTCGGCCGCGCTGCCCAGCATCTCGTAGGCGAGGGTGAACAGCAGCGGACGGTGTGCGGTGAAGGCATCCTCAGCCATGGCCCGCCCCCACCGTGCGTACCCATCGACACCTCGGCATCACACCCGGCTCCTCTCTTCGGCTGCCCATCGAGACACTCCGCACCGGCAAACCGTGACAGCCCCCCGTTGTGATGCGCTTCACAGCTCGCGGAAGCCGTGCCGGTCACCACCCCGGTGCACCGCCCGGCGCCCAACTCACCGCGCCCCGACGCCCGTTCGCGGGAGCGTTAATGTGACGCCCATGACGGACTCCGGACTCACCGAATCCTCCTTCTGGGACCTCCCGCCGGACGCGGACGTCGTCCGGTACGGCGCATACGAGCTCACCCTCGTCCGGCCCGGAGTCCCCACGGACGCGACCGGTCTCCCGGCGCACGACCCGGTCGCGGCCCGCCGGTTCGCCGAGTCCTTCGGCACCATCGACGCGGTCCTCGAAGACCTGGGAACCGTCCCGGCGACGGATGACGCATTCGCCGGCACCCGCGCGGACCTGGAACTGGTCCGGGTCGGATGCTGGGGCGGCGTCACCGAGATCACCGACCCCGGTCTCGTGCAGTGCAACGGCAGCTATCCGGTCGAGAAGGAAGCGGAATCCCTCGCCGAGCGCTTCCCGGACGCGGTGATCATCGCCTCGTGCACGGTCGAGGACCGGCTGACCTACGGTGCCTACAAGATCATCCACCCCAGCGGGGTCCGGCTCTTCGCCGCCGGTCAGTACGCAGCAGGCCAGGAGTACTGGGACGCCGAAGGTTCACCGGCCGACGTGGCCGCCGCCTTCGGCATCACGGCAGCCGAACTGTCCGACGCCTATGTCGACCTGGACGCCGCCGCCCACGAATTCTCCTGGGAGGGCCTGTGCCGCCTCGCCCTCAAGAAGGTCGCGCCCCTCGACCACACCGGCCGCATCACCTCCCTCTTCCGCGTGCGGCACACCGAAGACGTCACCGGCCACATGGAAGAGATGTGGCTCGAAGAAGAGTGACACGCATGTCCGCGCTGTCATCCGCCGCTGACCGCCTCGACCCACGACTCGGGCAGTCCCAGGAAGCGCAGCGCGTCGGGCAGGGTCGCTCCGGGGACGGCGGCGGCCCGGGCGGCCCGTTGGTAGTGGGCCCGGGCCTCGGACCGGTCGCCGCGGGACTCTGCCGCGCGGCCGAGTCCGGCCAGCGCCCGGACCCGGTGGCCGAGCCCCTTGATCCAGTGCGGGTCGAGCTGCGCCAGGGCCTGTGCGTACAGCTCTTCCGCCGCGGTCGGATCCCCGGCCAGGAGGGCGAGGTCGCCGAATGCCCGCTGAGTGGCCGCCGCGGCCGAGGCGCTGCCGGCCCGTCGGGCGAACTCGGCGGCCTGGGCGTAATCGGCGCGCGCCGCGGCCGGGTCGGCGTCCATGCGGTGGTCGCCCCGGCTGACCAGCAGGTCGGCACAGTCTTCCCAGGCGCCCAACTGCTCGGCGAGGGCGAGGGCTTCTTCGGTGAGCGCGAGCGCCTCCTCGCGGGCGCCGCGCGCGCCCGCGAGACCGGCCAGCGCGTCCAGGGCCAGCGCGGCACCCCATCGCTCGCCCAGCGCGCGGAATCCTGCCACCGCGGTACGCAGTGCCGGATCGGCCTTCTCCCCCTGCCCGTTGCCGAGGAAGCCGAAGGCGGAGACGTAGTGCGCGACCGCGCGCACCCACGGCTCGGGCCGGTCGCATTGGGCGGAGACGAGGGCGAGGGCCGCGGGCCCGTCGCCGTCACCGGCGTTGTGCATCATCCAGAGCAGCAGAGCGGCCGGGTAGCGACCCGCCTCGGGGCCCGACCACGCCGCTGCCAGGGCCCTTCCGGCCGCGGTCCGGTGACGGCGCCACACCTCGCGGCCCGCCGGTCCGGACGCCGCGAGCAGCACACAGATCGCGTACGCCTCGCCGTGCCCGGCCGGTGGAGCGTCGCCCACGGCGTCGAGCAGCGCGACCGCCGGTGGCGCCAGCGCGCCGGAGACACCCCGGAACCACCCGTACGTCGAGGCCGAGGCGAGCAGCTCAGCGGCGGTCCCGGCCTCCCCGGCCGCCACCGCCCACTGCACGGCCGCGAGCAGATCGGAGTGCTCGGCCGCGAGGACGGCCAGCCACTGGAGCTGCTCCTGCCGGCGCAGCCACGGTTCGGCGTCGCGGGCCAGCTCCAGCAGCGTCCGGGCGTGTGCCCGCCGCACCGCCGCCGTTTCGCCCGCGGCCGCCAGCCGTTCGGTGGCGTAGGCGCGGATCGTCGCCAGCATCCGGTAGCGGCCGCCCGCCCACTCCAGCAGCGACTTGTCGGCCAACGACTCCAGCGTTTCCTCGTCGGTGTCACACACCCGCACCGCGGACGCGACGCTCGCCCCCTCGGCGAACACCGCGAAGCGCCGCGCGGCCCGCATCTCCGGCTCGGACAGCAGCTCCCAGCTCCAGGCGATCACCGAGCGCAACGTCCGGTGCCGCTCGTCCACCGTCCGGGCGCCACGCGCGGCCACGGCGAGCCGGTCGGGCAGCTGCGCCGCCAGCTCGTCGAGACCGACCGTGCGCAGCCGGGCCGCCGCGAGCTCGATGGCCAGCGGCAGGTTGTCCAGCGCCAGGCACACCCGCCGTACGGCCTGCGGGTCCGGCACGAACCCGCGCCGCACCGCGCGCGCCCGGGCGGTGAACAGCTCCACGGCCGCCCCGTCGTCGAGCGGCCGTACGGGATGGAGGTGCTCACCGATGACGCCCAGCGGCTCCCGGCTGGTCGCCAGCACCTTCAGCCGGGGAGACGCCGCCAGCAGGCGCGCCGCCAACGCGGCGATCTCCTCGACGAGATGCTCGCAGTTGTCCAGGACGAGCAGGAGCGCCCGCCCCGACAGTGCCGCGACCAGGCGCTCCAGCGGATCCCGGTCACCGGCCGCCACATGCAGTCCCCGCTCCCGCAGGCCGAGGGCGCGCAGCAGGGCCGGCGGTACGAGCGCGCCCTCGCGCAGCGCGCCCAGCTCCACGAAGCAGACCTGCTCGGTCTCCGTCGCGCAGACCTCCACCGCCAGCCGGGTCTTGCCGACACCACCCGGCCCGGTCAGCGTCACCAGCCGTGCCTCGCGCAGGAGTTGGGCGATCGCCGCCACCTCGCCGGCCCGGCCGACGAAGGCCGTCAGCGGGGCGGGCGGCGCGGTGGGGGAGGGGGACGGGTCGGACTTGAGCAGTTCGTGGTGCAGTCCGACGAGTTCGGCCGACGGATCGGTGCCCAGCTCGTCGACGAGGTGCCGCCTGGTTTCCTCGAACACCACCAGCGCCTCGGCCTGCCCGCCGTCGGCGAACAGCGCCCGCATCAGCAGCCCGGCCAGCCGTTCCCGGAGCGGATGACGGTCGTGGAGTTCACGCAACTCCGGTACGACGGCGCGGTGTTCGCCCAGCCGCAGCGCGGCCTCGATCCGGTCCTCGTGCACGGAGAGCCTGAGCTCCTCCAGCCGTGCGGCGGCGGCCCGGGCCGGCTCGCTGTCGGCGGCGTCGGCGAGCGCCGGTCCCCGCCACAGCTCCAACGCCTCGCGCAGCAGGGCGGCCGCCCGCTGTGCCTCGCCCTCCCGTAGCGCCGTCCGGCCCTGCTCCGCCAGCCGTTCGAACCGCCCGGCGTCGACGTCGTCGGCGGGGACGACGAGCCGGTAGCCCGCTCCGGTCCGCTCGATCGCCGCCGCCTCGCCCAGGGCCGAGCGCAGCCGGGAGATCTGGGACTGCAACGCGTGCGGCGACGGGGTGCCCTGCGGCCCGGTGCCGTCGGCCAGCCGGTCGGCCGGGACGACCTCGCCGGGCCGGACGAGCAGCAACGTGAGCAGTGCGCGCCGTGCGGGTCCGCCCAGGGAGACCTCCGCCCCGTCGTCGCCCCACATCAGCGTCCCGCCGAGGATTCCGAAGCGCATGGGGGTGATTATCCACAGCGCCTGCGGGTGGTGAGCCACCCGCACCGGTCAGACGATCGGGCCGAGGTACGTACCGCCGGAGACGTCGATGGTCCGGCCGGTGATCCACCGTCCCTGCGGTCCCGCCAGGAATCCGACGACGTCGGCCACGTCCTCGGGCTCGCCGAGGCGCCCCAGCGCGGTGACCGCCTCCAGCCCGGCGACCACCTCGGGCACGGACGTATAGGCGGCGGTCAGGTCGGTCCGCACCGCGCCCGGTGCGACCGTGTTCACCGTGATCCCGCGTCGGCCGAGCTCATTGGCCAGCGACGGGGCCAGGGACTCCAGTGCCGCCTTGGTCACGGTGTAGCCGATCTGCGTGGAGACGGCGAACCGGCTGGCCGTGGAGCCCATGTTGATGATGCGGCCGCCGTCGTTCAGCAGCGGCAGGGCCCGCTGGATGACGAAGAACGGTGCGGTGACGTTGACCGCGAGCAGCCGGTCCCATTCCTCACGGGTCACCTGCGCCACCGAATTCCCCGAAGAGATGCCCGCATTGTTGACCAGGATGTCCAGCCCCCGCCCCGCGAGCCCGGCCGTCAGCTCCTCGAACAGCCGGTCCACCGCGCCGTCGTCACCGAACCGGGCCCGCACGGCGAGGGCCCGTCCGCCCGCCCCCTCGATCCGGGCCACCGTCTCCCGGGCCGCCTCCTCGTTGTCCCCGTAGTGGACCGCGACCCACGCGCCCTCGGCAGCCAGCCGCAGCGCCACCGCCCGGCCGATGCCCCGGGACCCGCCCGTCACCAACGCCGTCCTACCCGTCAGTGCACCCGTCGTCGCACCCGTCATTGCAGCCATCGCAGCCATCGTCAGCCCCTCACTCGGCGGCCGGTCCGCTCTGTGGAACCGGCGATGCCCCCACACTGCCGACGCCGCCTCACCGCACACTCACCGTCCGCTCACCGGCCTGCGGCAAGGAAAGGGGAAACGCATCAGCCCGGGCACGCAGAATTGCCCGGGCGCACAAAGCTGCCCGGGCACCCCTGTGTGCCCGGGCGGAAAGAACTGCCCGGGCACACAAAAATGCCCGGGCCGGGCCGTCTCCTCCGGTGAAAGTGGAAGGGCTGTCGGAGGAAGCGACCCGGTCCGGGTGTTGTGCTACGGGCTTCAGTGATATCCCGGGTGGTGCTGTGACCGGGGGGCCACTCCCAGGACGGCTCCCGTTTTAGCTGGCCATGCCGCCGCCACCGGTGTGGATGCCACCGGACGGCTGGTGGTGGTGCTTCTTCTTCATGTGCTTCTTCTTCTTGTGGTGCTTCTTCTCGACGTGCTTGGCGTAGTGGTGGTGCTCGAAGTGACGGTGCTCGTCGTGGCGGAGAAGCACCAGGCGCCGGGACTCGTTGATGCAGGTGTTGCCGAAGGCCGGGTTCAGCAGGCCAACGATGTTGATCGTGTTGCCGCACAGGTTGATCGGAATGTGGATCGGGACCTGAAGGACGTTGCCTGACAAAATTCCCGGCGATCCGACCGCCTGGCCGGCCGCCTCACTGTCTGCGAACGCAGTCGACATGCCGCCCAGCGCAGTGCTTGCCGCAATAGCGGCAATAACAGTCACTCGCGTGAAGCGTGACATAGCAATTTCTCCCGATCGATCGCGGCGGCTCGCTACCGCCTCCTGTCACTTCTCTTCGGCAGTCGTGAGCTTCTGGTTAAGGGTTTGAGATCTTTTCACTCTTTCGATTCACCCTGAGTGCTCTACCTGGACGCGGGCGGCCAGTAATGCTCGCGTCCGCCGTAGGTCGGGGTGCTTGCCGGTACTCGCAGGGTTGACGGCGAAAACGGACGGGGAGGCAGGCTGGATCGATGGGTGGCGCCGCTGCGGCCCGGACGTCCGGGCCACAGCCGGCGGCGCCGCACGCGCGCAGGCCGGCGGTTTGATGCCCCAAGCGTCAGCGTCACTCATTGACGTCGAATCAGTAGATCGAGGCATCTCATCGAACACGCGTCCCTATGCTGAGGGCATGATCGATGTACGCCTTTCGGCGCTGGAAGTCGCGATGGTCCAAACGGGCACCCGGGCCGAGGAGACCCTGCGTGACACCGCCGCCTTCGCACGGGAAATGGAACGGCTGGGCTACCACCGGATCTGGTACGCCGAGCACCACCACTCCCCGGCCATCGGCGCCTTCCCACCCGTCGTGCTGACCGCGCACGCCGCCGCCTCGACCTCGACCATCCATCTCGGTTCGGGCGGAGTGCTGGCACCCAACCACGCCCCCCTCATGCTGGCCGAGCAGTTCGGAGCGCTGGCCGCCCTCCACCCGGACCGCATCGACCTGGGCATCGGCCGCGGCCCCGGCACCTTCGACGAGGCCATCGCCCGGGCGCTACGCCGCGGAGCAGGCCCGACGACGGACGCCGAGTACCACGACGACGTGGCCGCGACCCTGTCCTTCCTCGTCGACGAGGTCGCACTCGAACCGCTGCCGGAACCCTGGCTGCTGTCGTCCAGCACCGCGGGTGCCGCACTCGCCGCACGCCTCGGCCTGCCGATCGCCCTCGCCCACCACATCCGGCCGGACAACACCCGGGCGGCGGTGGAGCGTTACCGGGCGGAGTTCACCCCCTCACGCTGGAGCGAGCGCCCTCGGGTGCTGGTGTGCGTGGAGACGGTCTGCGCCGAAACGGAAGAAGAAGCCGCGTGGCGCATCGGGCCGATGAACGTCGTCAAGGCGGGCCTCCTCAAGGGCCGGAGCGAGATCCCCTTCCCCACGCCCGAGGAAGCGGCCACCCACCCCTTCACGGCACAGGAGCAGCAGGCCCTGGCCGGCTTCCGCGCCCAGCAAGCCGTCGGCACACCCGAGACCGTCCTGCGCCGGCTTGCCCAACTTGCCGAGGAGACCGGAGCGGACGAACTGATGCTGACCACACCGGTCTACGACCTCCGCGACCGCGTCCACTCCTACGAACTCATCAAGAAGTACACGGGGGCCACGACAGCACCGTAGGAACCGTGTGCCGCGGCGGAATCGCCTGCAGTCGCTCCCGCCCCGGCGGACGAACGGACGGCAGGCGCAGGACCCCAGTCATGGTGGAGAGACGCGTCCGAGACCCATCCGGTGCGGCGCGCCCTTCGTGCACGGACGAACGCCGCCGTCGCGTCAGCGGTTCCTGGGCCGGTCGAACCAGACCGTGGCGAGCGTCGGCGCGAGCCCTGCCCAGAAGAGCACCTGCGGCAACGGCCGTTCGGTCCAGGGGACTTCGGCGATCAGCAGGGCGCACAGCATGGCCCAGGCCGCCTGGGCCACCACGACGCGGGACCATCCGTGGCGGCGGATCAGCGAACGCACGTTGAGCCGGACGCCGGCGCGGCGGCGCCGGTAGCGCAGCAGTGCGCCGACCAGCCAGATGGCGGTCATCGGCACGAGGTACCACAGGCGCTGGCCGAGCGGCAGCGGCAACTCCCGCTGCACCTCGCCGTCGACGGCGAACAGGTCCACCATCGCCCCGGCGAGGCCGACGCAGAGCAGGGCGAGCCACCGCACCCCACGCAGCATGCGGTACGTCGCCCGGTCCAAACCGCGTTGCAGCTCGGCGGAGTCCGGTACGGCGGCCAGCCCGCCGGCGTACAGGTCGGCGGCCTGCGCGGCCCGGACGCCCGGGGCCTCGGCGGCCTGCCGGGTCTGCCGGGCCAGGGCCTCGGCGTGCGTGGGGTCGATCCGGAGGATGCCGCGGTTGAGTTGCTCGGCGAGCGTCCGGTTGCCCGAGAAGTCGGCGATCTGCTGGGCGACTTCGTGGGCGTAGACCTCCTCGGGGCCCAGTCGCAGTGCCTCCCTCGCCAGGTCGGCCGCCTCGCGCAGGACCTCGGCCATGTCCTCGTGCCGGAGTTCCTGGGCGCCGGTCGCCCGGGCGTGGCGGACCATGGACATACGGCTCACGGCGTCGGCGAGCATGGCGTAACCGAACCAGTGGTGCGGGTCGGCCCGGACCGCCTCGCGCAGTACGGGCTCCGCCTCGCGCCACGCCCTGTCGGGTATCCGGGTCAGTGCCCGAGCGTGCAGGATGAGCCCGCCGAATTCCCCGGGAGTCAGGGTGAGCGCCTCGGCAGCCGCGTCGAGGGCTCGTTCCGGCTGTCCGGTGTTCAGGTGGCAGTAGCCGATCTTGATCCAGGCGCCCGTGTCGTCGGGGTTTTCGGCCAGGTGCTGCGCGAGCAGGGCCAGGGCCTGGTCGTAGCGGTCGAAATCGATGAGCGCCTGGGCCTTCTCGACGGCCGGGTGCACAGTGGTCACAGCTTGCGCCTCTTCTTCAGATAGGCCACGAGGTCGTCGTACATCCCGCCGTCGTTCGCGTACATCGCCACATTGCGGGCGGCCGCGAACCACGGCTCCGTCGAAGGCGCGACCTGCCCCGCCGCGGACAGCAGGTCCGTCATCCCGATCATGCGCACGGTCCCGGTACGCGCCGAGTCCAGCAGCGCGTGCTCGGCCGCCGCCTCGCACACATGGGCCAGATCGGCGCCGGACAGCCCGGCCGTGGCCTTGACGAGCTTGCCGAGGTCGACGTTCTCGATGGGCCGCTCCCGGAGGTGGTAGCGGAGGATCGCCTCCCGGGCCGGCGCGTCGGGCGGCAGCACCAGCAAGGTCCGGTCCAGCCGGCCGGGCCGGCGCAGGGCGATGTCCACGTCCCAGGGCACGTTGGTGGCGGCGAGCACGAAAACGCCCTCGTTCGCCTCCGCCTCGACACCGTCCAGCTCGGTCAGCAACTGGTTGACGGTGTTGCGCATTCCGGCGCTCTGCGTGCGGCTGCGCTTGCCACCGAGCGCATCGAGTTCGTCGAGGAAGACCACGCACGGGGCCTGGCGGCGCGCCGTCTGGAAGAGCTCGTGCATATTGCGCTCGGAGTTGCCGATCCACATGTCGAGCACATCGCTGACCGATACGGACAGGAAGCTCGCCCCCAGCTCACCGGCGACGGCCCGCGCGATGAAGGTCTTGCCGCAGCCCGGCGGCCCGTACAGCAGAAGCCCGCCGCGCAGACTCTTGCCGTACAGGCGGCGCAGCTCCGGATTGCGCAACGGCGCCAGGAAGGCGGCCTCCAGCCGCTCCTTGACCTCCTGCATGCCGCCCACGTCGGCGAGCCGGACGGCTCCGGGTCGCTCCACGTCCCAGGCGGCCGCCTCCCCGGGATCACCGCTGCCGTCCACACTGAGCGGCGCCTCCACGAACCGGGGCGGAACCATGTCTCCCACCTGGTCCTCGGCGGCCTTCCAGTCAAAACCGGGGCGCGGGGCCGTGGTGGGTGTGGGTGTGGGAGGGGGATCGGAAGTGACGGTGGGGGAGAGGGGGGTGGAGGCGGAGTCCGCGGCGGGGCCGGTCGCGGGGGCCTGTACGGGCTCGGTCGGCGCCGGGGGCTGCGGTGGGTGGGGGAGTACAGCCTCGCCGGGGCCGGTTGCCGACGTGCCGGTCAGCGCACGGATCATCAACTCCCGTGCCTGGCCGTCACCGGGAGCGTGCTGCAGTGCCACCGCAACCTCGCCCACCGCGGCCTCGCCGAGGCCCGCGGTCAGCAGCAACTCGGCGAGGTGCAGCCGCAGGGGAACGTCATCGGGCGCCGCGGCAACGGCCGCACGCATGCTCTGTATCAGGGGTGATTCCGCCGACATGACCCACACTTTACGGAGCCGGTCACGGCGGCGACCGTGGGGGTGAGCCCGCCGACCGGGTGCGAGTGACGTAAATCGTCGTGCGGATCGAGTGACGTGGGCTACCGAGCCACACCGTGGCCCGACGGCATCAGACCTGGGCCCATCTGCCGTCCAGGTTGAACACATGGATCGGCGTCTCGAACTGCACGCTCCACGTTCCCATCAGAAACCCACCCAGGAACAGTTTCACGCGCTGGACGTCCAGAGCCGAGGTGGGTTCGGCCTCCGAGAACGTCCTCAGATTGGCATCGGGCTCCTGTGCGGGAATGGGGAAGTCCGAACTCTCCAGGATTCCGGCGTCCAACCGCTGGCTATCGTTGGAAGTTGAGATGCCGGTGACATCCGAACTGAAGAAGTTGAAAGCCGCGGCGAAGGTGCTGCCCAAGCCCGGGACCCCCGAATCCGTGAACTTCTGGAACGCGAACCGTACTTGGGGGCTTCCGTCGTTGTCCTCGATCTTCATCTCTACCGGGAAGAGTCCCACCTTGTCAGTCGGCACGAACATGATTCTCTCCCTCGACCAGTCCGCTCAGTCCGCCCAGTCCGTCCAGTCATTTTCATGGAACGCCCGATGGATCCGGTCCGCCAGTCGGACCGTCGGCCGGTCCTCGGTCGGGGCCCGCTCCCGACACTGCGCCCGCTCTGGATACTGTCCGCTATTGACATAGCGGTGGCTATTCGTAGTGTGGAGGGTATGAGCGCGGATGCCGACCACACACCGAAGCGCCGGCCGACCAGGGCGGAGGCCAAGGCCCGCACCAGGCAGCTGCTGCTGGACGCCGCGGCGCGCACGTACGCGCGCAAGGGGTTCGCCGCGGCTTCCGTGGAGGAGATCGCCGAGGCGGCGGGCTTCTCCATCGGCGCGGTCTATTCCAATTTCGGCAGCAAGGAGCGGCTCTTCGTCGAGCTGCTGAAGGAGCGTGCCAGCCAGCAGGTGTCCCGGGCGACCGAGATCGTGGCCGAGGCACAGCACGGCGATGATCCGGTCCCGGCACTCGGCCGGCTGCTGGCGAACGCCGCCGACAAGGACCCCGACTTTGCTCCGCTCCAGGCCGAGTTCTGGCTCTACGCGGTGCGCAATCCGCCGCTGTTGGAAACCCTTGCGGAGGAACTGCGCGGGCCCCGGGCCGAGTTGGCGAGCCTCATGGCTGAAGCGCTGCGCCACATCGGGGCCCCCGAGACCGTCTCCGCCGATGCGGTGGCCACCATCGCCATGGCGCTCTTCCAGGGACTGCTGCGCCAGCGCCGGATCGACTCCGCCAGCGTGCCGGACGAGCTGCTGGGCCAGGCGATGCGGTGGCTGTTCGCCGGCATCGCGGCCACCGGCACCACGGGCGCCGCCACGGCCGCCCCCACGAACGACGCCGCCCCCACGAACGACGCCGCCCCCACGAACGACGCCGCGCCCGCATAGACACCGGCCGCCGGCCCGCCCCCCCCGCTGACCGGCCCGAGGACGACGAGGAGAACCGATGACCCACGTCGACGCCACGGCCGCACTGCCGTCGTTGCAGGACCTGCTCGACCCGCGTCATCGGGCCGACCCCTACCCGCTCTACTCCCGCTGGCGCGCGCAGGCGCCGCTCGCGCGGCCAGCCGAGCAGCTGTGGGTGCTCACCCGGTACGAGGACTGCGCCGCGGTCCTGCGCGACGGACGGTTCGGGCACGCGGACACCGACGACCCCCGCTTCACCGGACGGGCCCGCCCGTCCCTCCAAGTCCTGGTCGATGACGACGGCCGCCCCGTGCGCGGCTTCCTGGGACTGAATCCGCCCAGCCACACACGGCTGCGCTCGCTGGTCTCCCAGGCGTTCACCAGGCGACGCGTGGAGCTTCTGGCGCCGCGGATCGAGGAGCTCACCGCCGAGTTGTTCACCGCCATGGAGAGCGCGCCGGGGCCGGTCGACCTCATCGAGGGACTGGCCACGCCCCTGCCCGTAGCGGTGATCAGCGAACTGCTCGGCGTGCCCGATGCCGACCGCCCCCGGATGCTGAGGTGGTCGCACGCGGTGGCGCGTGCCCTCGTCCCCGACTTCCTCCTCCCGCCCGGCGCCGCCGAAGAGGAGGCGCAGGCCCGCCGGGAGTTCACCGACTACCTGCGCGAACTCGTCGTCAAGCGTCGTCGCGCACCGGGTGACGACCTCCTCTCGGCGCTGGTCGGCGTGCACGACGGCGGCGACACCCTCACCGAGAACGAACTGCTGGCCACCTGCACGCTGTTGCTGATCGCCGGTCACGAAACCACCGTCAACCTGATCGGCAACGGCACTCTCGCCCTGCTCCGCCACCCCGACCAACTGGAGCGGCTGCGCAGTGACCCGGACCTGATCGACAACGCGGTCGAGGAGCTGCTGCGCTACGACTCGCCGGTCCAGCTCACCGTCCGTTTCGCCCTGCAGGACGCCGAGGTCGCCGGGGTCCCGGTCCCGGAGGGCACCACACTGCTGCTGCTCATCGGCGCGGCGAACCGTGACCCCGCGGCGTACGAGGACCCCGAGCGGCTGGACATCGGCCGCGCGCCCGTACGGCACCTCGCGTTCGGTCAGGGCATCCACTTCTGCCTCGGTGCTCCGCTCGCCCGCCTCGAAACGCGGATCGCTCTGCGGGCGCTGCTCCAGCGCGCCCCACAGGCCCGGCTGGCCGGCGAGCCCGAATGGAAGGACCACATCACCCTCCGCGGCCTGCGCCACCTTCCCCTCTCACTCGGCTGACGCCCCCTCCAGGAGGCAGCCATGCCCACCCCCACGCGTCACCCTCCGCCCGGCCCCCTCAGCAGCGCTCCGCGATCCCCTGCGCGAGCCACGGACCCTCGTAAGAGGGGGCATCCGACCAAGCCCTACCCGGCCTATCTCACCGCCGGACTCGTCATAGGCGTCGCCTGGGCGCTGAACGAGGGAACGCCGCCCCGGGAGCACGCCGCGAAGCTGCTGGTCCTCCTGTTCGTCGCCGCCCCGCTGTTGCACCTGGCCCGCCGACGCCGCGCGGCCCGACGTACAGATCACCGGCCCGTGCCACCACAGCCGCCGCGGGACCGGCCCCCGCACCACCGGCCCCCTCTGTCGTTCGTCCGGCTGGCCGTCGCCAAAATCGCCCTGCTGGCGCTCGCGCTCGCCGCCGTCCGGCTGCTGGACGACTCGCTCGCCCACCCCGACCGCGCCGTCGCCGTCGGACTGGCCGCCGTCGTCGGCATCCTCGGACCTCTCCTCCACCGCTTCCTGCTGATACGTGCGCCGGACGCCCTCCCATGCCCGAGAAGGTAGACAAAAGGCGTGAAATGTGACGTTATCGATCCATGGGTGGTGGTCGGTGTTCGGCAGTGCCTCCATGGTCACGCGCAGCCGAACAGGGGCACCCGGAGGGAAAGGACGCTGGGTGAGCGTGCAACGGGTGGGAGTCGTCGTCCACGGGGGTCGTCCGGGCGCCGTGGCGGCCGCCGATGTCGTCCGACGATGGTGTGCGCGTCAGGAGGTCGGCTGCGTCGCCATCGATGTGTGGGGTGAGGGCGAACAACGGCGGGATGCGGGGGAGGAGGTCGACGCTGCCGGCTGCCCCGATCTGGTCGTCACGCTAGGCGGAGACGGCACCTTCCTGCGCGGAGCCCGCCTGGCCGCCCAGAACGACGCGCTCGTCCTCGGCGTGGACCTGGGCACCCTCGGCTTCCTGACCGAGGTTCCGGCCGACGACGTCGAATGCGCGCTGGACACCATCCACCGCGGCCAGGCCGACGTCGAGACCCGCCTCATGCTGACGATGCGGGCGTCCTGCCCGCTGGAACTCCCCGACGGAATGGAGACGCTCCTGCGCTACGGGCGGGGCCCCGCGCTGCCGCCTCCACCGGTGCGCCCCGAGTGTGCCGTCGCCCTGGACTGGGGGGTGGCCCTGAACGTGACGGCCCTCAACGACATCGTGCTGGAGAAACTGGCACGCGACCGGCAGGTCGCCCTCGGCGTGTACCTCGCGGGCCGACTGCTCGCCTCTTACTCCGCCGACGCCGTCCTGGTCGCCACGCCCACCGGATCCACCGCCTACAGTTTCGCCGCCGGCGGCCCCGTCCTCTCCCCCCGGGCGGATGCGATCATCTTCACCCCCGTCGCCCCGCACATGACCTTCAACCGCTCGGTGGTCGCCGCCCCCGACGAAGCCGTCGCCCTCCGCGTCCTGAGGCACTCCGGCCGCGCGGCGGTGAGTGTCGACGGACAGTTGCGCGGTGTGCTGGATCCGGGGGACTGGATCGGTGTCTACGCGGCTCCCCGGCGCCTGCGCGTCGCGCGGCTGGGGCCCACCGACTTCTACGGGAGGCTGCGCGAGCGGATGCGCCTGACCGATGCCCCCGCAGCCGTCGACGCCGACGTCACCCCCATGTGGCCGCACACCACTCCGGCCCCCGATGACCTCGCCCACCTGCGCCTGCCACCCCTGCCCGCGGACGTCGACTGATCTGCGGCTCCGCAGAGCTGCCGACCTGCCGACCTGCCCACCGGCCCCGACGGCTCCGTGACCCGGCCCGCCTGGCGTCAGCCGATGGCGGCGGGCGGCTCGGGGGTGGCCAGGCCCGCGAGGAACCAGACCTCGATGGCCTCGTTGACGGTCACCATCGCGTGCCCGTCGGGTGTGAAGGACATGGTCTGCTGGTTCGGGTCCGCCCAGAGCGTCCGCGCGGTCGAGTCGAAGAGCACCGAGCCGTTGCCGGTCCGAACGAAGGCGCACGGACCGCGGTCGGTCCACACGGCGCGGGTGCCGGAACCGGCGAGGGCCGAATGTCTGCCGATCTTGACCGGGAAGTCCGTCGGCCGGATCAACTCGCCGACCGTGGGAGCGGGATCCAGGCTCATCAACTGGGCGGCGGGTGTGGAGTCGTCGGCCACAGCCCCCACCGCGAACACGGCGGTGCCCTCTGGGGAGATGGCGAGGGCGTGCAGCTGCCTGAGCCGGGTCGGGGCGGTGGCCAGTACGGCGCCGCTGTCGACCTCGCGGACCACCACACGGCCTTCCGGCGACGTGTGCGCCAGCAGCCGGCCGCTGGTGTCCAGTGCGACGGGTCCGAACGCCTCCTCCTCGGCCGGGACGGTGAGCACCACCCGGCCGGTATCCGCCTCCATAACGGCGACCCGGCCCGACACGCAGGTACCGGTGGCCACCCGACTGCCGTCGCCACTGAAACCGATCCGGACGGGGTCATCCATGCCGAGGCTCACCTCGTCCTCGAAGTCGTCCTCATCCTCGTACTCGTCCTCGTCCCCCTCCTCATCAGCGAAGTCCTCCTCGTCCTCCTCATCCTCGTCGTTCCGGTCGGAGGGCCCGGAGGACACCGGAAGGGCCCACAACTGCTCCCCGGTCGCGGCGGACCAGGCGTGCAGGCGGCCTTCGACGGACGTCACCACTGTCCGACCGTCCGGGCTGACCTGCATGTCGTGGGGCTCGTCGTGATAGTCGGCTCCGTGGAGGAACCAGGTCAGCCGGTCCTTCTCCACGGTGTCCCAGCGGACGATGTCGCCGCCGTTGTGGTGCCACTCGGCCGCCGCGCCCAACGCCACCCAGGACAGGTCGGAGGGCACCGCCACCGCGGTCGCCCCGTGGTAGAAGTACGCCTCGCCGAGCCCCGTCTCCTCGGCCTCCTCCGCGTCCTCGCCCACCTCACCCTCGCCCTCCGCAACACCAAGGCGTCCGAGGTGGCGCACGCCGGCGAGGGAGTGGTACGGACGCACGTCGCCCGCCGTCCACCGGGCCCACCAGTCGTCGGGCATCGGGCGCTGCTGCGCGGGCCAGGCCAGCACCCGCGGCCCGACGGCGGCCAGTCCCTCCTCGTCCAACTCGGCCAGGCGCAGGCAGACTTCGTGCCAGACCTGCTTGGTCGGGCGCGCCTTCAGCAGTTCGTCAAGGGAGCTCATCGCAACGGCGTCCTACGTGGTGCGGAGGTCAGGGAAGGGGGTGGGCGTGCACACCGTCGTCGGGCGAAGCGATCACCAGGTGCCGGCCGTCGGGCGTGAGCGTGGCGGCGATCCGCGGGCCGGGAACGTCCACCGCGAGGAGGGGGGAGCCGCCGGCAAGGTCCCAGACGGTGACGCGGTTCCGGTCCACGATCGGTACGCGCGGTTCGGCGCCGCACCATACGGGCCGCAGATTGACCCGGTCGACGCGTTGATCGGTCGGCAGGACGAGCGGATCCGGGTCGTCGGCCGGGTCGTTCAGGTCGACGACCGTGGCCACCGTTTGATTTGGGCGGGCGCCGACGACGGCGAGCGCGGCACCGTCCGGACGGAACGCCAGGCCGTTCGCCCACGGGATGCCGGTCCGGTGCTCGGCGTACGCCCCGCTGCCGATTCCCTGGCCGCTACCGATTTCCTGTCCGCTGCCGATCTCCTGGACGACGACACCCTCGTCCTCCGTCACGAACGAGCGGCGAGCGCGGCTGAAGGCCAGGCGGGAGCCATCGGCACTCAGGGCGACGGTTCCCTCGCCCACCACCCGGTCGTCGTACGCGAGGTCCTTGAACGTTTCGTGGATGTCATGGCGGACGCTGCAGGTCTGCGCGTCCCACACGACGACGTTCTGGGTGAACGCGTTGGCGGTGGCGAACCACCGTCCTCCGAATGCGACTTGGGCGAGCGGCAGGTCGTGCGATCCACCGCTCCCGGGCATGCCCAGCGGCCACCGCTCGCCGGTGCCGTCGAGCGCCCAGCGGTGGATGGAGTTGCCGCTGACCATGGCGGTCAGCGCCGATCCATCGGGGTCGAAGAGGAGATCCTGGACACGTCGCCGATCGGGCACGGCCAGCCGGGTCACGGCCCCGTCCGTCAGCACCAGCACCTCGCTGAACGCGCGGAACCACGGCGCGGCCGTCGCGATCGCCGTCCGGCTCAGGTCCGTGGTGACCGCGACCGCGGTGATCCGCTGGGGGACGGGCGAACGCGCGGGGAGGGGGTGCGGCGTCTCCAGGTCTTCGGGCGCAGCGAGCCGTCGGACCGACATGGCATCTCCGATCGGCCGTATTGATCAACAAGTCGCCGAAAGTATAGAGATCACCACTGACAATCTCAGGCCGTCACGGAATCCCGTCGTGAAGTGGACTGGCCCTCAGGAACGGAACCAGGTGCCCTGCCGGACGGCGCCCGGTTCCTGCCCAACAGGCATGGATACAGCGCCCGTTACCGGCTCAACCCCAACGGTCACCACCTCGGCCCCCGCCCGGGACGTCCTCGCGGCGGGCCTCCAGAGCACCAGCTCCAGGACCCGCACTTCTCTTCTCCTCACGTCCCGAGGGCGCCCGTGCCCGCACCCGGTCGTCGCACCATATGGACGTCGATCGGGTCCTGGGCCTCCATGGTGAACCCGTGACGCTCGTACAGCCGCCGGGCGGCGCTGCCTTGCAGGACGTGCAGGTGGACGGGCACGCCGTCGGCATCGGTCCGCTCCAACAGGGCCCGCAGCACAGCCGATCCGAGCCCCCGTCCCTGCAGGCCCGGCGCGAGATAGAAATGCTCCAGCCAGCGCCCGTCCTCGGCCGGGCGCACCGTGACGCAGCCCGCGAAGGCGTCATCGGCCACGATGACCGACGTGTACCGCGAGGAAAAGGAGTCCCGCAGTCGCTGCCGGACCCGGTGCTCGTCGAACCGCCCCAGCCGCTCCAGGTCCGGGCGCATCACCGTTGCCCGCAGCTCCGCGATGACCTCGACGTCCGCCGGCCGGGCGGAACGCAGCGCCCACTCCCTCGGACGGCCCGACGCGTTCGCCGGTCCCGGCACCGGGCTCGACCGCCCCGCCCGACCTGGCCGTATCTCGTCCGTCCTCGCCCTCGTCCCCATGGCCGGAGTATGTCAACCCGCCACCGCGAGGCCGCGCCGAATATCGTCCGCAGCAGCCTCCCTAACCATGCTAGCTTTCCACCTAGAGGCCCTAGGAAACGCGAACGGCCTGACCGCATCACGACCTGACGGAAACCGACCGGGTTTCAAGGCCTGGGCTGGGAACGGAAATTGGAGGCTGCATGGTGCGCGCGGGGGTCAATGCCGCCAGGCTGACGCGGGCGGCCGCGGAGCTGGCCGACGAGGTCGGAATGGACAAGGTCACGGTGTCCGCGCTCGCGCGGCACTTCGGCGTCAAGGACGCCAGCCTGTACTCGCACATCAAGAACCGGCGCGACCTGTGCGTCCGGGTGGCCCTGCTGGCGTCCGAGGAGATGACGGACCGGATCGCCGCGGCGGTGGCGGGCCGCTCCGGCAAGGCCGCGCTCGTCGCCTTCGCCAACGCCTACCGGAGCTACGCGCTGGAACACCCCGGACGTTACGCGGCGACCCAGATACAGCTCGATCCCGACGAGGTCGGCGACTCCACAGGATTGCGCCGCAGCGTCGAGCTCACCTACGGCATGCTGCGCGCCTACGACCTCACCGAGCCGGACCTGACCGACGCCGGCCGCCTGCTGCGCAGCACCTTCCACGGCTACATCCACCTGGAGTTGAGCGGCGGCTTCGGCCACCCGCGCGCCGTCCAGGAGTCCTGGTCCCGCTCCCTCGACGCACTGCATGTGCTCCTGGAGAACTGGCCGACCCAACCCGAATCGACCCAACCCGAATCGACCCGACCCGACCGGACCTGACCTGCCTGATCCGGCCCGACCTGGCCCGATCGATCCCGAGGGGGAACGACGATGAACGAGCCCACCACCGGCACCCTCGACGTGCCCGGTGCCACTCTCCATTACGAACGGCGCGGCCGCGGCCCGGTGCTGCTGCTGATACCCGGCGGCGCCGCGGACGCCGGACTGTACGCGGCCATGACCGACGATCTGGCCACCCGCTACACCGTGGTCTCCTACGACCCGCGCGGTCTGTCCCGCAGTCGCCTCCACGGTCCGCTCACCGACCAACGGGTCGAGGTCTGGAGCGACGACGCCCACCGGCTGCTGGAACTGCTCTCGCCGAACGAGGAGGCGTCCGTCCTCGGCAGCAGTTCAGGGGCCATCGTCGCCCTCGACCTGCTCGCTCGGCACCCCGAGCGGCTCCACCGGGTCGTCGCCCACGAACCGCCGCTGCTGGAGCTCCTCCCGGACCCCGCCCCGCACCGGGCGCTGTTCGCCGAGGTACGCGAGACGTTCCGCACCCAGGGCGTCGCCGCCGCGATGGCGCGCTTCAGCGAAGGGCTGGGAGGCCGGCCGGAGGACCGGGAATCGGTGACCGAACTACCGCCGGAGATCCAGGAGATGGCGCCGCGGATGCACGCCAACCTGCCGGTCTTCCTGGAGCACGTCCTGTGTCCGTTCTCGGGCTCTGTGCCCGACGTCGCCGCACTGCAGCGCGCCGCCGCCCGCCTGGTGCCGGCGGTCGGCCGGGATTCGCGTGCGCAGGAGGCGCTGTACGGGCCGGCCACCCGGCTCGCCGAACTGATCGGCGGAAAGGCCGTGGAATTCCCCGGCGGGCACGTCGGCTGCACCGAGCACCCGAAGGAGTTCGCCCGGCAACTCCTGGCCGTGCTCTGAAAGAACACCCGATACGCTCCGGAAAAGCACCGGGCCGCACCATGCCCTGCATGGTGCGGCCACGGAACGCCGCCCGAAGGCGGGCCGATCCCGCCGGGAAGAGTGGAAGGGCTATCGGAGGGGGACGGCCCGGGCCCGGTCGCGGTGGCGCCGGTTACTTGCTGTGGCTGTGGTGCTTGGAGCCGCTCTTGCCGTGGTGGCCCTTCTTGTGCTTCCCCTTGAAGTCGTGGTGGTGATCGTGCTTCACGACGCGGTGGATGATCAGCGCCCGCTCCGAACTGTTGAGGCAGTTGTTGCCGAAGGCCGGGTTCAACAGGCCCACAATGTCGACGGTGTTGCCACAGACGTTGATCGGAATGTGGATCGGGACCTGGATGAGGTTGCCCGACACCACCCCCGGGGAACCAACAGCGCCGCCGACCGCGTTGCTGTCGGCGAATGCAGCCGATGTACCGCACACAGCGGTGCCTGCCGCGAGAGCAGCCAGAGCGGTCATCCGCGTGATCCGTGACATACCGAACCTTCCGATTAATGCAAGCGACCCTTTGCCGCTTCCTGTTCTCCCCTTTCGGCATACACGTGCGCAAAGTGAGGCCGGTGGAGCACTTTTCACCCATTCGTGGCGGGAATGCGCACGGGGCGGTGAGGGCGATACCGATGTTTCCAGGGGACGTTCACTCAGACGTGCTGAGGTGAAGACTGGCGACAACGGATCGAGGAAGGGCCGACGGCGGCCGGAAGGTGGGAGGCGTTGTGGGATACACCGCACAGCACGAAGGGGATGCGCACTACGGCGACGGGAAGTCCTTCCGCCCCCTCGGTGACGTGGAACGGGCTCTGCTCCACGCCCTCGTGCCGGCACCGGACGGTGGCGGTCGGGCACTGGACGTGGGGTGCGGGCCCGGGGAGCTGGCCCGCCACCTGGCGGCCGACGGCTATGAGGTTGACGCGATCGACCACGCCCCGGCGGCCCTCCGGCTCGCCGCGGCCCAGCCGCCCGTACGAGCGGGGACGGGCGTGCGCTTCGTCCGGTGCGACATCGAGAGCGACGCGCTGGACGGGCTGCGCAGCGGGTACGACCTCATCACCCTGCGCCTGTCCCTGGCGTTCGTCCGGGACCGCACCCGCGTCCTGAATCGGCTGCGCGAACGCCTGCGTCCCGGTGGTGCCCTTGTCGTCATCACGCCCCTCGCCGATTCCGTACCCGACGACAGGCGCGAGACCGCCCTCGATGAGGCGGAGATCGCGCTGCTGACCGCCGGCTGGCGCACCGTCGAACGCCGGGACGTCGAAGGGCTCGCCGTCCTCGTGCTGCGTACTCCGGTTTCCTGGCCGGTGGCGTACGGCAACAAGGGGCGCCCGTCCCCGCACGCGCTGTCGGGAGCCGGCGTGGTGGTCACGGACGCGGCCGGCCGCGTGCTCCTCGGGCACTCCGTCCGAGGGGGCTGGGAGCTTCCGGGCGGGAAGAACGACGCGGACGAGTCGTTCACCGAGGCCGCCGTCCGGGAGTTGGCGGAGGAGACCGGGCTGCGGGCGGGGCTCGGCGACGCACGGCTGTTGGCGATCCTGATGGACTCCACCCACGGCATCCCGCGGCTGACCGCCGCCGTGCGGGTCACCGCCTTCACCGGCGAGCCGGTCGTACGGGAACCCCATCTGATCCGCCGCTGGGAGTGGCACGAGATCAACGACCTGCCGGCCCTGGCGTCCGGGCTGTTCACGCCGAGTGCGCAGGTGCTGGACACGGTCTGGCCCGGTCTCCTGCCCGACCTGCCGCCCGTGCACCGCCACCCCGTGGCTTAGTCGGCGCTCCGGGCGTACGACAGAATCGGCGTATGACGGATCGACACCTCACCCATGCCGGCGAACCGCTGGCCGAACTCGCCCTTCGTCTCCGCGCGGCCGAGACCGGAGGCTGGACCGAGGACGGCGCCCGCGCCCTCGTCGAGGGTCTGGGACGGCGTTGGGACGAGGTCGTGGGCCAGGCGTCGACGGGCGACGCCGGGACCCGCGAGGCGAAGGCGGGTGACCTGAGGTTGCGGCCCGTCGGGCCGGCCGAGGAGCGGTATGTCGAGAAGGAGACTTATCTCGAACTCGTGGCGAGCGTAACGACGACCGCGCCTCAAGCCGGCCCCGCAACCGCCACCGCACCCGAGCCCGACCCCGTGTGGCAGGCGGAGATGTTCCGTGCCGCGAAGGACGAACTCGACGACGTGCTCGGCGAGCCGTCGGCCATCGGCTCGTACGGGTCCACGGGTCCGTACTACGCCACCACGCCGGCCTGGGGTGCGCCGTTCCTGCGGTGGCGCGGGAGGCGGGACACCCTGGAACTGCGGGCGGGCAGCCGCGGGCCGGAGCTCGTCCTCGCGCCCACCGCCCCCGTCGAGAACTGGCTGTGGAGCCTCGGCCACGGCGAAGAGCACGCGATCAGCGGCTACTTCGGCAGCCGGCCGGGACCCGCCAACACCGGTCTGAGCCTGCCCGGCCGCTGGTCGGTACGGAGTTGGGAAACGCTGACCGACGCGCTGGCGGCCTTCTTCACCACCCTGCCCGCCGAGTTCGCCGCACTCGGCATCGCCCGGGTCATCCCGGTCTACGGCCGGGTCGGCGGCTCCGCACCGATCCTGTTCGACATCGACGCCGACCACCGCCTGATGCTGGCCTCCTATGCGGAACGCGATATCGACCCGGCATCGTTCGGCTGGGGCACCGTTGCCGAGCACCCCAGGAGCCGGGACACCTGGCAGGACGACCACGACCCGAGGTGGCGCTTCGACGCGGGCGGCCCAGGGGAGCCGCGGGGCCGGGCACTGGCGGAGATGGTCGTGGCGACGGCACGTGCGGAAGGCGTGGCGTCCCCGCACGACCTGCTGATCGGCGGCGAGGGCGAGGACCTCCGTCCGTACACGGTGCGGTTCTACGGTCTGGGGCTGGCCACCGTCTGATCCCCACCGCCCCGGTTCACCGGCTCACCGGTTCACCGACTCACCAGCGGGAGCCGTCGGTCCGGCTGAAGATTCCCACGCGGTGGCGGGGCCCGGGGACGGGCGTGCGCTGGATGGCGATGAGGGCCGCGTCGTCACCGAGGTGTCCGCTGCAGTGGGCGAGGAGGTCGCGGCGGATGTGGTGCAGGAGTGCCTCGGGATCGCACCTGGGCCAGCGGGCGACGCGCTGGGCGAGGGGGTAGAAGGTGCCGTGCCGGTCCCGGGCCTCGGTGACGCCGTCGGTGTACAGCAGCAGCGTGTCACCGAACTCGAAGGTGATCTCGTCCATGGGGTAGCTGCCCGCCCCCATTCCGCCCATGCCCAGTGGCGGAGCGGGGTGGGGGCTCGGGACGGGGCTGACGTGCCCCTGGCTCAGGAGCAGGGGCGGAGGGTGCCCGCAGTCGGTCATCCGGGTCGCGGGGCCCTCGTCGGGGATCTCCAGCAGCAGCGCGGTGATGAAGTGCTCGGGGATGTCGCGGTCCGATTCGATGAAGTCGGTCAGATAGCGGCAGACGCTGCGGTCGAGTGCGGCGGCGAGGGCGGGCAGCGTCAGGTTCTGGTGGGCCGTCTCGCGAAAGGCGCCGAGCAGCAGGGCGGACTCGCCGATGGCGGCCAGGCCCTTTCCCCGTACGTCACCGATGATCAGCCGGGTTCCGCCGGCGGTACGGGTCGCGGTGTACAGATCACCGCCGATCTCCGCCTCCTGCTCGGCGGCCAGATAGAACGAGGCGATGTGCAACGGGCCGATGCGGTGGGGGAGCGGACGGAGCAGCGCCTTCTGGGCGGCCTCGGCCACCGACCGTACCTTCGCCAGTTCCTGCCGGCGTCGTTCGCGCACCACGCAGAAGAACACGATCAGGGCCGACAGCGCGGCCAGGGCGAGCACCTGCACCATCACATTGCGTTCCGTGAAGAGCACGCCGAAGTGCAGCCCGATGTACGCCTGGGCCAGCACGGCCAGGAAGCCGACGAACCCGGTGAGCCAGGGGCCGGCGAACGAGGCGGTGAGCGCGGGAGCGACGACGAGCAGCGGCCCCAGATGGACATCGGCGGGGACCACGATGTCGACGACGGTGATCACCGCGATGAGCACAAGCGGAATCATGACCAGCGCATGACTGGCTTGCCACGGCTGCCGCAGATCGCCAAAGCGCCGCCGGAGGCCCACGCCTTCCACTCTGCACCCTGAGCGCCCGACGGACGAGTGCGCCGCGGGACGGCCGCGTCCGCCTTTCCGGCCGCGCATCGAGGCCGGCCGGCCGCGCGTCACTCTCGGTGATGCCGGGCGGCAGGCCCGGGGCACCGGCCGACACTCGACGGCCGACGGCCGGGTGGCGCACGGCGCTCCACCGCAGCCGGCGGGCCTCAGGAGCGACGGTTGTGGGTACCCGGCGTGTATCCGAAGGAGCGGCGGAAGACGTCGATGAAGGCGCTGGTGGAGGACCAGCCGCAGCGGTGGGCGACGGTGGTGACCGGGGTGTCGTCGGCCAGCATCCGCAGTGCGTGGTAGAGGCGGGACTGGGTGCGCCATTGCGGAAAGGTCATGCCGAGCTCCGCGCGGAAGAGGCGGCTGAGAGTGCGTTCGCCGGTGCCCGTCGCGGTGGCGAGGGCGGCCAGGCTGCGCGGTTCCGCGGGGTTGTCGTGGAGCAGCGCGCAGACGGCCGTCAGTCGCGGGTCGGTGGGGGAGGGCAGGTGCACGGGCTGCTGTGGCGAGGCCCGCAACTGGTCGCGCAGGACGGCGCGCAGGCGGCGGCGTTCGGGGCCGTTGTCGTCGGGGGCGGTGGTGTAGGCGCGGATCAGTTCGCGGAGCAGCGGGCTGACGGTCAGTACGGTGGGGGCGTCCAGGCGGAGCGGGTTGTCGGTGGCGGGCAGACCGACCAGGTGCAGGTCGAGGTGGCCGTGCGCGCGGTGGGCGTGCACCGTTCCCGCGGGCACCCAGAGGGCGCGGGTCCCGGGCGCGAACCAGGTGCCCGCGTCGGTGGTGACGGCCACGACACCGGAGCCCGCGTAGACGATCTGGTGGTCGTCGTGGCGGTGCGCGTCGATGATTTCTCCGGCGGCCAGCGACTGGACACGGGTGGGGGCTTCCGGCAGATGGCGGATTCTCGGCATGGGTTGGCAATTTATCGGAAGCGCGACATGCGGGGGTGTCGCGACGATCGACGAGTGACCACGACCCACCACCACACCACCGCGCCGCGCAGCACTTCCCTCACGCTCCTGGCCCTGAGCCACGCCTGCGTGGACGTCTACCAGGGAGCGGTCGCCGCACTGGTGCCGTTCTTCGTCTCCGAACGCGCCTACACCTACGCGGCGGCCTCCGGCATCGTGTTGGCCGCCTCGTTGTTGTCATCGGTGATACAGCCGCTGTTCGGGGCGCTCACCGACAGGTGGGCCCTGCCGTGGCTGCTGCCGGTGAGCACCGTGGTGGGCGGTGTCGGCGTCGCCCTGAGCGGCATCGTCGGCTCCTACGCCCTCACCCTGGCCGTGGTCGCCGTCTCCGGCATCGGCGTGGCCGCCTACCACCCCGAGGCGGCCCGCGTCGCACGCCATGCCAGTCGCGGCAGCCACACCGCGATGGGCTGGTTCTCCCTCGGCGGCAACCTCGGCTTCGCCGCCGCCCCGTTGATGGTCTCCGCCGTCATCGCCACGGGCGGCCTGCACGCCTCCCCGCTGCTGGCCGTCCCCGCCGTCGCCGGCGCCGCACTGTGCACGGCCGCCCTCCGGGCCCTGCGGGCCCGGGATGCGGGGGCGACGACGGCAGCCGGTGCTCGCGGCGGCGCGTCGGGACTTGCGGCGGCGACATCAACCGGCGTGCCTGAGGCTGCAGTTGGTGACCGGAAGTCCGTCGTCGGCAGTCCGGACGACGTGGTCGGCAGCCGTGACGACTGGGCCTCCTTCGGCAAACTGTCCGGAGCCATCGTCTGCCGCTCGGTCGTCTTCGTCGGCCTGAGCGCCTTCATCTCGCTCTACGTGCGCCAGCGCACCGGTGGAGGCGACGGCTCCGGTACCGCCGCCCTGTTCGTGCTCTACCTCGGCGGCGCGGTCGGCACGGTGGCCGGCGGCAAGCTCGCCGGCCACTACGGACGGATCCGGGTCGTCCAGTGGTCCTACGCGCTGACCGTCCTCGCCGTGGCCGGCGTCGTCTTCGTCCCCGGCCCGCTCCTCTACGTACTGGTCGCCCTCACCTCGGCCGGCCTGTACGTGCCCTTCTCCCTGCACGTCACCCTCGGCCAGGACTACCTGCCCCGGCGCGTCGGCACGGCCAGCGGCGTCACCCTGGGCCTGACCGTCAGCATCGGCGGCATCGCCAGCCCCCTCCTCGGCGCCCTCGCCGACGCGACCTCCCTCCGGACCGCCCTCACCCCCCTCATCGCCCTGCCCGCCCTCGGCTGGCTCCTCCTGCGCACCTTGCCCGAGCCCGTGATGCCGGAGGGGATCCCTGGTGCGTCATCCACCGGGACGGCGTCCCCAACAACGGCCGCGGGAAGCTGACTTCAGGGTGGTGGCGGCATGATGGGCGGATGACTGCCGTTTCGCGCGCCCGAGCATTCGACAAGGCCGCTGCCGCCTACGCGACGAGCCGCCCCTCGTACCCGCCGGCCCTCTTCGACGTCATCGAGGAGCTTCTGGGACGCCCCCTCGCAGGGGCCCGGGTCGCCGACGTCGGGGCGGGGACGGGTATGGCCACCGCGCTGTTGTCCGAGCGCGGTGCCGAGGTGATCGGCGTGGAGCCCGGTGAGGGGATGGCGGCCCAGTTCCGCGGTGCCCTTCCCGGCGTGCCGATCGTCCGGGGTGACGGCAATGCGCTGCCGCTGGCCGACGGCTCCCGCGATCTCCTCACGTACGCCCAAGCCTGGCAGTGGACCGATACCGACCGCTCCGTGCCGGAGGCACTGCGCGTGCTGTCCCCGGGTGGCGCGCTCGCGGTGTGGTGGAACACCCACGCCCTCGACGTGCCGTGGATCGCGGCGCAGCGCGAGCGGATCGCGCGCCACTGCGGGGTGACGTCCCCCGCCGGGACGCGGCTGAGTGACGGCGAGGCCACCCGGCTCGCGGGACTTGCGGGGCTCCAGGTCGCGCGGCGCCAACTGAGGTGGAGCCGTACCGTCCCCCTCGACACCCACCTCGCGAACATCGGCAGTCGTTCCGCGTTCCTCGTCCTCGGCGAAGCCCGCAACCGGGCCTTTCTCACGGACGAACGCGGTCGGCTGCGCGGCCTCTTCCCCGATGAGATGGTGACGGAGACCTACGTGGTCGACCTCCTGCTGGCCCGACGTCCCTGAACTGCCCTTTCGGCGCCTCAGCTGCCGGCGCCGCCGACGAGTTGGGCCACCAGCGCCTCGACCTGTTCCTGGGGGTCCGGTGTGCCGGCCCAGCCGGTCATCAGGAGGTGGTGGACGGACCCGACGACGGCGAGCGCGACCGCGTGGCTGTCGGTGTCGTTCGCCAGACGCCCGAGCTGCCGCTCGGCATCCAGGTACTCCGCGATCGCGTCCTGGATCGCACCGAAACCCGGAGCGCCCGCCGCCAGCGCCTGACGGACCGCCAGTGAGGCGGTGGGGCGGGTCATGGCGAGGCCGGCGACCGTCGGGTTCACGGACCTCAGCAGGGCGAGAGCGACCTTCCGGAGGTTCTCGGCCACGGTGGCGGTGCCCGCCTGGCCGGGGAGTCGTCCGGCCTGTCCTGCGATGCGCGCGAAGCGGTCCAGGACGAGCGCGGCGATGAACTCGTCCAGTCCCGCGAAATGCGCGTGCAGCAGCCCCTTGGCGCAACCCGCCTCGGTGGTGATCGCCCTGCTGGTCAGGGCGGACGGGCCGGCGCCGGCCAGGACGCGTTCCGCGGCGTCGAACAGCCGGTCGCGCACGTCGGGGATCGCTATTCCACGGGGTGACATGAGCCTCTCCTGAGGGTGGGCGGAACGCCGAACTGCCCGAAGGGGATTGCCAGTATGGGCGGTTGCCCATACTGTTTGGGCGCACGCCCATACTAATCCGACGGCAGGTCCGCGCCAGTGCACGGTTCACGCCCGGCAGCAGGAGGTACGCATGTCACGCGTCGTCAACGTCGAACAGGCCGCGGCCTGGAACGGTTACGAGGGCGCCTACTGGGCCGAGAACCAGGAGCGTTGGGACGCGGTGAACGGGGGCTTCAACGAGCCGCTGCTGACCGCCGCCGCGGTCGGCGAGGGTGACCGCGTCCTGGACGTCGGCTGCGGAACCGGGCAGACGACGAGACTGGCCGCGCGCCGGTCCCGTAGTGGCCAGGCCCTGGGCCTCGACCTGTCGGGACCGATGCTGGCGCGTGCCCGTGACACCGCCGAGCGCGAGGGGCTCGGCAACGTCCGCTTCGAAGAGGGCGACGCGCAGGCCCACGCCTTCACGCCGGAGACGTTCGACGTTGTCATCAGCCGCTTCGGGGTGATGTTCTTCGCCGATCCGGTGGCCGCCTTCACCCACCTGGGACGGGCGGTGCGGCCCGGCGGCCGGATGGCCTTCATCTGTAGTGCGGACCCCGGGGACAACGAGTGGCTCCAGGCGATCTCTGCACTGAGCGACCTCCTCCCCGTCGGGGACTTCGGCGCGCCGGGAGCTCCGGGCATGTTCTCCCTGGCGGACCCGGACCGCACCAGGGACGTGCTGTCCGCCGCCGGGTGGCAGCACGTCACCGCGGAGCGCGTACGGGTGGAGGGACGGTGGGGCCGTGACGCGGACGATGCGGCGGCCTTCCTGCTGGACTCCGGTCCGGGGCGCCACCTGACCAGCCAAGTTTCCCCAGAGGTTCAGGACCGCGCGCGGCAGAAGCTCACGGACATCCTGCGCGCCCACGAGGAGAACGGCGCGGTACGGCTCCGCAGCGGGGCGTGGTTGGTCACCGCCGCTCGGCCGTGATCCGGCTCGTGAAGGCCGGGACGACCCGGATGCCCTAACCCCAGAGGACCCGGGCCAGCGCAGCGCCGGTGAAGGCGGCGCCGAGGCCCACCACCACGCTCGCCACGACGTTGGCCAGGGCGAAGAAGCGGGCGCCGTCCTCCGCCAGCCGCAGCGTCTCGTACGAGAACGTGGAGTACGTGGTCAGGGCGCCGCAGAAGCCGGTGCCGAGCAGCAACTGCAGCTGGGAGGAGGCCGCCCCGGCCACGGTCGCTCCCGTGACCAGGCCCAGGATCAGCGAACCGACGACGTTCACGGTGAACGTGCCCCAGGGGAACAGGGTGTCGTGCCGGGCCTGCACGGCACGGTCGGTGAGGTAGCGCAGCGGGGCCCCGACCACTGCTCCGGCTATCACGAGCAGCCAGTTCACCGCTCCCGTCCCTCCTTGCTACGACCCGTGTAACGGATGACCTCGCACTCGTCGAGGATGACCAGCCCCTCACCGACGAGCTCGTCCAGTTGCGGGAGGAAGGCGCGGATCCGGTCCTCGGTGTCGACGATCACGACGGCCACCGGGAGGTCCTCGCTCAGCGACAGCAGGCGGGTGGTGTGGATCAGGGACGACGCCCCGAAGCCTTCGATGCCGCGGAAGACGGACGCGCCGGCCAGGCCGGCCCGATGGGCGCGGTGGACGATCTCGGTGAAGAGCGGCTTATGGTGCCAGGTGTCGTTCTCCCCGATGAAGACGGTGACGCGCAGGGCGGGGCCGGTGAGTCTCACTGCTGCCTCCACTCGACGATGCGGCGGGTCAAGGTGGCCGTGATCCAGACGGCGGCCAGCGCGGCGAGGGGGGTGAGCGCCAGGTACGCGAGCCCGGCGCCGGCCCCGCCCCGGGCCAGCAGGCGCTGGAGATCCACGGCGTAGGTGGAGAACGTCGTGAAGCCGCCGAGGACACCGGTGCCGAAGAACGGGCGCACGAGCCTGTGGGCTGCCCACACGTCGGTGATCACGACCATGAAGATACCCATGATCGCGCACCCGACGGCGTTGACGACCAGCGTCGTCCAGGGGAAACCGCCGGACGCCGTGGGCCACAGGAGAGCGGCCCCGTAGCGCGCGGCCGCTCCCACGCCCCCGCCGATCGCCACCGCCGCCACCACCGGGCCCTGCCGCGCCGGGAGGGTCTTGCGGCGGACGGGCTCGCGGAGGTCGAGGTCAGGATCGACGGGTTCGTTCAGCATCGAGGGGCGGGGCTTCGGCACGTACGTCTCCTACTCGCTGGGCATGGGTGGGATTGCCCACATGCGGGTCGCAAGTAGGGACCGTTGGCGGCATCGTCGCCGCGGTTGGGGGACGGCGGGCCCCACCGCCGTAACGATGAGCACAAGGCCACCGCCGCAGGCCAGCTTACCGTCCGGCCTGGGCGGGGGATCCGTGCGGCCGGCAGGCCGGCCGACCCCGCTACCGCGGGAAGAGCTCGTAGGAGAGCGTGTAATACGCGTCGTCCTCGGTGAACTTCATCTCCCCGACGCCGGAGAGCGGGACCTGCTCGCCGAGGAGGTCGTCGTCACCGATGTCGTCGCTCTCGTACAGGCGGACCGTGGCGACGTCGCCCTCGAAGTGGAAGGTCCGGTTGATGGTGACCTTGTCGTCCTCCCCCATGCGGGCGGAGTAGACCCGGTGCCCGTTGATCGTGAGGTAGATGTCGTCCTTACCGTTCCAGTCCTCCTGCTTGACGCACTCAAGATGGAAGAACTTCACCGCAGCCATGGGCTGCTCCCCTCGCATCGGTGGTGGGACCTGGTGCGGAGGATCCTGCCGGGAAAGGATCAACGGGCACTGAACGGAGGCGTTGAGGGCGCGGGCGGGTCAGGCGATGGCGGTCAGGCTGGCGAAGACGACGACGTTGCCGAGGTATTCGTGGTGGGTCCGGTCGTAACCGCCGCCGCAGGTGAGGACGCGGAGCTCGGGGTGTGCCGAGGCGCCGTAGACCTTCTGGTCGGGGAAGTGGGTGCCGCTGAAGACCTCCACGGCATACACCGTGAAGACCGCCGTGCGACGGTCCTTGCGGACCACGCGGATGGTGTCGCCCTTCTTCAACGCACCGAGCGAGTAGAAGACCGCGGGGCCGGTCTTGGTGTCGACGTGTCCGGTGATCAAGGCGGTTCCCGTGTCACCGGGGGTCACGCCGTCCTGGTACCAGCCGGCCAGATTGCGGTCGTCGGGAGGCGGGACGTCGAGATGCCGGTCGCGGTCCAGTCCGAGCCTCATCAACGGTGCGTCCACGCCGGTGCGCGGGATCCGCACGCGCACCGGTTCGGATTCCGGAAGCGGCACGGGGCCTGGGCGGCTCCCGGCTTCGGTGTCCGGTTGCCGGGTCAGCGTTTCGGCCCGCGAGGGCTGGGGCGGTGGGGCGGAGCGAGGGCTGTGCCATCCCCACACCAGGCAGGCGATGCCGGCGGTGGCCAGGAGGAGGGCCACGATGCGGGCGGTGCCACGGGGGAGGGACGCAGGCGCGATGCGTTTCACGAGGTGTCTTTCACGAGATGACGTTCCCAGGAGGACCGGCGCGGTGGGGTGGCTGCGGGACGGAGCCCTGCCCCCCGGGGCCCGGCGGCAGGTGCCACGACCGGGCGGTGGGGGCAGAGCTCCTGTGACCGGAGAATCCGGGTCAGCCGAGCTCTTCGTCGTCCCGGCGGCGCAGCAGCCACACCCCGGCCGCACCCGCGACCAGCGCCGCGGACGACGTCAGGGCCAGGTCCGAAGGACCCGACGTGGCACTCATGGCCCCGGAGCCGGCCTTCACCTTGCCGTGCGGCATGACCTTGGGGCGGGGCTTGGCGGGCATCGACTTCTTGGGCATGGACTTCTTGGGCTTCCCGCAGGTCCGGTTCGCCATGGAGGACGCGTCGTCGGACTTCATCCGGAGCCTGCCCAGGTGGTCGCGCTGCGACCGGTCCGGGTGTCCGCCCTGGTTGGTGAGGTCCCTGAGCTCCCTGTCGTAGGAGTCGTACATGGACTTGGCCTTCTTGGCCGTGGCCATCGCGCCGGAGCACGAGCCCTTGGCCGTCTCGGCATGTACGACCGGGCTGCTCAGGGCCAGCGCACCGCCGACGACCACGACACCGCAGAGAGCGGACATGGAACGCATGAGTTCCTCCAAGAGGGATGAGACTGCGGGAGGGCGTCTCCCACCTTCAGGACATGCGTTCTCCCTTCCGTCCGCCAGTTGGCCGAAGCGCGCACCGGGCCCGCGCCGAAGGCCCCGCCGAGGAGCCCGCGCGGCGGCGCGTACGGTGCCCCGGACCGGGGATGAGCAGGGGAATTCCCGGGGTGGGGAGGAGCCGGGAGAGCCCGCGCGGGATCGTCCCTACCGGTGGGTTGCCGCCCCGGCCAGGTGTCACCCGCATGGCCCCGCGAGACCCCGGGGCGGGCCGGTCAGATCGCCATCGCCTCCTGGATCCAGCGGTTCACCCGGTACGGCAGCCACCACAGCAACGGGCCGGTGCGGCTGACCAGGCGTTCGGTCAGGAAGTCGGCGGCGATGGCTTCCGGGACCGCGGACGTCGGCGCGCCGTAGGACAGCCGGGCGATCGCCTCGCGGTAGGCGGGCTCGTCGGCGGTGAAGCGGCGCAGGTCGCCCCACCGGCGGTCGCGGATCTGCACGAAACCGGGGCCCTGCCGCCACAGGCACTTGCAGAGGTAGTGCTCGTCGCGCCATTGCGTCAGTGCGGCCTCGGCATCGTCGGGCCCGGTCAGGACCGTGGGCGGCTGGAGGTGGCTGAGGTCACGCCAGGCGTCGTCGCCGGTGTCGGCGGGCAGCCGTAGGCGCCAGTGGACGAGTACGGCGTGCGCCGTGAGGTCGCGGATCAGGCACAGCCGGCGGACGGCGTGCGCGGCGGCGTCAGGGGATTCCACCGCCGTCAGGTCGATCTCGTCGGTGAACTGCACGCGGCGGGCGCCGAGTTCCCACAACTGCGCGGCCTGTGCGTCGGCGGGGCCGGTCAGGTCGAGCCGGCCCAGGCTCATTCCCGGCAGGGCGCACGCCTGCTCGTCGTAGTCGCGCCAGGCGTGCAGCGTCAGCGGTCGGTGGGTGGCGGTGAGGACGGGAGTCATGCGGTCTCCTGGGAAGTGCGAAGTGCTCGGCGGGAGCGGAGGGGCGGGGCTCAGGCGCGGGC
Organism: Streptomyces sp. NPDC107765; assembly: GCF_055657085.1. Classification (NCBI taxonomy): domain Bacteria; kingdom Bacillati; phylum Actinomycetota; class Actinomycetes; order Kitasatosporales; family Streptomycetaceae; genus Streptomyces; species Streptomyces sp. NPDC107765. The sequence continues at coordinate 733,476 of NZ_JBVKBL010000001.1, read as the reverse complement.
GATGGCGGGGGCCTTCGCGCCGGGCTCCGGCCGCCCGGTGGCCGCCCCCTGGCTGTGCCGCATGAAGTCGAGCCGGAGCAGGTCCTCGTTGACCGCGGCGGGCGCGAGGTGGACGTACTGGCCGCCGTCGGTGAAGACCAGTCCGAGCGTCACCCAGTGCTGGAGCAGGGCGTGCACGGTGGCGGCGTCGACGGTGTGCTCGGGCAGGCGCGCAGCGAGCTTGCGGGCCAGCGCGGCCGGTGCGTGCGGCTGGTCGAGGAGGCGGAAGGCCTCGGTCTCGACCGGGTCGGTGAGTTCCCGGGTGCCCCAGTCGAAGGCGTGCCGGCGGCTGACGAGCACGATCCGGTCACCGAGGTCGGCATGGGTGAGCCTGCTGTCCACGTGGCGTTTCTTCCAGGCGGCCAGTGCCTCGTTGAGCGCGGTGACGGTGGGCTCGCCGATACCGCGTTCCGGAGCCTCGAAGACGTAGGCCAGATCAAGGAGTTCGCTCTCGGGCAGGTCGTACGTGAAGCGGTAGTGCTCCTCGGGGCGCAGCCCGGTGAAGCCGAGCTCGGGCTGGTTGAAGTACGGGCTGAAGCGCTCGATGGCGATCCGCGCGGACAGGTCGACCGGCGGGTTGAGGTGTTCCAGGGCCGGGATCTGGGCGATGACCGGCTCGTAGTCGGCGGCGGTCTCGCCGGGGAAGCCGTGCAGGTAGTTCCAGGAGACGGAGAGCCCGGTCTCGGCCCCGTCGCGGAGCATGCGGACGTTCTGGCAGCCGCTGACCCCCTTGTCCATCAGGTCGAGCACCCGGCTGTTCAGGCTCTCGATGCCCGGCTGGACGTAGATCATGCCCGCGTCGGCGAGGGTGCGCAGTTGCGGCCGGCGCATATTGGCCTTGATCTCGATGTGCATCCGCAGGTCGTAGCCGCTGTCGATGATGCGCGGCAGGACGGTGCCGAGGTAGCCCATGTCGAGGATGTTGTCGACGACGTACATGTCGAGGACGCGGTGCCGGCGCGCCAGGTCCATGATCTCGGTGTAGAAGGTGTCCGGGCTCTTGCTGCGGAACTGCATGAACGAGCCGTTGAGGCCGCAGAAGGTGCAGTGGTGCTTCTCGCCCCACCAGCAGCCGCGCGCCCCTTCGACGACGAGTTTGGGCTCCACCCAGTTACGGGCGACACAGGAGGCCAGGCGCTCGAAGTAGCCGCTGTAGTCGGGCGGCAGGATGGCCGCGGGCGGCAACGGGCTGGTGCTCATCGGGTTGGCGGTGCTCGTGCCGTCGGCGCCGCGGTGGCACAGCCCGGGAACGGCCGCCGGGTCCGTGCCCTCGTCGAGCGCGGTCAGCAGCTGGGGGAAGGCGGCCTCGCCCTCGCCGCGGACCACGAAGTCGAGGAAGGGGAAGTTGCGGTGGGCGGCGGCGCCCTGCTCGGCGTCGCAGTTGGCACCGCCCATGACGGTCCGGATGTGCGGCGCGAGCCGTTTGACGTACTTGGCGGCGGCGAGCGCGGCGGTGTTCTGCTGGAAGGTGGAGGTGAAGCCGACGACATCGGGCCCCGCGGCCACGATCCGCTCGGCGATCTCCTGGACGAACTCCGGTACCACCCGGTGCAGTTCGTGCGACATGCGCAGCCGTCCGGCCTTCAGTTTGCCGCGCATCGCGGCGCTGAATTCCGCCGTGCGCCACTCGGGATCGTCGTAGAGCGCGGACGAGAACACCCAGTCGCCGCACCCCATGAAGTACGAGGAGAGCGCGTAGAACTGGTAGTCGTCACCGGTGAAGTCGGTGCGCCGGGTGATCCAGTCGGTGAACTCCAGGTTGGCGTGCAGCACGTCGGCCTGTCCCGTGGTGCGTTCGTCGACGCTGCGTCGGAGGATGCCGAGCGCCAGGGACGGCAGATCGATCGGGGACCAGGGCATGTTGACCAGCAGGACGCGCATGTCGGCTCCTCGTGGGCGGTGACGGGGACGTGAGGTGGCCGGCGGGTGCGAGCGGGCCGGCGGGGCGAGGTGGCCGGCCGGCCCGGTGGTGTACCGGGCCGGCCGGGGAGGTCACTCCTCCTCGGTGTCTTCCGCGGTACGGAACGGGACGGTCACCGTGATGCCGATGCCCGGCTTGCGGTTCTCCTCGTCACCCGCGAGCGGGTCGTTGTGGATGATGTCCTTCTGCATGGCTGACTCTCCTTGTCAGTGAACGGAGTTCGGGTCGTGCGATCCGGGAGCACCGGATGGGCCGGTGCTTCCGGATACCCCGCTCTCGGGGAAGCGGGGAGCTTGGTGGGCCGCCGGGGCCGGGCGCAGGTGCCGGTCGAGGAAGTCCAGGGCGCGCCGCAGGACGGCCATGTGGTCGGCGCCGGTGTATCCGTCGTGTCCGGTCTCCAGCCACATCGACTCGTGCGCGATGCCGGCCGTCCGCAGTGCGGTGAGATAGCTGCGGACCTGGCCGGGCGGGCACTTGGCGTCGAGGCTCGCGGCGACCACCAGTACCGGGTCCCGGACGTCGGCGGCGTAGTGCAGCGGCGAACTGCGCCGGTAGCGGTCGGGCACGGTCTCGGGGGTGCCGCCGAACAGCCGCTCGTCCAGGGCGCGTAACGCGGGGGTGCCGGCACGGTACGCCGCCGCGCAGTCGGCGACCGGTTTGACGGCGACGCCCGCCCGCCACAGCCCGGGCCGGGTGCCGAGCGCCAGCAGGGTCAGATAGCCGCCCCAGGAGCTGCCCCACAGGCCGAGGGCGTCCTCGCGCGCCAGGCCGCGGCGCAGCAGATCGGCACGTACCGCGACCAGGTCGGCGACCTGGGCGAGTCCGACGCCCTCGGCGTACGCGGTGTGCCAGCGGGGTCCGTAGCCGGTGGAACCGCGGTAGTTGACCCGGGCGACCGCGAAGCCGGAGGCGACCAGGGAGTGCACCTGCGGGTCGTAGGCGTCGCGGTCGTGGTCGGCGGGACCGCCGTGGACGAGGAAGACCAGCGGGGGCGGTGGACCGGGCGCCGGGTCCGGTCGGCTCAGCAGGGTGTGCACCGGGCCGTCCGGGCCGGGCGTCCACAGGTCGCGGTGCCGGCCGGGTACGGGTGCGGGCAGGCCGCCGAGCGTGGGCAGCCGGGTGCCGGCGGTGGAGCGCAGCCGCGGGGGAGTGGTGGTGTCGGTCCAGAGGTAGTGCACGTCGTCGCCCGGGTGCGGGGCGGCGTCCAGCAGGGTGCCGGGTGGCGTGGGCACCGTGGTGAGGGTGCACCGGTCGAGGTCGGCGGTGGCGAGGGTGGAGCGGCCGTGCCGGTCCTGCCGGACGAGGACCCGGCGTCCCTCGGGGTACCAGCGCGCCGTGATCTCGGTGTCGAAGCAGCACCAGGGGTGGCTCCGCAGTCCGGTGCCGGGACGCCAACCGGCAAGCAGATAGCCCTCGTTGGCCTCTTGTACGAGCAGCAGCTCGTCGTCCGCCGCCGCCCCCGGGGCGAAGCCGAGCGCCCACAGCCGCCCGCGCCTTCCGGACAGTCGGGCGACCTCCGCCACCTCCCCACCGGAGCAGCCCACGAGGGTGACCGCCCGATCGGAGCCGGCCGGTCCCGACACCGCCAGCAGCCGGCCCGTGGGCGAGATGCCCGTGAGCAGTGCGGGGCCGTCGACGGTCAGCACCGGACGGCCCGGTCCGCCCGCGGGGCCGAGGTGCACGGTCGTCCGGCGGCCGTCGCCCAGGCCGATCGCCGCCGTCCCGGTGTCGTTGACGGCGAGGCCGTGCGGCAGTCCCGGTCGGAGACCGGCCAGGCCCGGGACGGCCGGCCCGCCGTCGAAATCCTGGAAGTACCACCGCCCCCGCCCGCTCCGGTCCTCCGCGAACCACCACACCCGGGCGTCCGCGTCGACCGCGCAGTGCAGCGTCCCGTCGCGGCTGTCGGTGACCCGGCGGGCGGTGCCCGTACGGGCGTCCCAGGTGAAGATCTCGCACCGGCCGTCGGCGTCCGCGGCGAGCGCCATCCGCGCCGGGTCGCGCGGGCAGACCTCGGGGAGCGCCGGCCGGTAGACCTGGAAGCCCGTCCCGGGGGCCTGGAGCGGGCGGGCGTGTGCCGCGGACGCGTTCATGCCCGCTCCTTCGGGGCGGCGGGGGATTCCTGCGGGCCGAGGCGCGACGCCGCCGCGTCGCGACGGGACGCCGGGGCGTAGTGCGCGTACAGCGCGAGTCCGGCCAGCACCACGGCGCAGCCGGTGGAGGTGGCGACGGCCCCGGCCTGTTCGGTGACCAGCCCGGCGACCGCCGGCGCCACGACCGCGGCCGTACCCGACGCGGTGGCCAGCACGGCCCCGGTACGGGCCTGCAGTTCGGGCGGGACCACGTGGAGGACGCGGGCCTGGAGCGCAACGGTGGCGAGCGGGGTCAGCGCACACAGCAGACCGAAGAGGAGGCCGAACTGCCAGGCGTCGCGGGCCACCGCCAGGGCCGCGGCGGGCGGCACCAGCAGCCAGGACACCGTCCCCAGCACCTGCGTCGCGGAGCGCCGGGCGGCCAGGCGGGGCGCGGCGAGCGCACCGGCAAGACCGGCCGCCCCGGCCAGCGCGAGGACCAGACCCAGCGGAGCCGCAGCCCGGCCGTGGTCCTGCAGGGCGAAGACCGCGGTGTAATACAGCGCGGCGAGCACGGCGTTGACGGTCGCGATCCATATCAGCGCCAGCCGGAGAAAGGGCTCCCGGCGTACCACGCCGAGTCCCGCCCCGGCTTCGGCGGCCGGCGCCCACCAGGGCCGGGAGGGTCCGCCGGCCGTCGGGCGTTGGGTGTGCTGCGGCGACAGCCCGGCCCGCATGCCCGCGACGCAGGCCGCGGCGACGACGTACGACACCGCGTCCAGGGCGAACGGCAGCCAGCGGCCGGCGTGGAAGAGCAGTCCGCCCAGTGCGGGCCCCAGGACCAGGGCGGCCCGTTCTCCCGCCTGTAATCGCGACAGGACGCGGCGGTGGTCGGCGGGGGCGCACACCAGGGCGACGGTGCCGAGGGACGCCGTCTCGTAGCAGGCGGTCGCCGACCGTTCGACGAGCACGAGGGCGAGGAGCACGGCCAGCGGGGCCGAGCCGGACCATGCCGCTGCGGTGACGGCGGTCATCGAAGCAGCAGACATCACCGCGGAGCCGACCATGACACGCTTGCGCGCCCCGCGATCGGCGGGGACGGCGGCGAGCGGGCCGAGCAGCAGGGTCGCTGCCGCGGAGAGGCCCGCGACGGCGCCGACCTCGGCGGGCGAGTGGCCCAGGCTCAGCAGCAGCAACGGCAGGACGAGCCCGGACGCCTGGCTGCCCAGCGCGTCGGAGGTGCCGGCCCACCAGAAGAGCCGGATGTCGCGACGGGCAAACGGCGCACGGCCGGTGAGGACGCCCGGCCCGGAGCCCTGCGGTAAGTCGTACGGGGAGTCGCCTGTTGAGGGCCCCGCCGGTCTTCGTTCCATGCGAAGCCACCCCACGTCTGTGCGCCGATCGTGAAGATCGACACACGTTTAGGTCAACTTGCGAAGGAAATGTGCTCGAAGCGTGCCGGAGCTTAGCCACACCGTGACGCAGGCCACAAGGCCCCGAAGGGGGAGTCTTGGCGGTGCTGATCCGCCGCGCCGCACGGAGGTCGTCCGTCTGCAGCGGACGGCAGAAGAGGGGCGCAGAAAACAGCGGCGCAAACAAGAAAGGCAAGGAGCGCAACCGCTCCCTGCCACTCCCAACATATAGCGCACGGGGGGCCTTGCGGCAAGGCCCCCATCGTGCCGCACAATCCTCGTCTCAAGGCCATGACCTGCGGAAACAGACGGGGATTTCATGATCGACGTGATCGTTGCCGGCGCCGGACCGACCGGCTTGATGCTGGCCGCCGAATTGCGGCTGCACGGTGTGCAGGTGGTCGTGCTGGAGAAGGAGGCGGAGCCGACCGGCTTCGTCCGCGCGCTCGGCATGCACGCCCGCACCATCGAGGTGATGGATCAGCGCGGTCTGCTGGACCGGTTCCTCGCACACGGTCAGAAGCACGAGGTCGGCGGCTTCTTCGCCGGCATCGGCTCGACGTGGCCCACCCACCTCGACACCACGCATGCGTACGTCCTCGGCATCCCGCAGACCACCACCGACCGCCTGCTGGAAGAGCGGGCCGTGGAGCTCGGCGCCGAGATCCGGCGCGGCCGCGAACTGGTCGGGCTGAGCCAGGACGAGGACGGGGTGACGGTCGAGCTGGCCGACCGGACGCAGCTGCGCGCCCGCTACCTCGTCGGCTGTGACGGCGGCCGCAGCACGGTGCGCAGGCTGCTCGGCGTCGACTTCCCCGGCGAGCCCACCAGGACCGAGACGCTGATCGGCGAGATGGAGGTGGGCGTGCCACCGGAGACGGTGGCCGCCGTGGTGGCCGAGGTCCGCAAGACCCAGAAGCGGTTCGGCCTCATGCCCTTCGGCCAGGGGGTGTACCGCGTCGTCGTGCCCGCCGAGGGGGTGGCCGAGGACCGCACGGTCCCGCCGACCCTGGAGGAGTTCCGGAAGCAGCTGCGGACGGTGGCCGGCACCGACTTCGGCGTGCACTCACCGAGCCGGCTCTCCCGCTTCGGCGACGCCACCCGGCTGGCCGAGCGCTACCGGGTCGGCCGGGTGCTGCTGGCCGGCGACGCGGCCCACATCCATCCGCCGACCGGTGGGCAGGGGCTCAACCTCGGCGTCCAGGACGCGTTCAACCTCGGTTGGAAACTGGCCGCCCAGGTGGGTGGTTGGGCACCGGAGGGGCTGCTGGACAGCTACCACACCGAACGGCACCCGGTGGCCGCCGAGGTCCTGGACAACACCCGTGCGCAGATTCAGCTGATGTCCACCGAGCCAGGGCCGCAGGCGGTGCGCCGGCTGCTGTCGCAACTGATCGAGTTCGAGAACGTGAACCGGTACCTGATCGAGAAGATCATCGCGATCGGGGTCCGCTACGACTTCGGTGACGGTCACGAACTGCTCGGCCGGCGGCTGCGGGACGTGAAGCTGGAGCAGGGGCGCCTCTACGAGCTGATGCGCGGCGGCCGCGGACTGCTGCTCGACCGGACCGGCAAGCTTTCGGTGGCGGGCTGGGCGGACCGGGTCGACCACGTCGTCGGCACCAGCGAGGAACTGGACGTGCCCGCGGTGCTGTTGCGGCCGGACGGCCATGTGGCGTGGGTCGGTGACGACCAGCAGGAGCTGGTCCGACACCTGCCCACGTGGTTCGGCACCGCCGGCGGTTGAGAGCGCGGCCGCGGCCGGAAGGGCGGACCGTGAGCAGCCCCTCCCGGCCGACTCCGTCGTGGGTCGGCCGGGAGGGGCGCCGGCATGCTCCGCGCAGCGGGAGGTGCCGCGTCGGTCAGAGGTGCTTCGCCTTGGCGGCGCAGCCGCCGGAGGCGCACGCGGTGAGCCAGGAGTCGAAGTCGGCGTCGTAGCGGGTGCCGATGGTGTCGTGGTAGACGGCGTAGCCGGCCTTGTAGTCGCCGGTGCGGAAGTGGCCCAGCATGGTGGCGACGTCGTCGGGGTGCTTCTCGATCATGTAGCGCGCCGCGAGGTAGCCCCAGGGGTAGGTCCGGGTCACGTCGCTGTTGTCGTAGGTGCTCTCGAAGAGTGTGCTCAGCTTGTAGGTGTGCTTCCCGGCCTCACGGACCGCCTCGTCGTCGGTGATCTTGCGGTAGCCGTACGAGACGTACTCGGCGAAGCCCTCGATCCACCAGACGTCCGGAACCGCCGTCTGCTGGCCGAAGTCGCCCTTCATGTCGTCGCGGGCGTCTATGTAGTGCGTGTACTCGTGGTTGAGGTTCCAGATCCGGGCCGGGAAACCGTTGTCGTCGCTCCTCTGGTACATGATGGACATGGGCTTGTTGTCCGGCTTGGTGGGATCCCCGATCATGGTGATGCCGCCGTTGTTGGTGTCGACGCCGAAGATGGCCCCGGCGTAGGTCTGATAGTCCCCGCGACTGCCGAACACCACGAGCTGCACGGTCGATTCGTACTGGCCGGGGATCGGGCCGTTGTTCTTCACCAGGTCGTGGACGTACGCGTCCTGGCGCAGGACACTGGCGCAGGTGGCATCGAGCTCCGCGGAGGTCAGTGCCTGGGTCTTGATGGTGTGGGTGGCATCGCACTCGTGGGTGACCGGCAGCGCCGCCTTGGTCAGCTGGTCGGACAGCTCGCAGACACCGAAGTACGAGCAGTTGTCCTTGTCGTAGGCGTCCGCCTGGGAGGCGACGGTGACCCACAGGGGCGCCGTCGGGCCGGTGATCTTCGAGGCGCCCAGCAGGCCCTTCATGAACGGCCGGACCTTGTCCCGCAGGGCCGGGTGCTCGACGTAGCGCGCGACATTCATCCCGGCGTTGGAGTCGAGGTAGGAATGCGCGGTGCCCAGCAGGTCCAGGTGGGCGAGCGCGAACTTGTTGAGGGTGTCGATGATGCTCGGGTCGGCGGTGACCGCCTTGACGTAGTCGGGGTTCCAGTTGCCGCGCCACAGCGGGGTGTAGACGTTGTTGACGGCGGCCAGCATGCTGGGGATCTTGTCGTAGGAGCTGTTGTAGCCGCTGAGCAGCTGCTTGTAGGTGCCCAGGTAGCGGCCTTGCTCGTTGGCGCTGTCGGTGAGGATGACGACCTCGCTCAGGACGTCGCCGTTGCCCGAAGTGACGTCCTTGGAGTGCGAGTTGGCGAAGAACGCGTCCAGGCTGCCCTCGCTGGCCGCTGCCAGGTTCCGGCCGTAGTCGCCGACGTCGTCCGGATGATTGGACTGCACGTAGTAGCCGGCGCGCAGGAACAGCACGAGCTGCAACACGTTGTTCGCGTTGTCGCCGGGGTAGGCCGTGGCGCCGCTCTTGAAGGCGTTGGCCACGGTGACCATCTGGTCCTCGCGGAAGACCTTGCGGGCGTCTTCGCCGGTGATGCTGAACAGCGTGTTGACGCACTCCGTGGTCGAGGCCTGGACGAACGCGACCAGTTCCGACCCGGTGCGGCTGCCGAAGTCGCCCGGGCTGCAGGAGCCCTTGGGGCCCGGCTTGCGGGTGTGGTGACGTCCCGCACCGGTCGAAGAAATGGGGGGCTTCTTCGCGCTGAGCGGGGGGAGTTGGGGGACGCTGAGGGGGTGGCGCTGCAGCGCGGGCCGTTCGTTCGCGCCGACGGTCGGACCGGTCGGCGGTACGGAGTGGGGGGTGGCGCTCCGGGAGGCGGACACGGCCTGGTCCGGGGCGGCCGACGGGGGTGGTGCCGCCAGTGCCGGTGCGGCCAGGAGACCGGCCAGGGTGGCGCAGGCGGCCAGGGCGGTCAGGTATCTGGGCAGGGGGAAGCGGTAGCGCATCCATGCTCCTTCGTGGGGGGTCAGATGCGCCTCGAACAGGGCTGAGGCGCGGCTCGCACCTTCTCAGCGGCACGCCGGCCGCGACAATACGGTGTGACATAGCACATGGCACACCCTCGGCATAACCTTCGGACCCAGGGACCCCAGGAACCCCAGCGGCCCAACAGGAGTTGGGGCCGTCCGGCTACGGTCTGGTCGTCACGTTCCAGGTGCGCGAGGCCCAGGAGCGGAAGTGCGGTGACTGGGCGATGAGCGCGCGGTACGCCGCGGCTGCGGAGGTGAAGAGGGTGTCCGCGACCTCGTCGGCGGGGCTTCCGCGCCGCCAGGCCAGCACGTAACGGCACCACAGGGGCGTGCCGGCCAGCGGTTTGACGAGAACACCGGGGATCGGCCGGAACGTCGCCTGCACGATGGACGCCCCCAGTCCTTCGGCGATCATGTTCTGCAACTGCTGCTGGTCGCCGAGGAATTCATGCACCGCCGCCGGGGTGAAGCCGGCCGCGTCGCAGGCCGCGTAGAAGACTCCCGGCCAGCCCGCGCCGTCGTCCGGGGTGAGGAACCACGGGTCGTCGGCCAGGTCGGCGAGTGCCACCTCCTGGCAGTGCCGGAGCCGGTGCCCGGACGGCAGGGCGACGAAGTTCGGCTCGGTGACGATCCCGCGGTGCGTCACGGCGGCGGAGTGCCGCAGCTCGCGTCCGGGGTAGTCCGCGGCGATCGCGGCGTCCACCTCGCCGCGCTCCAGGAGTTCGACGATCTCCGAGGACGGATACACGCTGCTCACCGTGAGCGCGAGATCGGACAGCCGGCTGCGCAGCCGGACGAGCATCCCGGCGAGGACCGGCGAGTTGGTCGCCGCGAGGCGGAGCGGCCGGCCGGCGCCGGTGCCCGCGGTCGGCAGGCGCCCGATCGCGGCCGCACGGGCCAGGACGTCACGGGCCTGCGCCAGGACCTCCGTGCCGTACCGCGTCAGCTCGACGCCCGAGGGGTGCCGCTCGAAGAGCGGTCGGCCGAAGTACCGCTCTATCCGCCGGAGTTGGGTGCTCATCGCGGGCTGCGAATACCCCAGTTCCGAGGCCGCCCGGCCCACGCTCCCGGCATCGGCGATCGCGCACAGCACCCTCAGGTGCCGAAGCTCCAACTCCATGCCCGCGCTCCTCCCGTCCGTGTGGAAGCCACCTCATCGCGCTCCGGGCGCCGGCGCCAGAGCCGAGAACGACCTGCCGGCCGTCGGACGGGCGGAAAGGCCGAGCGCCCCTGCGGGAGGGGCGCTCGGGCTCGATCTTTCGGGGGGAGGGCTACTGGCCCACCACGCCCGACTTGGCGATGACGATGTCGGCGCTCGTGGCACCGCTGCGCGAGCCCAGGGCCTCGATCTTCTTCACGACGTCCATGCCCTCGACGACCTCGCCGAAGACGACGTGCTTGTTGTCGAGCCAGTCCGTGACGATGGTGGTGATGAAGAACTGCGAACCGTTGGTGTTCGGGCCCGCGTTGGCCATCGACAGCTGACCGGGCTTGGTGTGCTTGAGCTGGAAGTTCTCGTCGGCGAACTTCTCGCCGTAGATGCTCTTGCCGCCGGTCCCGTCGCCGGCCGTGAAGTCACCGCCCTGGAGCATGAAGGCCGGGATGACCCGGTGGAAGCCGGAGCCCTCGTAGCCGAAGCCGTGCTGGCCGGTGGCGAGCTCGCGGAAGTTCCGTGCGGTCTTGGGGACCACGTCGTCGAACAGGGTGAAGACGATCCGGCCGGCCGGCTCGCCGTCGATGGTGATGTCGAAGTACACGTCGTTGTTGCTCATGGTGGCATCTTCACATCCCGCCGCTCCAGGCCGCGCGCGGGGCCCACCCTGACGCGGTGGGCGACCCCTCCGGACGCCGTCCTGCGGCGAACCGTGCCTCGCCAGGGCATTCCGGTAAACCCGGCCGCGTGCCCACTACTCCGGCGTACGCCTCCTGGCAATGCATGCAATTCGGCCATGAATAGGCCGTCGAAAGTCAGACATCGGGTGCAGCCTCTCTCTGGCTGGACGGGCACTGCAGAATCTGCCCCGTGAGGAACTGTGCTCGCGTACACTTCCGGCCCGCCGGGGAAGCCCGATGGGGCTGCCGGTCTGCGGTCTCGTTCGAACGGGCGGACGATTCACTCGTCCCATGTGCAACGGAGACCTCCGGGGTTGGCGGGCGTTAAAGTAAATGAGGGTAAAAGTTACCCTCGGTTAGTCTTGGTGGGGGTTGCTAGCGCGTGACCGGGGGTGAGACTGTGGCCAAGTTGAACTGGCGCAAAAAGCTTCTACAGCACGGATCGCGGAGAATGCCGAACGGTACTTGCCGGTAATACGTACGCTTCTCTCGTTCCTCTTTTCGGGTGTCGCCGGCTCGTATGCAATGGGCCGGGACGTGCTGCGGGGAGTCTCGTGCGCGTCGGTTGTCAGCAGCTCTTATGTGGGGGGTCTGTGATAGCGAGCCGGGCCATGGTGCATACGCCTCCGGGCGTCCTCGCGGGGACGCGGAGCGGGGAAAAGACCCCGCGGATGTCCGCATCGCATTGGATGTGTGCGTCGAGGCGGAGGGGGTACACGGCGTGGCCTGGACGGTATCTCGTCGGCTGTCCGCGCCCGGGCGCATATGCGGCCGTCGCGGGTGGCCCATGGCACCGCCCGACCCGCACATCCGCATAATCCCGTCGGCCACCGGGCCGGGGCGCTGACGGGCGCGTACGGTGCGCCATTTCCGTCGGTGCCACCGGTGACATCGTGAATACCGCTACCGCCGTTCCGGCTGCGGTCATTTCGCCATGGGCGGCACGGCGCGGAGCGCATGCATAACGACAACTCGGCAGCAGCAACAGGATCTGGAGTTGGTGACAGTGAGTTCCTCGACTTCCTCATGCCGTTCGGAAAGGTGCTTATCCGGCGGTATACCCGGCTGCCGGCCGATAGGGGTACCGCCCGCGCGCGGGGAACGCTCCATTTCCTGCCCCGCCACCCGTTTCCGTCCGGCCTTCAGGGAGAAGCGGTGACCAGTCAGCAGGTGAGCCAGGCGCCCTTCGCCTTCGACGCGCTCGTCGACCGGTGGAGAACCCGGCGGGAGGCCGGCCCGGTCCGTTACGACGAGGACCAGAAGCTGTGGCAGGTGGCGGATCACCGCGGGGTGACCGCCGTGCTCGCCGACCCGGCGACGTACTCCTCCGACTTCTCGGGCCTGGTCCCGACCCAGGAGGATTTCGAGACCTTCCGCCGGGGGAACTTCGTCGGGATGGACCCGCCGGCGCACCGCACCCTGCGGACCCTGGTCAGCCAGGCGTTCACCCCGCGCGTGGTGGCCGGGCTGGAACCGAGGATCGAGGCCATCACCGGGGAGCTGCTGGACGCCGTGGCGGACCGCGACCGGTTCGACCTGGCGGACGCGCTGGCCTACCCGCTGCCGATCATCGTGATCGCCGAGCTGCTGGGCGTGCCGGTCAGCGACCGCGGGATGTTCCAGGACTGGGCGACCACCCTCTTCGCCGGGGACGGCATCGGTGAAGCGCTGGACATGGCCGATGTGGAGCAGGCGCTGGACGCCATCGCGCCGACCGTCCGCGAGATGAACGGCTACTTCCTGGACCACATCCGGCAGCAACGGAAGGCCCCGGGCGACGGGTTGATCGGCCGGCTGCTGGCGGCCGAGGTGGACGGCACCCGGCTGGCGGACCAGGAGATCGTGGGATTCGTGGCCCTGCTGCTGGTGGCCGGGCACATCACCACGACCGCCCTGCTGGGGAACGCCGTGGTGAGCTTCGACCGGTACCCGGAGGCCGCCGCGCTGCTGCGGGCCGAGCCCGGCCGGCTGCCGGACGCCATCGAGGAGGTGCTGCGCTGGCTCCCGCCCTTCCCCGAACTGGGCCGCCGCACCACCCGTGAGGTCGAGCTCGCCGGCCATGTCGTCCCCGCGAACTCCGTCGTGATGGCGAACCTGGCCACCGCCAACCGCGATGCCGACCGGTTCGCCGACCCCGACGTCTTCGACGTGACCCGCAGCCCCAATCCCCACCTGACCTTCGGGCACGGCATCCACTTCTGCTTCGGTGCCCCCCTGGCCAGGCTGGAGGCCCGGATCGCGCTCCGGCAGCTGATGGATCGTTTCTCCGCTCTGGCGATCCCTTGTCGCGACGAGGTCGAGCTGCAGAATCCGGCCGTCATCGTCAGCGTGCGCCGCCTGCCGGTGGAGGTGCAGCGGCGATAGCCCCGCCCGGCGGGCCCGCGCATCACCCCTCCTTCGTCCCCGATTACGGGAGTTCCCTTCTCATGCCCTACGCCACGCCTGCTCCGGTCACGACCAGGCAGCCGACGCAGATACGACGCCTCTTACAGGAGCGTCTCGACACCCTCGCCCGCGCCCACCAGGTGCCGGGAGCCCAACTCGCGGTGCATACGGGCGGGGTGACGTACGCGGTGCACACGGGTGTCGCGGACGTCACCACCGGGGAGCCGGTGGGCAGCGGCACCGCGGTGCCGCTGGGGTCCGTCACCAAGGTCTACACCGCGGCCGTGGTCATGCTGCTCGTCGCCGACGGCGACCTGTCGCTGACCGACCCCGTCGGCACGTACGTACCGGAGCTGGCGCGGTTGCCGCGGATGACCGTGCGGCAGCTGCTCAGCCACACTGCCGGTCTCCCGACCGGACCCGACTCGGACGACGCGGCGGCGCTGACCCCGGCCCGCTATCTGTCCGGCCACGCCACCGACACCGTGTGCCCGCCCGGCAGCGGCTTCTCCTACTCCAACGCCGGATACGTCGCCGCCGGACGGCTGATCGAAGAGGTGACCGGCATGTCCTGGCAGGAGGCCGTACGCGCCTTCCTCCTCGAACCCCTGGGCACCGCCCCGGCCTTCCTCACCGGCCCCGCACCGGTCAGACCGGTGGCGCGCGGCCATTCCGCGAACGCCCTCACCGGCCGCGTCCGCCCGGTGCAGCAGACCCTGGCACCGGTGGAGGCACCGGCCGGCGCGCTGCTGGCCAGTGCGCTCGATCTGGTCGCACTGGGGCGGGTGTTGACCGGTGACGGCCCCCGTACGGTGCTCACGGAGGAGGACGCCGAGGAGATGCGCCGCCCCGTCCCCGGCGCCCACCCCGGGGTGCTCGCGGACGCCTGGGGCCTGGGTCTGGCGCTCTTCCAGGACGGCGGGCCGCAGTGGTGCGGTCACGACGGCAACGCCCAGGGCACGTCCTGCTTCCTGCGGGCCGAACCGGACCGCGGCGATGTCGTCGCCTTCACCAGCAACGCCAACAGCGGCACCGCCCTGTGGCACGAACTGGCCGACGACCTCGACCGGATCGCCGGCGTGAGCGTCCCGCCCGCCCCCGGCCCGCGCGACGGCACCCCCGTCCGCGCACTTCCCCAGTGCGCCGGGACGTACCGCAACGGCACCGTCGACTACCGCGTCACGGCCGACGAACGGGGCTCCCTGACCCTGTCCGTCAACGGCGACAGCCCCGCCCCGCTGGTCTGCCACCCGGACCTGAGCTGCGACCTGGTGGACCCCGCCACCGGCCGCCGGCTGCCCGGCGGACGCTTCCTGCGCGATCCGGACACCGGCGCCATCGACCGGCTCCAGATCTCCGGCCGGATGGCCCGCCGCACCGACCTCGGCTGACCGCTACCGGCCCGGCGGTTCCGCGCGCCTCCCCCTTCGTGCGCCGGACCCGCCCGTACTACCCCCCCACCCGTCCGGGACCGCTCACCCGGGCCGCTCGGCGCACCGCTGCACCCTTTCCGTCCCCGCCTCGAAGGACTGACCTCCATGCCGGACCAGCCCCAGAACTCCGTACCCGCGTCCGCGCCAGCGCAGGACCGGACCGTTTCGCAGGTTCCCGGGGCCGACCCGGTCCGTCCGGTGCCGCGCTCCCCGCTCGGTGAGCTGTTCGCGGCGTGGGTCGCCCGCACCCCCGAGGCGCCCGCCGTGACGGACGGCCGGCGGACCTGGTCCTACCGCGAGGCCGACGCCTGGGCCAACCGCCTCGCGCACGAGCTGATCGCGCAGGGCGTGGGCCCGGAGCGCACGGTGGCGCTGGTGCTGCCGCGCTCGGTCGAACTGATCGTGGCGGAACTCGCGGTGGCCAAGGCCGGCGGTGCCTTCCTGCCGGTCGACCCGGCGTACCCCGCCGAACGCCGGGAACTGCTGCTGTCCGACGCCGCGCCGGCGGTGGTCCTCGACGACCCGGCCCGGATCCGGCGTGCGACCGGCCCGGAACACGCCCCGCAGGACACCGACCGGCTCGCCCCGCTGCGCCCCGGGCACCCGGCCTACGTCATCTACACCTCCGGCTCGACCGGCGCCCCCAAGGGTGTGGTGGTGACCCATACCGGACTGGGTGCCTTCACCGCCGCGGCGCAGGAACGATACGCCGTCGGACCGGGCGACCGGGTGCTGCAGTTCTCCTCGCCCAGCTTCGACGCCGCCGTCCTGGAGCTGTGCATCTCCCTGCTGTCGGGCGCGACCCTGGTCATCCCGCCGGACGGCCCGTGGCTGGGCGACGAACTCGCCGAGGTGCTGCGGGACCACCGGATCAGCCATGCGCTGATCCCGCCCGCGGCGCTCGGCACGCTGCCCGGCCCGGCGGACGGCAATCCGCTGCCCGACCTGCGCACCCTGATCGTGGGGGCCGAGGCCTGCCCGGCCGACCTGGCCGATCGCTGGGCGGCGGGCCGCCGGCTGATCAACTCCTACGGCCCCACCGAGGCCACGGTGGTCGCCTCCTGGACCGGACCGCTGGCCGTCGGCGCCGGCACCCCGCCGATCGGCCGGCCGCTGCCCCGCACCCAGGTCCACCTGCTCGACGCGGCGATGCGGCCGGTGCCCACCGGGACCGCCGGCGAGCTGTACGTCGGCGGCGAAGGAGTGGCCCGCGGCTACCTCGGCCGCCCGGGCCTGACCGCCGCGCGCTTCGTCGCCGATCCGTACGGGCCGGCCGGCAGCAGGCTCTACCGCACCGGCGACCTGGCGCGCCGGAACACCGACGGTGAGCTGGAGTTCCTCGGGCGGACCGACCACCAGGTCAAGATCCGCGGCTTCCGCGTCGAACTCGGCGAGATCGAGGCCGCGTTGGCGCGTCAGGACGGGGTGGGCGAGGCCGTCGTCGTGGTGCGCGAGGACGAGCCCGGACGGCAGCGGCTGGTCGGCTACGTCACGGCCGGCGACCCGGCCGCGCCCCCGCCGCCCGGGACGCTGCGGACGGCACTCGCCCGCACCCTGCCGGCCCACATGGTCCCGTCCGCCGTCGTCGTCCTGGACGCCCTCCCGCTCACCGCGCACCACAAGGTCGACCGGCGCGCCCTGCCCGCACCCGGCCCGCTGCACGGCACCGGCCACACCCCGCCCCGCACGCCCGCCGAGCGGACCGTCGCCGGCATCTGGTCCGACGTCCTGGGCATCCACCCCGTCGGCGCCGACGACGACTTCTTCGCCCTCGGGGGCGACTCCGTGGTCGCCGTCCGCGCGCTGTCCCGCATCCGGGACGAACGGGCCGTCCGGCTGACCGTCCGCGACCTGTTCACCGCCCGGACGGTGGCCGGGCTGGCCGCCCTCCTCGACGCGGCGGAACCGCACGACCCGTCGGGACCGGTCACCGCGGCCCCGCGCACCGGCCCGCTGCCGCTCTCCCGCGCCCAGCAGCGCCTGTGGTTCCTCGACGACCTCACCCCGGGCGGCACCGAGTACCACACCGGCGTGGGGTTACGGCTGCACGGCCCGCTGGACACCGGTGCGCTCGGCCGCACCCTGGACCGGCTCGCCGCCCGCCACGACGCCCTGCGCACCACCTTCACGACGGTCGACGGGCGCGTGGTGCAGCGGGTCGACGGCCCCGCATCCCTCCCGCTGCGTACCGCCGACCTGCGCACCGTGCCGGCCGCCCGGCGCCCCGAGGAGACCGAGCGCCTGCTCACCGAGGAACTGCAGCGCGCCTACGACCTGGACCGGGGACCGCTCACCCGGGCCCTGCTGATCCAGCTGGACGAGGACGAGCACCTGCTGCTCCTGGCCCAGCACCACATCGTCACCGACGGCTGGTCGGTCGGCCTCCTGGTCCGCGAACTGGCCGCGCTCTACGCCGCGGAGGTCGAGGGAACGCCCGACGGCCTGCCCCAACCCGCCCTGCAGTACCCGGACTTCGCGATCTGGGAGCAGGGCCGGCCGGCCCCGGAGCGGCAGGCCGACGACCTCGCGTACTGGAAACGGCAGCTGGCCGGCCTGCCGCAGCTGGACCTGCCCGCCGACCGGCCCCGGCCGCCGGTGCGCACCACGGCGGGTGCCGCACACCGGCACGAGCTGCCCGCCGACCTCACCGACCGCCTGTCCCGGCTCGCCCGGGCCAAGGGCACCACCCTGTTCACCCTGTTCTCCGGCGCGGCCGCGGTGCTGTTCTCCCGCTACACCGGCCAGCGGGACATCGTCTTCGGCACCGTCACCAACGGCCGCGACCGCCGGGAACTGGAGGAGGTGGCCGGCTTCTTCGTCAACACCGTGGTGCTGCGCAGCGACGTCGACGGCAGTGCCACCGTCGACCGCTTCCTGGACACCATGCGGGGGACGCTGCTGGACGCCTTCGCCCACGACGGGGCGCCCTTCGACCGGGTCGTCGAGGAGCTCGCGCCGCCCCGCGACCCCAGCCGCACGCCGCTGGTGCAGGTCCTCGTCGTCCAGCAGACCGCCATGGTGCCTCCCGGGCGGGCCGGCGGCGTCCGGATCGACGAGCACCCCCTGCCGCGCCCGGCCGCCCGCTTCGACCTGGTGCTGGAGTTCCTGCCGCGCGGCGACGGGTCGTTCGGGCTGACCGTCGAGTACAACACCGACCTGTTCGACGCCCCGACCGTGGCCCGGCTGGCCCGCCATCTGCACCTCCTGCTGGAGGGCATGGCCGACGGCCCGCACCGGACCGTCGCCGAACTGCCGCTGCTCACCGACGACGAGCGGCGCACCATGCTCGACGCCTGGAACACCCCGCAGGCGCCCGGCCGCGAGACGACGCTGCCGGCGCTCTTCGAGGAGCAGACCGCCCGTACCCCCGACCGCACCGCCGTGGTCTGCGGGGAGACCCGGCTCAGCTACGCCGAGGTGAACCGGCGCGCCAACCGGCTGGCCCGGCTGCTGGCCGGGCGCGGAGTCGGTCCCGAGTCCCTGGTGGCGCTGGCCCTGCCGCGCTCGGCCGACCTGGTCACCGTCCTGTGGGCGGTGCTCAAGGCGGGCGCCGGCTACCTCCCGGTGGACCCCGGCTACCCGGCCGACCGCATCCGCTTCATGCTCGCCGACGCCCGCCCGGCCGTGGTCCTCACCACCCGCGAGACGGCCGGCTGCCTGCCCGACGGCACCGAGGCGCTGGTACTGGACGAGCCCGGCACCGCCGACGCGCTCGCCGCCCGCCCCGCACACGACCTGACCGACGCCGAACGGGTCCGGCCGCTGGACCCCGGCCACCCCGCCTACGTCATCTACACCTCCGGCTCGACCGGCCGGCCCAAGGGCGTGCTGGTCACCCACCGCAGCGTGGCGGACCTGGCGGCCTGGGCGGGGGAGCGGTTCGGCCCGCAGCGGCTGGCGCACGTGGTGGCCTCCACCTCGCTCAACTTCGACGTGTCGGTCTTCGAACTGCTCTGCCCGCTGCTCTCCGGCGGCAGCATCGACGTGGTGCCCGACCTGCCGGCCCTCGCCGACGGACCGTCCGAGGGCGCTCCGCGGCAGGCCGGGCTGATCAGCGGCGTGCCCTCGGTGCTGTCCCGGATGCTCACCCGGGACGCCGCCGTACGGGCCGGCACCGTGGTCCTGGCCGGCGAGGCACTGCCCGCGCAGACCGTACGGGAGATCCGCCGGACCATGCCGGCCTGCGAGATCGCCAACATCTACGGCCCGACCGAGGCCACCGTGTACGCCACGGCGTGGTTCGCCGGCGACGGCACCCCCGAGCAGGCCCCGCCGATCGGCCGGCCGGTCGCCCGGACCCGCGCCTACGTCCTCGACGCCCGGCTACGGCCCCAACCCCCAGGTGTAGCAGGGGAGTTGTACCTCGGGGGCGGCGGGCTGGCCCGGGGCTACCTCCGCCGGCCCGGCCTCACCGCCGCCCGGTTCGTCGCCGACCCGTTCGCCGGGCCGGGCAGCCGGATGTACCGCACCGGCGACCTGGCGCGGTGGACCGCCGACGGCGAGCTGGAGTACCTCGGCCGGGCCGACCACCAGGTCAAGGTGCGGGGCTTCCGGATCGAGCTGGGCGAGGTCGAGGAGGCGCTGCTGGCCTGCGACAACGTCGCTGAGGCCGCCGCCACCACCCGGGAGGGCGACGGCCACAAGCGGCTGATCGGCTATGTCGTCCCGGCGCCCGGAACCCACGCCGACCCGGACGCGATCCGCCGCGCGCTCGGCCGCCGGCTGCCCGACTACATGGTGCCCGCCGCGATCGTCGTCCTGCCGACGATGCCGCTCAACCCCAACGGCAAGCTGGACCGCGACCGGCTGCCCGCCCCGGACTGGTCCGCCGAGGCCACGACCGACTACGTGGCCCCGCGCACCGCCACCGAGCGGGCACTGGCCGCGGTCTGGGCCGAGGTGCTGCGGGTGGAACGGGTCGGCGTCGACGACAACTTCTTCACGCTGGGCGGCGACTCGATCCTCAGCATCCAGGTGGTCGCCCAGGCGCGGCAGGCCGGCCTGGCCGTGACCTCACGCGACGTCTACCGGCACCAGACGGTCGGCGCGCTCGCCCAGTGCCTGGACGCCGCCGACCGCCCCGCCGAGCCCGCCCGTGCCGACGAGGCCGCCACCGGCGACGCCCCGCTCACCCCGATCCAGCACTGGCTCTTCGAGAGCGACGCCGAGCGGGCCGGCCACTTCGGTCAGACGCTCTCCGTCGAACTCCCCGACGACCACGACCCGTTGGCGCTGGAGCAGGCCCTGCGGGACGTGGTCGCCCACCACGACGCGCTCCGTTCGCGCTTCGACCGCGACCACGACGGCCGCCGCCGGCAGCACATCGACGCCGAACCGCCCCACCTCGTCCTGCACCGGCACACCGGGCCCGACGACGACGCACCCCACCTGGGCCCGTTCGACCTCGCCCGGGGGCCGCTGCTGCGCGCCGTCCTGCACGACCGCACGGACCACCGCCCCGCCGTCCTCCACCTGACCGTTCACCACCTGGTCGTCGACGGCGTCTCCTGGCGGCTGCTGCTGACGGACCTGGACCACGCCTACCGGGCCCGCCGCGAGGGCGCACCCGCCGCCCTGCCGCCGAAGTCCACCCCGCTGCGCCACTGGGCGCGACGGCTGACCGCATACGCGCACTCCGGTGGCTTCGACGACGAGGCCGGCTACTGGACGGAGCTGGCCGCCGGCTGCGACCCCGCGCTGCCGACCGACCTCGACGGTCCCAACACCTATGCCTCGGCCCGCTCGGTGACCGTCCGCCTCACTCCCAAGACCACCGCCGTCCTGCTGCACACCCTCCCCGCCGCCTACCGCACCCAGGTCAACGACGTGCTGCTGAGCGCGCTGGGCCGGACGCTGCGCGACTGGACCGGCCGCGACCGGACCCCGGTGGACCTGGAGGGCCACGGCCGCGAGGAGCTCTTCGAGGACGTCGACCTCAGCCGTACGGTCGGCTGGTTCACCACCCGCTACCCGGTCGCCCTGACCGTGGCGCCGGACGCGGACTGGGGCACCGTGCTCAAGTCCGTCAAGGAACAGTTGCGCGCGGTGCCCCGCCGCGGCCTCGGCCACGGCGTCCACCGTCATCTGCGCGGCACGGCCGGCCTGCCCGACGCACCGGCCGCCGGCCTCAGCTTCAACTACCTGGGCCAGTTCGGCCTGCCCGGCGGTGAGGGCGGCCTCTACCGCGGCCTGCACCGCGGACTGTCACTGGACGCCGACCCGGCCGCGGCACGGCCGCACGCACTGGAAGTCGTCGGCCAACTCGACGGTGACGCCCTGGAATTCACCTGGTTCTACTCGGCGAACCTGCACCACGAGGAGACCGTCGCCCAGCTCGCCGGGCGGTTCGCCGGGGCGCTGGAGGAGATCGCCCGGCATGGTGCCCGGCCCGGGGCGGGCGGACGCACCCCGTCCGACTTCCCGCTGGCCGACCTCGACCAGCCCACCGTGGACCGGCTGGTGGGACACGGCGGGACCGTCGAGGACATCCACCCGCTCACCCCCACCCAGGCCGGCATGCTCTTCCACCGGCTGTCCCAGGACGACCAGAGCGTCTACCACCAGCAGCTCACCTTCGTGCTCGACGGCGTGCCCGACCCGCAGGCGCTGGCCGCGGCCTGGCAGCGGGTGACCGACCGGACCACGGTGCTGCGCGGTCATGTGGTCTGGCACGACGTGCCCGAGCCGCTGTTCGTCGTCGCCCGCCGCGCCGAGGTGCCGGTCACCCACCTGGACTGGCGCGGCCTCACGGACGGCGAACGGCAGCAGCGGCTGCGGGACCTCACGGACCGGGACCGGCGGCGCGGCATCGACCTGGACACCGCCCCGCTGCAACGCCTGACCCTGGCCCGGCTGTCCGCCACCGAAGTGCAGGTCGTGTGGTCCTTCCACCACCTGATACTCGACGGCTGGAGCCTGTTCCAGGTGCTGTCCGACGTCTTCCGCTGCCACGCGCTGCTGCGCGACCCGGCCGCCGGCGACGACGGCACCGCCACGGACACCGGCCTGCCGGCCCGCCGGCCGTTCCGTGATTACGTCGCCTGGCTGCGCGACCGCGACCGGGCCGAGGCCGAACGGCACTGGCAGGACCGCCTCGCCGGGTTCGACGAACCCACCGCGCTGCCCTACGACCGCGAACCCACCGAGACCCACCGCGCGGAGTCCTCCGCGGCGGTACGGGTCACCCTTCCCGCCGCCACCTCCCGCCGTCTGGACGACCTGGCCCGCAGCGCCGGCCTGACCGTCAACACCCTCGTCCAGGGCGCCTGGGCGCTGCTGCTGGCCCGCCGGACCGGCCGGCCGGACGTCGTCTTCGGCACCACCGTCTCCGGACGGCCGCCCGAGCTGCCCGGCGTCGAGGCGATGAACGGCCTGTTCATCGCGACCGTCCCGACCCGGCTGACGGTCCCCGCCGACGGCACCGTGCGGGACTGGCTGCGCCGGGTGCAGGAGATCCAGACCGACGACCGGCGCTTCGACCACGTACCGCTCGCCCGGCTCAAGGCCCTCACCGAACTCCCCGAGCAGGTCCGGCTGTTCGACAGCATCGTGGTGTTCGAGAACTATCCCGTGGGCGACGACCTCGCCGCCGCGCACGGCCTGCGGCTGACCGGACTCGACGGCATCGAGACCACCAACTACCCCCTCAGCCTCGTCGCCTACCCCGGCCCCGAAATGGCCCTGCGGCTGGGCTACGACCCGGAGCTGTTCGACGCCGCCACGGTCGAGCGGATGGCCGAGTACCTCACCGTGCTGCTGACGGAGATGGCCACCGACGCCGAGCGCCCGCCCGCGCGGCTGCCGGTCCTCGGCGCCGCCCGCCGCCGGCAGGTGCTGGAGGAGTGGAACGACACCGCCACCGCACTCCCCGAGGACACCGTCGCCGGACTGTTCGCCGCCCAGGTCCGGCGCACCCCCGACGCCCCCGCCCTGGACACCGGCGACGAAATCCTGAGTTACCGCGAACTCGACGCGCGCGCCGCGGAGTTGGCCCAGCGGCTGCTCGCCCTCGGGGTGCGCCCCGAGCGCCCCGTCGCCGTCCTCATGGACCGTTCGGCCGCTCTGGTCGTCGCCCAGCTGGCGCTCGCCCGGACCGGCGGGGTGTACGTCCCGCTGGACGGCCGCGCACCCGAGCAGCGGCTGCGGCAGGTGCTGGCGGAGAGCACCGCGGACCTGGTCCTCACCGACGCCGCCTGGCAGGACACCGCCGCGGCGGTGGCACCCGGCGGGCGCACCCTGCTGGTGACCGGCGGGTCCGGCGACCTGGCCCCGGTCGGCCTGCCCGCACCCGCGGTCCACCCGGACCATGTGCTCCAGCTGATGTTCACCTCCGGGTCCACCGGGCGGCCCAAGGGCGTCGCGGTGCGCCACCGGGACGTCGTGGCGCTCGCCGCGGACCGCGCCTTCGCCGGACACGACCGGGTCCTGCTGCACTCCCCGCAGGCCTTCGACGCGGCCACCTACGAGCTGTGGGTGCCGCTGCTGCGCGGCGGGCGGGTCGTCCTGGCGCCGCCCGCGGACGTGGACGCCACCACGGTCCGCCGGGCCCTCACCGAACAGGGCGTGACCTGCCTCTGGCTGACCGCCGGGCTGTTCCGGCTGCTGGCCCAGGAGGACCCCGGCTGCCTGCGCGGCGCGCGGGAGGTGTGGACCGGGGGCGAGGCCGTACCGGGCGGGGCCGTGCGCCGCGTCCTGGCGGCCTGCCCGGACCTCACCGTGGTCGACGGCTACGGCCCCACCGAGACGACGACCTTCGCCACCCGGCGGGTCTTCCGGACCGGCGACCCGCTGCCCGCCACCCTCCCCATCGGACGCCCGCTGGACAACACCCGGGTCTACGTCCTCGACGGCGCCCTGCAGCCCCAGCCGCCGGGCATCCCCGGCGAGCTGTACATCGCCGGGGCCGGACTCGCCCGCGGCTACCACGGCCGGCCCGGCGCCACCGCGGAACGCTATCTCGCCGACCCCTTCGGCCCGCCCGGCAGCCGGATGTACCGCACCGGTGACCTCGTGCGCTGGAGCCCGGACGGCGAACTGCACTTCGTCGGACGGGCCGACGACCAGATCAAGATCCGCGGCTTCCGCGTCGAACCGGCCGAGATCGCCGACCGGCTCATCCGCCACGACGCCGTCGCCGAGGCCGTGGTGGCCGTCCCCGCGGACGGCGGCCGCAAGCGGCTGGTCGCCTACCTCGTGCCCGCCGCCGGCGCGAGCCTGCCACCGGCGGACGAACTGCGCGCCGCGCTCGCCGCCGAACTGCCCGACTACATGGTCCCGGCCGCGTTCGTCACCCTGGACGCGCTGCCGCTCACCGCCAACGGCAAGGTCGACCACCGCCGGCTGCCGGCCCCCGACCCGTCCGCGGCCGGTGCCGGGGACCACGTGGCGCCCCGCACCGGGACCGAGCGGATCCTCGCCGGGATCTGGTGCACCCTGCTGGGCGTGGAACGGGTCGGTGTCCACCACAACTTCTTCACGCTGGGCGGCGACTCCATCCTCAGCATCCAGGTCGTCTCGCGCGCCCGGAAGGCGGGGCTGACCCTCACGCCCCGGGACGTGTTCCGGCACCCGACCGTCGCGGCCCTGGCGGCCGCCACCGGCTCCGCCGCGCCCGTCACCGGCACCGGCCCGGTCGACGGGGACGTCGACCTCACCCCCATCCAGCACTGGTTCCTCGACGCCGACCCGCAGCGCCCCGGGTACTTCAACCAGTCCGTCGTCATCGACCTGGCCGAGGAGCCCGACCCGGAGGCGCTGGAGACGGCACTGCACGCGCTGTGGCGTCACCACGACGCGCTGCGGGCCCGCTTCGAACGGCGCCCGGACGGCACCTGGCACCAGTACTGCCCCGGCCCGGACGCACCGGACCCGCAACTGCTGCGGACCCACCACCTGACCGGGCGCACCGCCGAAGAGTGCACCGCCGAGGCCGACGCGGC
Source organism: Streptomyces sp. NPDC107765 (assembly GCF_055657085.1). Classification (NCBI taxonomy): domain Bacteria; kingdom Bacillati; phylum Actinomycetota; class Actinomycetes; order Kitasatosporales; family Streptomycetaceae; genus Streptomyces; species Streptomyces sp. NPDC107765. Next base: position 708,598 of record NZ_JBVKBL010000001.1, on the reverse strand, counting down.
CATGGCCGAGGCCGACGGCGGCTTCCGGCTCACGGACGGCCCGCTGCTCGCCGCCCGGCTCTTCGTCGGAGGACAACTCGCGTCACCAAGACTCTTTCTGACGGCGCATCACCTAGTGATCGACGGCGTCTCCTGGCGGGTCCTGCTGGAGGACCTGGAGACCGCATACCGCCAGGCACGCACCGGCGAGCCGGTCCGCCTGCCCGCCCGTACCACCTCCGTACAGGAGTGGGCCCGGCGGCTGCGGGCCCACACCGAAGCCGGCGGATTCCGCGGCGAGAGGGCCCACTGGGACGCGGTGGCCGAACACTGCGCGGCCCCGCTGCCGGTCGACGCCGACAGCGGCAACACCATCGCCGACCTGCGCTCGGTCACCGTCCGCCTGGACCCGCGGGACACCGCCGACCTGCTGCACAAGGTGCCCGGCGCCTACCGCACGCAGATCAACGACGTCCTGCTCACCGCACTCGGCCGGGTGCTGGCCGACTGGACCGGCCGCCGCACCGTCGCCATCGGCCTGGAGGGCCACGGCCGCGAGGACCACCTCTTCGACGGCGTCGACCTGTCCCGCACGGTCGGCTGGTTCACCAGCCTGTTCCCGGTCGCCCTCGACGTACCGGCCGGCGGCTGGGCCGAGGCGCTCAAAGCGGTCAAGGAGCAGCTGCGCGCGGTCCCCGGCCGGGGCCTCGGCCACGGCGCGCTGCGCCACCTCACGCCCACCGCGGGGATCGCCGACGGACCCCTGCCGCCGATCAGCTTCAACTACCTGGGCCGGTTCGACTGGTCCGCCGACGGCGGCGGGCTGATCCGCGCGGTACGCGGCGGACTCGGCGGCGCCGCCGCACCCGAGTCCGTACGGCCGCACCTGCTCGACGTCGTGGGCCGGGTCGAGGACGGCAGCCTGGAACTCACCTGGCACTACAGCCGCGGCGTGCACCGCGAGGAGACGGTCACCGCCCTGGCCGAGGGCATGCGCACCGCGCTGACCGAGCTCATCGCGCACTGCGCCGCACCGGGCGCCGGCGGCCGCACCCCCTCCGACTTCCCGCTGGCCCGCCTCGACCAGGCGGCCGTGGACCGGGTCGTGGCGGACGGCCGCAGCGTGGAGGACGTCTACCCGCTGACCCCGATGCAGGCCGGCATGCTCTTCCACGGCCTGATGGACCCGTCCTCCGACGCCTACTTCAACCAGGTCCAGCTGCTGCTGACCGGCGTCACCGACCCCGCGGCGCTGGCCACGGCCTGGCAGCACACCGCCGACGCCAACCCCATGCTCCGCACCCGACTGGTGTGGCAGGAGACCCCCGAACCGCTGCAGATCGTCCAGACCCGGGCCACCGTCCCCGTCACCCACCACGACTGGACCGGCCGCAGCACCGAGCGGTGCGAGGAAGCCCTGACCGCCCTGCTCGCCGAGGACCGGGCGGCCGGCCTCGACCTCACCACCGCACCCCTGATGCGGCTGACGCTCATCAGGCTCTCCGCCGACCAGGTCCGTCTCGTGTGGACCTTCCACCACATCCTGCTCGACGGCTGGAGCGCGGCCCAGGTCGTCGACGAGGTCTTCGAGCGCTACGCCGCACTCACCGCCGGCCGCCGCCCCGAGATCCCCTCGCGCGCCCCGTTCGCCGGCTATCTGCGCTGGCTGGCGGAGCAGGACGACACCCACGCCGAGCAGTACTGGCGCCGCACCCTGGCCGGCTTCACCGCGCCCACCGAACTGCCCCGCGACCGCACGCCGTTGGAGGCCCACCGCAGCGCGTCCTCGGACACCGTGCACCTCACGCTGGACGCGGCGGCCTCCGCACGGCTGCGGGAGACCGCGCAGCGGGCCGGCCTCACCATGAACACCGTGCTCCAGGGCGCCTGGGGCCTGCTGCTCGGCCGCTACGGCAACACCGACGACGTGGTCTTCGGCAGCACCGTCTCCGGCCGGCCCGCCGACCTGCCCGGCGTGGAATCCATGGTCGGCGTGTTCATCAACACCCTGCCGACCCGGGTGCGGATCGACGCCGACCGTCCGCTGCTGGACTGGCTGCGCGAGGTGCAGACCGCCCAGTCGGAGTCCCGCCGGCACGACTTCGTCTCCCTGGCCCAACTCCAGAACTGGAGCGAACTCCCTGGCGGCGTCGGCCTGTTCGACAGCATCGTGGTCTTCGAGAACTACCCGTTCGACCGCGACGCCCTCGCCCGGCACGGCCTGCGCGTGGCCCAGCAACGCGAGCTGGAGCCGACCAGCTACCCGCTCAGCGTGGTCGTCGCCCCCGGCGAGCGCCTCACCATCGCCCTGGACTACGACCCGGCCGCCTTCGACGCCGCCACCGTCGAGCGGCTCGGCGGCTGCCTGCGCGTGCTGCTCACCGAGATGGCCGCCGACCCGGAGCGGCGGCTCGCGGACCTGCCGCTGCTCACCGCGGAGGAGAGCGACCGCCTCCTCGACCGGTCCGGCACCCTACCCGCCGCGACGCCGCAGCGGGTACTGCCGGAGGTCTTCGCGGAACAGGCGGCCCGCACCCCCGACGCCCCGGCCGTGGTGGCCGGGACCGAACGCCTCACCTACCGGGAACTCAACGCCCGGGCCAACCGGTTGGCCCGGCTGCTGATCGCCTCGGGCGCCGGCCCGGAACGGTTCGTCGCCCTCGCACTGCCGCGCACCGCCGACCTGCCCGTGGCCCTGCTGGCCGTCCTCAAGAGCGGCGCCGGCTACCTGCCGGTCGACCCGGCGTACCCGGCCGAGCGGATCTCCTTCCTCTTCGACGACGTCCGCCCGGACATCCTCCTGACCACCACCGACCTCGCCGCCCGCCTGCCCGACGGGCCCACCGTCCGCCTCGCACTGGACGACCCCGCGCTGGCCGGCCGCCTCGCGGAGCAGTCCGCCACCGACCCCACCGACGCCGAACGGGCCGGCACCCTGCTGCCCGCCCACCCCGCCTACGTCATCCACACCTCGGGCTCCACCGGCCGCCCCAAGGGCGTGGTCGTCACCCACGGCTCGGTGGTGGCACTGGCCGACTGGGCGGCCAGCGCGTTCGGCAGCCGGGGCCTGTCCCACGTCGTCGCCTCGACCTCGCTCAACTTCGACGTCTCGGTCTTCGAGCTGCTCTGCCCGCTGCTCTGCGGCGGCTGCATCGACCTGGTACCGGACCTGCTGGCGCTGGCCGAACGCACCGAGCCCTGGACCGCGAGCCTGCTCAGCGCCGTGCCCTCCGCCCTCGGCCGGCTGCTCGCCGAGGACACCGTCCACGTCACCGCGGACACCGTGGTCCTCGCCGGCGAAGGGCTCGCCGCCCGCACCGTCCGCGACGTCCGCGCGGCCGTCCCCGGCTGCACGGTCGCCAACATCTACGGCCCCACCGAGGCCACCGTCTACGCCACCGCCTGGACCTGCGACCCCGCGGACCCGGACCGCACCCCGCCCATCGGCAGCCCCGTCGGCGGCGCCCGCGCCTACGTCCTCGACGCCCGGCTGCGACCGGTACCCGTCGGCGTACCCGGCGAGCTCTACCTCGCCGGAACCGGCGTGGCCCGCGGCTACTTCGCCCGGCCCGGCCTGACCGCCCGCCGGTTCCTCCCGGACCCGTACGGCCCCGCGGGCGCCCGGATGTACCGCACCGGTGACCTCGTACGCCGGGACGCCGACGGCCAGTTGGTGTACCTCGGACGGACCGACGACCAGGTCAAGGTGCGCGGCTTCCGGATCGAACTCGGCGAGGTCGAGGCGGCGCTGACCCGCCACCCCGACGTGGCCGAGGCCGCCGCGCGGGTCGTCGAGACCGACGGCCACAAGCGCCTGATCGGCTACGCCGTCGGCCGGGGCGGGACCCGCCCCGACCCCGTCGCGGTCCGCGCCTTCCTCGCCGCGCGCCTGCCCGACCACCTCGTCCCCGCGGTCGTCGTCCCCCTGGACCGGCTGCCGCTGGGCACCACCGGCAAGCTCGACCGGCGCGCCCTGCCCGCCCCCGACTGGACCGCCCCCACCGGCGGCCAGGTGGCTCCGCGCACCGACACGGAACGGACGCTGGCCGCCATCTGGGCCCAGGTGCTGGGCGTGGACACGGTCGGCGTGGAGGACAACTACTTCACCCTCGGCGGCGACTCGATCCTCAGCATCCAGATCGTCTCCGCGGCCCGCCGCGCCGGCCTCGACCTGGCACCCCGGCACCTGTTCGTCCACCAGACCGTCGCCGCCCTGGCCGCCGCCGTCGGGCAACTGCCGGCCCCGGCGACCCCCACCGACCGGGGCCCGGTGGTGGGCGAGGTGCCGCTCACCCCCGTCCAGCACTGGCTGTTCGAGACCCTGCCCGGCACCGCGGCGCACTTCACCCAGTCGCTCTCCTACGAACTCGCCGCCGACACCGACGAGGCCGCGCTGCGCACCGCGCTGGCCGCGGTGCTGGAACACCACGACGCGCTGCGCTCCCGGTACGAACCGGCCGCCGACGGCCGGTGGCGGCAGCACACCGAAGCCCCCGGCGCGGCGCCCGCACTGGAGGTCCGCGACCTGCCCGGCCGGGACCCGAAGGACCGGGCCGCGGCACTGCGCGCCCTGTCCCATGAGCTCTGCGCGGGCTTCGACCTGGCCCACGGCCCGCTGCTCAAGAGCGTGCTGTGCCGCCCGGCCGACGACGAGGAGGCCCGCCCGGTGCTGCTGCTGGCCGCGCACCACCTGGTCGTGGACGCGGTGTCCTGGCGCATCCTGCTGGAGGACCTCGACACCGCCTACCGCGCGGTGCGCGCCGGGGGCCGGGCCGGGCTCGGGCCCCGGACGACCTCCTTCCGCGACTGGGCGCAGCGCCTCCGGGACCACACCGCGGCCGGCGGCTTCGACGACGAACTCCCGTACTGGGCAAGGACGCACGCCCCCGCCGCCCTGCCCACCGACCGCACCGGCCGCAACACCGCCGCCTCCGAGGACACCGTGACCGTCCGCCTGGAGGCCGAGGAGACCCGCCGGCTGCTCCAGGACGTCCCCGACGCCTACCGGACCCGGATCAACGACGTCCTGCTGTGCGCCCTGGGCCGCGTACTGGCCCGCTGGACCGGGCACGACCGGGTGCTGGTCGGGCTGGAGGGCCACGGCCGTGAGGAGATCTTCGACGACGTCGACCTGTCCCGCACCGTCGGCTGGTTCACCACCATGTTCCCGGTCGCGCTGGACGTGCCGCCCGGCGCCGGGCTCGCCACCGCCCTGAAGTCGGTGAAGGAGGGACTGCGCGCACTGCCCCGGCACGGCCTCGGCCACGGCGCACTGCGCCACCTCCGCGCCCCCGCCGCCCCGGGCCTCCCGGACACCCCGCAGATCGGCTTCAACTACCTCGGCCAGCAGGACTGGCACGCCTCCGCGGGCGACGGCCTGCTGCACGCGCCCCACGGTCCGCTGGAGGGCGGCATGGACCCGGCGGCCGAACGGCCCCAGCTGATCGACGTGGTCGGCCGGGTTGCGGACAAACGGCTGGAGTTCACCTGGTCGTACTCGACCGAGCGGCACCTGCGGTCCACCGTGGCCCGGCTGGCCGAGGAGATGGCCGCCGAACTGCGGGACATCGTCCGGCACTGCGCCGAACCGGGCGCCGGCGGCCGTACGCCCTCCGACTTCCCGCTGGCCCGCCTCGACCAGCACACCGTCGACCGGCTGGCCGGCAACGGCCGGGACGTCACCGACCTCTACCCGCTGACCCCCACCCAGACCGGCATGGTCTTCCACGGCCTCGACGCCCCCGAGGAGGGCCTCTACGTCGAACAGGCCACCTTCGTCGTGGACGGTGTGCGCGACCCGCGGCGGCTGGCCGCGGCCTGGCAGCACGTCGTCGACCGCACCCCCGTCCTGCGCACCGCGGTGCTGCTGCACGAGGCGCCCGTCCCGCTGCAGGCCGTGCACCGCACCGTCACCCTGCCGGTGACCGAGCTGGACTGGAGCGACCTGCCGCCGGTCGAGCGGGCGGCCGCGCTGGAACGGCTGCTCGCCGAGGACCGGGCCCGCGGCATGGCCCTGGACCGGCCGCCGCTGCTGCGGCTCACCCTCATCCGGCTCGCCCCGGCCGAGGTGCGGGTCGTATGGACCTTCCACCACGTCCTGCTCGACGGCTGGAGCGTCTTCCAGGTGCTCGCGGACGTCTTCGCCTGCCACGCCGCGCTCACCGCCGGCACCGAGCCCCGGCTGCCGGACCGCAGACCGTTCGCGGACCACGTCGCCTGGCTCGCCGCCCAGGACCCGGCCCCGGCCGAGGCGCACTGGCGCCGGGCACTGGCCGGGCTCACCGCCCCCACCCCGCTGCCCTACGACCGGCGCCCGGCACCGGGCGCCGCCACCCGCTCCGGCACCTGGCTGTCACTCCACCTCGACGAGGAACACACCGCGGCCCTGGCGGACTTCGCCCGGCGCCACCACCTCACCCTCAACACCGTCGTCCAGGGCGCCTGGGGCCTGCTGCTCTCCCGCTGGAGCGGGGAACGGGACGTCTGCTTCGGCTCGACGGTCTCCGGCCGGCCCGCCGGCCTGCCCGGCGCCGACGCCATCCCGGGCCTGTTCATCACCACCCTGCCGGTACGCCTCGACGTCAGCGGCGACACGCCCCCGGAAAAGTGGCTGCGCGGCGTCCAGGCCGCACAGGCCGACGCCCGCGGATATGAGCATGTCGCGCTGTCGGACCTGCACGACTGGAGCGAACTCGCCGCCGGAACCCCGCTGTTCGACAGCCTGGTGGTCTTCGAGAACTACCCGATCACCACCACGGCCGCCACCGCGCACGGCCTCCAGGTGCGCGATCTGCACGCGCTGGAGGCCACCAACTACCCGCTGACCGTAGTGGTGTCGCCCGGTGACCGGCTGACCGTCGAACTCGGCTACGACCCGCGGTACTTCGAGGAGGTCACCGCCGGGTCCCTGGCCGGACAGCTCGTGCACACCCTCGGCGCACTGGCCGGTCCCGGCGCGGCCTCGCTGGACGGGATCGACGTGCTGCCGCCGGAGGAGCGGGCCCGGCTGACCGGACGGCCCCACGGCGCGGCGGTACCGCCGGCCACCCTGGCCGCGCTGATCGAGGCCGCGGTGGACCGGTGGCCGGACCAGTCCGCCTTGGAAGAGCCCGAACTACACCTCACCTACGCCGAATTGGAGAGACACGCCAACCGGCTCGCACACCGCCTGATCGCCCGCGGAACCGGCCCCGGCGACCTCGTCGCCCTGGTGCTGCCCCGCTCGGCCGACATGGTCGTCGCCCAACTGGCCACCGCCAAGGCGGGCGCCGCCTACCTGCCCGTCGACCCCGGCTACCCGGACGAGCGGATCGCCCTGATGCTGCGCGACGCGGCACCCGCCGTCACCCTGCGGGCCCCGGACGTCCAGGACCTGCTGGCGGCCGGCCCGGACGACACCCCGTCCCACCGCCCCACCGACCACGACCGGACCCGCCCGCTCGACCTCGACGACCCGGCCTACGTCATCTACACCTCCGGGTCCACCGGCACCCCCAAGGGCGTCGTCGTCACCCACCGCGGACTGGCCGGCTTCGCCGCCGCCGAGGCCGACCACTACCAGGTCCGGCCCGGGGACCGGGTACTGGCCTTCGCCACGCCCAGCTTCGACGCCTCCGTGCTGGAGCTGTGCATGGCACTGCCAGCCGGCGCCTGCCTGGTGGTACCGCCGCCCGGCCCACTGCTCGGCGTGCAACTCGCCGACGTACTGCGGACCGCCCGCATCACCCACACCCTGCTGCCGCCCGCCGCGCTCGCCACCGTGCCGCCGGACACCCCCGGCACCCTGCCGGACCTGCGCACCCTGATCGTCGGCGCGGACACCTGCGGCCCCGAACTGGCCGCCCGCTGGGCCCCGCACCACCGGATGATCAACTCCTACGGGCCCACCGAGACCACCGTCGTCGCCACCTGGTCCGGTCCGCTGCGCGCCGACGGCGGCACGCCCCCGATCGGCCGCCCGCTGCCCGCCACCGGTGTCTACGTCCTCGACGCCCGGCTCCGGCCGGTCGCCGACGGCGTCCCCGGGGAACTGTGGATCAGCGGCCCCTCCCTGGCCCGCGGCTACCTGGGCCGCCCCGGCCTGACCGCCGCACGCTTCCTCGCCGACCCCTACGGCCCGCCGGGCACCCGCATGTACCGCACCGGCGACCTGGTGCGCCGCGACGCCCACGGCGACCTGCACCACCTCGGCCGCACCGACCACCAGATCAAACTGCGCGGCCACCGCATCGAGGCGGGCGAGGTCGAGGCCGCGCTCGCCCGCCACCCGGCCGTCCGCGACGCCGTGGTGACCCTGCGGGAGGACGAACCCGGACAGCCACGGCTGGTGGCCCATCTGCTCGCCGCACCCGGGGCCGACACCCCCACCGGGCCGGAACTACGGGCGTTCGCCGCGCGTACGCTGCCCGCCCACATGGTCCCCGCCGCCTACGCCGTCCTGGAACGCTTCCCGCTCACCGAGAACGGCAAGACCGACCGCGCCGCCCTGCCCGCGCCGGAACCGGAACCCGACGGGCCCGCCGGGCACACCGCCCCGCGCACCCCCACCGAAGAGGTCCTCGCCGAGATCTGGGCCCAAGTGCTGGAGACGGCGCTGGGCGTCGAGGACGACTTCTTCGCCCTCGGCGGCGACTCCCTGCGCAGCCTGCACATCGCCGCCCGCGCCAACGAGACCTTCGGCGTGGCCCTGACCCCCCGGGACGTCCTGGCCTCCCGCACCGTCGCCGCCCTCGCGGAGCTGGTGGAGGAGCACGTCCTGCGCGAACTCGAAGACGCCGCACGCGGCGACCACGACCCCGACGAACGGTGAGGACCGACGACATGACGTCTTCGAAGGAAGGCCGCGCCGCGGCCCTGCCGCAGGACCTCCAGGAAGCCCTGCGCCGTCGTCTCGCCGGCAAGGCCGGCGGCCCGGCGGCCGGCGCCCGGCCCGCGATCCCCCGCGCGGACCGGTCCGGGCCGCTGCCGCTGTCCTTCGCCCAGCAGCGGCTGTGGTTCCTCGACCAGCTGCGGCCCGGCGACGCCCGCTACAACAGCGCGGTCGCGCTGCGGCTCACCGGCGGCCTGGACCGGGCCGCGCTCTCCCGGGCGCTGGACGCCGTGGTCGAACGCCACGAGGCACTGCGCACCACGTTCGACGACCACGACGGCCGGCCCGTACAGACCGTGCAGCCTCCGGCCCCGGTGCCGCTGCCGCTGCGGGACCTCGCGGACGAGCCGGACCGCGCGTCCGGGGATGGCGCGGAGACGGCGCTCGACGCGCTGCTGCTCGCCGAGTACTCCCGCCCGTTCGACCTGCGCACCGGGCCGCTCCTGCGCGCCCTGCTGATACGCACCGCCGCCGACCAGCACGTCCTGCTGCTCACCGCGCACCACATCGTCACCGACGGCTGGTCGATGGGCGTGCTGCTGGAGGAACTCTGCACGCTGCACGACGCCTTCGCCGCGGGGGAGCCGCCCGCCCTGGCGCCGGTGGCGACGCAGTACCCCGACTTCGCCGTGTGGCAGCGCGGCCGGCTGTCCGGCGCCCTGCTCCAGGAGCAGCTGTCCTACTGGACCAAGCAACTGGACGGAGCGGTACCGCTGGATCTGCCGCTCGACCACCCCCGCGACGGGGCGGAACCGGCCGGCGGCGCGGTGCACACCTTCCACGTCCCGGCACGGACCACGGCCCGCCTCAGGAAGGTGGCGGCCGACCAGCACACCACCCTCTTCACCGCGCTGATCGCCGGCTGCCAGGCGCTGTTCGCCCGCTGGTCCGGCCAGGACGACATCACCCTCGGATCCCTGACCCCCGGGCGCGGCCGCACCGAACTGGAGCGCGCGGTCGGCTTCTTCGTCAACACGGTCGTGCTGCGCTGCCCCGTCGACACCGCCCGCCCCTACCGCGACCTGCTGGACACCGCGGCCGCCACCGTCCTCGACGCCTTCGCGCACGACGACACCCCCTTCGAACGGCTGGTGGAGGCGGTCGGCACGACCCGGGAAGCCGGCCGCAACCCGCTCTTCGACGTCATGGTCCTGCTCCACCCCGCCCCGCCCGCAGCCGCCGGCCTGCGCGGACTGACCGCCGAGAACGTCACCGTGCCCCGCCGCTCGGCGACCTTCGACCTCAGCGTGGAATTCGTGCCCGACGGGGACGGCCTGACCGGACTGCTGGAGTACCGCACCGACCTCTTCGACGCCCCGACCGTGACGCGGATGGCCGAGCAACTGGTCCTGCTGCTCGACGGGGTGGCCGCCGAACCCGACCGGCCGCTGGGCGAGCTGCCGCTGCTCGCCGCGGACGACCGGCGGCGGCTGACCACCGAGTGGAACGACACCGCCCTGCCCGTCGCCCCCGCCACCTACCCCGGCGTCTTCGAGGACCGGGCCGCCCGCACCCCGCACCACACGGCACTGGTCGCCGGCGGCACCACCCTGGACTACGCCGAACTCAACGCCCGCGCCAACCGGCTCGCCCACCACCTCATCCGCCGGGGCGCCGGCCCCGAACGGCTCGTCGCGCTGCGGCTGCCGCGCACCGCGGACATGATCGTGGCCCTCCTCGCCGTCCTCAAGTCCGGCGCCGGCTACCTGCCCATCGACCCCGAACTGCCCACCGAACGCGTGGAGTTCCTGCTCGCCGACGCCCGGCCGATGCTGGTGCTCGACGAGCCCGCGCTGCGCGCGGTACCCGGCGACATGCCGGCGACGAACCCCACCGACGCCGACCGCCGCACCCCGCTGCACCCCGGCCACACCGCCTACGTCATCTACACCTCCGGCTCGACCGGCCGCCCCAAGGGCGTCGCCGTCGAGCACCGGTCCCTGATGAACCTGCTGGCCGCCCACCGGCACGGCTTCGTCGCCGAGGCCGGCGGCGGACCGCTGCGGGTCGCCCTGACCGCGTCGTTCTCCTTCGACACCTCGCTGGAGGGCGTCCTGCTGATGGCCGACGGCCATCAACTGCACCTCGTCGACGAGACCACCCGGCTCGACCCGGCCGCGCTGGTCGAGTACGTCGTCACCCATCGCCTCGACTTCCTCGACCTCACCCCCTCCTACCTGCGGCAACTGCTGCCCGCAGGACTGCTCGGCGACCCCCGCCACCGGCCCCGGGTGCTGATGCTCGGCGGCGAGGCCGTCGGCCCCGCGCTGTGGCGGGAGCTGGCCGCGCTGCCCGACACCGCCGCGTACAACTTCTACGGCCCCACCGAGTGCACCGTCGACGCACTGGCCGGCCGCATCACCGGCGCCGGACGCCCCGTGGTGGGCCGGCCGCTCGCCAACGTGCGCGCCTACGTCCTCGACGACCGGCTGCAGCCGGTACCGCCCGGCGTCGGCGGCGAGCTGTACCTCGCGGGCGCCCAGGTCGCCCGCGGCTATCTGCACCGCCCCGGCCTGACCGCCGCCCGCTTCACCGCCGACCCCTACGGGCCGCCCGGCAGCCGGATGTACCGCACCGGCGACCTCGCCCGCTGGACGGCCGACGGACGGATCGACTACCTCGGCCGCGCCGACGACCAGGTCAAGATCCGCGGCCACCGCATCGAACCCGGTGAGATCGAGGCGGCCCTGCTGGCCCTGCCGGACGTCGCCGAGGCGGCCGTCCTCGCCGTCGACACCGGCCAGGGCCACGCCCGACTGGCCGCCTACGTGGCGCCCTCGGCCACCGGACGGCCCACCCCGTCCGCCCTGCGCGACGCCCTCGCCCGCACCCTGCCCCGCCACCTGGTGCCCGCCGCCTTCGTCGTCCTCGACGCCCTGCCGCTCAACAGCAGCGGCAAACTGGACCGGCGCGCCCTGCCCGCCCCCGACCTCGACGCGGCCCCGCGCGAGCGGGAGTTCGTCGCACCGCGCACCCCGGCCGAGCGCGAGCTGGCCGCCATCTGGTCCGAGGTCCTCGGCCTCGCCCGGGTGGGCGTGACGGACAACTTCTTCGAGCTGGGTGGCGACTCGATCCTCAGCATCCAGGCGGTCTCCCGGGCCCGCGCCGCCGGCTGGCAGCTGACCTCCCGGGACGTCTTCCGGCACCAGACCGTCGCCGACCTCGCCGCCGCGGTCACCCCGCGCACCGCCCCGGCCACCGCGCCCCGGCCGCAGCACGACGCCGGCCCGGCCCCGCTCACCCCCATCCAGGAGTGGTTCTTCGCCACCCACGGGCCGCAGCGGCACTTCACCATGTCGATGCTGCTCGACCTGCCGCGCGACCTCGACCGGGCCGCCCTGGAACAGGCCCTGCACGCCCTCGCCGCACACCACCCCGCGCTGCGCACCCGCTTCGTCCGCACCGGCGACACCTGGCGCCAGCACCCCGGAGCCCCCGTGGCACCCGGCCTGCTGACCTGCCACGACCTGTCCGGCACCAGCGGCACCGCCCGGGACACCGCCCGCACCGAGGCGGCCGACGCCGCCCGCGCCGCCCTGGACCCGGCCGCCGGCACCCTGCTGCGCGCCGCCCTGTTCCTGCCCGGCCCGGACGAGCGCCCCCAGCTGTTCCTGACGGCCCATCACCTGGCCGTCGACAGCGTCTCCTGGCGCATCCTCCTCGCCGACCTGGAAACCGCGTACCGCCAGGCCGCCGCCGGCCAGCAGGTCCAACTGGAGCCCACCGGCACGCCGTTCACCACCTGGGCGGCCACCCTCGTCCACCATGTCCGGAACGGCGGCCTCGACGACGACCTCGCCTACTGGAGCGCGCAGACCGCCGTACCCCGCACCCCGCTGCCGGTGGACCGCGCCGGCACCCCGGTCGCGGGGTCGATCCGCACCGTGCGTGCCCGCCTCGACCGCGACACCACCGAGGCCCTGCTCCGCCGGGTCCCCGGCGTGTACCGCACCCAGGTCAACGACGTCCTGCTGAGCGCACTGGGCCGGGTCCTCGCCGACTGGACGGGCACCGACCGGGTGACGGTGGCACTGGAGGGCCACGGCCGCGAGGACCTCCCTGCCGAGGGCGACCCGGCCGCCGCCGACGCCCCCGACCTGTCCCGGACCGTCGGCTGGTTCACCACCCAGTACCCGGTCACCCTCACCCCGGCCGGACCGGCGGCCGACCCGGACTGGGGCGGCACGCTCAAGGCGGTCAAGGAACAGCTGCGGGCCGTCCCGCGCCGCGGCCTCGGCTACGAGGCGCTGGCCCGCCTCGGCTCACCCGACCCGGCCGCCCGCGCCCTGCGCGACCGGCCGCTGCCCGAGGTCTGCTTCACCTACCACGGCCAGTGGGAGGCCCCGCAGGACGCCGACTTCGCGCCCGCCGGCCCGGCCCCCGGCCGCGACCTGGCCGCCGACGCGCGGCTCGACCACCTGCTGGACGTCTCCGCCGTAGTGGCCGACGGCGTGCTGGAACTGACCTGGCACTACAGCGACCAGGTGCACCACGAACACACGGTCCGCGAGCTGGCCGACGGCACGGTCCGCGCCCTGGCCGGGATCGTCGCCCACTGCGCCCGGCCCGAGGCCGGCGGCCGCACCCCGTCCGACTTCCCCCTCGCCGGACTGGACCAGGCCGGCCTCGACCGCCTCATCGGCGACGGCCGCGACATCGAAGACCTCTACCCCCTGACGCCCCTCCAGGAGGGCATGCTCTTCCACCGCCTCATCGGCGGGGACGACGGGGCGGGCGGCGGTGGTGACGTCTACCTCGACCAGGCCGCCCTGCTCCTCGACGGGGTGACCGAACCGGAGACCTTCGCCCGGGCCTGGCAGCGGGTGGCCGACCGGACCCCCGTCCTGCGCACCTCCGTCGTCTGGGACGGCGTACCGGCACCGCTCCAGATCGTGCACCGCCGGGCCACCGTGCCGGTCGTCCACCTGGACTGGCGCGACCTTGACGACGCCACCCGCACGGACCGGCTGGCCCGCCTCCGCGCCGACGACCTGGCGCAGGGCCTCGATCTCGGCACCGCACCGCTGATGCGCCTCACCCTCATCCGGCTGCCCGGCGGGCAATTGCGGCTGCTGTGGACCTCGCACCATCTGATCCTGGACGGCTGGAGCCTGGCGCAGGTGCTGACCGAGGTGTGCGAGGAGTATGCCGCCCTCACCACCGGCCGGGACACCACACCGCCGGTCCGCCGCCCCTTCGCCGACCACGTCCGTTGGCTCGCCACCCGCGACGGCCGCGCCGCCGAGGAGCACTGGCGCACGGTCCTCGCCGGCTTCGCCACCCCGACCCCGCTGCCCTGCGACCGCCCGCCGCGCGAGGCCCACCGCGCCCGCTCCGCCGACGTCCTGGCCGCCGGACTGACCCCCGAGCGGTCCCGCGCGCTGGAGGACGCCGCCCGGCGCAGCGGCCTGACCCTCAACACCGTGGTGCAGGGCGCCTGGGCCCTGCTGCTGGCGCGCTACAGCGGGGAGCCGGACGTGGTGTTCGGCACCACCGTCTCCGGCCGCCCCGACGAACTGCCCGGCGTCGAAGCCATGGTGGGCATGTTCATCAACACCCTGCCCACCCGGGTACGCGTCGAAGGACACCGCACGGCCGCCGACTGGCTGCGGGACCTCCAGGACGCCCAGTCCGAGTCCCGCCGCTTCGAGACGGTCTCGCTGGCCCAGCTGACCTCGCTCAGCGACGTACCGGCCGGCACCGCCCTCTTCGACAGCATGGTCGCCTTCGAGAACTACCCCTTCGACGAGGCCCGGACCTCCGGCGCCGGCGTGCGCATCCTGGACGTCTCCTCCCTGGACGCCACCAACTTCCCGCTGGTGCTCCGCGCCCACCACGGCGACCGCCTCGGCTTCGACCTCGCCTACGACCCCGCCCTCTTCGACGAGGACACCGTCCGCTCCCTCGCCGACCGGCTGTGCCTGCTGCTCGACGAGATCGCCGCCGACCCCGAACGGCCGCTGCGCGACCTGGCCTGGACGACCGCCGAGGAACGCCGGCGGATGCTGGTGGACTGGAACGGCTCCGCGCACGGCCGGCCCGACCGGACGCTGGTCGACCTGTTCGAGGCCCAGGCGGCACGCACCCCCGACGCCCCCGCCGTGACCTGCTCGGGCGACACCCTCAGTTACCTCCAACTCAACGACCAGGCCCAGCGGTTGGCGCACCGGCTGGCCGCGTCCGGAGCCGGCCCCGAGCGCTTCGTGGCGCTCGCCCTGCCCCGCTCGACGGACCTGCTCGTGGCGCTCGTGGCGGTGCTCAAGACCGGCGCGGCCTACGTACCCGTCGACCCGGACCTTCCCGGCGACCGCATCGCCCACCTGCTCGCCGACGCCACCCCCGCCCTGCTGGTCACCACCACCGCGGTCGCCGGGCGGCTGGGCGGCAACGCCGTGCCGCGCCTCCTCCTCGACGACCCCGAGGTCCGCGCCGACCTGGCCCGGCGCCCCGCCACCGGCCTCGCGCCGGAGCACCGCCCGCTGCCGGAGAGCCCCGCCTACGTCATCTACACCTCGGGCTCCACCGGCCGGCCCAAGGGCGTGGTCGTCCCGCACGCCAACGTGGTGCGGCTGTTCTCCACCACCCGCGACCGGTTCGGCTTCGACGCGCACGACGTGTGGACCCTGTTCCACTCCTACGCCTTCGACTTCTCCGTGTGGGAGATCTGGGGCGCCCTGCTGCACGGCGGACGCCTGGTCGTCGTCCCGCACGACATCGCCCGGTCCCCGGCGGACCTCCTCCGCCTGCTGGCGGACGAGCGGGTCACCGTGCTCAACCAGACGCCCTCCGCGTTCTACCCGCTGATGCGCGCCGACGCCGAACACCCCGAAATCGGCCGCGAGTTGAATCTCCGCTACGTCATCTTCGGCGGCGAGGCCCTCGACCTCGGCCGGCTCACCGACTGGTACGAGCGGCACCCGGACACCGCCCCGGCCCTGGTCAACATGTACGGCATCACCGAGACCACCGTGCACGTCACCCACGCACCGCTCGACCGCGCCACGGTGACCGGGGCCACCGGCAGCGCCATCGGCTCCGGCCTGCCCGACCTGCGGCTCCATGTGCTCGACGCCGACCTGGCCCCGGTGCCGCCCGGCGCCGTCGGCGAACTGTACGTGGCCGGCGAGGGCCTGGCCCGCGGCTATCTCCACCGCCCCGGCCTGACCGCCGCACGGTTCGTCGCCAACCCCTTCGGGCCGCCCGGCACCCGGATGTACCGCACCGGCGACCGCGTCCGGTGGCGGCGCGACGGCACGCTCACGTACCTGGGCCGGGCCGACCAGCAGGTCAAGATCCGTGGCTTCCGCATCGAACCCGGCGAGATCGAGGCCGCGCTGAACGCCCACCCCGCGATCGGCGCGTCCGTGGTCTCCGTGCGCGAGGACACCCCCGGCGTACGGCGGCTGGTCGCCCATGTCGTCGGCACCGGCCGGCAGGCCCCGCCGTCCGCCGCAGCCCTCCGCGCCCACCTGGAACGGACCCTGCCCGCCCATATGGTCCCCGCGGCCTATGTGGCCCTGGACGCGCTGCCGCTGACCGTCAACGGCAAGCTCGACCACCGGGCGCTGCCCGCCCCCGGCCCGGACGGGTTCGCCGCCGGCGAGCGGCACACCGCCCCGCGCACCGCGGCGGAACGGCTGGTCGCCGGCGTCTGGGCCGAGGTCCTGGACACCGACGAGATCGGCGTCGAGGACAGCTTCTTCGCGCTGGGCGGCGACTCGATCCTCGCCATCCGCGTCACCTCCCGGCTGCGCGCCGCCTTCGGCGTGGACGTCTCGCCGCGGCTGCTGTTCACCCGGCCGACGGTGGCCGCCCTGGCCGCCGCACTGCCCGACCCGGCCGCGGACCGCCGGCCACCGGCCGACCCGATCCCGCCGGCCGACCGCGACAGCGCCCTCCCGCTGTCGTTCGCCCAGCAACGCCTGTGGTTCCTCGACCACTTCGAGCCCGGCAGCACCGAATACCTCACCTTCTTCGTGCTGCGCCTGCGCGGCCGGCTCGACGCGGCCGCACTGCACACCGCCCTGGACGGCCTGGTGGCCCGGCACGAACCGCTGCGCACCACCTTCGCCGAGCAGGACGGCCGCGCCCGCCAGCACGTCCACCCGCCCCGCCCGGTGGACCTGCCGACGCACGACCTGTCCGCCGTACCGGCCGACGCGCGCCCGGGCGCCCTCGACGAACTGCTCACCCACGAGGCCGCCACCCCCTTCGACCTGGGCCGCGGGCCGCTGCTGCGCACCCGGCTGATCCGCCTCGCCGCGGACGAGCACGTACTGACCCTGGCCCTGCACCACATCGTCACCGACGGCTGGTCCACCGCCGTCCTCGGCCGGGACCTGGGCGAGCTGTACGCCGCGGCCCTGCAGGACCGCTGGCCCGACCTGCCCCCGCTGCCCGTCCAGTACGCCGACTACGCCGCCTGGCAACGCGCCCGCTCCGCCGACGCCGAGCAGCAACTCGACTACTGGCGCGAGCAGTTGGCGGACATCACCCCGCTGGAGCTGCCCACCGACCGGCCCCGGCCCGCGGTGCGCACCAAGAACGGCGCACTGCTGGAGTTCTCGCTGCCCGCCGCGCTGACCGAACGGCTGCGGGAGACCGGCCGGCGCGCCGACGCCACCCTCTACATGACCCTGCTCGCGGCCTGCCAGGTCCTCCTCGCCCGCTGGGCCGGCCAGGAGGACATCGCCGTCGGCACCGTGACCGCCGGCCGCGAACGCCCCGAACTGGAGCACCTGGTCGGCATGTTCGTGAACACCCTCGTGCTGCGCAGCCGGGTGCGCGCCGAGGAGCCGTTCGACGCGCTGCTCTCGCGGGTGCGCGGCACCGTGCTGGACGCCTTCGGCCACCAGGACGTGCCGTTCGAGCGGGTCGTCGACGCGCTCCAGCCGGAACGGGACACCAGCCGCACCCCGCTGTTCCAGGTCATGGTCGCCCTGCACAACCTGGGCGGCAGGGCGCCGCAGCTGCCCGGACTGGACGTCGAGACGGTCCAGCCGCCGGTCCGGAACGCCACCTTCGACCTCGGCCTCGACTTCGTCGAGCAGGACGGCGGCGGCCTCACCGCCTTCGTCGAGTACCACACCGACCTGTTCGACCGGGACACCGTCGAGCGGCTGACCGGCCGGCTGCGCCTGCTGCTGGAAGCGGTCGCCGACGACCCCGGGCGCCCGGTGGGCGCTCTGCCGCTGCTGTCCGACGCGGAGCGCCACCAGGTGCTGGAGGAGTGGCAGGGCGCCGCGCTGCCCGTTCCGGACGCCACGTTCCCGGAGCTGTTCGAGGCCCAGGTGGCCCGTACCCCGCACGCCACCGCACTGGTGGCGCGGGACGCCACCCTCGACTTCGCGGAGCTCAACACCCGCGCCAACCGGCTGGCCCACCACCTCATCTCGCTCGGGGTCGGCCCCGAGCGGGTGGTCGCCGTCCAACTCCCGCGCACCACCGAGATGTTCGTGGCCCTGCTGGCCGTCCTCAAGGCCGGCGGCACCCAGCTGTCCGTCGACCCGGAGCTGCCCCCGGACCGGGTGGCGTACCTCCTCGCGGACGCCGCACCGCAGACCGTCCTCACCCCCGACGCGCTGCGCGACGCCCCGCTGGACCGGCAGCCCACCCACAACCCCACCGACGCCGACCGCATCGCCCCGCTGTACCCCGCCCACACCGCCTACCTCACCTACACCTCCGGCTCCACCGGCCGCCCCAAGGGCGTCGCCGTCGAACACCGCCAGCTCGTCAACCTCTGCCACGACCACCGCGAAGGGCTGGTCGTCCCGCACACCACCGACGGCACCCCGCTGCGCGCCGCGCTGAGCGCCGCCTTCTCCTTCGACACCTCCTGGGAGGGCCCGCTGCTGCTGGCCCTCGGACAGCAGGTGCACCTGATCGACGAGGACGTACGGCTCGACCCGGCCGCGTTCGTCGCCGAGATCGCCGCCCACCGCCTGGACTGCCTCAACGTGACGCCGTCCTTCCTGCACGAGCTGCTGGCCGCCGGGCTGTTCACCGCCGACGGCCACCGCCCCCGGATCGTCCTGATCGGCGGCGAGGCCGTCGGCACCGCCGCCTGGCAGCAGCTCCGCGCGCTGCCCGGCGTCACCGCGTACAACATCTACGGCCCCACCGAATGCACCGTCGACGCCGTCTACGGACGCTTCACCGACCACGCCACCCACCCGGTCATCGGACGGCCCGGCCGCAACCTGCGCGCCTACGTGCTCGACGGCGCGCTGCGGCCCGTACCGGTCGGTGTGCCCGGTGAGCTGTACCTGGCCGGCGCGCAGGTCACCCGCGGCTACCGGGGCCGGCCGGGTCTGACCGCCGGGCGCTTCGTCGCCGACCCGTTCGGCCCGCCCGGCACCCGGATGTACCGCACCGGCGACCGTGCCCGTCGGCACTCCGACGGACTCCTGGAATTCCTCGGCCGCACCGACGACCAGGTCAAGATCCGCGGCTTCCGCATCGAGCCCGGCGAGGTCGAGGCGGCCCTCCTCGACCACCCCGAGGTGGGCGACGCCGTCGTCGCGGCCCGCACCCAGGCCGGCCGCACGATGCTGGTGGCCTACGTCGTGCCGAGCGGCACCCGGCAGCCCGCCGCCGACGAACTCCGCGTCCACCTGCGCCGTACGCTGCCCGACTACATGGTCCCCGCGGCCTTCGTCCCGCTCGCGCGGGTGCCCCGGACCAGCAGCGGCAAGACCGACCGGCGCGCCCTGCCCGCACCCCCGCTCCAGCCGGACACCGACACCCCGTACGTGGCCCCGCGCACCGCCACCGAAACCCTGCTCGCCGGCATCTGGGCCGAGGTGCTCGGCACGCCCCGGATCGGCGTCGAGGACAACTTCTTCGCCCTCGGCGGCGACTCGATCCTCAGCATCCAGATCGTCTCGCGGGCCCGCCAGGCCGGACTCGCCCTCACCTCCAAGGACGTCTTCCGCCACCAGACGGTCGCCGAACTCGCCCTGCGCACCGGCTCGGTGGCCGCCCCGCCGGCCGAGGCCGCCCCGCCGGCCGGACCGGCGCCGCTCACGCCCATCCAGCGCTGGTACCTCGACGGCCGCCGGCCCGGCGACCGGCTGCACTTCACGATGACCCAGCGGCTGGAACTGGCCCGCGGCACCGACCCGGAGGCCCTGCGCCGCGCCGTCGACGCCCTGATCGCCCACCACCCGGCACTGCGCACCCGGTTCCGCCACACCGACGGCACCTGGCACCAGGAGGTGCTGCCCGCCGCACCCGGGGACGTCTTCGCGCACCACGACCTGACCGGCCTCGACGACCGCGCGCAGGAGGACGCCGTCCAGCGCGCGGCCACCGACGCCCAGACCTCCCTGGACCCCACCGAGGGCCGCGTGGTGCGCGCCCTCCTCTTCGACCGCGGCCCCGTACGTCCGCCCCAACTCCTGCTCACCGCACACCACTTGGTGATCGACGGGGTGTCCTGGCGCATCCTGCTGGCCGACCTGGAGGCCGCCTACCGCACCACCTCCGCCGGCCGCCCGGCCGCCCTGCCCCCGGCGAGCACCGGCTACACACAGTGGGCCGACCGCCTGCAACGGCACACCCGCTCCGGCGCCTTCGCGGGCGACCTGCCGTACTGGACCCGGGTCTGCGGCACGCCCCACACCCTCCCCGTCGACCGGCCCGACACCCAACCGCAGGGCGCCGCCGCCACCGTGACCGTCCACCTGGGCCGGGACGCGACCGACGCCCTGCTGCGCCAGGTACCGGACGTCTACCGCACCCAGGTCAACGACGTGCTGCTCAGCGCCCTCGGCCGCACCCTGAGCCGCTGGAGCGGCCGGGACACCGTCCTCCTCGGCATCGAGGGCCACGGCCGCGAGGACCTCTTCGACGACCTGGACCTGTCCCGCACCGTCGGCTGGTTCACCGCGGAATTCCCGCTCGCCCTGACCGTCGACCCGGACGCCGACTGGCGCGACACCGTCCGGTCCGTCAAGGAACAACTGCGGGCCGTCCCGCGGCGCGGACTGAGCTACGGCGCGCTGCGCCACCTCGCCCCGGACGCCCCGCTGCCCGCCGCGCCCCGGCCGCGCATCGGCTTCAACTACCACGGCCGGTGGGACGTCGCCGCCGCGGACCGGCCGGCGGACGACGGGCTCTACCGCGCCGCCCTGCCGCCCGCCGGACAGGACACCGACCCCGCCGAGGAACGCGCCTATCTGCTGGACGTGACCGGCGTGGTCCAGGACGGCCGGCTCGAACTGGGCTGGACCTACCCGCCCGCCGTCTACGACGAGTCCACCGTGCGCCGCCTCGCCGAGGACACCCTCGCGGCGCTGGCCGAGATCGTCGCGCACTGCGCCCGCCCGGACACCGGCGGCCGCACCCCCTCCGACTTCCCGCTCGCCGGACTCGACCAGCACCAGGTGGACCTGCTCGCCGGCGACGGCCGCGACGTGGCGGACATCCATCCGCTGACCCCGCTCCAGGCCGGCATGCTCTTCCACCAACTCGTCGACGACGCAGGCGCCTACTTCGACCAGATGGCGGTCCGGATCGCCGGCATCGCCGACCCGGACGCCTTCGCCGCGGCCTGGCAGCGGGTCGCCGACCACACCCCGGCCCTGCGCAGCAGCGTCCACTGGCACGGCCTGCCACACCCCGTCCAGGTCGTCCACCGGCACGCCGTGCTGCCCGTCACCCACCACGACTGGCGGGGGCTGACGCCCGGCGAACGCGACCGGGCGCTGGAGAAGCTGCTCGCCGAGGAACGCGCCACCGGCGTGGACCTCACCCGCGCCCCGCTCAGCCGGATCGCGGTGGCCGCGCTCCCCGGCGACGAGATCGTCCTGGTGTGGTCCTCGCACCACCTGATGCTCGACGGGTGGAGCACCGGCCAGATCTTCACCGACGTGTGCGCGCAGTACGCCGCCGCGGCCCGCGGCGCCACCGTCCGCCCGCCGGCCCGCCGCCCGTTCCGGGACTTCCTCCAGTGGCTGGCGGACCAGGACGAGGAGCAGGCCGAGCGGCACTGGGCCGAAGCACTGGCCGGCTGCACCGCCCGCACCCCGCTGCCGTACGACCGGCGGCCCACCGAGGCGCACCGCGCCCGGGCGACCGACAGCGTCGCCGTCGAACTGACCCCCGAGGTCTCCGACCGGCTGCGCACCATGGCCAAACGCCACGGGCTCACCGTCAACACCGTCGTCCAGGGCGCCTGGGCGCTGCTGCTGGCCCGCTCCGGCGGCCGCCGCGACGTGGTGTTCGGCACCACCGTCTCCGGCCGCCCGGCCGAGCTCGCCGGTGTGGCGTCCATGGTCGGCATGTTCATCAACACCGTCCCGACCCGGGCCCGGATCGACGGCGCCCGGACCGTACCGGACTGGCTGCGCGACCTCCAGGAGCAGCAGAGCGACTCCCGCCGCTACGACTTCGTCTCCCTCGCCCGCATCCAGGCACTGAGCGAACTGCCCGCGGGAGAGCCGCTGTTCGACAGCATGGTGGTCTTCGAGAACTATCCCTTCGACGAGACCGCCGCGGCCGGCGCCGGCATCCGCATCACCGACGTGCGCGCCGACGACGCCCCCACCTTCCCGCTGTGCCTGCGCGCCTACCTCGCCGACCGCCTCGGCTTCGGCCTCGCCTACGACCCGGCGCTGTTCGACCGCACCACCGTGGAACGCACCGCGGACCGGCTGCGGGCCCTGCTCACCGCCGTCGCCGACGGCACCGCCCGCACCGTGGACGACCTCGACCCGCTCACCGACGCCGACCGCGCACTGCTGCACCGGTGGAACACCCCGGCACGCCAGGCGCCGGCCGGTTCACCGGTGGCCGGCTTCGCCGAGCAGGTGCGCCGCACCCCGGACGCCCTCGCCGTCACCGACCACGAACAGGAGGTGACGTACCGTCAACTCGACGACTGGGCGGACAAGGTGGCCCATCGTCTGCGTGCCGCGGGGCTGCCCGCCGAGGGCCGGGTGGCGCTGCTCATGGAGCGTTCGGTGGCGCTGGTCGTCGCCCAGCTCGCGGTCCTCAAGGTCGGCGGCGCCTACGTCCCGGTGGACGTCCGCGCCCCCGAGGAGCGCCGCCGCACCCTGCTCCGGCAGGCGGGGGTCACGGTGCAGCTGACCGACCGGGACGTGACCGACGCCCGCACCGACGGCCCGGCCGGCCCACCGCCGGCACCGGCCACCGACCCCGACCGCCTCGCCTACGTGATGTTCACCTCCGGATCGACCGGTGAGCCCAAGGCCGTCGGCGTGCGCCACCGCGACGTGGCCGCGCTCGCCACCGACAGCCGCTTCCAGGGCCCCGTCTGCGCGCGGGTTCTGCTGCACTCTCCGGTGGCGTTCGACGCCGCCACCTTCGAGGTCTGGGCGCCGCTGCTGAACGGCGGCCGCATCGTGGTCGCCCCGCCGGGCGCCGTCGACGCGGCCCTGCTGCGGCGGCTGGCCGGCGGGGGAGAGGTGACCGCGCTGTGGCTGACGGCCGGGCTGTTCCGGCTCCTCGCGCAGGACGCGCCGGACTGCTTCGCGGGGCTCGGCCAGGTGTGGACCGGCGGCGACGTGGTCCCGGCCGCGGCCGTGCGCCGGGTCCTCGACGCCTGCCCCGGCCTGACCGTCGTGGACGGCTACGGCCCGACCGAGACCACCACCTTCGCCACCGCCCACGCCATGACCGACGCCGCCGCGGTAGCCGACCCGGTGCCCATCGGACGGCCGCTCGACGACATGCGGGTGCACGTCCTCGACGCCCGGCTGCGGCCCGTACCGCCCGGCACGGCCGGCGAGCTCTACCTGGCCGGCGAGGGCGTCGCCCGCGGCTATCTCGGCCGGCCGGGAGCGACCGCCGAACGCTTCGTCGCCGACCCGTCCGGCCCGCCCGGAGCCCGCATGTACCGCACCGGCGACCTCGCCCGACGGCACCCCAACGGCACCGTCGAGTTCCTCGGCCGCGCCGACGACCAGGTCAAGATCCGCGGCTTCCGCGTCGAACCCGGCGAGGTCGAGGGCGCCCTCGCCGCCCACCCGGCCGTCGCGGACGTGGCCGTGGTGGCCCGCGAAGGACGGTCCGGCGCGAAACAGCTCGTCGCCTACGTGGTCGGACACGACGGACTCGACCCCGACGCGCTGCACGCCCACGCCCGCCGCACCCTGCCCGACTACCTCGTGCCCACCGCCGTCGTCCCGCTGGATGCCCTGCCGCTGAGCACCAACGGCAAGGTCGACCGGGCTGCCCTGCCGGCGCCCGACGCCGCCACCGGCCGGGCGGAAGCCGTCGCACCGCGCACCGACGCCGAACGCCGCACCGCCGCCATCTGGGCCGACGTCCTCGGCGTGCCCGAGGTCGGCGTGACGGACGACTTCTTCGCCCTCGGCGGCGACTCCATCCTCAGCATCCGGCTCACCTCGCGGCTGGCCGAGGCGTTCGGCACCGAGCTGACCCCGCGGGCGGTGTTCGCCCACCCGACCCCGGCCGCCCTCGCCGCCCTGCTCACCGCGCCCGAACAGCCCACCGGCCGGCCGGGCCCCGCCCTGGTCCCGGTCGGCCGCGACACCCCGCTGCCGCAGTCCTTCGCCCAGCAACGCCTGTGGTTCCTGGACTCGTTCGCGCCGGAGAGCACCGAGTACCTCACCCCGCTCGCACTGCGGCTGCGCGGCCGGCTGGACACCACCGCGCTCGCCGCCGCGCTGACCGCACTGGCGGCCCGGCACGAGTCGCTGCGCACCACCTTCGACTCCGTCGACGGCCAGGGCGTCCAGATCGTCCACCCGCCGCAGGACGTCCCGCTGCCGCTGCACGACCTGACGGAACTGCCGCCCGGCGACCGCCCGGCGCGGCTGGCGCAGCTGCTCGCCGACGAGCGCACCCGCCCCTTCGACCTGCGCCGCGGGCCCCTGCTGCGGGCCGGGCTGATCCGGCTCGCGGACGACCACCACGTCCTGACCCTGACCCTGCACCACATCGTCACCGACGGCTGGTCGACCGGGATCCTCACCGGCGACCTGGCCCACCTCTACCGCGCCGCGCTGACCGGCACCCCGGCCACGCTGCCGCCACTGCCCGTGCAGTACGCCGACGTCGCCCAGTGGCAGCGCACCGCGCTCACCGGCCCGGCCGCCGAGGACCAACTGCGCTGGTGGAAGGAGCGGCTGACCGGCATCGAACCGCTCCAACTGCCCACCGACCGGCCCCGGCCGCCGGTCCGCACCCGGCACGGCGCCACGACCGGACTCGTCCTGCCGCCGGAAACCGCCCGCCGGCTCACCGAGTTCGGCCGGAGCCGGCAGACCACCCTGTTCATGACCCTCGTCGCCGCGGTCCAGACGCTCCTCGCCCGGCTCTCCGGACAGCGGGACATCGCCGTCGGCACCGTCACCTCGGGCCGCGAACGCCCGGAGACCCAGCGGCTGATCGGCTTCTTCGTCAACACCCTGGTGCTGCGGTCCACCGTCGAACCGGAGCGGTCCTTCCCGGACTTCCTCGCCGAGGTCCGCGACACCGTGCTGGACGCCTTCGCGCACCAGGACGTGCCGTTCGAGCGGGTGGTGGACGAGGTCCAGCCGGACCGCGACACCAGCCGCACCCCGCTCTTCCAGGCCATGGTGGTGCTGCAGAACGCCCCGGGCGCACCGATGGACCTGCCCGGCCTCCAGGTCAGCGACATCGAGCCCGAGCGGGAAGAGGCGCCCTTCGACGTCACCCTGGAGTTCGCCGAGGCGGATTCCGGCGCCCTGCACGGGCTGCTCACCTACCACACCGACCTGTTCGACGCGGACACCGCACACCGGATGGCCGACCAGCTCACCACCCTGCTCACCGCCCTCGCCGACGATCCCGAACGTCCCCTCGGCGCGCTCCCGCTGGCGCCCGCCGAGGACCTGCGGCGCCTGCTCACCGACCGGCACGGCGACGCCCCCCAGGTCCCGCCGGCCACCCTGCCCGAGCTGTTCGCCCGGCAGGTCACCCGGCGCCCCGACGCCCCCGCCGTCGCCGACGGCGACCGCGTGCTGACCTACGCCGAGCTGGACACCGCCGCCAACCGCCTCGCCCACCGGCTGATCTCCCGCGGGGTCGGCCCCGAGCGCCTGGTCGCGCTGGCGCTGCCACGCGGATGCGACATGGTCGTGGCGCAACTGGCGGTGGCGAAGGCCGGCGGCGCGTTCCTGCCCGTCGACCCCGCCTACCCGGCCGAACGACGGGAGTTCATGGTCCGCGACTCCGCGGCGGCCCTGGTCCTCGACGACCCGGCGGACGTGTGGTGCCCCGACGGCCCCACCACCGCCCCCACCGACGCGGACCGCCTCGCCGCCCTCGCCACCGACCACCCCGCCTACGTCATCTACACCTCCGGCTCCACCGGCACCCCCAAGGCCGTGGTCGTCACGCACACCGGACTCGCCGGCTTCGCCGCTGCCGCCGCCGACCGCTACGACGTCCACCCCGGCGACCGGGTCCTCCAGTTCGCCTCGCCCAGCTTCGACGCCTCCGTCCTGGAGCTGTGCATCTCCCTGCTCGCCGGCGCCACCCTGATCGCGGGGGAGGAGGGACCGCTGGTCGGCGACCGGCTCGCCCAGGTGCTCGCCGACCGGCGGATCACCCACACCCTGATCCCGCCCGCCGCACTCGCCACCGTCCCGCCCGAAACCGCACGCGCCCTCCCGGACCTGCGCACCCTCATCGTCGGCGCCGAGGCCTGCCCGGCCGACCTCGTCGACCACTGGGCCCCGGGCCGCCGCATGATCAACTCCTACGGCCCCACCGAAGCCACCGTGGTGGCCACCTGGACCGGCCCCCTCACCCCCGGAGCGGGCGCCCCGCCCATCGGCCGCCCCATCGACGGCACCCGCGTCTACGTCCTGGACGGCGCCCTGCGCCCCGTACCGGTCGGCGTCACCGGCGAGCTGTACGTGGCCGGCGCCGGACTCGCCCGCGGCTACCTGGCCCGCCCCGGACTGACCGCCGCCCGCTTCCCGGCCGACCCCTACGGCCCGCCCGGCAGCCGGATGTACCGCACCGGAGACCTGGTGCGGTGGGGCGCCGACGGCCAACTGCGCTACGCCGGACGCACCGACGACCAGGTCAAGGTCCGCGGCTACCGCATCGAACCCGGCGAGATCGAAAGCGCACTGCGGCGCGCCCCGCAGGTCCGGGACGCCGCTGTCGTGGTCCGCACCAGCGGCACCTCGGGCGCCGAGCCCCCCGCCCCCGGCCGGCTGGTCGCCTACGTCGTCCCCACCGACGGGCCACCGGAGGCCCTGGACGTCCAGGAACTGCGCACCGGCCTCGCCCACACCCTCCCGCCCCACATGGTGCCGTCGGTGTTCGTCCCGCTGACGGAGCTGCCGCTGACCCCCAACGGCAAGACCGACCGCCGGGCCCTTCCCGCACCCGCCCCGTCCACCGTCCCCACCGCCCACCACGTCGCTCCGCGCACGGACACCGAACGCCGCATCGCCCGGATCTGGGCCGAGGTCCTCGGCCTCGACACCGTGGGCGCCGACGACAACTTCTTCGCCCTCGGCGGCGACTCCATCCTCAGCATGCAGGTCGTCTCACGACTGCGCCGCACCGGACTGCACCTCGCGACCAAGGACCTGTTCACCCATCAAACGGTCGCCGAACTCGCCACCGTGGTGACCACCGGACCCGACCGGACCGACGACGGCCCGGTCACCGGCGACCTGCCCCTCACCCCCATCCAGCACTGGTTCCTGACCACCCCCCGCGCCAACCACCACCACTTCAACCAGTCCGCCCTGCTCGAACTCGACGGCGCACCCGACCCCACCGCACTGGAAACGGCACTCACCGCACTCCTCACCCACCACGACGCCCTCCGCCTGCGCTTCACCGAACAGGACGGCCGCTGGCACCAGCACAACCCGCCCCCGCCCGCCGCCCCGGACCGCCTCCTCTCCCACCACGACCTGACCGGCCTCACCCCCGACCGGACCGACACCGTCCTCCGCACCACCGCCGACACCCTGCACACCGGCTTCGACATCGGCCGCGGCCCGCTGCTCCGCGCCGCACTCTTCACCGGCGGCCAGGACCGGCCCGCCTATCTGCTCCTGGTGGCCCACCACCTCGTCATCGACGCGGTGTCCTGGCGGATCCTCCTGGACGACCTGGACACCGCCTACCACCAGGCCGCCCAGGGCCACCCGGTCACGCTCGGCGCCCGCACCACCTCCTTCCGCGACTGGGCACGCGGCCTCGCCGCACACGTCGCCGCGGGCGCCCTGGACCACGAACTCCCGTACTGGGAAGAGGCATTGGCCTCCGCCCCGCTCCCCGTGGACCACACCCCGGAGCCCGCCGGCGCCGCCGAAACCAGGACCCTGACCCTCAGCCTGGACGAGCCCGACACCACCGCACTCCTCCGGGCCGCCCCCACCGCCTACCGCACCCGCATCAACGACGTCCTGCTCGCCGCCCTCGCCCTCGCCCTGGCCCGCTGGACCGACCGGGACCGGGTCTCCGTGGACCTCGAAGGGCACGGCCGGGAGGACGTCCTGGACGGCGTCGACCTCTCCCGCACCGTCGGCTGGTTCACCACCGTCCATCCGGTCGGCCTGCACATCCCCGACCGCGCCGACCTCGGCCCCACCCGGGACTGGCGCGCCCTGGTCAAGTCGGTCCGACGGCAACTGCGCACCGTCCCCGGCAACGGCCTCGGCTTCGGCGCCCTGCGCACCTACGGCACCCCGGACATCCGACGACGCCTGGAGCGCACCGGACACGGCCAACTCGTCTTCAACTACCTTGGCCAATGGGACTCCCGCCGCACGGGCAGCGACACCGGCGGCGGCCTGATCCGCACCGAACACGGCAGCTTCGGCCAGGACCACGACCCCCGAGACCCCGGCTCCCACCTCCTGGAGGCGGTCGGTGCCGTCCAGAACGGCCGCCTCACCTTCACCTGGCACTACCGCCCCGACACCCACGAGGAGACCACCGTCCGCGCTGTCGCCGAGGACTTCACCGAGGCCCTCCACCAGATAGCCCGGCACGCCCGTAACAGCCTCTGAACCGCACCCACCGGCAGAATCCTTCAACCCACCTCAACTCAGCTCACCACCAAGGAGAATCGACATGGACGAGAACGCCCGCTACCAGGTCCTGCGCAACGATGAGGACCAGTACTCGCTCTGGCTCGCCGACCTGGAGGTCCCCGCCGGCTGGCACGCCGTCGGCAAGGAGGGCACCCAGGACGAGTGCTCCGCCTACGTCGACGAGGTCTGGACCGACATGCGCCCCCGCAGCCTCCGCGAGCGCATGGAGAACGCCGGCGCCTGACCACCCGTCACCGGCAGCCGTGGGGCGCGGCACCCGCCGCGCCCCACGCCGTCCGGATGACCCGTCCCCCCACACCCCGCACCCCTCGGATATCGCTATGTGGCCCTTCGCCCGCGGCCCTCCCGTCGAGACAAGGACGTCTGCCATGACCCCGACCCTGCGTACCGCCCGACTGCTCTTCCTCCCCTACCGTCCCGAGGACGAGAACGTCTTCGTCGAGCTCCTCAGCGACGAAGTGGTCTGTCGCTGGATGGGCCAGGAGAGATGCTCCGAAGCGGAGATCCGCACCATCTACCGCTCGATCCTCACCGACGTCTACGGCAAGAACCTCTTCGACGTATGGGGCGTGTGGTCCGACGGCGACTACATCGGCCACGCCGAGATCAAGAAGACCGGCAACGTCGACGGCCACGAGGCCATCGCCGCCCTGGTCAGAAAGCACTGGGGCCGGGGCCTCGGCCGCGAACTCGTCCAGGGCCTGCTGACCTACGCCGCGGACACCCTCGGCCTCAAGGAGGTCTACGGCATGGTCGGCGCCGAGAACACCGCCAGTCTCGCCCTCTGCGAACGGCTCGGCTTCCGCCACGTACGCGACGTCGTCTCGGACACCGGAGGCGTCACCAAGATGCTGGTGGTGTCCACGGTCCAGGACACCCCGGAACCCTCCCCGAGCGGCCACCTGACCCGTTGAGCCCCACGCCGGGCAGGTCGCCGAAGGCCGCACCCCGCGCCGGGGTGCGGCCTCCGGCTCAGCTGCCTACGCGGCCCACCCGCCGTACGGCACGGTGATCAGCTCCATCGCATGACCCGCCGGGTCCAGGAAATACACGCCCCGGCCACCGTCGTTGTGGTTGATCGAGCCGGGCTGTCGCTGGTGCGGATCGGCCCAGTGCTCGATGCCCAGCTGCTTGATCTGCGCGTACGCCCGGTCGAACTCCTCCTCGGAGATCAGGAAGGCGTAGTGCTGCGGGGTGATTCTGTCCGCGGGGATCGTGGCGAAATCCAGCGTGACGCCGTTGCTCAGACCGACGGCGAGGAACGGGCCCCATTCCGCGGTGATGGCAAGGCCCAGCAGTTCCGCGAAGAAGGCGGCGGACTCCCGGTTGTCCCGGGCGTGGATGATCGTGTGGTTCAACTCGACCGACAAGGAATGCCTCCGAAGGCATCTCCCGACACCTCCATGCCTCACCCAGCCAGTAACCGACACGCGATGTCGCCGCAGAGCGTAACCGACCTCCTGGCGGAGCGCATCGGTCTTCCTGCGGCCCCGGCGTGCGGATCTGCTCGTTCCGGCAAAGGCTGGAGGGAGAGAGCCGCGGCGGTGGCCGCTCAGCGCCCGCTGCCCGTGGGCACCGCGCCCCAGTGAGGAGGACCCATGGACGCGTCCCGGCCCGGATACACCGCAGAGCTGCTGAGGCATTTCGCCGATCTCCGTGACGGTACGCACGAGCGCGCAGTTTCCCGTGAGGACAAGGAGCGTCTCTTCGCCCGGACGGTCGAGCTCCTCGACCCGTACGCGCGGCAGGCACTCGGCGAGATCAACGAGGACCTGCTCCTGGGCACCGGAGAGATCCTGGCCACCGGGATGCGGACGGACGACGCGGGCGCCGATGCGGTCTGGTCCCTCACCTGGCCCGAGCAGCGGGACGCCGGCGTCAGCCCGATCGTGCTGCACGCCTTCTTCGGCGCCGCGTTCCACCATCCGCACCTGCGCGGTGGCCCCTTGCGCGACTGGCCGCTCAACGTCTTCACCGAGGAGCAGGCCGCCGCCAAGCTGTCGGCCCTGCGCGAGATCGCGGCCGCGGAGCTCCACAACATCGTCTTCGAACGGGACTACCGGATCATCCCGGCCACGGTGCAGGAGCACGCCCACTGAGCACCCCCACCGAGCGCGCCGCCTGAGCGCCCCCACTACGTGGGTCACTCCAGGCCCAGCAGCTCCGCCAGATTCCCGCCCAGCGCCCGCTCCCGGACCTCGCCGGGCGGCGTGACCCGCTCCACGGTGGCGCGGGACAGCACGGGGTCGCCGTACGGGGCGTCGGAGCCGAAGAGGGTGCGGGTGGGGAGTGCCTGGATGGCCAGGCGGACGGCGAAGACGATGTTCGCCGTGGACAGTTCCAGGTAAACGTTGGGTGTGACCTGGGCCAGTTCGATCGCTGCCATCCAGTGCGCCCCGGCCAGTTGGCTGATCACCAACGGCACCTTCGGGTAGCGGTCCGCCAGTCCCGCCAGGGTCCGCACGTCCGCCGCGGTCGTGGGCGGGTAGCCGTGGACGACCACGGGGAGCCCGCCGTGGTCGTGGGCCGCCCGGAGCACCGGCTCGACCAGCGCCGCCCGGTCCGGGGGCGGGGTGAGCTCCCCGATGCCGTGCAGTCCGCGGCCGGCCACTTCCCGCGCCACCCACGCCGCGGTCCCGGCCTCATCGAGGCCCAGGGGCACCGAGCCGAAGCCCAGGAAGCGGGTGGGGTGGGCGGCCAGCGCCTCGTCCAGCTCCCGCCACGCCGCGGCGTACCCGTCGTCACCGGCCGGGGCCGTACGACCGTCGGTGCCGCCGCTCAGCGCGCGTTCCAGGACGCCCATCTCGTGACGGAGGGAGGCCAGGTCCGTGGCCCGTTCCGGGTGCGGACGGGTGGGGAAGAGGACCGTCCGCTCCACGCCCGCGTCGTCCAGCGCGGCCAGGTGGAGGTCCAGCGGGTCGTGGACATGGCTGTGGGCATCGATGATCATGTGCGCCTTCCCGGGGTGCGGGCCACCGGCGGAATGCGGGCGGCGGGGCCAGTGTTGATCCCTGACACCGTGGGAAGGTCAAGCGAGAGGGGGAGGCCGTGCTGATCGGGGAGCTGGCCGAGCGGACCGGGACCAGCGAGCGGCTGCTGCGCTACTACGAGCGGGCCGGGCTGCTGCGGCCCGAGCGGCTGGCCAACGGCTACCGGGCCTACGCGGACTCCGACGCCGTCGCCGTACGCCGCATCCGTGCCCTCCTCGCGGCCGGGCTGCCCACCCGGGTCATCCGTCAGGTGCTGCCCTGCACCACCGGCACGGCCGCCGTCCAGCCCTGCCCCGGCGTGCTCGACGCGCTCCGGGAACAGCTGCGCGCCCTCGACCAGCGGTCCGCCGAGCTCGCGGCGGCCCGTGCGGCGCTGCGGGAGACGCTCGCGGGCGCGGAGGGTCGCCGCGGGGACGAACGGACGACACCACCCGGTGAGCGGACGGCACCACCGCGGTGAAGCCCACTCAGCCCTCGGCCCGTGAGCCGATGGTCCCTCACTCGTCGTCTTCGGCCCGGCGCTCGCCCTCCGCCTGGGAAGGCTGGGTCCGCATCGTCTCGGGGTGCTGCGGCTGGCCCGGATCCATGTCCTCCTCCAGCCGTTCGCCCTCGGCCTGCGACGGAGTCGTGTATTCGTCGTACTGGCTCATGGCCGCCTCCGCGTACTGGCTCGTGGCCGCCACTGCGGTCGGAACGCCTGCCTCCATCGAGCGTAACCCTTCCGGTGACCGGCGGCCCGTGCTGGCCGGTGACCCTCGCCACCGGCACCCCGCCGCACACTCCGGGCAAGGCGAGGAGGAGAATCGAGCCATGGCAAACAGCGCAGGGGCCAAGGCAGTTGTGATCGGAATCGCCGCACTCGGCGTGGTCGCGGCGCTCGCCGTGCTGTGGGTGCTCAGCATCTTCGGGGCGCTCTTCTTCGGCTGGGAGCCCCTCGGGCCGTGAGCGGCTGAGCGGGGGCGGCCGGGCAGCGTCCTCCCCGCGACCGCTTCCCTGGCGGGGCTACCGCAACGCGGCGGCGATCAGCCCCCGGATCTCCTCCTCCAGTACGCCCCCGCCGACCGGCAGACGGTCGAAGACCAGCCCGTCCACGCAGGCCAGCAGGGTGAGCGTGCGGCCTTCGGCATCGGCCACGCCCTGCGCGGCCAGGAAGTCGCGCACGGTGTCCCGTCCGGCGTTCTCCCGCGGCACCAGGATCTCGCGCAGCTCAGGATGGCGTGCGCTTTCCAGGACGCACGCATAGCGCGCGAGGGACCGCTGCCGCCCTTCGCCCGTGAGCCGCTGCTCGACGAACCCGGCGATCTGCCCGGCCAGTTCGTCGGCATCGCGCGGCGCGGGCGTCTCGTCCCCCGCTCTCTGCAGCTCCGCCTGGTCGCGTACGACGAGCCGCCGGACCAGCGCGGTGAGCAGCGCCTGCCGGGTGCGGTAGTACGCGGAGGTGGTGCCCGGCGGCAGGTCCGCCGCGCGGTCCACGGCCCGGTGGGTCAGTCCCCGCATCCCGGCCTCGGCGAGCACCTCGATGGCGGCGTCGGCGAGAACGGTACGTCGATCTGTGGTCACCCCTCCTTTCTACACCTGTAGAGGTGCGGGGTACGATCTTCTACATCTGTAGAAGCCTGCGGAAGCTGACAGAAGACAGAGGGGGCCGTCGTGGGGAACAGTGCAGTGGTGGTCGGCGGAGGCATCGGCGGGCTGGCCGCGGCGATCGGCCTGCGCCGGATCGGCTGGGACGTGACCGTCGTCGAACGCGCCCCCGTCCTCGACGACGCCGGTGCGGGCATCTCCCTGCACGCCAACGGCATCCGAGCCCTGGACGCCCTCGGGGTCGGCGCAGCGGTTCGCGCCGCCGCACGGCCGCAGTACGTCGGCGGCACCCGTACGCCGGACGGAGGCCGGCTGGCCCGTATGGACGGCGTCGCGCTGGAGCGTGAACTGGGCACCCCGATCGTCGGCATCCCGCGCGCCGCGCTCCACCGGGCGCTCCGCGAGGCCCTGCCGCCGGAGTCTCTCCACATCGGCGCCGAAGTGACCTCCGTGGACCGCTCCGACCCGGCCCGGGTGCGGATACCGCTGGGGGAGACCCGCCTCGAAGCGGATCTGGTCGTGGCCGCCGACGGCATCAACAGCCGGCTGCGCGGCCAGCTCTTCCCCGGCCACCCCGGCCCGGCGTACAGCGGCTCGACCGTACTGCGTGCCATCACCGAGCACCCGGTCGAGCTGCGCACCGACTTCGAACTGACCTGGGGCCCGGGCGCCGAGTTCGGCCACATCGCCTTCACGGACGGCCGCGCCGAGTGGCATGCGGTCCTCAACTCGCCCGCCGGCGTGCGGTTTTCCGACCCGCTCGCAGAGCTGCGCCGCCGATTCGCCGACTGGCACGACCCGATTCCGGCGCTGCTGGACGCCACCCGTCCCGAGGCCGTCCTGCACCACGACATCAACGAACTGGCCACCCCCCTGCCCACCTACGCCGTGGGCCGCATCGCCCTGCTCGGCGACGCGGCCCACGCCATGACCCCGAACCTCGGCCAGGGCGCCTGCCAGGCGCTGGAGGACGCGGCCACACTCGCCGCCGCCTTGGCCGCCGAACCCCGTGTCGAGGCGGCGCTGACCCGCTACGACGCGGAACGCCGCCCCCGCAGCCAGTCCGTCGCCCGCGCAGCCCGCCAGGCCGGCCGGATGGGCCAGCAACTGACCCACCCCTTGGCCATCGCCCTGCGCAATACCGCACTCCGCCTCGCCCCGTCCCGCGCCACCGTCCGCACCGCCCTGCGCCATGCCGACTGGACGCCGCCGCGACTGCACTGACGGGGACGTACGGATGCGCTGACGCGGTACGTACCGAAGGCGAACTGGCCAGGCGCACCGGTCTCACGGTCAAGACCATCCGCTTCTCCTCCGACCGCGGCATCGTGACGCCGACCGACCGCAGCCCGGCCGGCTGACGAGGATCTCGCAGCAGCCGTGGTACCGGCCGTTGTTCACGGCGTCGTGGACGTGGTGCAACGGCCACAGGAAGGTCCGGCCGTCGACGACGAGGCGTCGGGCGGCCTTTTCACTGCGCGGCACCGGCAGAGGGTAGCCGCATCCGGGTGCCGGCTCGCCGGCGGACAACCCGTAAATGGAGACTGGAAATCCATTTTCGTTATGTGTGGGAGTGCGACGGAGGATGTGGCGTGGGACGCGTGGGAAGCGCCTCCGATCTGCACATTGCCACTCCCTTCAAAATGTTGAGTTCTGAAGCATATTTGGAATGCCGAATTCCGGACGGGTCGGAACCTGGTGAAACGCCCCTAGTCGAAAAAATGTCCTGTACGAACCGTGCTGGCGTGTGGCACCATTTGAGCGTCGCGGACTCGGGGGACAAGTAGGCGACAAACGGGGGGAAACCATCTTCTGCATGTCTGCGTATTGACCGGGCGCAGTGAGCACGCCCATGGGTTCTCGCAATTTCGGCCTCGGTCGCGCAATCTGCGTGCCCGCACTCAACAGTGTTGGATTTCCGTGATAGCAGAAGACATTTATGATCTGGTATTGGATGACTTGTTCATCCGGGCCGATCATCTCGTACCTGGAAGTTCAGTCTTTCTCAAACTAGAGGGCCTCAATCCGGCAGGCTCGGTCAAGCTCAAGACGGCCATCGCGCTGGTGGCCCAGGCCGAGGACTCGGGGCGTGAATTTCCGCGTACCCGCCTCATCGAATCGACCTCGGGGAATCTCGGCGTGGCCCTCGCCATGGTCTGTGCGGCCAAGGGGTACCGCCTGACCTGTGTGACGGACCCCAATGCCAACGCGCAGTCCGTGCGGCTGATGCAGGCGCTCGGCGCAGAGGTCGTCGTCATCGACATCCGCGACGGCAACGGCGGATATCTGCAGTCCCGCATCAACTACATCCACGACCGCCTGGCATGCGAACCCGACGCGTACTGGCTGAACCAGTACGCGAATCCGGCCGGCCCCCAGGTGCACCGTGACCGCACCGGACGCTCCATCCTGGACGAGATCGGCCACGTCGACTACGCCTTCATCGGGGCCGGCACGACCGGGACCCTGATGGGGTGTGCGGAGTACTTCCGGCAGCACAGCCCGGCCACCCGGATCATCGCCGTCGACGCCGTCGGCTCGGTGTCCTTCGGTGGCCCACCCGCCCGGCGCCACATCCCCGGACTCGGTACCAGTCGGCGTCCCGAAATCCTCGACGAGCGCCATATCGACGAAGTCGTGATGGTGTCCGAAGCGGATGCCGTGGAAATGTGCCGGATGCTGGCCGAGGAACGCGGGCTGCTGCTCGGCGGATCCAGCGGGACGGTGCTGTCCGCGGTACGGGCCAAGGCCAAGGAAATCCCCGAGGGAAGCGTCGTGGTCGCCCTTTCACCGGACTTCGGTGAACGCTACCTGGAGACGATCTACAACGACTCCTGGGTGGCCGCCCGTTGGCCCGAACTCATCTGCTCGGAAATTTCGGAAGTTTCTCAGGCCGGCGCCTGAGGAGAGGTGTGTTTTTCATGTTCGACTTCGACGTGGTGGCGGGCGAGACCGTACGCGAGATCCTGAGCGACCAACGGGCCGAGGTCCTCGGCATCGTCAGCCAGGCATATCGCAGCCATGAGGCCGGGGAAAGCATCAACCCCGACAGCTATTTCCTCCGGTTTCCGGAGAAGCCCGACTCCCGGATCATCGCGCTGCCCGCCTACCTCGGCGCCGACGTCCAGCTCGCGGGCATCAAGTGGATCGCCAGCTTCCCCAAGAACACCCAGGTCGGGAAGCCCCGCGCCTCGGCCGTGCTCATCCTCAACGACTATGAGACCGGCTACCCGATCGCCTGCCTGGAAGCCGCCAACATCAGCGCCGCCCGCACCGCCGCGTCCGCCGCCGTGGCCGCAACCACCCTGCGCCCGGGCGGCTTCGAGGGCACGCGGATCGCGATCGTCGGCGGCGGTGTCATCGCCCGCAACATCTGCGACTACCTCCACGCCGCAGGCGCAGCCCCGGACGCCTACCTCGTGCACGACCTCCACCAGGAGTCGGGCCAGGCCCTCGTCGACCATCTGCGCACCACCCAGCAGCGCCCCGCCTCCTTCACCGCCGACCTCGGTACGGCGCTGGAGGCCGAGACCGTGGTCTTCGCCACCACCGCACTGGAGCCGTACGTCACCACGCCGTTCAAGCCGGGCCAGCTCGTGCTGAACATCTCGCTGCGGGACCTCGCGCCCGAGGTGGTGCTGGCGGCGGACAACGTCCTCGACGACGTCGACCACTGCCTGAAGGCCAACACCTCACCGCACCTCGCGGAGCAGCTGACCGGCTCGCGGGACTTCGTGACCGGCACGCTCGCCGGCGTCCTGAACGGCGAGGTGACGGTGTCCGAGGAACGGCCGGTGATCTTCTCGCCGTTCGGCCTCGGCGTCCTCGACCTGGCCGTCGGCGCGTACGTCCTGCGCCAGGCCCGGGAAGCCGGCTCGGCCATCGCGGTTCCCAACTTCTTCGGGGAGACCAGCCGGTGGTAGCCACGGAGCAGTACACCGCACACGCACAGCGTGCGGGGGCCCCGTCGGCCACCCCGGCCGGCTCCTGGGACGCCGAACGGCCCGCCACCCTCGCGATCGTCGGGGCCGGATCGCGCGGACTGGGCCTCGTGGAGCGGCTCGTCAGCCAGTGCCTGGCGGAGCCCTTCCCGGTCACCGTCCACCTCGTGGACCCCCAGCCCCTCGGCCCCGGCTTCCACCTCCGCGACCAGCCCGACCACCTCCTGCTCAACACCGTGTGCGCGCAGATCACCGCCTTCGCTGACGGCGAGATGGTGGACGGCCCCACGCCCATCGCCGGCCCTTCCCTCCACACCTGGTGCCAGGAGAGGGACCTGCGACTGGGCGCGGACGGCTGCACCGTACGGGCGGGGGAGGGGCGGCAGATCCGGCCGAACGACTTCCTGCCCCGCAGGCTGCTGAGCGAATACCTCACCTGGGCGGCCGAACGCATCGTCGCCGCCGCACCGCCCTGCTTCGTCCTGATACGGCACGCCACCACGGCCACCGACATCCGACCCGGCGAAGACGGCGGCGAGGTCGTGCTCCTCGACGACGGCACCCACCTGGAGGCCGACGCGGTCTTCGTGACCGTCGGACACCACACCCTCCACCTCCCGGTCGCCTCCCGGCCCGAACCGCCCGCCGGACCCGGCCTGATCACCCGCCCCTACCCGCTGCCCACCGCCCTGGACAGCATCGGCCCCGGCGACGACGTCGCCGTGCTGGGCATGGGGCTGACCGCCATGGACGTGATCGCCAGCCTGACGCTGGGCCGCGGTGGCCGACACGAACCGGCGGACGACGGCGGGCGGCTGCGTTACGTACCCAGCGGCCGCGAGCCGCGGATCGTGCTGGTCAACCGCTCCGGGCTGCCCTCGCGCAGCCGGCCGCACCTCAACCCGGGCCGGACCCGCTCCGCGGCCCTGGCCCTGACCACGGACCGGATCGCGACCCTGCGCCGGCAGCGTGCGGACGGACGGCTCAACTTCCTCGACGACGTACTGCCGTTGGTGGAAGCCGAGATGGAACTGACCTACTACCGCACCGTCCTGGCCGGCAGGACGGGCGACGCCGCGGGCGCGGGCGCCGAGTTCGCCCACCGGGTGGCCACCTCGGGCGTCGACCGGGCGCTGGCCGCCGCACGGGAGGAGTTCGGGCCGTACCCGCTGCACGGCGTGCTGACCGAGGAGCCCGCCGACCGGCAGTGGGCCGACACGGAGGCGTACGCCGAGTGGTTCGCCGCCCGGGTCGCGGAGGACCTGGCCGAGGCCCGCGAGGGGCTGGGCGCCAGCCCCGTCAAGGAAGCCCTGGAAGTGCTGCGCGACCACCGCGACGCCCTCCGGGCCGTCATCGACCCGCCGGGCGTCGACGACCCTTCCTTGGACCACTTCTTCGGTGAGTTCAACTCCGCCGTCAACCGCCTGGTGATCGGCCCGCAGCTGGACCGGTCGGCGGAACTGCTGTCGCTGCTGGACGCCGGCGTCCTCCGGCTCGGCCCCGGACCGCGCCCGAAGGTCATCGCGCCGAGCGGCCAGGGCCCCTGGCGCCTGGAGTCCA
The DNA here is from genome assembly GCF_055657085.1 of Streptomyces sp. NPDC107765. Classification (NCBI taxonomy): domain Bacteria; kingdom Bacillati; phylum Actinomycetota; class Actinomycetes; order Kitasatosporales; family Streptomycetaceae; genus Streptomyces; species Streptomyces sp. NPDC107765. The sequence goes on along the minus strand of NZ_JBVKBL010000001.1, from coordinate 669,630 downwards.
CCTGCCTGGCCGGCCCGGAGAGCGTCGAGGTCGGACACGTCGTACACGCCCATGTCGCCGAGCCGAGCGCGGACCGGCTGCCCGCCTCGCTGCTGGGCCGGCTCGTCGCGGCCGGCCGCGTCTCCACCCTGGCCCGGCGCGGCACCCGGGTCACCGGACTCCACGTCACCCGCGAGGGACAAGGCATCGGCCCCGCCGGGGAGATACGGCCCACGCTGTTCTTCCTCGGCCCGCACACCGAGGGGTCCAGCTACTACAACCACTACGTCCCCTCGCCCGGCGCACCGTCCCGCGCGTTGAAGGACGCCGAACTCGCCCTCCGTACCGCCCTGCCGGCCCTGACCAAGAGGACATCATGAGCAACCGCGAGACCTACACTCCCTGGACCCGGGAGTACCGCATCGAGACCCGGGCCGCGCAGGGCGACGGCTGGCGCTGCCCGACCACCGGTGCCGTGCCGCCGCCGGTGAGCATGGGGGCGACCTACGCCCGCGACGACCAGTACCGCACCCCGGCCGGCCTCGCCTACCTGCGCGACCAGGGCACCCCGGGCTACGAACAGGTCGAGAACGTCGTCGCCGGGCTGGAGGGCGGCTCCGACGCGCTGGTGTTCTCCTCCGGCATGGCCGCCGCCACCGCCGTCTTCCAGGTCCTGCCCGCCGGGGCCCGGGTCGTGGTGCCGCAGACCATGTACTTCGGCCTCACCAAGTGGCTGCTGGAGTTCGGCACGCAGCGCGGCCTGGAGGTCGTACGCGTCCCGATGGACGATCTGGACGCGGTGGCCCAGGCGGTCGAGGCGGCGCCGACCGCCCTGCTGTGGGCGGAATCCCCGGCCAACCCCACCTGGCTGGTCACCGACCTCGAAGCCTGCGCCGACATCGCCCACCGGGCCGGCGCGCTGTTCGGCGTGGACAACACCGTCCCCACGCCGGTGCACACCCGGCCGTTCGAGCTCGGCGCCGACCTGATCATGCACTCCGGCACGAAGTACCTGAACGGCCACAACGACGTGGTGGCCGGTCTCCTCGTGGCCGCGCCGGACCTGACCGAGGAGCGCCAGGCGCTCTGGGAGCGGCTGCGCCTGCACCGCAGGCTGACCGGCCCGATCCTCGGCCCGTGGGAGACGTACCTGCTGCTCCGCGGCATACGGACGCTCTTCCCGCGCATGCGCCAGATATCGGCCTCCGCCATGACCCTGGCCGAGCACTTCTCCGCCCACCCCCTGGTCAGCCGGGTCGCCTACCCGGGCCTGCCCACCGACCCGGGGCACAAGGTCGCCTCCCGGCAGATGACCGGCGGCTACAGCGGCATGCTCTCGCTGCACATCGCCGGGGACTGGACGCGTTCGCTGCGCGCGGCCGAACATTGCGAACTGTTCATTCGCGCCACATCCCTGGGTGGGGTGGAAAGCCTGATCGAACACCGCTACACATTCGAGGGACCGGACAGCACATCACCCAAGGACATGCTCCGGCTGTCCATCGGCGTCGAGGACCCGGCCGACCTCATCGCCGATCTGGAGCAGGCACTGGAACGCGCCGCGAAGGACGCCCCGTGAGCTCAGACACCAGCAACACCAGCACCACCGACAGCACCACCACAAGTACCAGCACCACCGGCAACACCAGCACAAGCACCAGCACCCCGACCGGGGAGAGCACCGGCACGACGGGCAGTGGCAGCCCGGCACCCACGGAATCCGGCCAACCTGCCGCCCGTCGGGGCCTGGTGGGTGACCTCTCGCTGTCCGCGGTCCTCGCCGGGTTCGTGGCGGTCGTGGTCTCGTACTCCGGCCCGCTGGTCATCGTGCTCGCCGCCGCCACGGCCGGCCACCTGAACCAGGCGCAGACCGGCTCCTGGGTCTGGGCCATCTCCATAGGCAGCGGCCTGACCTGCATCGGGCTCAGCCTGCGCACGAAGATGCCGGTCATCACCGCCTGGTCGACGCCCGGCGCGGCCCTGCTGGTCACCAGCCTGGGCGCCTACTCGTACCCGGAAGCCATCGGCGCCTTCCTCGTCACCGGTGTCGTGATCACCCTGGTCGGGCTGACCGGGGTGTTCGGGTGGCTCATCCGGCAGGTCCCCACGGCCGTGGTGTCGGCCATGCTCGCGGGCATCCTGTTCTCCTTCGGCACCGGTGTCTTCACCTCCCTGAAGACCGCGCCGTGGATCGCCGGGCCCGTCCTGCTGGCCTATCTGCTCGGCAAGCGGTGGCTGCCGCGTTACGCCGTGCTGATCGCGCTGGCCACCGGCGTGGTGTGCAGCGCCGTCACCTCGCGCCTGCACATCAACCTGCACAGCATCGAGCTGGCCCGCCCCGTGCTGACCACTCCCGAGTTCTCGGTCGCCTCGCTCATCGGCATTGCGGTGCCCATGATCCTGGCCACTCTGGCCTCGCAGAACGCCCCTGGAATGGCGGTCCTCACCGCGTCCGGATACCGGCCCAAGGACCGGCTGCTGATCGGCTCGACCGGTCTGGTGTCCACGCTGCTCGCCCCGTTCGGGTCGCACGCCATCAACCTCGCGGCCATCACCGCGGCGATCTGCACCGGACCCGAGTCCCACCGCGACCCCAAGCGCCGCTACGTCGCCGGCGTCGCGTGCGGAGCGTTCTACCTCCTGATCGGCGCCTTCGGCACCACCCTCGTGGTCTTCTTCGCGGGCCTGCCCAAGGAACTGGTCGCCGCCATCGCCGGCGTCGCCCTGCTCGGGGCGCTGGCCGGCGGCCTGACCGGAGCGGTCACCGAGGAGAAGGACCGCGAGGCCGCCCTGATCACCTTCCTCACCACCGCCTCGGGAGTCACCCTCCTCGGCGTGGGCTCGGCCTTCTGGGGCCTGGTCTTCGGCGTCGTGTCGCACCTCGTCCTCACCCGCTGGCGCACCACCCGCGCCGGTACGAAGACCCCGCAGCCCGCTGCCAAGTAACCGCACAGCACAGGCGATTACCGACCCGCCACACCTTCAGCGGCCGCTCCGACCACCCGGTCGGGGCGGCCGCTGCCGTGTGTCCAACCCGCGCCCCGGCCGGCGAAGGCCCTTCGCTCGGGTCGGGGGTCCTTCGGCTTTCCGTCTAGTCCTCAGCTTCGGTCTGGTCCTCGGTCCCGCTACTCGCCGTTACTCCCGCTACTCCCGTAACTCTCGAACCAGTGGGTGTCGAAATAGCGGGCCGTGTTGAAGGGGTGCTGCCGGTCGGTGAGCATGCGGTAGATGAATTCGGTGGTCGTTCCGTCGAAGCGGACCCAGGAGTCGTGGGTGTCTTCCGTGATGAGGATGGGCCACCGGTCGGGGTCGGTGCCCTCGGTGAGCCAGAAGAACGCATCGGCCTGTTCGCTGCTCGCCCACTGCAGGAGCCCGCCGGGCGCGGGGTACAGCTCGTACGGTTCCCATAGGCCGCTGCTTCTCGCGCTTGCCCACTCGCTCAGCCACGCGGTCCGCCGGACGATGTCAGTGCTCTTGAAGCAGGAACCGGGTGTATGGGGTTGGAGGTAGCCGTCGAAGGCGCCGTCCCCGAAGATGCCGACGAGGCGTTTGTAGTCACTGGGCAGGGGAGTCCCGAGGCGGGCCTCGGTCTCCGCCCAGTCGACCGTATGCCTCCCGGAGGCGTCCCATCCGGTCACGGCCACGACCCCGTCCACCCAGGAAGAGCCCTCCGGTACGTCCGCGGCCGGATCCTGCCCCTCCGCGACCAGCACCACGGGCCGTATGCCGTCGTCGAAACGGGCGCTACCGCAGCCGATCCACCGGCTCCCGTGCGCCCAGGCGCGCATCTCGACGAGCCGTTCACCGAACGGGGCCAGGAGCGGCAGCCCCGTCCGCCGGGTGACGGTCGGATCGGTGTACCCGTCCATCGCCAGACTGCGCGGCCGCCCGTAGCGTCCACTGAGCGCCTCTTGGAGGGCGGAGAGGTCGGGCCGGTGCGAAGGGTCCGGAGAGTTCGGGAAGCCCGCAGGGTTCACCGGCCCCGACGGCACCGCCAGACAGACGTGTCCCGTAGGGTGCCCGGCCTCTTCACACACCAGCTCGCCGGTGCCCGGCCAGGCCAGGCGGTGGACGGCCGAGAGGAGTGCTTCCTGACCGGCCTGTTCGTCGCATGCGTTCATGACAGGCATTGAAGCGGACGCCACTGACAGCGGTGCCGGCCGGCGGCTTCGGGCTTCGGCGCGTGGGCTGCTGAACGAGGTCTCTCGTGGCCGATGGCAGCTCGCAATGAGTGACACTGAGGCGAGGCGTGATGATCGGTACGGCGAGAGGTGTGGCATGCGCGCGATGCAGTACGAGCGGTTCGGCGGCCCCGAGGTCCTGCGGGAGGCCGATGTGCCGGACCCCGTGGCAGGGCCGGGCGAGAGCCTCGTGGAGGTGGCGGCTGCCGGCGTCAACTTCGGTGACATCAAGCAGCTCGCCGGCGAGCACACCGAGGGCCCGTACGCACCCAAGGGGCCGTTACCGCGCATCCCCGGCATGGAGGTCGTCGGCCGCACCGCGGACGGCCGACGGGTGCTGGGCTATGTGACACAGGGCGGATACGCCGCGAAGACGGTCGTCGCCGACCGAGACCTCGTCGCGCTGCCGGACGGCGTGAGCGCCGGCGAGGCCCTGGCACTGCTCGTCCAGGGGCTGACGGCGTGGCATCTGCTGCGCTCGGTCGCCCGGATACGGCCCGGCGAGAGCGTGGTGGTGCATGCCGCCGCAGGCGGGACGGGCAGCCTCGCCGTGCAACTGGCCCGGGAGTTCGGAGCCGGGCGCATCATCGCCACGGCGTCCTCCGACGAGAAGCGCGCCTTCGCCCTGGAACGGGGCGCGGACGCGGCGATCGACGGTGGCGCGGAGGGCTACCGGGAGCGCGTCCTTGACGCCAATCACGGACGCCCGGTCGACATCATCCTGGACGCCATCGGCGGCCCCGTCCTCGACGCCGCACTGGACGCACTCGGATACCTGGGACGCCTGGTGACGTACGGCGCCTCCTCCCGGCAGGCCGCCGCTGCCATCGACCCCGGACGGCTCGCGGTGGACAGCATCACCGTCGCCGGCTTCTGGCTCATCCCGCTGATCGCCGCGAAGGGAGCCGGTGGCCCGGCACTTGAGGAACTGCTCGACCTCGCCGCGCGGCGCCGCCTGCGGCCGCTGGTCGGTGCCGCATACGACCTCGGGCACGCCCGCGAGGCCCACGAGGACCTCTTGGCCCGCCGCACCAAGGGCAAGCTGATCCTTTCCCCTTGAGACCGTTACGCCGCGAGTGACGTGCCGATCGGCTGGTCCGTGGCCGCCCGGCGGCGGTACAGCGGCGCGAAGGAGACCAGCAGGAGTGCGGCCCCGAGCGGTATGAGGTCCTTGTCGGCGAAGGGCAGTGTGGTGTCGATGAGGACGAGGAGGGGGGCCCATGGCTTGAGGATGCGCCGGACGGCGAGTTGGGCGACGAGGACGAGCTGGCCGACGAAGAAGAGCAGGGGCCCGTAGTCGTAGAACACCGGAAGCACTCCGGGTATCGCCTGGATACGGGCGAACATCTCCTGCATGGCGCCGTGGTCGGCAGAGAGGAACCCCACTGCGAGGTCGATGAGGAACTGCCCCGCGACGGCGACGGCTCCCGCTGCGCCGGTCCAAAGACCCACCGTGGCCAGCCGGTTGCGACCCGCCCACGCGCGCATCATGCCGAAGCCTCGAACGAAGAAGACGAGCCCGCCGAGGAAACACAGGTGGCCGGCGGTCCATGCCGCGCCCGGTCCGCGGCTGCCGTCGAGGCCGTCGATGATGCGGAGCACGCCGTACGCGCCCGTCAGGAGAGGGGCGGTGAGGAATGCGATGCGTGGTGAAGTCATGATCAAAAAGTACGGACTCGGCACCCTGAGCCACATCAGGTACCGACCCTGACGCATCCCCGAGATCCACCCCTGAGGTCGCTTGCGAGGCGGCCGCGTTCAGACATCACCCCGGAGCCGGTCACGCTGGATCTGACAGGCGAGGGTCCGCCGCGCGGAGGGCGATGCGGAGGCCGATGCGGCGGGCGGTGCGCTGGGGTTGGCGGCGCCTGCGGCAGACGGGACCTTCGCGGGGACGTCGAGCGCCCGGCTGATCTGGTCGTAGGCGTCCCGATGGCTGCCGGGCAGGATCGACCGGTGCAGCCTCAGGTCCTCCTCGACGAGGCGGCGCAGCTCATCGACGTTTTGGGGGGTGAATCGCTTGCGCCCTCGAGCGAGGGCGTTGACGTAGCGGGTGCAGCGCGCGGCGTCGTGGCAGGTCTCCGAGATCTCCTCGGCGAGGCCCCACAGACGCCCTTCGAGCCAAGGGGCGTCGCGCTGGTCGAGGGAGAGGTCCATCGGGGGCGGTGGGTCGCCCCTCCTCGACTTCGCCACCTGCTTGGACACGGCGGGCTGGCTCATCTCGGTGAGCTGCGCGATCTTGTCCTGGGTCCAGCCCAGGCCGGCGAACATCTTGATCATTTCGGTGCGCAGCTTCCGCATCTCCTCGCCCGCACGGATGACCTCGTTCATGCCGGCGAGCATCCGCGCGGCCTGCTCCTCGGTGAGCGTCTGCGAGGCCCGGTGCGCGCCGTCGTCGTTCGGGTCCCTGGTGTCGTTGCCTCCCACAACTCGGTTATACACCTTCCCGGTTCGTCGCCATAACCCGGTTGTACAACCGGGTTATGGCTGTCACGATGCGCGTCATGTCTCTTACCTTCTCTGCGCCCGATGGCACCCAGCTCGCCTACCGCATCCAGGGCGAGGGCCGCCCGGTGGTCTGCCTCCCGGGCGGTCCCGTGGATTCCCGCTATCTCGGCGACCTCGGCGGCCTGCCGGCGCACCACCAGGTGATCTTCCTGGACCTCCGCGGCACCGGTGGGTCCGCGATTCCCGAGGACCCTTCCACCTACCGCTGCGACCGCCTCGTCGACGATGTGGAGGCCCTCCGCAGACACCTCGGACTCGCCCGGATCGATCTGCTGGGTCATTCCGGCGGCGCGAACCTCGCGACGCACTACGCGGCCCGCTATCCGGACCGCGTCAGCAAGCTCGCTCTGATCGCCCCCGGTACTCGCGCCGTCGGCATCGCGATCAACGGCCAGACCCGACGTGAGCTGGCGCAACTACGGCAAGGCGAGCCGTGGTTCCCGTCGGCCTTCGCCGCCCTGGAGGCGATCACCGAGGGCACGGGCAGCGACTGGGAGGCCATCGCCCCCTTCTTCTACGGCCGGTGGGACACCGCCGCGCAGCACCACTACGCGGCCAGCCTGCCGAGCAACCAGGAAGCCGTCGCTCTCTTCGCGGCCGAGGGCGCCTTCACCCCGGAGGCCACACGTGCGGCACTCGCCGCCTACGAGGGCCCCGCCCTGCTGCTCGCGGGAGAACTCGACCTGAACAGCCCGCCACAGGCGGTCGCGGAGTTCGCGGGGCTGTTGCCCGACGCCACGCTCTCCGTGCAGCCGGGAGCGGGCCACTACCCCTGGCTCGACGACGCCGCCCGGTTCGTGGCGACCACTGCGGCGTTCCTGAAGCAAGCCGCCTGATCACCTTCCTGAGGCGGCCCGTGCGCCTGTTGTCCCGGTGCGAACGGGCCGCGGAGCAGTGTGTGCCGATATTCGTTTCCTGCCGTGGGGGTAGCGCCCTACTGTGGCGCGGTGACGACTCAGATGATCATTCTCAACGGTGGTTCCAGTTCGGGGAAGTCCGGGATCGTACGGTGTCTACAGTCCGTATTGCCGGACCCGTGGCTGGCGTTCGGGTGCGACTCGTTCGTCGACGCCCTGCCCGCGAGGATGCAGGCGTCGGACGGGGGGATCGTGTTCGCGGCGGACGGCGGGGTGAGCGTCGGGGCGGATTTCCGGGCACTGGAGGCGGCCTGGACGGAGGGCATCGTGGCGATGGCCCGGGCGGGCGCCAGGATCATCGTCGATGACGTCTTCCTCGGCGGACCGGCCTCCCAGCAGCGGTGGCGGAAGGCACTTGGCGAACTGGGCGTGCTGTGGGTCGGTGTCAGGTGTGAGAGTGCGGTCGCTGCGGCACGGGAGGTCGCACGAGGAGACCGCATCCAGGGGATGGCCGCGGCGCAGGCGGACGCGGTTCACCAGGGAGTGCGCTACGACCTGGAGGTGGACACCACGCATACCGAGTCTCTGGCGTGTGCGCGAACCATCGCCGCCCACGTCAGCTGATCGCCGGATCGGAGCCCCCGGCCCTCCCTCCTGTGCGGGTGGCGGTCGTGGCCAATTCCCGGTCTGCGGCATTGCGTTGTGCGGGCGACCGTGAGCTTTGGCACTGAACTCCGCCTATCTCACGGTCTGCTCACCACCTGGCGCGCGCGGTGCCGGCGTACCGCGTCGCGGTTGGTGCACCGCGGGGAGCAGTAGCGCTGCCGCCCGGTGGGGGAGGTGTCGGCGAAGATCAGGGCGCACTCGGTCACGGCGCACCGTCGGAGCCGGTGCATGCCCCGCCCCACCAGATGCAGCGCGGTGCCCACGGAGATGAGGGCGAACAGCAAGGAGCCGAGCGGCTGGTCGGCGTCGCGGTAGTGCAGGTGCCAGCCACTGCCCGCGTGGTCGGTCAGCCGCGGGTGGGCGGCGGTCGCCCTCAGCATCTCGTTGAGCCGCGCGGCGCGCTCACGCTCGTCGTCGGAGGCGTCGACGACCTTCTCCCATGCCTCCAGTGCGACGCCGACACGCTCCACGTCCCATGGCGTCACGGGAAGTTCGAGCACCAGCCCGGCGGCGCGGCAGCGGTCGGCGAGCTCCTCCGGGCTCGTCGGGCGCCGGTTGGCCAGGTCCGCGGCCAGGTTCACGGCATCCTCGCCGTAAGGGTTGAGGTGCATAAGACCATTACATCATCGTGCTCGGCATGGCACATCACATGCACCACCCACGCCACCAACCCGACACCGGACACGCCGGCGAGGTGCGTCGGGCACGGCAGGACGACATCGCGGAACTGGTACGCCTGCGGGCCCTGCTGTTCGAGACGCTGGGCGGGGAATTCTTCAACCCCTCCTCCGCGGACGATGATTGGCGATCCGGCCTGGCCGAGGTGCTGGCGGAGAAGCTGGCCGCGACGGACCTCGTACGGATCCTCGTCGTGGAGGGCGACGACGGGCTCGCCGCCTGCGGTATCGGTACCGTCGAGCGGTGGTTCCCCGGCCCGCACAACCGCAACGGTTCGGTCGGGCATGTGATCGGCGTGGTCACCGACCCGGCGTACCGTCGGCGCGGGCACAGTCGCGCGATCATGCAGGGCCTGCTCGACTGGTTCCGGGAGCGCGAGGTCTCCCGGGTGGACCTGTACGCCTCGGTCGACGGTGAACCGCTCTACCGCGCGCTGGGTTTCGTCGACCACCCCGACCCGTCGCTGTACTGGCGACCGTGAGAGGTGGTCGGCCATGACATCCCTGGATCCTCGACAGCCTGGGCGCGCAGGGCGACCACACCCCCGTCTGCCTCACCCGCCTCCGCATCGGCCTCGGCCGTCTCGGCGATGCGTCACCCCGGGCCCCGGGCCGATGACCGCTGACCCGCCGACGCGCCGCGCAGGGCGGTACCGCTGGATCGTCCTCGGCATCGCCACCTTCACCCAGGCCGCCTCCGCCTTCTTCGTGCAGGGCATCGGGGCGATGGGCATCGACCTGCAACGGGAACTGCACCTGAGTACGGCCCAGTTGGGCCTGCTGCTTTCCGCGGCTCAACTACTGCCGCTGGTCGGGCTGTTGGTGGCAGGAGAACTGCTGGACCGCTACAACGAGCGCTGGGTCGTCGGGATCGGCGGCTGCGTCGTCGCCGCGGGTCTGCTCGTGGGGAGTGCGGCGCCGGGATATCTGTCACTGCTGCTCGTACTGCTGGTGGTCGGCGCCGGCTACAGCACGGTTCAGCCCGGCGGGAGCAAGTCGGTGGCGTCCTGGTTCGACGCGTCCCGGCGAGGGCTCGCGATGGGCATCCGGCAGGCCGGGCTGCCGCTGGGGGCGGCGCTGGCCTCCGCCGTACTGCCCCTGCTCGCCGCCGTTGCCGGCTGGCGGGCGACACTCGTGGCCGGTGGCCTGGTCGCCCTGCTGGGAGCCGGCGTTTTCCTGGGCTTCTACCGGCAGCCGCCCACCCGAGCCGCCCCGCAGGAGGAAGGCCCGTCGGCTTCTCGCAGCCCGTCGGCCCTGCCCCGGTGGTCGTCCTCGCTCAGGGTGCAGTGGGGTGCTCGGCTGCGGATGCTGCGCGAACCGGCCATGGTGCGGATCATGCTCTCCGGAGCCAGCCTGATTTCGGTGCAGACGGGCGTGGGAATCCTGACCATGCTGCATCTCCACGAGCGGGCGTCCGTGGGGGCCGGCGCGGCGGCCCTCGTCCTGGTGGCCGCGCAGGGGGCGGGCGCGGTCGGACGGATCTTCCTCGCGTGGTGGAGCGACCGACGGAGGCCCGGTCGCCACCTGCCCGGTCGCTACATCTCTGGTCGTTACGTCTCCGTCGTGACCTGCATGATCGCCGTGATCGCGGGACTGATCCTGCTGATGACGCCCGTGGGGAGCTCACCCGTGGCGGCCTGCGCGGTGTTTGTCTGGCTCGGGTTCTTCGGTCTCGGCTGGTACGGCCCGTGGGTCGCCTACGTGACCGAATCAGCCCCGCCGGACAAGACGGGCTTCGCTCTCGGCCTGGCCATGTCCGTCAACCAGGTCGCCATCGTGGTGATGCCGCCCGTCCTCGGTCTGCTCAAGGACGGCACGGGCAGCTTCACGCCGGTCTGGGGTCTGCTCTCCCTGCTGACCGCTGTCGCCCTGATGCTCACGGCCCGCGGTGAACGTCGGGCGGCGGGACAGTCGGGAAAGCCGTAGCGGTCGGCGTACTCCTGCGGTGGGGCGGAACCGCGCGATATGACGCACGCCGTCGTACCCGGCCGGAGTCTCCGGCTCCGGCCGGGAGACGGCGCTTCACCGTTTCGGTGCTCGCTTCGGCTTCTTGCCGCGTACCGACGGCTGATCCGCGTTCACTTCCTCGGCGCTTCGGTCGCGCTCGTCCTTGGGCGGCTGCCGCTTCAGGGCCTGGCCCGATTCTTCCTGGTGTTCCTGCCGTTGTTTGCGCTTCTCGGCCATGCTGACTGACTCCTGAGGTGCGACGACGAGCCGGAATGTGGTCTCCACCACCGCTGTCCATCACCGCACGCCGCAGGGGGACGGGCAACTCGGTGACCGCCATTCCGACCACCGTTCCGGCTCCGCTGTGTGCCCCGCCCTTGCTCGACAGGGTTGTGCCGCGCCTCGCCGGGCAGCCGCCTGAAAGCCCGGCGGATTGCTGAGGCATTGACGGACCGTTCACGTTCCGGTCCGTACGCGCAGGACGAACGGGAGACCACACCTGACGAGCCTGACGAGGAGAGGGAGACCACCGGTGACCACCACTTCGGCAAGCACGTCCGCAACCACTTCGGCAAGCACCCCCACGACCACCTCGGCAAGCACGTCCGCCAAGTCCCGCCAGCTGGCGTCCCTTCCTCTCCTGAAGGGGCAGAAGGCGCTGGTCACCGGTGCCAACTCCGGGATCGGCAGGGCGACCGCCGTTGCGCTGGGGCGGGTGGGGGCCGATGTCGTGGTCAATTACGTCGCAGGCCGCGAAGCCGCCGATGAGGTCGTCCGGGAGATCGAGGGCTTCGGGGTGCGGGCGTATGCGCATGAGGCGGACGTGTCCCAGGAGGACGAGGTCAGCGCGATGTTCGCGCGCATGGCCGAGGAGTTCGGCACCATCGACGTCCTCGTGGCCAACGCCGGGCTGCAGCGGGACGCGCCCAGCACCGACATGACCCTCGACCAGTGGAAGAAGGTCCTCGACGTCAATCTCGCCGGACAGTTCCTGTGCGCCCGTGAGGCGGCCAGGGAATTCCGGCGCCGCGGGGTGGTCCCGGAGGTCTCCTCCTCCGCGGGGAAGATCATCTGCATGAGCTCGGTCCACCAGGTCATCCCCTGGGCGGGCCACGTGAACTACGCGGCCTCCAAGGGCGGCGTACTGATGATGATGGCGACCCTGGCCCAGGAGCTCGCACCCCACCGGATCAGGGTCAATGCGGTGGCCCCCGGAGCCATCCGTACGCCCATCAACCGCAGCGCCTGGGAAACTCCCGAGGCCGAGGAGGAACTGCTGCGCCTGATTCCCTACCGGCGGGTCGGCGACCCCGAGGACATCGCCAACGCCGTCGCCGTACTCGCCTCCGACCTCATGGATTACGTCGTCGGCAGCACCCTGTACGTGGACGGCGGGATGACCCTCTTCCCCGGCTTCGCCACGGGAGGATGACCGGGCGACGGAGCGCGGGCCGCCTTTGCCCCGGGGCGACGCACGGTGCGCGCGGTGGTGGCGGTGTCACCACGGCAGCCGCTCATCGTTGATCGTCCAGTCGTCGCCCAGCTCCTGCCGCAGAGCCTTGAGTGCCGCGTCCGACTGCTGGTCGAAGAGCTCCCGGTCTGCGTCGGACCACGGGGACGGGCCGGCCGGGTCCTTCCAGTCCAGGGAGGACTGGAACCACTCGCACAGCCGCGTGAGTTCGGCGCGGGAGGCCGAGCTGATCGGCAAACGTTGCAGGTCGGTGGGGTAGCCGTAGGGGCTCTTGAGCTCGTGGGGCCACAGCGGGGTGTGCGGGACGCCGGCTTCGAAGAAGTAGCGCAGGTGCTTGGACATGCTGCAGCCTCTCACGACGGAGGGGAGGTCCCGCCCTCGTTTTTTCGCCCGGGGTCCCGTCAGTCCGGGCGTACGGAGTCGAGGAGGGTGGCGCAGCGGCCGAGCAGGGCCACCAGCGTTGCCCGCTCCTCGTCCGTGAACTCCGCGGCCAGTGCGCGCTCGACGCGGATGGCGCGTGCGTCGGCGTCGTTCATCACCGCCCGGCCCTGGTCGGTGAGCCGGGTTTCCAGGACGTTCCGGTGCCACTCGTGCGGGGTGCGCTCGATGAGACCGCGCTCCTGGAGGTTCTTGAGCACCGTGTTCATGGTCGGCGGCGTCACCCCGCAGGACCGCGCCAGTGCGGCCGCGGAGATCCCGGGGTTCTCGGAGAGGTAGAGCAGGGCCGCGTACTGCGGAACCGTCAGACCGGCCGGCTTGAGCGCCGCGTGCTTGGCGCTCTGGAGCGCCCGCTCGGCGAGCTTGAGGGAGGATCCGAGGCGCTCGGAAGCGGGCATGGACGTCATCTCCGCATCGTAATGGCTGTGCCGAGGGGGAGACTCCCACGGTTGGGTGAGGGTCTACATGTGGGTGAGGATCTGTACGCGGATATGAACCTTGACGAGCATTAGAGTTCTAATCTAGGTTCGTGTTCATCGCCGGTGGGGGCTCTGCGGTCCCCGTTCCGCGCGTTTTCCGGTTCCTGACTTCTTGCGCCGGATCCCTGTCTGCTATCGAGAGGCACTCACGTTGTCCCGAGAGGCATCCACCTTCTTGTCCCGCACCAACCGGCGCCGGCGTCATCTGCTGGGCGCCGCAGCCCTGGCCCTGACGGCCGCCTCCGCCTCCGTCACCGTCGCCGCCACGGCCCGGGCGGACGTGCCCGCCTCGCACCCGGCCGCCGCCCGGCAGGACGCCCATGCACGGGTTTCCGCCGCGTACGACCTGCCGGGTGACCGCGTCTACCCCGAGGGCATCGCCGCCGACCCGGTGAGCGGTGACCTCTACGTCGGCTCGTACGCGACCGGCGCCGTGTACAAGGCGACGCCCGGTCACCGCACCGCCGCACTCTTCCTGCCGGCCGGTACCGACGGACGTACCACCGCCAACGGCCTCAAGGTCGACCGGGCCGGTCATCTCTGGGTGACCGATTCGACGGCCGGTGTCGCCGTGTATGACCTGCGGAGCCGCGCGCTCATCGCGCGGTTCGACGTCACGGGGCCGGCCAAGTCCTTCGTGAACGACCTCGCGATCACGCCTGAGGGGACCGCGTATCTGACGGACAGCTACCGGTCCGTGCTCTACCGGGTCACACCGCGGCAACTGGCAGCGGCCGCGGCGCACGGCCGACGGGCCGAGCTGACCACCGCGTACGACCTGACCGACGCGCTCGGCCCGCGCCCGGCGGACGCCGTCACGCTGAACGGCATCGCGGCCGATCGCTCAGGCCGCTATCTGCTGACCGTCGACATGACCGCCGGGACGCTGTACCGCGTCGACCTGCGCTCCGGGGCGGTGCGCCGGGTCGCGCTGCACGGCGGGAACGTCCTGCACGGCGACGGTCTGGAGCTGCGCGGCAATACGTTGTGGGTCGTCCACAACGTCACCAACACGATCAGCCGCTGGCACGTCTTCGACGACGGCGCGTCGGCGCGCCTGGAGCGCAAGGTCACCGACGAGGCGCTGCAGATCCCGACCACCATGGTGCGCAGCCACGGGCGCACGCTCGTCGTGCGGTCCCAGTTCGACAAGGGCGGCCCCATGGGGCCGGGAACGCCGCAGATACCGTTCACCGTGGCGACGGTGAACGGTATCTGAAGCGGAAGCCCGAGGTGGGCGCCGGCCGGGCCTGCGGCCGGCGCCGGGCCGCGGGCTCAGGGGTGCCAGATCTCCTTGATGCTGTTGATCTGGCCTTCGGAGTCCACGGTGATGTCGTAGATGTTCCCGGAGCAGGTGTAGGGCGGCTTCACGGCGCTCTGGTTCGTCATGCAGTCGCCGGCGTGCATCCACAGCTGGCCGACCGGAACCGACTTCGTGCGGCCGGGCCCGGTGGACAGTTCCGCCTTGACGTCTGCGGCGAAGAGGTAGTACTTGGCCTTGCCCTGACCGTGGTAGATCCAGTCGTTGGGCGTGCAGACCGGCTTGGCGTCCTTGGCGGACAGGGAGCCCTTCGACGGGGGCACGGCGGGCTCGACCCTCTTGTGCCCGGCCGGCAGCTTCGGCGGCGTGCCGCAGTCGCCGGGGCCGTCGGCCTGGTCCGAGGCCTTGTCGCTCGGGGCCTTGTCGCTCGGGGCCGGCTTCTTCGACGGCTGGGCGGAGGCGCTGGAGCCGCCGGAACCGTGGGAGCCGGCGCTGTCGCCGTAGGGGTCGTCCTCCGGGCCGCAGGCGGTGAGGCCGACGCCGAGCGTGGCGACGAGCGCAAGTGTGCTGACGAGTCGTTGAGTTGGCTTCATACCGCAAGTCCCCCGTGCTGCGCAGAATGACGTGATCATGATTGATCGGGAGAGTTCTACACCAGGGAGTGGTGCGAGAGCCAATCGCGGGGACGGTGTCTGCCGGAACCCGCACACCACCCGGCGGACTCCTCCGGTCACGTCCGGAGGAGTCCGCGCCTCGCGGTCATGTCCGGCTGGGCTGCCGGTCCTCGGACGGGGTGATCATTGCGGCGAGGACGGAACGGAGGTCTTCGCCGGGTAGCGGGCGCAGGGGGCGCGCCAGGCGGTCGGAGTGGTAGTGCCAGTGGTGGTTGAGGTCGGGGTGGATGTCGTCCGATTCTTCGAAGTCGGCCGGGGCGCCGAGGAGTTGGGAGAGTTCGGTGCCGAGGTCGTGCCAGGTGACATGGCCGCTGACGGCGTTGGCCACGCCGTGTACGGGGGCGTCCAGGCAGGAGACCACCGCTCGGGCCAGCGCCGCGGCGTGTACCCAGGCAGCGCCGTACCAGTCGTGGCCGCCGGCGCCCGGGCGGGGGACGGCCAGCGGCCGGCCCTCGCGGATGGCCTGGTAGAGGACCCCCGTGGCGCCCCAGCGCAGCTGGTCGCGGAGCCGGTCGTGCGGGCCCCAGACGAGCGGGGAACGGACCGCGCTCGCGCCGCCCCGCCCCGCGGTGCCGGCCGCCCGGAGCAGCCGCGCCTCACAGTCGAGCTTCGCCCGGCCGTAGGGGCTCAGCGGTTCGTGCGAGGGGGACTCCTCGGCCACGTGGCCGCCGTCGGGATGCCCGTACGCGTCCACGCTGCTGACGAAGACGAACGGGCCCCGCGACCAGGCGTCCACCATGGCGTCCATCGCCGCCACATCCACCTCGGGACGGGTGAAGGTGCAGGCCGCGTGGATGACGGCGTCCGCGTCCTCGACGGCCTTGCGCAGCCCGTCGAGGTCGGTGAGGTCGCCCTCGATGACCTCCACGCCGTCCGCCGCGACCAGGTGCGCGGATTCGGGACGGGCCAGGGCCAGTACGGGGCGTCCCTGGGCGGCGAGTTCCCGCACGAGGAAGCTGCCGACGCCACCGGTGGCGCCGGTGACCAGTACGGTGCCCTCCCGCGCCCGGCCCGTCCGCAGTGCCGGCTGTCCCGGGCGGGTGGACGGTCGGAGGGATGCGGCGGCGCGTTCCGCCGCCCGTGCGTCGAGCAGGGCGGAGACCGCGCGGGGAGTGCGGGCCTGCATGATGTCCAGGCCGGTCAGGGGCAGGGTCAGCGCGCGACGCAGGCGTTCGGCGAGCTGCACGGCGACGAGCGAGTGGCCCCCGAGGGCGAAGAAGTCGTCGTCCGGGGCGGGCGTGCGGCCCAGGAGCGCCGCGAAACCCTCGCGTACGGCGTCGGCGTGCGGCCCTTCGGGTGCGGGCAGCGCGGGGAGGCCGGGCAGATGCGCCGGGTCCACCGTGCCGTCGGCGGCGCGGGGGAGGACGTCGAGCAGGGTGACGGCGGCCGGGACGAGGCCGGGCGCCAGGCGCTCCCGCAGATGGACGCGGAGCTCGGCGGGCGACGGGCCGCCGATCTCCCGCAGGACCGCGTAGGCGAGCAGCGGGCCTCCGGCAGGGGAGACCACCGTGGCGTCGGAGAGGTCGGGGTGGCAACGCAGGAGCCGCTCGGCCGGATGCGCGTCGCTTTCCTGCAAAGTGTCCAGGGCAGAAGGGAGTTGAACGCCGGCGCCCTTGGCGAGTTGGGAGAGCGGCAGGTCGCTCGGGGTGCCCGCGAGCGCGGTGAGGACGGCCGCGTAGGTCGCGCCGAAGGCGGTGGCCGCCTCCTCGTCCAGTGCGGCGCGGCGGTACTGGACCAGGGCGGCCGGCCGATCGGTGTCCACCAGGCCGAAGGAGAGGTCGAACTTGGCCTCGCCCACGCCGACGTCGACGTACTCCGCGTCCGTCCCGGGCAGGCGCAGCGTCGTCGGCGTGCCGAGGACGTCCGCGGTCACCCGCACCAGGGACGTACCGTCCGCACCGCGGGCGGCGGCACCGATCCGGTCCACGATGCGGTCGAACGGCACGTCGGCGTGCTGCTGGGCATCGAGCAGGGCGGCACGCACCCGCGTCAGCAGCGTGCTGAAGGCCGGGTCGCCGGAGGTGTCGACGCGCAGCGGGAGGGTGTTGACGCACAGCCCGACCAGTCCGCGCATGGCCGTTCCCCGGCGGTGCGTACCGGCGATGCCGATCACCAGGTCGTCCTGCCCGGTACAGCGGTGCAGGGCGGCGAACGCGGCGGTGAGCGCCACGGTGAACGGCGTGGCGTGGTGCCGCCGGCCCAGCTCGCGCAGGGCGGCCGGTACCTCCGGGGCGAGGGGCGTGGTGTGTGACCCGGTGGGCCGGGCGGTGAGGTCGGCGGGCGGCTGGTTGGGGGCGGGGAGGCGAGGGGGAGCGGCGCCTTCGAGGAGGGCGTGCCAGTGGCGCAGCCCCTCGTCGAGGCCGTCGGCCGCGGCTCGGTGTTCCTGCCGGGCGAAGTCGGCGTACTGGGGCGGTTGGGCCTGCGGCTGTGGCTTTGACAGCGGCAGTGCGGGTGGCTGGGCGGGGTCGGCCCCGGGTGCCGGAGCGGCGGCTTCCCGAGGTCGGGCGGCGGTCTCGTACAGTGCGGCGAGTTCCTCCGCCACGATCTCCAGGGACGGTCCGTCGAGCGAGATGTGATGGAACGTCAGGAGCACGGTGTGGTCCTGCGGGCCGTGTCGCAGGACGAGTGCGCGGGGCACGGTCCCCGCGGCGAGGTCGAACGGGCGGCGGGCCTCCGCCGCCAGCAGCGGCGGGGCGTCCGCCGGGTCGGCCGGGACCACCGGCACCGCGAACGACCCGGGTGCCGGCAACACCTCCTGGCACGGCTCGCCGTCCCGCTCCACGTAACGGGTGCGCAGGATCTCGTGCCGGCGGACGAGCTCGGTCAGCGCGGAGGCCAACGCCTCGACGTCGAGCGGGCCGCGCAGCCGGGTGGCGAACGGCACGCTGTACGAGGCGCCGTCATGGCCGAGCCGGTCCATCAGCCACATGCGGTGCTGGGCGCGGGAGAGCGGTGCCGGGCCGCGGTCGGCGGAATCGGGGCGGGCGGCGGGACGGGCCGCGGCGCGTTCCCGTGCCCGGCGCAGCAGCTCCTCCTGGAAGGAAGGGGCGGCGGGGCGGTCAGTGGCCATCGGTGTCCTCCGGGGCGTGCGGGTGAAGATCACCGTGCGCGGCGAGCAACGCCCGCTCGACCAGGGCGGCCTGGCCGGCCACGGTGGGGGAGCCGAAGAAGTCGGCGAGCGACAGTTCCACGCCGAGTTCCTCGCGGAGGTCGTCGGTGACGGCGAGCGCGAGCAGCGAGTGGCCGCCGAGAGCGAGGAAGTCGGCGTCCGGGCGGGTCACTTCGCAGCCGAGGGAACGGCTCCAGACGTCGGCGACGGCCTGCTCCAGTGGCATCAGCGGTCCGTCCGGGGCCGACGTCGGCTGCCCGTCCGGCTCATCTGAACCACCTGAGACAGCTGAACCACCTGAATCATCAATTCCCTTCGGGGTGAGCAGGTCGGCCAGTGCGCGGCGGTCGACCTTGCCGGAGGGGTTGAGCGGCAGGTCGACGACGACGGTCAGTTCGTCGGGTACCAGATGGGCGGGCAGGGCCGCGGCCAGCCGGTCGCGCAGGGCGTCCGGCCGGGGGACGGGACCGGGTGCGGCGACGACGAAGGCGACCAGCCTGGCGTCGTCCGGGGCGGGGCGGTGCACGGTGACGGCCGCATCGGCCACCTCCGGCTGCTCCCGCAGCGCGTACTCGACCTCCCCCGGCTCGATCCGGAAGCCGCGCACCTTCACCTGGTCGTCCGTGCGGCCGTGGTAGTCGAGCACACCGTCCGGGCGTCGGGAGACCAGATCGCCGGTGCGGTAGAGGCGGCCCCGGTGGGGGTGGGTGGTGAAGCGTTCGGCGGTCAGCTCCGGACGGCCGGTGTAGCCCAGCGACAGCCGACTGCCGCCGACCCACAGTTCGCCGCGCTCGCCGTCCGGGACGGGCCGGCCGGCCTCGTCCAGGACGTGCGCGGTGGCTCCGGCGATGGGACGGCCGATCGGTATCTGTCCGGCGCAGTCGGCGGCGGTGACCCGGTGAGCGGTGGCGAACGTCGTCGTCTCCGTCGGCCCGTAGCCGTTGACCAGCTCCAGCCAGGGGAACGCCCGCAGCACCTCACGGGCATGGTGCGCGGCGAGCGCCTCGCCGCCGACCACGACCGTGCGCAGCGGCGCGAAGATCCGGGAGCGGCGCACCGCCAGCTGGTGGAAGAGCGCGGTGGTGAAGAAGGCCACCGTGACGCCGTGCCGCTCCGCCTGCCGGGCCAGGTCCTCCAGCGAGGGCCGCTCGACGGTGCACACCACGACGCCGGCGCCGTTGGCAAGGGCGCTCCACACCTCGAAGGTCGACGCGTCGAAGGTCAGCGGCGAATGGAACAGCACCCGGTCGCGGGGCGTCAGGGTGAGGTACGCCGGGTCGCTGACCAGCTCGGCTATCGCGCGGTGGGCGATCGCCACGCCCTTGGGGCGACCGGTGGAGCCGGAGGTGAACATGATGAACGCGGCGGCGTCGGGGAGGGGCCCGTCGGCCTGGGTGCCCTCCGCCTGCGGCTCGTCAAGCCGCACCTCTTCCACCTGCGGTTCTTCCGCCTGCGGTTCTTCCGCCTGTGGCCCGTCGGGCAGGGCAAGGGTCGGGCCGGCCGGAGCGGTGGATTCCAGCAGCTTGGCGTCGCCGACGGTCAGCGTCACGCCGGCCTCCGCGGCCAGCGCCTCGCTCCGCGGGCGCGGATGCGCCGGATCGAGCGGTACGCACACCGCGCCGGCCCACCACAGCGCGAGCTGGGTGATGACGGTACGGGCCGAGCGGGGCGTCAGCAACGCCACGGCGTCACCCCGGCGGACTCCCCGCCGGCGCAGATGCCCGGCGAGCGCACGGGCGGCGCGGACCAGCTCCGCGTACGTCAGCGTGGTGTCGCCGTCCGCCACGGCCAGGGCGTCCGGGGTGCGTTCGGCGTGCCGCGCCACGAGGGCCGGGAGGCTGGTCGGAGCGGGCTCGCTCGACCTGGGGCTTTCGGTGGGCACGGGCCCTTCCTTCCAGGTGTCGTCGGGGTGCGGAGACAGCGGGACGGTCATCTCAGTCCCGCCCCGGCTTCGGGTCCGCGTCCGCAGCTGCCAGGCGGGCGTCCACCAGGGCCGCCACGGCGCGCAGATCGGGCTGACGGAGCAGCTCCGGAGCGCGCAGCCGTACGCCGGTCTCCTGCTGGATGGCGGTCAGCAGACGGGCGGCGATCAGCGAGGTGCCGCCCGCCGCGGTGAAGTTCTCGGCCAACGTGGTCTCCGGCCGGGCCAGCAGATCGCGCACCGTGCCGAGCACCAGCCGTTCCCCGGGGGTGGACCCGTCGGGGAGCACCTCGGACTCGGACGGCGCCGCCGGGTGGGACGAAACGGGGCGGGCCGAACCGGGGCCGGGCGGTACCGGCGAGGCGCCCTCCTCGGCCGCCCGGCGCACCAACTCCGCCCGGTCCACCTTGCCGTTGGCGTCCAGGGGGAAGGCGTCGACGATGCGTACGGCCGAGGGGACGGCCTGCTCGGGGAGCCAGGCCCGGACCGCCGTCAGCAAACCCTCCGCCGTCGGGGCGGCGCCGCCGGCCGGCCGTACGTACGCCACCAGGCGAGTGCGGCCGTCGGGCGTCCGGGGTGCGACGACGACGGCGCTGCGCACCGCCGGGTCCTGCTCGAACGCGGCCGCCACCTCCGCCGGTTCGATCCGCACGCCGCTGATCTTGACCTGGTCGTCGAGGCGTCCGAGGAACTCCAGCAGCCCGTCGGCCCTCATCCGCACCCGGTCCCCGGTGCGGTACAGCCGGTCCACGCCGGGCGGCAGGGCGAGGCCCGCGGGCGGGGTGGTGAAGCGGCGCGCGGTCAGGTCGGGGTCCAGGTAGCCCAGCGCCAGGCACCGTCCGCCGAGACGCAACTCGCCCTCGGCACCGCGGGGTACGGGGCGGCCGTCGTCGTCGGTGACCACCACGGTCACGCCCGGCACCGGCCCGCCGATCGGCGGCGCGCTCTCCCCGTCCGCCGTCCGGGCGGCGTCCGTGCCGCGCATGGCGAACGAGGTGGCGAGGACGGTGGCCTCGGCGGGGCCGTAGGCGTTGTGGACGGTAGCCGTCACGTCCGCGGCCGGACGGCGGCGCAACCGGTCACCGCCGACCATGAGGTGACGGAGCGTCAGCCCGCTGGGCCAAGGGCGGTCGAGGAGGGGCTCGATCATCGGGGTGGCCCCGATCGACACCGATACCTCGGCCTCGCGCCACCAGTCGGTGAGCACCTCCGAGTCCCAGCGGACCTCGTCCGGGGCGGGTACCAGCGCGGCGCCGGACGTCAGTCCGGCCCACAGTTCCAGCACGTGCGGGTCGAAGGCGACGCCGATGAGCAGGGAGTGGCGGTCGCCCGGGGCCAGACCGGTTTCCGTGCGGTACCAGTCGAGCAGGGTGCCGAGGGCCGCCTCGGCGACCGCGACCGCCTTGGGACGGCCGGTGGAACCGGAGGTGAGGACGGCGTAGAACGCCTCGGCGGGCGCGCGACGGGCTCCCGCGCCGGGTCCGTCAGCGAACGCCGCGACGGCCTTCGCGGGGGCATTGGCACCCTTCACCGGCAGGGGCAGCACCACCTGGTCGACCGGTCCCGCCCCGCTCCGTTCCCCCTGCCCGGACGTCCGGAAACGGGGCGGCAGCAGCGCCGGATCGCCGATCAGGCAGGCCACGTCCAGGTCCTGGGTGACGGTCTCGACACGGCGTTCACCGGGCTGCGGGCCGAGCGGCAGGTAGACCGCGCCGAGACGGGCGAGCGCGACGGCGGTCACCACCAGCGCGGCCGAACGGTCCAGGCAGACGCCGACCAGGTCGCCGGGCCGGACCCGGTCGCGGAGCGCGTCCGCCACCGCGTCGGCGGCGGTGCCGATCTCCCGGTACGTCCAGGTGTGCGCGCCGTCGAGCACCGCGGGTGCCTCGGGCGAACGGGCGGTCCACTCCGCGAAGCGGGAGAGCACCCCGGCCGGGGCGCCGGCCGCGGGCGGGGCGCCGTGGGCGATGCTCAGCGGGCCGTCCTGGGCCCGGGAGGTCTGGGGGGCCTGGAGGGTCGGGGTCGAGGTCGGGTGCATCACGCCTCCGTCGCAGTGGTCGCAGCAGTCACAGGGGTCACGACAGGGGTGCCCGTGGTGGTCGTAGGAGCCGCGGCCGTCGTGGACGCGGCGGCGAACGCCGCGAGGGCGCCGGCCTGGTCGGCGAGTACCGGGTTGCGGAACAGCAGCCGCAACGGCGGGCGCTCGCCCAGGTGGGGCTCCAGCCAGGCGGCCAGCTGCGCGGCGAGCAGCGAATGACCGCCGACGTGGAAGAAGTGCGAGGTCGCGTCGAAGCGGCGGTGGTCCAGGACCTCCTGCCAGCCGTCGGCGAGCAGTGCCGTCAGCGGGTCGTCGGACACCGGGCCGGTGGCGTCGCCCTCCCCGGCCGCGGAAGCCACCGCGGCCACCGGAACCGTCGGCTCCGGTGCCGCGGCCCTACGGGACAGCGCCACCCGGTCCGGCTTGCCGCCGGCCAGCCTCGGCAGCACGTCCAGCCGCGCCCACCGCCCCGGCACCAGAGCGGCCGGCAGCCGGCGGCTCAACTCCGTGTGCAGGGCCTGCTCGTCCCACTCCGCGCCCGGTGTGCCCGTCGTGGCCGGGCCGGTGTTCTCCAGGAAGCCGACGAGCCGGGGCCCGCCGGGCGCCTCGCGGTCCAGGACGACGGCGCAGGACCGGCCGCCGAGCACGGCCGAGGCGGCGGACTCCACCTCCTCCAGCTCGATGCGGTAACCGCGCAGCTTGACCTGGTTGTCCCGGCGGCCCAGGAAGTAGAGCAGCCCGTCGCGGCCCCGGTAGCCGAGGTCGCCGGTGAGGTAGACCCGTTCCCCGCCGAGCGCGTCGACCGTGACGAACCGGGCGGCGGTGGCCTCCGGGTTGCCGACGTACCCCTCGGCGAGTCCGGCCCCGGCGATCGCCAGCTCGCCGACCGCGCCGTCCGGCAGCGGACGGCGCCCGGCGTCCAGGACGTGGATCCGCTCGCCGGGCAGTTCGGTGCCCAACGGGATCTCCGCGCCCTCGGCCAGGCCGTCGCGGGTGATTTCGTGGACGGTGGAGCTGATGGCGGCCTCCGTCACGCCGTAGACATTGAGCACCGTGGCGTCGGTGTCGGCGAGGAAGGCGTGCATCACCTCGGCCGGGAGGCGCTCCCCGCCGAGGACCAGCAGCCGGGGGGCCCACCGGCCGTCGCGCAGGGCGGGGGCCATGTCGTCACGGGTGGCGAGGAAGTAACTGGTGGGCAGGTTCGCCACGGTGACCCTGGCGGTGGTCAGCAGCTCGGTCAGCTCGGCCCCGGTCGGCACCTCGTACTCGGGCACGACCAGGCACGCCCCGGCGTGCAGCGACGGCAGCACCTCCTCCAGCGCCACGTCGAACGACGGCTGGGCGAATAGCAGCGCCCGGTCGCCGGGCGCCAGGCCGAACCGCTCGGCCGCGCCGGTCAGATGGTTCGCCAGCGCCGCCCGTCCGACGGCCACGGGCTTGGGCACACCCGTCGAGCCCGAGGTGTGGATGATGTACGAGGCGCCGGGCACCACCTCCGCCTTCCGGGCCCGGGGAAGGACCGGCGCGTCGACCGGGGCCACCGGAAGACCGGCAGGGACGGAGGGGGCCGAGAAGCCGGCCGGGCCGGTGGCCGGGGCCTCGGCGGGGGTCAGTACCAGGGCCGGGGAGAGCCGCTCCAGCAGAAGCTCCAGACGCGCCGGCGGGTCGGACGGCGACAGCGGGCAGTACACCGCTCCGCTCCGCAGGCACGCCAGCAGCGTCACGACCGAGTCGAGGCCGCGCGGCAGCACCGCGGCCACCGGCTGACCGGCCGTCACCCCCGCGGCGCGCAGCCGCTCCACCAGCGAGTCCACCTGCGCGTCGAGGTCGCCGTAGGTGATCCGGCGGGCGCCGACGAGCAGCGCCGGCAGCGACGGGTCATGGGCGGCGGCGGGGTCCAGCGGATCACGGGCGGCGCCGTCCTGGGCGGCCGGTGCGAGGGGCGTGCCCGCCGAGGCCGGGACCGGCTCGGGAGCCGACGGCAGCGCCAGGTCGGCGAGGACGGTGCCGGGGGCGTCGAGGTAGGCCCGCAGCAGGTCGAGGAACCGCCCGGCGAGCAGCTTCGCCACGTCCTCCCCGAACATGTCGGCGTCGTAGTCCCACACCAGCGTCATGCCCGGCGCACCGTGCCGCGGGGTGACCCCGCGCCGGTCGTCCGGCAGCAGCACCACGTCCAGGTCGAAGCGTGTGGTGCCGGTGTTGAAGCCCTCGAACAGCGTGATGTCCAGACCGGGCACGTCGATCTCGGGCAGCTCCGCGTCGTGGGCGCTGAACATGACGCTGAACAGCGGGTTGTCCGCACCCGAGGTGTGCAGACCGAGCGCCCGGGTCAGCTCCTGGACCGGCACCTCCTGGTGCGGCAGCGCACGGATCAGGGTGTCGGTCACCTCGTCCATGGAGTCCTCGGCCGGTGCGTCCGGATCCAGCCGGAGCGGGAGCGGGATCGTGTTCACGAACATCCCGACCGCGTCCTCGAACCCGCGCGGGCGGTTGCCGACCGCGGTGCCGATGACCATCTGCGTGCGGCCGCTGTGCCGGCGCAGCAGCTCGGCGAAGAGCCCCAGCAGCGCGGCGAACGGCGTCAGACCGCGCGCACGGGCGTGCTCCCGCAGCCGGCCGGCCAGGTCGGCGCCGATCGACTGGCGCAGCTGCCCGCCGTGGTGGCGGCGCCGCGACCCCGGCCGGGTCAGCCCGGGCAGCGGCATGTCGTAGGAGAAGTCGCGCAGTTCCCCGGCCCAGAACTCAAGGCCGGCCCGCCGCTCCTCGTCATCCCCGGCAGCGCTCTCCCGCTGCACCCGGACGTGCTCGGCATACGAGGACGCGGCGGGCAACTCGACCGGCTCGCCCAGGACATGGCCCCGGTAGACGGTGAAGACGTCGCGCAGCAGGATCGCGAAGGAGTGGCCGTCGTGGATCAGATGGTGCTCGACGTGGATGAGCCGGTGCCGGTCCTCCGCCAGCCGGACCAGCGTCCAGCGCAGCAGCGGCGCCTGATAGGTGTCGAGCGGGGTCTCCGCCTCGGTGCGCAGCAGCTCCTCGAAGGCCCGGTCGGGGTCGTCCGCCCCGCTCAGGTCCACCGTCCGCAGCCGCGGCGCACAGTTCTCGGCGACCCGCTGGCCGGGCATCGCGCCGGGGACGGCGACGAGTTCCAGCCGCAGACCGGGGTGCCGGTCGAGGACGGCGGCGAGCCCGCGGCGCAGGGCCTCGGCGTCGAGGGTGCCCCACAGATCGAGTGCGGCGGTGAAGTTGTACGCGCGGCTGCCCGGCTGCACCTGTTCGTGCAGCCAGACGATCTCCTGCGAGGAGGAGAGCGGAAGCATGGGCGGTCCTTGATGTGTGGTCGGATCGGAAGTGGCGTGGCCGGGCATGGTCGGGCCGGCCGCGTAGTGCGCAGGCCGGGCCGCGGATCACCCGGCCGGCCATGAGGTGGCTTCAGGAGCGAGGGGGCAGACGAGGAAAGAAGGGAAGAAGGGCAAGGAGGGAAGGGCGGGGAGGGAGGCGGCCGGTTCAGCCGGCCGCGGCAGCCGGGGCACCCAAGGCACCGGTCAGCGCGGCGAACGCGTCCTCGGCCGTCCCGTCGGAATGCACCGCGCGGTCCCACACCATGCGCAGCCGCAGTTCCGGTCCCTGGGTGACGGACACCGCGAAGGGGCCGCGTACCGCTCTGCCGTCGATGTGGATCTCCCGGCCGGTGACACCGCCGAGCCGGAGCGGGGGCCGCCGCCGGGCGTCGTCCACGGTCAACAGCCCGTCGAGACCGCCCCGCCAGCCGGACCCGGCGGCCCGTGCCGCGTGCACCACCGCGTCGAACGGCGTGCCGGCGTGGTCCAGATCGTCCCACCACGCGCCGGCCGTCTCCTCCGGCGTCACCGGGCCGGTGCCGGTCGCGGTGGGGAAGACCACGGTGTTGAGGAAGCAGCCGAGCACCGGTGCGGCGCCGGCGGGACGGCCGCCCCACGGATAGCCGAGCGGCACCACGTGGCCCTTCCCGTACAGCACCTCCGCGGCGGCGCGGCAGGCGTCGAGCAGTTGGGGGAAGGAGGTACCGGTCTCCGGCGCGGGTATCCGCCGCTCGGCCGAACCGCTCGGCAGCCCGTCCCGCGCCGGGCCCTGCGGCCCGTTCGCGGGCCGCGTCCGTTCGCACACCGCGCGGAGCCGGTCGCCCCAGTACGCCATCGCGGCCGGCGAACCCGCCCGTTCCTCCGCGGCCAACTGTAGGAGTACGGCCTCCCGGTAGGCGTCCAGCTCGGCGGCGGCGTCGGCGGGCGACGGGCCGTCCGCCGCGCGGCCCGCGGCGTAGGCGGCGCCCAGTTCCTCGACGATCCGGTTCAGCGACTGGCCGTCGCACGCGGTGTGCTCCAGCACCACGGCGAGCACTTCCCGTGGCCCTTCGGCACCCGGTCCGTCCGGTCCGTCCGGCCCCTCCGCGCCGTCCAGGCCGTCCGCTGCCAGGAACAGCCGCAGCGGTGCCCCCTGCGGGGCCCAGTCGTGCAGGACCCGCCGCAGCGCGGCCGCCGCGTCCTCCCCCGGCGCGCGGGAGACCCGCGTCACCGGCACCTCCGGCGACCCCGGTCGGAGCACCGGGGTACCCCGCAGCACCTCAGGACGGGCGCGCAACACGGGATGCAGTACGGCGAGGCGCCGGGCCGCCGCGGCGAGGCGCGCGAGGTCCACCGTGCCGCGCGGGAAGGAGAAGAACATCGGCACCAGATCGGGCCGCCCGGCCGGGTCCATGGCCCGTATGAGGACGAAGCGCCGCTGAGCACCGGTGACCGGCAGCAGGGCCGGTGCCCCGTCGCCGGCGGCACCCCCGACGCCGTCGTCGAGCCGGCGGAAGCGGGCCAGGTACTGGCTCGTGATGCTGTGCACGGAAGCCTCTCTGGGCAGGGAGAAGTGAGGTGGGGAGGGAGGCGGGGAGAACGGGGACGAGGGCTCGGGCACGGCGCGCGCTAACCGCGCCCGGCGGCCTCGACCCGCTGGCCGGCACCGGCACCGGCATCGGCGCCCTCGTCCGGCTTCTCAGCGGTGTCACTCAACTCAACATCGGCCGACGGGAGTTCACGCATCCTCCGCAGCGGCGAGAGCAGCAGCGGCAGCGGTACGACGAGGAATCCCGCCGCGCACCACACCAGCGCCGCACGGGCGCCGTACGCATCGGCCAGGGCACCGCCGACCAGCGCCCCGAGGGGCAGCGTGCCCCACATCACGAACCGCAGGGTGGCGTTCATCCGGCCGAGCAGCCCGGGCGGGCAGACCGTCTGCCGGAAGCTGACCTGGGCGACGTTGTAGACGACCGCCCCGAAGAAGACCACGCCGGAGCCGAGCGCGAACAACGAGGCGCCCGCGCCGCGCCCGGACAGCGGCCACAGCACCGCGAACGGCCCGGTGACCAGGGCGGACAGCCAGATGATCCGGGCCCGGCCGAGCCGCGCGGCGAGCGGGCCGGCACACAGGGCGCCCGCCAGGCCGCCGAGCGCGGCGGCGGACAGCACCAGGCCGACCGCCGCGGGCGCCAGCCCCAGCTCCCGTACCAGGAAGACGGACTGGGTGGCCATCAGCATGGCGGAGAAGAGGTTGGCCAGCCCGGTGGCCAGGGCGATCACCCGAAGCAGGCGGTGGCCGAACACGAAGCGCAGCCCCTCGCCGACGTCCTTGCGGAGCGAGGCCCCCGGAACGCGTTCCGGGAGGCTCTCCGGCCGCTTGATGCGCCACAGGAAGAGCGCGGAGAGCGCATAGCCGCAGGCGTCCGCCACGATGGCCAACGGCGCGCCGAGCAGCTGCACCAGGCCGCCGCCCAGCCCGGGGCCCGCGACCTGGGCCGAGGAACGGACGGTCTCCAGCGCTCCGTTGCCGGCGACCAGCTGCTCCTTGGGCAGCAGTTGCGGTACGAAGCTCTGGTGGGCGACGTCGAAGAAGACCGTCGCCACACCGGTGACCAGGGCGACGACGTACAGCTGGGCCATCGTCAGCACCCCGGCGACGGCGGCCAGGGGGATGCTCGCCATGGCCACGGCCCGCACCACATCGGCACGGATCAGCAGCGGCAGCTTCCGCATCCGGTCGACCCAGGCTCCCGCGGGCAGGCCGACCAGCAGGAACGCGGCGGTCTCGGCCGCGGTGAGCAAACCCACCTGGAACGCGGGCGCGTGGAGCTGGAGTACTGCGACGAGGGGCAGCGCGACCAGGGTGACCTGGGAGCCGAAGAGTCCGGCCGCGGCTCCGGTGAGGAGCAGGCGGAACTCGGGCATGCGCAGCGGGCCGCTTGTGGCGGCTCGGGGTCTGACGGGCATGACGATGACATTCGGGGACCCGGCGATCTCCGGTCAACACGAGGAGCGCAGTTTCAGACGGTTTTCTTCACCAATTACGCACACGCGCCGGAAATTTTCCGCCAGATTCTGGCAACGACGGGATGTCCGGCGTCTGTGCGGCCCTGGTGCATGGGCAGGTCCGGTCGGGCCGGTGGCGGATCAGGGTCCCTCCGGTCTGCACGCAACGTCACGAGTCGGAATCTGACCGAAAACCGCACTCGATGTCCCTTTATGAACGGAACCCCTCGCTTCACCCGCTATGCGGTCACCGTCCCCGCTCGCGGAGCTCGCGGTGATCGGCGACAGCCTCACCGGCGACGAGATCGCCGCTACCTTCGCCCAGGTCGCGGGCACCCCCAGCGCCTACCTCCCGATGCCGCATGACGACCTGCGCGCCGCCGTCCCCGACTTCAGCCACGACTACGTGGCGATGTTCCGGTTCTTCGCCGACCGTGATCTCTACGCCCGAGATGCGCGGCGAGACCCTACACCTGCGACGCGTCGGCTGCGGCGGGGGAGTCCCCCCGATGAGGGTGACGACAGCTCGGCACAGCAGGTGCACGCTGCGCCGGAACTTCTCGTCCTGGCTCAGTCGGGGCATCTGTGTGAGCAGGAGCGGGAAGCGCGCATGCAGGTCCGCGTAGACCTCTTCGGTGACGGGGGCCATCTGTGCCCCGCTCTGTTCCTGGAGGGCGAAGCCGGTGAGGTGGCTGAGCAGGGTGTCGGCGGCGGTGCCGGCGTGTTCGGCGGGGACGCCTGCGTCGAGGAGGGTGTGCAGGAGACGTTCCATCAAGGACAGCCCGCCGGTGCTGAGCATCCTGGGGCTGTCGACCAGCAGGAGCGCTCCACCCGGGTGCTTGAGCAGGGCTTGGCGCAGGGTGGTGGCCTGGGCCTCGATCCGGTCCTGCCAGGTCGCCCCGGGCGGCAGGGCGGCCAGCGCGGTGCTGCCGTCGTCGTAAGCCTGTTGGCAGACCCGGTCGGCCATCAGGGCGAGCAGGTCGTCCTTGCTGCGCACGTGGTAGTAGAGGCTGCCCGCGTGCGCCCCGAGCCGGTCGGCCACCTGGCGCATGGACAGGGCGTGGTAACCGACCTCGGCGAACGTGGCCATACCGGCATCGATGATCCGCTCCTTGGTGAGCTTCATCCTCTTACCGTAAAGCTTTTCCAACGCTGTTCGAAAGCTGTGCTAGCCTCCGGCCGACCATTTCGAACGGTGTTGCAGGGGGCGGGACATGGACGGGCTGCTGTTCAACGTGACCACGGCCGCGTTGATGGTGATGATCATCAACAGCGGGCTCGGCGCGGTCGGACGTGACACGCTGCGCGGGCGCCCCGTCCCGTGGGCCGCGATCGCCCTGACCACCCTCGCGGTGGCCGGTGTGGTCCTTCAGCTGTGCTGGTCGGGCGCGATGGCCGCCCTCGACAACGACCCCGCCAAGAGCGGCTGGTGGCGGGAGCTCACCTCGGTCTTCCTGCAGAACGGCGGCCCGGGCGGCGCCATCTGGAACATCGCGACCCTGGCCATCGTGGCCGCGCTCGCGCAGTGGCTCTGGGGCGGCACGCTGACCCTGGTCTTCTTCGCCGCCGGCATCCTCCTGCCGGAGCACCTCGACGCGCTGCTCGGAATCGGCGGCGGCCCCAGCACGGACCCGCGCAACTTCGCCGGCAGTTCGGGCGCGACCTACTTCCTGGGCGCCACCCTGGCCCTGGTTCTCCTGACCCGCACCCGCGTCAAGAAGCAGCAGGCCCTCGCGATCGCCGTCCCGGTGCTCGGCCTGGCGATGTGGCTCGCGCAGGAGAACGGCCACGGCCTGGTCACCGTGTACGGCTTCGCGCTCGGTGCGCCGGCCTGGGCGGTACGCCGCTTCCTGGGCCGCACGGAGACCGGGCCGTCGCCGCACTCCGCGTAACGGGCGGCCGGGCGAAGGCGATCGGCGTCAGCGCACGGTGAGCACGATCTTCCCCGTGACGCGGCCGGTCTCGCTGAGCTCATGGGCCTGGCGGCCTCCTCCAAGGGCAGTGCCTGGTCCACGACCCGCCGGCACCGGTGCGGTGAGCACGCCCCCGGAAGGTCCCTAACGCCCCGCCCTGCGCTTGTTCCAGACGTCGAAGCCGACCGCGGCGAGCAGTACGAGGCCCTTGATGACCTGCTGGTAGTCGGTGCCGATGCCGACCAGCGACATGCCGTTGTTGAGGACACCGAGGACCAGGCCGCCGATGACCGCACCCATGACCGTGCCGACGCCGCCACTCATGGAGGCGCCGCCGATGAACGAGGCGGCGATGGCCTCGAGTTCGAAGTTCAGGCCGGCCTGCGGGGTACCCGCGTTCAGCCGGGCCGCGTAGACGCAACCGGCGAGCGCCGCCAGGACACCCATGGTGACGAAGACGGCGAACGTGATGCGCTTGTCCTTGACGCCGGACAGCTGTGCGGCCGCCTTGTTGCCGCCGAGGGCGTACACATGCCGTCCGACGACCGCGTTGCGCATCACATGACCGAGGGCGAGCAGCAGGCCGCCCATCACCAGCATCACGACCGGCACGCCGTGGAAACTGGCCAGCGTCAGGGTGAAGGCCCCGACGGCGGCGGTGAGCGCGGTGCATCTGGCCACCCACAGGCCGGTCGGCAACACGTCCAGCGCCAGGGCGAGTTGGCGGGTGCGCTGCCGTCCTTCCCGTAGCAGGAGGAGCACGACGGCGCAGAGGCCCAGCGCGAGGGTGGGGTTGTGGTACTGCGTGTACGGGCCCACTTCCGGGAGGAAGCCCTTGGCGAGGTCCTGGAAGCCGTCCGGGAACGGCGCCAGGGACTGCCCCTCCAGCACGATCTGCGTCGCGCCGCGGAACAGCAGCATGCCGGCCAGCGTCACGATGAACGACGGGATCCCGAGGTACGCGATGAAGAAGCCCTGCCAGGCCCCCGCGACCGCCCCGATCAGCAGCGAGAGGAGCAGGGCGGGCACCCAGGGCAGGTCGTGCTTGACCATCAGAACCGCGGCCATCGCGCCGACGAAGGCGACCAGCGAACCGACGGACAGGTCGATATGGCCCGCGACGATGACGATCATCATGCCCATGGCCAGGATGAGGATGTAGCTGTTCTGCTGGATCAGGTTGGAGACGTTGTTCGGCAGCAGCAGCGTGCCGTCGGTCCAGATCTGGAACAGCACGACGAGGAAGACCAGGGCGATGAGCATGCCGTACTGGCGCAGGTTGGCCCGGGCACTGCGGAACAGCAGCGCCATGGCCGGTGCCGACGCGGGCGGGTCCTCGGGGGGAGTGCTCGTGGTGGTGGTCATGGCGGGGCCTCAGCTCCCGTTCCTGGTCGTACGGGGCATGGTCATATGGCGCATCAGTACTTCCTGGGTGGCCTCTGCCCGGGAGACCTCACCGGTCAGCCGGCCCTCGGCCATGGTGTAGATCCGGTCGCACATCCCGAGCAGTTCGGGCAGCTCGGAGGAGAGGAAGAGCACCGCCTTGCCGCGGGCCGCGAGTTCGCCGATCACGGTGTAGATCTCGTACTTCGCGCCGACGTCGATGCCGCGCGTCGGCTCGTCGAGGATCAGCACCTGCGGGTCGGCGTGGATCCACCTGCTCAGCACGACCTTCTGCTGGTTGCCGCCGGACAGTCGGCCCACCTGCTCGGCGACCGTGGGGGTCTTGATGGTGAGGGCCGTGCGGTAGTGCTCGGCGACCCGGCGTTCGTGGTGTTCGTCCACGAAGCCGCGCATGCCGTGCCGCCGGCCGGCGTCGTGGCGCCGCATGCGGGGGAGCGAGGCCAGGGAGATGTTGCGCTGCACGGTGTCGAGGAGGTTCAGGCCGTAGCGCTTGCGGTCCTCGGTGACGTAGGCGAGACCCGCGGCGATGGCCGCCGGTACGGTTCTGGTGTCGACCTCGCGGCCGCCGACGGCCACCGTGCCGCGGACGTACTGCCCGTAGGAGCGCCCGAAGACGGACATCGCGAGTTCGGTGCGGCCCGCGCCCATCAGCCCGGCGATGCCGACGATCTCGCCGCGGCGCACGGTGAGCGACACCTCGTCGACGACCGTGCGCCGAGGGTCGACCGGATGCCGTACGGTCCAGCCACCGACGGCGAGCGCCACCTGGCCGGCGTCCTCGCCCTGGTAGGGAGTGCGGTCGGGGAAGCGGTGGTCGAGGTCGCGGCCGACCATGCCCTGGATGAGGCGTTCCTCGGACAATTCCGGTGCAGCAGAAGGCGTATGACGTACCGTCAGCGTCTCGACGGTCCGGCCGTCGCGCAGGATGGTCACCGAGTCGGCGATCGCCCGGATCTCGTGGAGTTTGTGGGAGATGACGATGCCGGCCACGCCCTGTGCGCGCAGCTGGCGGATCAGTTCGAGCAGCTGAGCGCTGTCCTGGTCGTTGAGCGCCGCCGTGGGTTCGTCCAGGATGAGCAGCTTCACCTCCTTCGACAGGGCCTTGGCGATCTCCACCAGCTGCTGCTGTCCCACGCCCAGCTCCGCGACCGGCGTCTGCGGCCTTTCGCGCAGCCCGACCCGCTCCAGCAGCCGGCTCGCCTCGCGGTAGGTGGCGTTCCAGTCGAGGGTGCCGCGGGCCGATCGCCGTTCGTTGCCGAGGAAGATGTTCTCGGCGATCGACAGCTGCGGCACCAGCGCCAGCTCCTGGTGGATGATGACGATGCCGCGCTGTTCACTGGCCCGGATGTCCTTGAAGGCCACCGGCTCGCCCTCGAAGCGGATCTCGCCCCCGTAACTGCCGTGCGGATGCACCCCGCTGAGGACCTTCATCAAGGTGGACTTCCCGGCGCCGTTCTCCCCGCAGACGGCGTGGATCTCGCCGGCCCGCACGGTCAGATGCACATCGGAGAGCGCGGTGACGCCGGGGAAGCTCTTGGTGATGGCGCGCATCTCCAGGACGGGGCGCGGCCGCTCGGCCGTCGGCCGCGGCTCACCGTCGGGCCGGGTCACCGCAGCTGTCCCGCGGTGAAGTACCCCTCGCGGACGAGGAGGTCGGTATTCCCCTTGTCGATGTTCACCGGCTTCAGCAGATACGCGGGCACGGTCTTCTTCCCGTTGTCGTAGTCGGTCGTGTTGTTGACCTCGGGTTTTCGGCCGTGGAGTACGGCATCGCCCATCTGCACGGCACGTGCGGCGAGTTTGCGGGTGTCCTTGAAGACCGTCTGCGTCTGCTCGCCGTGGATGATGGACTTCACCGAAGCCAGTTCCGCGTCCTGCCCGGTGACGATCGGCAGGTCCGCGCCCCGGTAACCGGCGCTCTTGAGGGCGGAGATGATGCCCAGCGAGATGCCGTCGTACGGGGACAGCACCGCGTCGACCTTTTCCTCGCCGTAGTTCTTGCTGATCAGGTCGTCCATCCGCTTCTGCGCGGTACCGCCGTCCCAGCGCAACGTGGTGGCCTGGTTCATCCTCGTCTGCTTGCTGCCGACCACCAGTTGCCCGCTGCGCAGGTACGGCGTGAGGGCGTCGAGGGCACCGTGCCAGAAGTAGCGGGTGTTGTTGTCGTCGGGCGAACCCGCGAACAGTTCGATGTGGTAGCTCTTGCCCGCGTGGCTGCGGGGCCTGCCCAATTTCAGCTTGTCGACGAGGTACTGCCCCTGGAGGCGGCCGACGCGTTCGTTGTCGAAGGACGCGTAGTAGTCGACGTTCTTCGTGCCCATGATCAGCCGGTCGTACGCGATCACGGGGATGCCCGCGTCGTGCGCGCGCTGCAGTACGTCGGTGAGCGCCGAACCGTCGATGGCGGCGACCACCAGCAGCCGGTGCCCCTCGGTGATCATGTTCTCCAGCTGGGCGACCTGGTTCTCGACCTTGTCGTCGCCGTACTGCAGGTCCGCCTGGTACCCGGCCCTGCGGAACTGCTCCGCCATGTTCCGGCCGTCGGCTATCCAGCGCTCCGACGCCTTGGTGGGCATGGCGATGCCGATGGTGCCGCCCGCGCCGCGGTCGGGACGGTAGCGGCTGCCGCCCCTGGCCTCCTGGCCGCAGGCGGTCAGCGAGACGGCGAGCAGGGCGGCGCTCGCGGTGACGAGGAGGGTGCGGGAGC
Source organism: Streptomyces sp. NPDC107765 (assembly GCF_055657085.1). Taxonomy (NCBI): domain Bacteria; kingdom Bacillati; phylum Actinomycetota; class Actinomycetes; order Kitasatosporales; family Streptomycetaceae; genus Streptomyces; species Streptomyces sp. NPDC107765. The sequence continues at coordinate 635,071 of NZ_JBVKBL010000001.1, read as the reverse complement.
GCATGGGATCAGTCCCTTTCCGGTACGGGGAAGCGGTGCAGCCGGCCCGGGAGGCGGGCGCCCGGTGGTGACATCCCGCCGTCCGCGCCGTGCCGGGCCAGCAGGTCCAGGACCAGGCGTCCGCGCCGGACCCGTTCCCGGGCGGTGGCGAGGGCGTGCTCGCGCACGTGCGCGCCGTAGGGATAGATGCCGGACGCGTTGCTCAGGCCGAACTTGAGGTACAAGGGCGCGCCGCGCCGGATCAGCTCGGCCGTCTCGTACATCCGCACATAGCCACCGAGGTCGTCGGGCGCCTCGACGTACAGGTCCATCGGGGCACCGCTCACCCGCCGGATCTCGGTGAGGTGCTCCGCGGTCAGGTCGGAGGGCACGTTGAGGGAGTCGGCGCCGAGACGCTCGTACACGGCGAACGAGGCGGGATTGACCGGCCCGGAGAGGGCGGACACCTTGAAGGTGGTGTCGGCGGGCAGGTGCCGGGCCGCCCGCAGCCGGTGCAGCGTCCACAGCACGCCCTCGTCCGCCACCAGCAGACAGCGCACCCCCAACTCCGCGGCACGCAGGGCGTCTTCGACACATCCCGCGAGGCCGTCATGGCCGCGGGCGCGCAGACCCGCACCGCCGGAGCAGGTGCGGGTGGAGCCACCGATGTCCCAGGTGCCGCGCGGACCGGTGAACAGGCACAGCTCGATGCCGCGCGTGGCGCACGCCCCGGCCATCTCGGTGATCTCACCGTCGGTGAGCATCCACACACCGCTGCCCTGACTGATCCGGTGCACCGGCACAGCGAGGCGGGTGCTCTCCGCCAGCACGACGGACAGCGCCTCCGGGCCCTCCACCGACGGGATCTCGGTCCGCCAGACGCCGCCGTCGGGAAAGGTGTGCGGTGAGGCGTCCGCGGGGTCGGCCGGGGGAGAGGGATGGCCGATGCGGGCGAGGGCGTCGGCGCCGGGGCGACGAGATGCTGACTCTGATGGGGCGGTCACGAGGCTCCCATGGTCGAGTGTTCGGTATGTCGGACGGCGTTCGGAGTAATGGGTGTGCGGCTGCCTTTGGGGATGTGCGAAGGAGCGTGGGGTGCGGTGGTACGGGGGCGGGCGCTGCTCCCGTACCACCGCACGTCTCAGGAGGGCGGCAGCACCTCAAGCACGGCAGTGACTCAGGGCCGCAGCAGCACTTTCCCCGTCCCCGGGTCGCCGTCGCCCACCAGCGCAATGGCCTCGGCGAACCCTTCCAGGGGGAACTCATGGGTGATGAGCGGTGCCGGGTCGAGCAGTCCCCGGCCGAAGGCGCGCACGGCGTACGACCAGGCCGACGACGGCGCCCCGAAGATGCTGCGGATCTCCAGCTGGCTGAGGGACAGGTGCACCGGGTCGATCCCGGCCGCGCCCGGCGGGAACATCCCGGTCAGCACCACCCGGCCGCCCCGGCGGGCCAGCAGGCAGGACGAGGCCGCGGTCGAGCGCGCTCCGGCGGTCTCCACGACCAGGTCGAAGCAGCCGTTGCGCTTCGTCGCCTGCTCGGGCGTGCACACCGCGGTCGCGTCGAACCGCAGCGCCTGGGCACGGCGCCCGGACCGCGGATCGACCACCACGAGCTCGGTGGGTTCCGCCGCGGCCAGCAGCTGCACCGCGAGCAGCCCGAGCGTGCCCGCACCGACCACCGCGATCCGCTCACCGGGCCGCGGCCGCCCGGCCCGCACCGCCGCGGCGACCACCGCGGCCGGTTCCAGCAGCGCGGCGGCCCGCAGATCGGCGTCGTCGGGCAGCGGATGCAACAGCGCTGCGGGCACGGTGAGATGGTCCGCGAACCCGCCCGGCTCGGTGAACCCGGTCTCGGCGTACCCGCTGGTGCACAGGCTGGTCTCGCCGGCCCGGCAGCGCTCACACCCCCGGCACGCCCGGAAGCCCTCGGCCACCGTCTTGCGCCCCACCAGCGCCGGATCGACCCCCGCGCCGACCGCCGCCACCGTGCCCGACCACTCATGACCGGGCACGACGGGGTAGTGGACGTACCCGGCGTCGCGCCGGCCGTCATAGAGCTCGCGATCGCTCAGGCAGATCCCGGCGGCCGCGACCCGCACCAGCACCTCATCCGGCCCGGGCTCGGGCACCGTGCCGTGCACCAGCCGGTGGTGCCGGGGCCGCTCGACGACGATCGAGCGGCTGACCTCCGCCCCGTGGTCCCGCCCCACCGCATCCCCGTCCGCCCGGCTGTCCGGGCCGCCGCCCGCTCGGCTCATCGCGGCCGCCTCTGCTCCCAGCCCTCGGCCCAGAGGTCGAAGCGTGCCTGCTGCTGCGGGAATTCGGCCGCGGCGTCCGGATCGAACTCGACGCCGAGCCCGGGCGCGTGCGACACCGCGAAGCAACCGGTCTCCGGATCCACGTACGGCGCACCCCGCACCACCTTGGTGATCTCCGCGTCCGCGAAGTCGTTGAAGTGCTCCAGGACCTTGAAGTTCGGGGTGCAGGACGCGAGTTGGAGCGAGGCCGCGGTCAGCACCGCACCGCCGACGTTGTGCGGGGCCACCAGCACGTAATGGGTCTCGGCGGTCGCGGCGAGCTTGCGGGCTTCGAGGATGCCGCCGATGTGCCCGAGGTCCGGCTGGATGATGTCGGCGGCCTGCGTCTCGAACAGCTCCCGGAACTCGATCCGGTCGTGGATGCGTTCACCGGTGGCCACCGGCAGCTCCACCTTGTCCGCGACCTTCTTCAGGGCCTTGAGGTTCTCCGGCGGCACCGGCTCCTCCAGCCAGGCGGGCCGGAAGGGCGCCATTTCGCGGGCCAGCCGGACCGCCGTGGCCGGGCTGAACCGGCCGTGCATCTCCAGCATCAGCTCGGTGTCCGGGCCGATGGCGTCCCGTACCGCCTCGATCAACGACACGGAGTGCCGGGTCTGTTGGTGGTCCAGCTCTAAGTGGCCGGTCCCGAACGGGTCGATCTTCAGGGCCCGGTAGCCGCGCGCCACCACCTCCTGCGCCGCCTTGTGGTACGCCTCCGGGGTGCGCTCGGTGGTGTACCAGCCGTTGGCGTACGCCATGACGCGATCGGTGACCCGGCCGCCGAGGAGCTGCCACACCGGAACCCCGAGCGCCTTGCCCTTGATGTCCCAACAGGCCATCTCCACACAGGCGATCCCGGACATCACGATCTCGCCGGCCCGCCCGTAATCCCCGTACTTCATGCGCCGGACCAGATCCTCGACCGCGAACGGATCCGACCCGCGGAGGTGGTTCGCCTCGGCCTCCCGCAGATAGCCGAGCAGGGCATCGGTGCGGCCGAGCATCCTGGTCTCGCCGACCCCCGTCAGCCCCTCGTCGGTGTGGACGAGTACGTAGGTGAGATTGCGCCAGGGGGTTCCGACGACGTGTGTGCTGATTCCCGTGATCCGCACGGCAATTGCCCTCCATGTCGTTCGAAATTTCGTCACTCGTTCGAAATGGTGGCGTGACCGTAGTCAGGTCCCGACGGGGGTGTCAATGGGTTGCGCAGCGGCCGGCCCGTCACCACCATTGCCCGGCGAACCCCGCTGTGCATAGCCTGCGTTCGGCATACCGGTCGGCGACCGGCTCCTCGAACGAAACGGGTGGTGAGGCACATGGGACGGCTGGTCCCCGCGGTGACCAGGGCGCTCGACATCCTTGAGCTGTTCCTGGAAGGCGACGGAACCCTCTCCGCGCCCGACATCACCCGCAAGCTGCGGCTGCCGCGCACCACCGTGCACGAGCTGGTCACCACCCTCGCCGCCCGCTCGTACCTGGTGCCCGCTCCCGGCCGGCCCGGCTCCTACCGGCTCGGCGTCCGCACCTACCAGCTCGGCAGCCGCTACGCGGAACAGCTCGACCTCGCCGCCGAAGGCCAGCAGGTGGCCCGCGAGGTGGCCGAGACCTGCGACGAGACCGTGCACGTCGCGATCCTGGAGGACCTCGACGTCATCTACATCGCCAAGGTCGACTCGATCCACGCCGTGCGCATGGTCTCGGCCGCCGGCCGCCGGCTCCCCGCCCATTGCACCGCGGTCGGCAAGATGCTGCTCGCCGCCCTGCCTGCCGACGAACTGGAGCTCCGCATCGAGGAAGCCGGCGAACTCGACGCGATGACGCACCACAGCATCACCGACCCCGAGGCACTCCGCTCCGCGCTCGCCGTTGTCCGCGAGCGTGGCATCGCCATCGAGCACCGCGAGTCCAACCCGGACGTGAACTGCGTGGCCGCACCCGTACGGGACGGCACGGGCCGGGTCGTCGCCGCGCTGTCCATCTCCGTACCCGTGATCCGCTGGAGCGAGGAACGCGAGGCCGAGCTCGCGGAACTGGCCGCCAAGGGCGCGAGCGACCTGTCCGTACGCCTGGGCCATCGCGGTGGCCACCGATGAGGGCCGAGGTCGCGGTCCGCGCTTCGGCCACGCTCGGTGAGGGCCCCACCTGGGACCCGGCGACGGACCGCCTGATCTGGGTGGACATCCTCGGCTCCCGCATCCACACCTACCACCCGGCCACCGGACGGCGCACCGTGATGGCCACCGAACAGCACGTCGGCGCGGCCGAACCGCGCGCGGCCGGCGGCCTGGTGGTCAACCTGCGGGACGGTATCGCCCGCTACGACGCCGACGGGCAGTTCTCCTGGCTCGTCCGCGACCCCGTCCCCGGCCGCCGCGGCAACGACGCCGTCGTCGCGCCCGACGGTTCGCTGTGGGCGGGCACCATGCGCTACGACGAGGCCGCGGGCGGCGGCACGCTCACCCGCATCGCCCCCGACGGTGAGACGCAGGTGATCTTCCCGTCCGTCACCGTCAGCAACGGCCTCGCCTGGAGCCCGGACGGCACCCGCCTCTACTACATCGACTCCCCGACCCGCCGTATCGACGTCTGCCGTATGAACGGCCAACTCCCCGCAGAACGCCGCCCGTTGGTGGTCATCGAGCCCGACGCCGGCTACCCCGACGGTCTGACCGTCGACGCCGACGGCTGCCTCTGGGTCGCCCTCTGGGACGGCGGCCAGATCCGCCGCTACACCCCCCACGGCCACCTGGACCGCACCCTCCCGCTCCCCGTCCCCCGCCCCACCGCCTGCTGCTTCGGCGGCCCGTCGCTACGCGACCTGTTCATCACCACGGCCGGATCCGGCTCCGCCCACCCCCTGGCGGGCTCCGTCCTGGTGCTCCCGGAAGCGGGCCAGGGCATACCGGGGGTGCCGTTCAGAGGCTGAACCGGCCGCCGGGAAGCCCCTTTCGGACGAGGCGTCGCGACCCCGCCCACCGGCCGCGCCGATGCCTTGAGCTCACTCCGCAGCCCCGGCAGACCCCCGCCGCATTCCTACCCCCTGGAGGCCACACCCCATGACCGAGCTCCCCGAAGGCGGGCTGCCGCTGGCCGGCATCACCGTCGTCAGCGTCGAGCAGGCGGTGGCGGCGCCCTACGCCACCCGCCAGCTGGCCGATCTCGGCGCGCGCGTCATCAAGGTGGAACGCCCGGGCGGGGGCGACTTCGCCCGGCGCTACGACACCACGGTGCACGGCGAGTCCAGCTACTTCGTGTGGCTCAACCGGTCCAAGGAGTCCGTGACGCTCGACCTGAAGTCGGACCGGGGCCGGCAGGTCCTGGAACAACTCCTGAGCGGTGCCGATGTGTTCGTACAGAACCTGGCCCCCGGCGCGGCCGCCAGGATGGGCCTGGGGGCGGATGCCCTCGCCGAGCGCTTCCCGTCCCTCATCCGCTGCTCCGTCTCCGGCTACGGCACCAGCGGGCCGTGGGCCGGCCGCAAGGCGTACGACCTGCTGGTGCAGTGCCAGACGGGGCTGGTCTCCCTGACGGGCACCGCCGAGGAATCCGCGCGGGTGGGGGTCTCGATCGCCGACATCGCCGCCGGCATGTACGCGTACTCGGGCATCCTCACCGCCCTCTTCACCCGGGCCACCACCGGCGTCGCCCGCGCCGTGGAGGTCTCCCTGTTCGAGGCGCTGGCCGAGTGGATGGGGCAGCCCGCGTACTACACGCGTCACGGCGGCACCCAACCCCCGCGCATCGGTACCCAGCACGCCACCATCGCCCCGTACGGTGCCTACACCGCGGCGGACGGCAAAGACGTACTCTTCTCGATCCAGAACGAGCGGGAATGGGCCGCCCTGTGCGAGCAGTTCCTGCGTCGGCCCGGACTCGTCGACGATCCGCGCTTCGTCACCGGCTCCGACCGTGTGGCCCACCGCGACGAGCTGAACGCGATCGTGGCCGAGCGGTTCGGCGAGCTGGACAGCGGCGAGGTGATGAAGCTGCTGGACGAGGCGGGCATCGCCAACGCCGGCGTCAACGACGTCCAGGAATTCCTGGCCCACCCCGTGCTCAGCGCCCGGAACCGCTGGCGTGACATACGCATCCCCGGGGGAGCCGTGGTGCCCGCGCTACTGCCCCCGGCGGACCTGACCGGCACCGCCCCCCGCATGGACGCCGTACCCGCCGCCGGCGAGCACACCGAGCGCGTCCTGACGGAACTGGGGTACCGCACGACCGACATCGCCGCCCTGCGGACCGACGGCGTCATCTGACCCCCCGGTCGGCGCAGGTGTGAAGCCCGAGGACACCCCGCCGAGCCACCGGCGGGAATCCGCGGCCGTCACCACCCCACCCTCGTCACTCCCCGACCATCGTCTGGGTGCCCAGAACGCCGAGGAGTTCCAGCCGTTCGGCGTCCTCGGTGCCGGGCTCGGCCGTGTAGACCATGATGCGCAGGTCGCTGCCGGCGACGCTCAGCACGTCGCAATCCAGCGTCATGGTGCCCACTTCCGGGTGGTCGATGGTCTTGCGCGACGCCTCATGCCGGCCGACGGCCCCCGAGTCCCACAACTCGGCGAACCGGTCACTCTTCGCGCGGAGCTCCGCGACCAGCCGCCGTAGCCGCCGGTCCGCCGGATACCGGCGCACGGCCGCCCGCAGGTCGGCGACCACAGCGGTCTCCAGCGCGCGCCGGGACTGCGCGGTGTGGCGGATCCGACCGCCCGACCCGAGGAACGCGCGCCAGGCGCCGTTGCGCTCCCGGCCCTGCCGCTCGCCCATCAGCGCCGTGTACAGCGGGTTGGCCAGCAGCAGCGTCCACGACGCGTCGGACACCGCGACCGGCGTCCCGGTCAGCCTGTCCAGCATCCGGTGCACGCTCGGCGTGATGTACGCGGGCACCGTGCCCTGCCCCGGCGGCACCAGACCGGCGACGTGGAACAGGTGGTCGCGCTCGGCTCCGGACAACCGCAGGGCCCGTCCCAGAGCCTCGACGACCTGTTCCGAGGGGTGGGTCGCCCGGCCCTGTTCCAGACGGGTGACGTAGTCGACCGAGATCCCGGCCAGCATCGCCAGCTCCTCACGGCGCAGCCCGGCCGCGCGCCGGTGGCCACCTCCGGGGAGCCCCGCCGCCTCCGGGGAGGCACGGTCGCGCCAGCGCCGCACCGTCCGCCCGAACTCCGTACTCGCCATGCCCCCACTGTGCACCGCGCCACCCGGATCGTCCTGGTACTGACAGTCCCAGGAAGACGGGACGCCTGGCTGCTCGCGGCCCGCCGCCGCAGCCTGGAGTCATGACGACCACACTCATCACCGGAGCGAACAAGGGCCTCGGCTTCGAGACCGCCCGCCGCCTCATCGCCGCAGGTCACACCGTCTACGTCGGCAGCCGGGACGCCGCCCGCGGCCGCCGGGCCGCCGAACGGCTGGGCGCGCGGACCGTCCAGCTCGACGTCACCGACGACGCGTCCGTGGCGGCCGCGGCCCGGACCCTGAAGGCCCAGGGAGGGCTGGACGTACTGATCAACAACGCGGGCATCGAGACCCGGGACGCCGACAACAACGTGCCCGGCGCCGCGGAGATCACCGCCGACGTGATGCGGCAGACCTTCGACACGAACGTCTTCGGCACGGTGCGCGTCACCCACGCGTTGCTCCCGCTGCTGCGCCGCTCACCGGCCCCGGTCATCGTCAACGTCAGCAGCGGCCTGGCCTCGCTGACCCGGGTCAGCGACCCGAGCAGCCCTGCGTACGCCTACCCGGGCGTCGCCTACCCGACGTCGAAAGCCGCGGTCAACATGATCACCATCCAGTTCGCGAAGGCGTTCCCGGACATGCGGATCAACGCGGTCGAGCCCGGCTTCACCAAGACCGACCTGAACGGCAACACCGGCACCCAGAGCGTGGAACAGGGCGCCGAGATCATCGTGCGCATGGCCCAGGTGACGCCCGACGGCCTCACCGGCGGCTACTTCGACGCGGCGGGCACACTGCCTTGGTGAGTGAGGTCCGACACGCCATCTCCCGTACTCCACCGCGTACTTGATCCTCCTTCCGTAAGGTTGACGTGGCCGTACCACTGACTTCTTCCCTTGGAGGATCGATGACAGCGGAGAGTCTCAGCCGCTTAACCTCTCGTGTGGCGCAGTTCGTGCTCCACGGGCGCCGGCCCCGGCTCGACCACCCCGACTCCCACCGGGCCGCCCGGCCCAACCAGCACGCGGGCCTGCTCTACCACTACCGTCCTTCGTCCCCGACGGGAGGCGGCGGCCTGCAGGGACCGCTCTGACGGCCGGCCGCCCTCCGGCCCGCTCGACCGGGGGCACGGGCCGCGTTGCCGCCGGTCCGCGCTCTCGGGTTCGATGACCGGATGATGCGCCACTCGCCAGCAGGAACCCCACGAACCGCGAAGACGTCCGGCAGATGCGCCGGAGGCTGTCTGACCGTGGGGCTGATGGTGCTCAGCACCCTGCTGATCCTGGTGAGCTTCGCGGCCACCACCGAGATCGACTCACCCGACGCCTTCCCGGGGATCAAGGACAACCGCAGCGGCCTCGTGCTGGTGATCCTGATCCTCGGGCTGGCAGCGCTGCTCGGGGCGGCGGCGACCGCCCTGCGCCTCTCCCGCACAGCGCTGCCCACCGCCACAGTCAGCCTGGCCTGCGCCCTCCTGCTCGCCGCGGCCGGCTATCGCGCCTACACCCTCGCCCCGATGCTCACGTGCTGGGGCCACGAGTCCCTGGCCCACAGTCCGGACGGCTCCTACACCTGCCACGACCGCAGGATGTGACCGCAGGGGCCGCTGTCGAGGACTCCGTGGCACGTGCGTGGCATGCCTGCAAAACCCTGACGGCTGCGTAAACCGGCTCCTGCACACGCTCATCCGCCAACTCAACGCCAACTCCACGACGCTTGACCCTCCGGTAACCGGAGGCTCTACGGTCCGAGACATGAAGATTCTTGTTCACGACACCGCGTCCGCCATGATCGACCTCCTGCAGCGGCCGCTGGAGGAGCGGCCCGAGGCGCTGGGGGAGATGCTGGCTCCGCTGCAGGAAGTGCTGGCTTCCGTCATGGGGGACGTGGATGTGGTGCAGATGCACAGCCAGATGGGCAGTGGGTTCCGGCTCGATCGGGAGGACGCGCGGTATCTGCCCGCCGTGCGGCAGATGCAGGACGCGAGGGTGTGGGAGCGGATCGAGGAGTCGCTCACGGCGGCGTGGCAGGAGATCAGCGGGGCGGTGCCAGGGATCAAGCACGCCGAGACCGTGCATGTCTTCCTGGTGCTGGGAAATCCCGATGATGAACACCTGACGGTGCGGAGTGGCGGCTACTTCGGGCTGGGAGGGATACCGGGGGCGATCCAGTTGGTGATGTGGCCCACCGAGACGAGCCTGCAGAAGATCGGCCACGCCGCCGCACACGAGCTCCACCACAACGTGCGCTACGCCAACGTGGTCTGGAACCCGGCGGACGTCACGGTCGGGGAGCACGTCGTCGCCGAGGGGCTGGCCGAGGCGTTCGTGAAGGAGTTGGCCGGGGAGGAGGCCATGGGGCCGTGGGCGACGGCGCTGAGCGGTGCCGGGCTGGACCGCGCGTACGAGAAGATCACTGCCGATATCGATGTCGCCGGGATGCAGAACCTGACCGGATATGTGCTGGGCGATGCCACGGCGCGGCTGTTGGGGCAACCCACCGTGGGGCTGCCGGACTTCGCCGGGTACGGGGTCGGACTGCGGATCGTGGAGGCGCACCGGGCGGCTTCCGGCCTGACCGCCGCCCAAAGCGTCGCCCTGCCGGCGCGTGAGGTACTCCGCAATGCGGGTGTGGCGACCAGTGCGTGAGCGTGAGGCGGAATAGCGGCGTGGAGTAGGGGAGCGGTGGCGGCCGGGGGCCGGGCACGGCACAATTCCGGCCGTGAAGATCACCGTTACCGCGCGCGAACTCAACCGGGCCACTTTGAGCCGCCAACTGCTGCTCGATCGGCAGCAGTTGGAGGCCGTGGAGGTCATTCGCCGGGTGGTCGCGCTGCAGGCCCAGCACGCGGCCTCGCCGTATCTCGCGCTGTGGAACCGGATCGACGGGTTCAAGGCGGAGGAGGCGGATGACGCGTTCGCCCGGGGCACGGCCGTCAAGGCGACCCTGCTGCGGATGACCCTGCACGCGGTCCACGCCGATGACTACCAGCTCTTCCGCGAGGCGATGCAGCCGACGCTGTACGCCGCGCGGCTCGGCTACCACTTCGCCGCCACGGGGCTCACTCCCGCCGACGGCGAAGCGCTGGTCCCGGAGGCGTTGACGTTCGCCGATCGGGCCCGCACCGCCGCCGAGATGGAGACCTGGGTGGAGCAGCAGGTCGGGGCGGAGCGGAAGGCGGGAGCGTGGTGGGGCCTGCGGGCCTACGCACCGCTGCTGCACGTCCCGACGGGCGGACCGTGGTCGTTCGGCACCCGGCCGTCGTACGTCGCGGCGCGCACCGGCCCCGTACCCACGGGACGGGAGACGAGGGCGGAAGCGCTGACCACCCTCGTGCTGCGCTATCTGGCGGGGTTCGGGCCGGCGTCGGTGGCGGACGTGGCGCAGTTCGCCACGGTCCAGCGCACGCCGATCCGCCAGGTGCTCACCGCCCTCGACGCCCTCGGCGGCGCCGTCGAGAGACTCGAAGGTGCCGATGGCACCGCGCTGTTCGACCTCCCCGGCGCCCCGCGCCCGCCCGCGGACACGCCGGCCCCGCCCCGGCTGATGGCGATGTGGGACAGCGTCCTGCTCGCCTACGCGGACCGCAGCCGCGTGATACCCCCGGCCTACCGCCGGCTGGTCATCCGCACCAACGGCGACGTGCTGCCCACGCTGCTGGTCGACGGGTACGTCGCCGGCGTGTGGCGCCCGGTCGACGGAGGCATAGAGGCGACGGCGTTCCATGCCCTCCCGCCCGCAGCATGGGAGGGGCTCGCCGCGGAGGCACGCTCGTTGACGGCTCTGCTGGCCGATCGCGACACCGGGGTCTATCGCCGGTTCGACCACTGGTGGGCCAAGCTCGCGCTGCCCGATGAGGCAGAGGTACGGGTGTTGCCGGGTTAGGGGAGGCCGGAGGCAACTCCTAGGCGTTCGACCGGGACGTGGTGTGGGCCAGGTGGTGGGCGGCCGACTCCGCCAGGGTGCGGAGCGCGGGGTGCCAGGGGCGGGCCCGCGGGCCGGTCAGCACGAGGCGGCGCGAGGTCTCGGGCGCCAGCGGCAGCAGGACCAGGTCCGGGGGGACGAAGGTGCGGGAGACCTCGGAAAGGATCGTCACGCCGATGCCTGCCTGCACCATGCTGATCAGGGTCGCCAGGTCCCGTACCCGGTGAGTCGGGTCGAAGCGCAGCCCGGCCAGTTGGTGGATCGTACGGATGCGGGCCTCGCATCCGTTGGGTGAGATCAGGAAGTGGTCGTCCTCCAGGTCGCGGATGTCCACGGCCGGCTCGCCCGCCAGCGGGTGGTCCCGGGGCAACAGGGCTCGGTAACCGTCCACGGCGAGCTGGATGCCGGGCCCGGGCTCCGGGTCGATCAGGACGGCGGCATCGGCCGTTCCGTCGTCCAGCCAGGTGGTGACCTCGCTGCTGTCCCCCTCGAAGACCCGGACGGTGATCCGTGGTTGATCCTCGCGCCAGTGCCGGAGCAGGCGGGGGACCAGCCCTTGGCAGACCGTGGGCGTGGCGGCCAGCCGGACGATACCGGCCATGGCCTCGGTGGCACTGGCCGCGATCTCTTCCACGGACCGGGCCGCGGACACCGCGAGGCGGGCGTGCGGCAGGACCCGTTCGCCGAGCGCGGTGGTACGGGCGGGGGTGGCCCGGACCAGCAGCGGGGCGGCCAGTTCGCGTTCCAGTGAGGCGACGGCGTGCGACACCGCCGACTGGCTCAGGCCCAGCTCGGCGGCGGCCGCACTGAAGCCGCCGGCGTCCACGACGGCGAGAAAGGCCCGTAGTTGGGGAAGGTTCACGGTCATGCGTCGGCCTCATATGCGTATGACAGCTATGCGTTGGATCTATCGTGCCAGGTCGGGAACGCTGGCTACGTGCCACGCCGGCGCCGGCAAGAGCCCGGCACCAGGCGCAGAACACCTGGCCACAGAGCCCAGACGAAGCAGAGAGGCATGCCATGCCGTACTTCCGGGTCACCGTTCCCGACCCCGACCTTCCGACCGACGTCCAGCGCGCCCTCGCCGAGGGGCTGACCCAGCTGGCGGTGTCGGTCCTGAACAAGTCCAGCGCGCGCACCATCGTCCAGATCAACCTGGTTCCGGCCGGCAGCTATTTCGTCGACGGCAGGCCGCTGAGTGGCCACCGGGACGCACATGTGGAGGGCAGTCTCACCCTGGGCACCAACAGTGCCGCGGAGAAGGCGGACTTCATCGCCCGGGCCGGCGAACTGCTGTCGGAGATCCTCGGCCCACTGCCCCGGGCCGGCGTCGCGCTGCACGAACTGCACCCCGAGAGCTACGGCTACAACAAGGTCACGCAATTCGACTTCTACCGCCGGCCGGCAGGGGCGTAGCCGGCACCTCGGTGCCCGGTCAGGGCAGCGGCATGAGCCGGTAGAGGACGGTGGCGACCAGGTCGCGGGCATACTGCGGGTCGAGGAGGCCCGGGCGGAAGAGGATGCGGTACATCAGGGGCGCCACGACGTGGTCCATCACGGTGTCGGTGTCCGGCACGTGCTCACCGCGCTGCGCGGCCCGGGTGAGGAGGGTGTCGACCTGGTCGACGGCGTAGGCCGAGCACTGCCCGGAGTTACTGCCGTCCGGATCGCCGGCCAGGGTGTCGTGGATGTACGAACGGCCCGCCGGGGACGACATCTCCTCCAGGAACGCGGCGGCCCAGTGCTCCAGGTCCGCGCGGAGGTTCCCGTGGTCGGCCGGAGGCGCCTCGGGCCGCAGCCGTTCCACCGCCACGTCCGACAGCAGCTCCTGGAGGTCTCCCCAGCGACGGTAGAGGGTCGACGGAGTGACGCCGGCCCGCGCGGCGATCTGGGGGATGGTGAGGTCGCCGCGCCCCTGCTCGGCCTGGAGTTCGCGCACCGCCGCGTGCACGGACTGCTGGACGCGGGCACTACGGCCTCCAGGCCGGGCAGCTGGTTTGGGACTCATGCCCCCAGCTTAACGCAAAATCGTTGCATCAGGGGGCGAGGGTGGGCTGGGAAACGGGGGTGGGGGCGGAGGCGGGCGTCTGCCGACCGGCTGCCCGGCCGAAGAGGGTGACGGGCGGGTGCGCCGTCTCGTAGGCGCGTCCGGCGCGCAGCAGCGTGGCCTCGCCGAACGCCCGGCCGATGAGCTGCATGCCGATGGGCAGCCCCGCGCTGTCCAGGCCGACGGGCAGGGAGAGCGACGGCAGGCCCGTGAGGTTCGCCGGCGCCGAAAGCCTCACGTACGCGTCGGACACGCTCTCGGCGCCCCCGGTGGCCGGCCAGCTGACCTCCTGCTGGTCACGGTGGACGGCCGTGCAGGGCACGGTCGGCGCGGCGATGAGGTCGGCCTCCTCGAACAGCCGCGCCCAGGACCGCTGCATCAGGGCACGGGCCCGCTGGGCGCGCAGGTAGTCGGTCGCCGGTACCAGCCCGCCCGCCTCCAGCAGCACGCGGACGTCGGATCCGTACAGCTCCGGGGAGGTGCGCAGGGTCTGTTCGTGCGAGGCGGTGGCCTCGGGCACCATGACGCCCCACTGGGTGGCCTGGACGTATTCGGTCATCGGAAGGTCGATCTCCGTCAACTCGGCGCCCAGTGCACCGAGTTGCCCGATGGCCCGGCGGACGGCCGCCGCCACCTCGGGTGCGACGCGATCGAAGTAGTAGTTGCGGGGGACGGCGACGCGCAGGCCGGCCAGACTCCCGTCCGCGCGGGAGGGTTCCTCCGTGGGGTCGTGACCGGTGAGGGCGGCGAGTACGAGTTCCGCGTCGCGCACCGTGCGGGTGATCGGGCCGACGTGGTCCAGGGACCAGGACAGCGGCGTGACGCCGTCCACGGGGACGAGCCCGTAGGTGGGCTTGAGTCCCACGACGCCGTTCAGGGCGGAGGGGACGCGGATCGAGCCGCCGGTGTCCGTCCCCAGGGCGAAGGTCGCCTCACCTGCCGCGACCGCCACCGCCGAGCCGCCGCTGGAGCCGCCGGCCACGCGGTCGGCGGCCCAGGCGTTCCGCGTCTGAGGGGTCGTCAGTCCGTAGGCGAATTCATGGGTGTGCGTCTTGCCCAGCAATACCGCCCCGGCGCTGCGGAGGCGCGCCGCGACGGCGCTGTCCTTGAGGGCCGTGTGGTGCGCGCGTACCCGGGAACTGGCCGTCGTCGGCAGCCCGGCAACGTCGATGAGGTCCTTCAGGCCCATCGGGATGCCGTGCAGCGGTCCGCGGTGCCGGCCCGCCGCGATGTCCCGTTCTGCCTGCGCGGCGGCCTTCCGGGCGTCGTCCGCGCGAACGGTGACGTAGGCCCCGAGGTCCTCCTCCACCTCCGCGATGCGCGCCAGGACCGAGTCGGTCAGTTCCACCGGTGAGAGCTCGCGAGCGGCGATCGCCTGCGCCGCGTCGGCGAGCGACAGTTCATACGGCAAGCGCATCTGCCTGCTCCTCTCCTGGGGTGAGCGCCGCGGTGCGGCCGAGGGGTGGCTGTGCGATGGCCGGGGCCGCGTCCGACAGGTCCAGTTCGCGGAGCGGGCGCAGGACATGCTGGATGTGGTTCGCCGTGGCTGCGATCACGTCGAGCCGCCCGGGTTCCACGGGCAGGCCGGCCCGCAGGGCCCAACGGGCCGCCTCCTGCGGGGAGAGATCTTCGGTGGTCATTGCGGAACGTTCCTTCCTGGATCGTGCATCTGTATCGGCGTGTGGTGGGGGTGTGAGTGCGTAGGGGCGAGAGTGCGTAGGGGGCAAAGTGGGTGAAGCGGGCCGGGGTTGCACGCGACGATCGCTACCGACTGGCCGCTAAGGCTGAATGTTTGCGTTAGTGGACCGTACGGCATACCGTGCCACTAACGCAAAGAAACTGCTTTAGTCGCAGAGGGTCGAGGAGAGACGCGATGCATCAGTTCATGCCGCCCCCGCACGCCATCACCCACGGATCCGGGCCCACCTGGGCCGTCGGCGATCTGCTGGTGCACCGCGTCGACGAGACGGAACTCCCCCCGCCGACCGGTGCCTGGCTGCTGCCCGAGGCCACTCCCGAGGTGGTGGGTGACGCCCGCTGGCTGCGACCCGACTTCGCCACGACCGACGGTGCGTTGCGGCTGGCCAGCCACAGCTTCGCCGTCGAGGCGAACGGTTTGCGGGTGCTGGTCGACACCGGCGTCGGCAACGGCAAGACCCGCGCCAACCCGGCCTGGGATCACCTGAACACCACCTACCTCCAGCGACTCACTGCAGCGGGCTTCGCGCCCGAAAGTGTCGACCTGGTCATCCTGACGCATCTGCACACCGATCATGTCGGCTGGAACACCGTTGACAGCAACGGGAGTTGGGTGCCCACCTTCCCCAACGCCCGATATCTGGTCGCGCGCACCGAGTGGGACTACTGGGCCGGTGTCGAGATGGACGAGCCGCGTCGGCAGATGTTCCGGGACTCGGTGCACCCGGTGCGGGACGCCGGGCTGCTCGACCTGGTCGACGTCCCGGACACCGGCAGCGAAGTGGCCCCCGGTATTCGCCTGCGGCCCACGCCTGGTCATACGCCAGGCCAGGTCGCGGTGGAACTCCGCAGCGGCGCCCGCTCGGCCGTCATCACCGGTGACTGCGTCCACCACCCCGTGCAGCTGCACCGGCCGGGCATCACCAGCTGCGTGGACATCGACCCCGCACAGGCGATCCGCAGCCGCCGAGAACTGATCGCCTCGGTCGCCGACACGGAAACCCTGCTCCTCGGCAGCCACTTCCCGCCGCCGACCGCGGGCCTCGTCACCGCGGAGGAGGGCACTTACCGGCTGCGGCCCGTCCCCGGGGTTTCGGCCTGACCCTTCGCGGGTGCGGCAGTGTGACCGGCCGACTGGACCAACGAGCTGCCGGCACGTATCGACGCAGCCCATAAATGAGTTGGTCGACCGTCCGACCACGCCCATACGCTGGGCGGGACGACAGCCTCGACGCAGAAGGGGACACGTTGCAGCCGGCATTACGTGCCGCAGGTGGTGAACGGGCGAGCCGACGGCCTCGTAACGCCCACGCCACCTGGTGGCCCTTGGTCCGAAGACCATAGCCGCACCGCAGAGCCTGCCGACCCCGGCACGGTTCCGCTCAGCGTGCCCGCATTCCCTTCTTCCCATCAGGTCCGTCCCTCTTGAGGCCATGAACCACCACAGACAACAACACAGACATCTGCCTGCCCTTTTGGTCGTGACGCTCATCGGCACGATCATGGAACTCGACATGTCCGTGCCCAGCTTCCCGGACATCGCCAAGAGCCTCACGGCATCCCAATCCTCCGTACAGCTGACGATCACCTACAACTTCTTCGGCTACTGCCTCGGCGCCCTGGTCTACGGCCCGCTCTCCGACCGGTTCGGCCGGCGCAAGGTCATGCTGATCGGCAACACGATCATGCTGGCCGGCGCACTGGGCTGCGCCATCGCTCCGAACATCGAGTTCCTGCTCGCCTCCCGGCTCGTCCAGGGCGTCGGCGCCAGCACCTCCGTGGTCCTGGTCTTCGTCATCATCGGCGACGTCTACCAAGGCACCGAGCTGTTCAAGATGTTCGGGCTCACCAACGCCGCGATGTCCACCTTCATGACGGTGGCGCCCGCGCTCGGCGGACTCATCAACCGCACGATCGGCTGGCGCGGCAACTACGCCACCGTCTGCGGCATCACCCTAGTCTCCCTGCTGCTGATGGCATGCTTCCTGCCCGAGACCAAGGGCGAACCGATCAAAGTGACGGCGCGTCAAGTTATATCGGGCTACCGCAAGTTGGTGTCGAGCAAGGAGTTCCTCGCGGCCTCGCTCGTACCCAGCCTGCTGTTCGCCGCCTACATGGTGTTCATCGCGTCCAGCTCGTTCCTCTACACCGACACCTACGGGCTGTCCACGATCGGCTTCGCCGGCCATCTGCTGATCATCGTGGCCTCGTTCGCGGTGACCAGCCTGTTCGCCTCGAAGCTCATCGGGGTGCTGGGCGGCCCGGAGCGCACGGTGGTCCACAGCATCGCCGCCACCGTCCTCGGCATCGCCCTGTTCCTGGTGTTCGGCCAGGGCGCATGGGCGACCACCGGCCCCATCGCCGTCTTCTGCGTCGGCTTCGCCGCGGTCTACCCGGTCATCTTTGGACGCTCCCTGGCGGTCTTCCCGGAGCTCCAGGGTGCCGCGTCCTCGCTGAACATGAGCGGACGAGCGCTACTGGTGACGCTGCTCACCGGCGTCGCCAGCAGCCTGTTCACCGGTGACTCCATCGTGACCGCCGGAGTGATGGCCGTCGCCGTGGTCATCGCCGCGCCCCTGGCCTTCGTGAAGCCGAAGCGGAGCACCACGGGTCAGAGGGAAACGGAGTCGGTGCCCGAGGCCGGCTGACAACTGCGTCTGCTCTGCTCCTCACCTTCCTCCGCACGGCGGCGCCCACCGGCAGCCGCCGTGCGGAGCCGTGTGATGTGCTGGAGCAGGGGGATCCCGGCGAGGAGCGAAAGGGTAGGAGTATCGCGCCCACTCTCCGGGGTCGTGCGCCCCCGCCTTCCGTCCTAGCCTCGTTGCCATGGAGATCGAAACGGAGAACCTCCTCGGGCGATTCCTGCGGGCCCGGCGCGAGCTGCTCCGGCCCGAGGACCTGGGCCTACCGGCCGGCGCCCGCCGACGGGTGGCCGGGCTGCGACGCGAGGAGGTGGCGCGGCTCGCCGGTGTGAGCACCGACTACTACATACGGCTGGAACAGGGCCGCGAGTGTCACCCCTCGGCCCAGGTGGTCGACGCACTGGCCCGGGCCCTGGAGCTGGAGGACGACGCGGCCGCGCACCTGCACCGGCTCGCCCGCCCCTCCGCCCGACGCCGACGGCCCGCCCGGCGCGGGCAGGTCAGTCCTCACCTGCTGCGCATGATGGCGGCCTGGCCGCACACCCCCGCCGTGGTCCTGGACCACTGCCTGACCGTACTGGCCGCCAACGCACTTGGGGAGGCCCTGTTCGACGGCCACACTTACAGCGGTGACCTGGTCCGGCTCGTCTTCCTCGACCCGGACGCCCGCGACCTCTACCCCGACTGGGACCAGGTGGCGGCCAACACGGTCGCCGGTCTGCGCGCGGCCGTCGACACCGAATACGACGACCCCCGCCTCATCGAGGTGGTCGGCGAACTGTCGGTCGAGAACGAGACCTTCCGACACCTGTGGGCCCGACACGACATCCGCCGGAAGACCCACGAGACCAAACGCTTCCACCACCCCCTGGTCGGCGAACTCGCCCTGCACTACGAGTCGTTGACCGTGAACAGCGCCCCCGGCCAGCAACTGGTCGTTTATCAGGCCGCCCCGGGCAGCCGCTCCGAGGAGGCCCTCTCCTTGCTGGGCAGCCTCACCGCCGCTCCCGCCGCTGCCACTGACGCCGTGGCCGATCCTGCCGTCGAGTCTGTGGCCGAGTCGGCCGTCGACGTGGATCCGCGCACGCGCTGATTCCGTTTTCCTCCCGCGCATCGGCCCTTGATGACTACCGCCGATGCGCCATGCCGCCGTGCCCACCCACCCACCGCTCCACCGCCCCCGTTCAGGAGAACGCATGCCCGCGCCACAAACCCAAGCCGCCCTGGCCACGCCGGAAGCCACCACCGAGCCCGTGCCGGGCGCAGCCCCGGGGCCCACCCGCTCCAAAGTCATCCTCATCACCGGCGCGAGCAGCGGCATCGGCCGCGCCACCGCGCAACGCCTGGCCCGCGAGGGACACCACGTGGTCCTCGGCGCCCGCCGCGAGGACCGGCTGATCGAGGTCGCGCAGGAGATCGAGGCCGCTGGCGGCAAGGCCGATGTGTGCCGCCTCGACGTGACCGACCGGGCGGCCGTCACCGCCTTCGTGAACGCCGCCGCCGAACGGCACGGCCGGATCGACGTCATCATCAACAACGCCGGAATCATGCCGCTCTCCCGCCTCGACGCCCTCCAGGCCGATGACTGGGACCGCATGATCGACGTGAACGTTCGCGGCCTCCTCCACGGGATCGCCGCCACCTTGCCCCACTTCCAACGCCAGGGCAGCGGCCACTTCCTCACCGTCGCCTCGATCGGCGCCCACCAGGTGGTGCCCACGGGTGCCGTCTATTGCGCCACGAAGTACGCCGCCTGGGCCCTCACCGAGGGCCTCCGTCTGGAACTCGACCCGAGCATCCGGGTCACCACGGTCTCCCCAGGCGTCGTGGAATCCGAACTGGCCGACTCGATCACCGACGAGGCCGCGCGGGAGGCGATGCGGGCATACCGCGCGGACTCCATCCCGCCGAGCTCCATCGCCGACGCCATCTCCTACGCGATCGGCCAGCCACCCGGCGTGGACGTCAACGAAATCGTCGTCCGCCCGGCCAGACAACGCTGACCGGCACCACCGAGGGCGACCAGGACCCACCACTCGCCACCGCCCTTCCGGCCCGCAGCGTCAGGCGGTGCCGTCGGCCGCACCACCAGTTGTAGGTGGGGCCTGATCGGGTACGCGCACCGGCGGAACGGTTTCCCTGTAGGCAAAGGAGGCGGGAGACGACGATGAGGGACTCAGAGGCCAGCGTGCAGGCCCGTCAGCAGGCGGCCCAGGTCCAGGTGGAGATCACCGACTGCCGGGCCGAGGACGCACATGAGGTGTTCGGCGCGCTGAACGCGCTGTTCACCTCCAACCGGGCGACCGAGGACGTGCCTCGGGGCTCACCCGGAGTGCGGCCGACGGTATGGGCAGCGTCCGTTGACGTATCGGAGGCCCCTGCCGAGGTGGGGCCGGGCCGGCTGACCGAGCCGGTGACGGTCACCTTGCAGGGCGGCTACCGGGCGGTGCACCGCCTGCACGCGGGGCTGTCCCGCACGTTCGCCGTCCAGGAGGTCGGCTCGTCCTCCGGTGATCAGGAGAAGGAGGTGCAACTCCGGTTGCGCACACGGCCGGTGCCTTCGTAGGCCGCCGGCCGGGACGTTCGCGGAGGCCGTGGCGGGTACGTGCCGTGCCTGGAGGTCCGATCGTTCAGCGCAGTTCCAGGCCGAGCTGCTTCTCCAGTACGGTCGCCTGTTCAGGCGTGGCGAAAAGGTAATACGTGTCGTAGTTGCTGTCCCGGATGCGTACGAAGTGGACTAGGTAGAACCGGCGTGGGTCGTCATCGGGGTCGGGATCGACGTGCCCGATGAACTCCATGATCGCCAGATGGTCCAGGTAGTCATCCGACTCATGCTCGGTCTGTTGGGTCACCAGAACGCCGTTGCGCTTGAACTCCAGGACCTCGCCGAGCTTCTCGTCCTCGCGCAGTCGGACGTCGGTGATGGTGACCGCGCCCTCGGTGAGCGCCTCGGCGCCCGCAAGGATCCACGCGTAGCTCTCTTCGAGGTCGTCCACATCGTCCCCGTGGGCCGATATCGCCACACCGAACGCTTCGAGCGTGTCCGGCACTTCATGGGGTGGCAGCTCATGGTGGGCGAAGTCGGCGTACTCGGCGAGGACGCGGTCGACCTTCTCCTGCGACACCATGCCCATCCGCGCCAGCAGCGTTCCCACGTGCGCGTACGTGGTCGCCCTGAACCAGATGAGCACGTCCCGGAGGCTGTCCTCCTCAAGGAACAGGTCCCGCAGGCACCCCAGCGGGATCGCCGCGCCCCCGACCCGCTTGTCCGGCTGATCGATGAACGGCACTTCGGTCCATGGGCTCTCCCGCGACCCCGGGGCCCCCGCCCCGGCGTCCGGATCGAACGGGATGTACTGCCACACCGCCCCCTTGACCTGGCGGATCACCTCGCCCAGGTACCAGCAGGCGCCCTGCACGAACGGCTCGTCCCGGGCCGCATCGAACTCCTCCACCGTGGCGAACCGTTGCCGCACCACGGTTTCCAGCCAGTCCAACGTGTCGGGGTGGAAATTCCACCTCCATGCTCCGTTGAACGCGTCGTCGGCCCAGGCGGAGAGCGCTTTGCTCCGCTCGTCCAGCCAGGCGGTCAGTGCCGGATCCTCAGGCATCGGCACCGTGGGGTCCACGCGCGGTGTGTGCTCCTTGACGGGCTTCCACCCCGGAACCGCCTCCTGCAGCGCGGACACCGCTTCCCGCAGCCGCTCCACCTCATGGGCGAACGCGGTACCGGTACGGACCCGGAGGGCATGCGCTATCAGCAACCGGGGTGCGATGGGCGAGAGTTGGAGATCCGGGTCCGGCCAGACGACCGGCTGACCCGGACGGTCGTCGACCGGCCGAGTGTTCCAGCCCCAACCACCGCCCGCTATGCCGAGCAGGACCTCGCCGAGATAGGCCATCGCAGCTTCCACGAACTCCGCCCGCTTCTCGGGCTCTTGAACGGAGTCGTGGTGCTCCAGCAGGCGAGCCTCCAAGGTCTCCAGCGACTCGGGGGAGTAGTCGAAGGGAACGCTCCTGCCGAGGAGTACCTTCTCCAACAACAGCAGTTGATACGGCAGATCGCCGATCCACTGCTGAAGCAGCTCCTGCGGGGAGTTTTCCGGCTGTGTCTCAGGCACCATGCGGACACTGTAGGGGCGACCACTGACAGCGACCGTTCTCGCAGACGAAGGCCCGCCCGAGGTGACCGAAGCCGGCCACTGAGCCGTCCA
This sequence comes from Streptomyces sp. NPDC107765, assembly GCF_055657085.1. Taxonomy (NCBI): domain Bacteria; kingdom Bacillati; phylum Actinomycetota; class Actinomycetes; order Kitasatosporales; family Streptomycetaceae; genus Streptomyces; species Streptomyces sp. NPDC107765. The sequence goes on along the minus strand of NZ_JBVKBL010000001.1, from coordinate 613,087 downwards.
CCGCCCAGGCACGGAATGCAGACATACCAGGCATGGGCGTAAGGGGCTGCGAGGTCAGAGTGGTACCCCGCTCGCAGGTCAGGCGCCGGGCGCGGCTGCCGACAGGTCAGATATCGGCCATGTCTCGGTGCGGCCACGCTTTGGGTGACGCGGCACCCCTCCGGCCCTCTGATATTGACCGAAACCCATGGCCTTAGGTAAGCCTTACCTTCGTTATTTGTTCTTCTCGCCTGGAGCTCGACGTGCCATCGCTGTCCGCAACCACCACCGCCGCCGCAGATCACCCCCCACGGCTGCGGCTGCACGATTCGTGGTGGGCCGTCGGCGCCGCGGGCCTGCTGGCCGTCCTCACCCTCACCTCCTGCCTGTGGGCCTCCGCCCATCTGCACCCCGACCCGGCTCTGCACACGGCGGCACTCTTCGTCCACCTGGCTGCCATGGCGCTGGGGTTCGGCGCGGTCTTGGTGATCGACTACTACGGCCTGCTGTGGCTCACCGGCAGATGCACCCTCGCCGAAGCGCTCACCACGGCCGACCGGCTCCACGTGCCGGTCTGGGCGGGCCTCGCGGGCCTGGTCGGCAGCGGGGCCCTGCTCCACCCCGACCTCGGCTCCGCCCTCACCCGCACCAAGCTGGCCCTCGTCCTCGTTCTCACCCTCAACGGCCTACAGGCCCGGGTCCTCGCCCGGCACCTGGCCCGCCCTACGGCAACCGCGCACCCTGAGGCACCGGCGCCGAGGTCGCGGACTCTGTGGTGGGGCGCCGCCACCGCGGCGGTGTCTCAAATGTGCTGGTGGGGAGCGGTCGCCATAGGGTTCCTCAACAGCCGGCACTGAGCGGCGATGCCGTTCGAGGGAGCTCCACCCGTCCCAGCATCGTCAGCCGCCCATCATGCGGAGCATGTCGCGTCCGCCGGTACGGAAGAAGCGGATGAGGAGGGCGGTGGCCAGGAGGAGGAAGGCGATGTTGAGCCAGGTGGTGTAGTTCCAAGTGACGCCCTCCATAGGGACCTTGGCGTCGGACTGGTCGGGGATGAGGCCGAGGCCACCGAAGGCGAACTCGACGGTGTAGCCGGCGATGACGGTCGCGAGGTAGAAGGTGCCGAGGAGGAAGAGGGCCATCCTGGCGCCGTAGTACTTCCGGTAGATGTTGAGGATCGGCAGGATCAGTAGGTCCGCGAAGATGAAGGCGACCACGCCGCCGAAGCTGATGCCGCCCTTCCACAGCACGACCGCGAGCGGGACGTTGCCGATCGAGCAGACGAACGAGGCGATCGCGACCAGCGGGCCGATGACGGGCCCCCACAGTTTGGCGGCCAGTGGGTGGCCTTCGAAGAAGAAGCTGCGCCAGAACGCGTCCGGTACCCAGGCGGCGATGGCACCGGCGATGAGCAGGCCGAGCACCAGGTCCCGGACGATCGCCGCCCACTCCATGACGAACACATGACTCGTGGCGGTGAGGCCCTCACCGGACAGCAGCCGTCGGGCGAAGGAGCCTTCGCGCCGGACGGACATGTCCATCGCCGCGTGGCCCTCCATCGAGCCGGACAGGCCGCGTTCGGCCTGCCCGCGCGCCCGCCGCAGGAGTCCGTCAGGTAGCAGCAGGCGGAACAGCGCGGCCAGCACGACGATCATGACGGGCCCGCCGACGAACTCCGCGGCCGTGAATTGCCAGCCCATGAGCAGTGCGAGGATGACCCCGAGCTCGATGACCAGGTTGGTGGAGGCGATCTCGAAGGCCATGGCGGCGGTGAAGTGCGCGCCCTTGCGGAACAGGGAGCGAGCCAGCGCGACGGCGGCGTAGGAGCACGAGGAGGACGCCGCGCCCAGGCCGGCGGCGAGCGCGAGGGTACGGGCCCGGTCATCGCCCAGCAGTGAGACCACGGTGGATTTGCGGACGACTGCCTGGACCACGGCGGACAGGGCGAAGCCCAGGATCAGGGCCCAGGTGATCTCCCAGGTCATGGAACCGGCGATCGACAGCGCATGCAGTACGGAGTGGACCATCCCTGAAGCCTTCCCGCGGCAGTACGGGACGGGGGTGATCGACACGGCTGACGTAACGGGTGGCGGGTCGCGGGTGCCGGAAGGAGTGCGCCGGGTGGCGGGTCGCCGGGACGGCCTTCGCCCAGGCAGATTCTGGCCCGAAGACCGTCACGTACCCGAGCGGTCCCCACTGCCCGAGCCGTTCCCGCCGCCCGAGCCGCCCGGGCCACTCCGGTCGTCCGGTGCGTCCTCCAGCAGATGGGGGCCGTTGTTGCGGACGTCGTTGACGGCGGGGGAGACCGCGCGGGCGTTGAGGTGGCCGTCGGCGGGGGTGGTCAGGAGGGCACGTAGCTCTTCGGGGTCCTGGTGGGTCGGGTCGAGCCAGGCGTCGTAGTGGGCGGGGGCGATGGCCAGCGGCATGCGAGGGTGCACCCGGCCGGCCGCATCGGTGGCCTCGGTGGTGATGATGGTGCAGGTCGTCCACCACGCCGCCGGATCGTCGTCGGCCACGTCCGGGTCGCGCCAGAACTCGTACAGTCCCGCCATCGCCATCGGCTGCCCGTCCTCGGGGCTGATGAAGTAGGGCTGCTTGCGCGGCTTGGCCCTCCCCTCCATGGGGACCGCCTGCCACTCGTAGAAGCCGTCCGCGGGCAGCAGGCAGCGGCGCTTGGCGAAGGCGCGGCGGTAGGCCGGCTTCTCGTGTACGGTCTCCATCCGCGCATTGATCATCTTCGCGCCGACGTCCACGCTCTTCGCCCAGGACGGCACCAGCCCCCACCGCAGCGCCCGCAGCTGCCGCGCCACCTCGCCCGTCCCCCGATCAGGGCGCTCCAGCACCGCCCACACGTCATCGGTGGGCGCGACGTTCCAGCTCGGCGCCAGCAGCTGCTCCGGGTTCCACCGGCTGACGTGAAACAGCCCGGCCAGATCCTGCGGGCTGCGCGTGGCAACGTATCGACCGCACATACCTCCACTGTGGCATGTGTGACTCGATGAGGTGTGTGCTAACGGTTGTGGCGTTTGGTCCTTACCGTTGAGCGATCACTCCCAGGTCGCGGATTCCGGGTCGACGCCGTGGGTCTCGGCATTGGCGAAGATGATGTCGCGCAGCCAGACGGTCAGACCCGGGGCGAGCGCGTCGTAGTACTCGGCATAGCCGGGTTCGCTGACGTACAACCGTCCGATGCACGACTGCCTCGCGTGCGGACAGTCGAAGTACGTGGAGATCAGCGCGCGGTGTCGTTCTGCGAGGGCATTCGCCTCGGCGGAACCCGGGGCGACGCCGGCCCGGCACGCAGCGGCGAGGTCTGCATTCAGGGTTTCCGTCGCGACCGCGACCCGTTTCCAGTCCTCGGGTGTCATTTCGGCGGCCCGCTCGGCGTATTGCGCCCACTGCGCGCTCTCACCCCAACGTTCCTCGGCCTCCTCCACCGAGGCGGGCTGCCAGTCGGCACCGAAGATTTCGACCTGCTGCTCCGGAGTCAACCGCATCCCCGTCTTGGACGCCTCCAGCATGCGATCGACCGCGTCGACCATCTTCTGCAGGCGGGAAATGCGCTCCACGAGTTGTGACCGCTGCCGGCGCAGGTGGTCGCGCGCATGGGTGTCGGGGTCGTCCAGGATCCGTCCGATGTCGGCGAGCGGAATCCCCAGCTCCCGATAGACCAGGACCCGGTGGATACGGGCGACATCGTCGCCGGAGTAGACCCGATAGCCGGCCCAGGTGCGGCCGCTCGGGCGGACGAGTCCGATCTCGTCCCAGTGGTGCAGCGTCTTCACGCTGACCCCGACCAGCGCGGCCGTCCGGCCAACGGTGAGACCCTCGGGGCCAATCGGTTCGGCGCCTTCCGCGAGGAGGGCCGATTCCCACTCGTGGGCATCGCTCTGCATCGACTCAGCGTCTCACGTCATCGAAAGCGAACCCTAGCCAGGCACCACGACGCGACCCGGAGCGCCCGGAGGCCACCACCCTTGCTCACGGCGCCCTGCATCCACGACCGACCACTTGGCCGGCTGATCGCCCATCCGCCCCCGCGCTGGCGGAAGTTGCCGCCTCGGTAGAATGTGCGATATGCCGAAACACCTGTTATTCGTGACCCTTGCCGGGCACGGGCATGTCAACCCCACCCTCCCGCTCGTCGAGGAACTCGTGCGGCGGGGACATCGAGTGGACTACGCCACCAGCGCGGAACACTCCGAAGCGGTCATCCGGGCGGGCGCGCGCTGGGTGGAGCTGCCGTCGTGGGAAATGCTGACGCCGCCCCGCGAGTTCGGTCCCGCCGAGATCGCGAGCTTCATGCGCAACCTGTTCACGGCAATGCGCTCGGCCTACCCCGTACTGCACGAGCACTGCCTCAACGAGTTGCCGGACGCGATCTGCTACGACGCGATGAACTGGTCGGCCCGCGTCGTCGCCGAGAAGCTGGGCATTCCCGTCGTGCGCTGCATACCCAACTTCGCCTCCAACGAGACGTTTTCGCTCTTCGCCAACTTCATGGAAAGCCACGGCGGCGGCGACCACACCGACTCGAACGCCACCACCGACGCCAACGTCAACACCGACTCCAACGCCCACATCAATCCCTTCACCGCGGCCCTCGGCCCCGAGTGCGCGGAATTCTCCGCCGAACACGGTGTTGAACTCGACCCGGCACAGCTCATGGATGTGACGGAGAAGCTCAACCTGGTGTTCATTCCGAGGGAGTTCCAGCCGGCGGGGGACTCCTTCGACGAACGCTTCCACTTCATCGGCCCCTCGCTGGGCAGCCGCGAGCAGGACGAACCGTGGTCGCCCGCCGACCCCGACGCCCCCGTGCTGTTCATCTCGCTGGGTACGGTCTTCAACGACCGTCCCGAGTTCTACCGCGCATGCATCGAGGCATTCGGTCAGGGCCCGTACCAAGTGGCCATGACCGTGGGCAATGTGGACCTCGCCGAACTCGGCGATATTCCGCCCACCATCGACGTGCGCCCCCGCTTTCCGCAACCGGCCGTACTCCGTCATGCGGACGCCTTCGTCTCCCACACCGGCATGAACTCCACGATGGAGGCGCTGTATTACGGGGTCGGTCTGATCGCCGTCCCGCAGATGCCCGAGCAGGCCGCCAATGCCGGGCGCGTGCAGGAACTGGGGCTCGGTGAGCAACTGGACGCTGCGACGGTGACGGCTGAGTCGTTGCGCGCCGCGGTCACCCGCGTCGCCTCCGACCCCACGGTACGCGCCAACCTCGACCGGATGCGCAAGATCGTCCGGGAGAGCGGCGGCGCCGCCCGCGGCGCGGACGTGATCGAGGACTATCTGCGCTGACCGCACCGCTGATCACCGCAGATCACGGCTGACATCTACTGGCAACCATTGACCGCTACGGCATGAACTGGCCGGGCCGCCGGACCAACTGGCCCGCTGTTCAGGTCGGTTGAGGTCCTGCCGTCGGTCGAGGGCGGGAGTGTGCAACGGGCGACATCTCCAGCGCCCGTTGCACATCCCGCCCTCCAGGGTGGAGCCCCTCGCTCTCATCCGCCTGCCCTGTCCGGCGTTCAGCTATGCGCCTTGGTTTGGACAAGGGGGAGGAGGCACTACCTCAGACGGGGACGGGCTCCGCGCCGGGTGCTCGGTCGAGTTGCTCCAGGCGCTTGATCAGGCGGCGTACCAGGAGCAGTGGGAGCACCCCGAACACGCCGAACGACATGTCGATGACCGACCACCAGAAGGGGATCCCCCGGACCGGCCCGCAGATGAGGGCGAGCGGGAGGATTCCGGCGCAGGCGATCATGCCGAACTCGATGACCCAGATGTTGCGCACGGGATCGCGGTACGGCCCGTAGAAGGCGACGGCGATGACGAGGTGGGCGAAGGCCAGCCAGTCGGTGCCGTACAGCACGAACGGGTACTTCGCGTCGGTGGCGTCGAGGCCGTCGCGGACGCGCTCGATCCAGTCGGCGAACCCCGGGAGCGTCTCGCCGACGGACGAGGCCCAGGACGTCAGTGCGCCATGGGCCAGGTGCAGCTCGGTGACGAGGGGAAAGGCCGTGAGCCCGCTCAACACCAGGCAGATGATGAAGATGACCAGCCACACGCGTATGCGCCGTAGTAGCGCTCTTCGCTCGCTCATGCCCGGAGCGTACGCCGGGGTTTACCGCGCCTTTACCCCGCCCTGGTGGGTCCGTTGGCGACTGCGTACGGGATGATGGTGGCGGTCTGCCCGGCGGTCGAGCGTCGTGGTGGTAGCTGGCTCTCGTCGTGCGGTCGGTCGGTTCCGACGACGGTCAGCAGGCCGGGAAAATGCGTCGAAGTTGGAATCGATCTTTGACAGGGTCATGGGCGCCTTGCACACGCCGCGAAAGGAATGTCCGTGCCTCGTGCCGTCACATTGATCCGTTCCGCCTCCCTGTCCGATGTCGCCGAGTACGCCTACGCGGCCACGGCCCCCGCTGAGTCCCGGCTGATCTTCCTCGCCGGGGCGTGCCCGTTGAACGAGGACGGTTCCACCGCGGCGGTCGGGGACGTCGCCGGGCAGGCGGCCAAGGCCGTCGAGAACCTGCGGACCGCGCTGGCCGACGCGGGGGCGGAGTTGCACGACGTCATCAGCACCCGCGTTCTGGTCGCCTCCGACCGCCAGGAGGATCTGGTCGCGGCCTGGGAGGTGGTCCGGGACGCGTTCGGTGACCACGACGTACCCAGCACGCTGATGGGCGTCACCGTGCTCGGCTACCACGACCAGCTCGTGGAGATCGAGGCCGTCGCCGCCGTCCTCGATTCCTGAAGCGCCGGCGCAAGAAGGCCGCAAGGGCCTGGTGACCGCTGTGCCCGTTGCCCGATGCGGTGGCCGATGTGCCTGGTGGCCGATGCCCGGCGACCGATGTCAGGCGCCGGTTGAATCCTTTTTCAACTTTTCCCCGTATACGTGATTGATGGATGGTTCGAGGGGGGTTTTGCGGAGGGGGACTGAGAAGGGAAGAGCATGGGAGTCCTCGAAAACCTGGCTCCCGCGCTGAGCCACAGCCGTCGTGACCGCTCGACGACGGGCAGGCGCAGGGACACGGACGAAGACGACCACGATCGCCGTCGGCGTCGGCGTCGGCACCGGCGTCACGGAGGACACCGTGGTCACGACAGGGGTTACTGATGAAGGTAGGTGCCTGAAACACTCCTGCTGACTGTCGGCGGCCGGGCCCTGGCCCGGCCGCATCAGTCGGTGCGGTTGAGGCGTGAGGTGCTATGAGCAGCGCGCGGCCGATCGCTTCCTCCCCCAACGGCGCGCAAGGCGAAGGCGCGGGGAAGGGGAAGGCGCGCCCTGCGGAGCGTCCTTCCGAGCATCCTTCCCCACGCCCTACCCTGCGCTCTCCCGACGAATCCACGGCGGACGGAACCACCGGCGGCATTGTCGAGCCCGCTCCGCCGGTGGCCCTGCGGGACATATTCCGGCGCTTCTGGCCGTACACGCGGGGCGGCCGGCGCTGGCTGGTGGTGATCCTGGCCTTCGTCGTGCTGGGTCCCGTCGTCGACGCGGCCGAGATCTGGCTTTTCAAGATCGTCATCGACGACATGCTGGTCCCCCGCAATCTGCACCTCCTCCTGCCGATCGCCCTCGCCTACCTCGCGTTCACGTTCTTCGCCGGCGTCCTCGCCTTCGCCGACGAGGTGACCTCCACCTGGGTCAGTGAACGCTTCCTGCTGGCCCTGCGCTCCGATCTCTTCCGCCACGTCGAAGGTCTGTCACTGGGATTCTTCGAGCGGCGGCGGCTCGGGGACGTGCTCTCCCGCGTGACCGGGGATGTCGACGCGGTGGAGACGTTCCTGCTCTCCGGGATCGTCAACGCGATCGCCCAGGTGATGCGGCTCGGGATCTTCCTCGGCGTGCTGTTCTACCTCCAGTGGGAGCTGACCCTCCTCGCCCTCGTCATCGCGCCGCTGTTCTGGTGGACCGCCCGACGCTTCTCCCGGCGGGTCAAGGCCGCCTCGCGGGAGCGGCGGCGCCGCAGCGGCTCGGTCAGCGCGGTCACCGAAGAGGCCCTCGGCAACATCGTCCTCGTCCAGGCGTACAACCGGCAGCGGTGGGAGCACGGCAGGTTCGAGCGTGAGAACCTCGGCCGGTTCCGGGCGGCCATGGCGTCGGCCCGTATCGGTGCGGTGTACGCCACGGTCATCGACGTCATCGAGCTGGCCGGCGCGCTGCTCGTGATGGGCCTGGGCACTTGGGAGCTGGCCCAGGGCCGCCTCACCCTGGGCGGCCTGATGGTGTTCCTCACCCTGCTGAGCAGGCTCTACAGCCCGATCCGCGGCATGTCGGGCCTCAGCAACACCTTCTACTCGGCGTCCGCCGCCGCAGAGCGGATCATCGAACTGCTCGACCAGCGGCCCCAGGTCGTCCAGGCCACGACCCCTCGGGAGCTCGGGTCCGCGCGCGGTGAGATCCGGTTCGACGACGTCTCCTTCCGGTACCCGGGGACGACCAGGCCGGCCCTCTCCCGGGTCTCCTTCAGCGTCGCCCCGGGCGAGACCCTGGCACTGGTGGGGGCGAGCGGAGCCGGGAAGTCGACCGTCGCCAAGCTGCTGCTCCGCTTCTACGACCCGGACCACGGAACCGTCCGCCTCGACGGGAACGATCTTCGCGAGCTGCGCCTGGACGACCTGCGGAACAACGTCGCCGTACTGCTCCAGGAGACCTTGGTCTTCCACGGCACGGTGCGCGACAACATCGCCTACGGCCGCCCCGACGCGAGCGAGGACGACATCGTCGCCGCAGCTCACGCCGCGGACGCACACCACTTCATCAGCCGACTTCCCGAGGGCTACGACACCGTCGTGGGCCAGCGCGGCCGGCTGCTCTCCGGCGGACAGCGGCAGCGCCTCGCCATCGCCCGCGCCATGATCCGTAACGCTCCCCTCCTCATCCTCGACGAGCCGACCACCGGCCTCGACGCGGAATCAGGCCGGCGCATCCTCGAACCGCTGCGTCTGTTGATGAGCGGACGCACCACGATCCTCATCTCCCACAACCTGCTCACGGTCCGCGACGCCACCCAGATCGTGCTTCTTGAGGACGGCCGCATCGCCGACCACGGCACGCACGACCAATTGCTCAGCCGCAGCGCGTCGTATGCCCGGCTCTACCGGCTGCACGGGCCCGGCGACCCACCGATGGCCGAGGTGCTGCGATGAGCCGTACGCCAGCCCCCAAGACACCGCCGCTGACGGCCGGAAGCACGGTGGCCCCGGGCTACGAGGTCCTCGCCCCCCTCTGCCGCACCGGTTGGCTGGACCTCTACGACGCCTGGAGCCAGGAGCGGGAGTGCCGATGCGTCGTGAAAGTGCTGCGCCCGGACCGCCAAGGCGAGCAGAGGCTGCGCGAGCGACTGCTGCAAGAGGGCCACTGGCTCCAGACCTTCACCCACCCACACCTGGTCCGCGCCTACGAAACGGGCGAAACCCCGGAACCGTACGTCGTATTGGAGACCCTCACCGGCGAGACCCTGGCCCACCTCGTCGATCGCCGACAGCGCCGCCTGGCCACCCACGACCTCGCCCTGCTCGGCCTGCACCTGTGCTCGGCGCTCCACTACCTGCACGGCAAGGGCCTGCTGCACCTGGACATCAAGCCGTCCAACATCGTGGTCGGCTGCCGGCGCGCAAAGGTCCTCGACCTGAGCATCGCCCGCCCACCCGGCCCCGCCCCGCCGGGCCTCGGCACCTTCAGCTACCTCGCCCCCGAGCAGGCACGCGGCGGAATGCTCACCCCCGCGACCGACATCTGGGGCCTCGGCAGCACGCTGTACGAGGCCGCCACGGGCGACGTCCCCTTCGCCGAGACCGAGACCGAGATGGAGACCGGCACAGGCATCGACCCCGACCCCGACACCGGCACCGACACAGACACCGGCTCCGGCACCGGCACCGACACAGACACCGATCGGTACCCCCAGCTCGACGGACGCGCCCCGTCCGTCAGCACACGCCGGCGACTGCCCCGCACCCTCGCCGCCGCGATCGACGGCTGCTTGTCCCCCGACCCTGGCGCCCGGCCCTCACTGGCCCAACTCGCAGCGGCACTGGACGGTGTGCTGCCGCACGGTCGGCGCGGAGCGCCGGTCCAGGCATCGCCGACGATCATGAACCATTCACCAGTCTCGTTACGTACACCAGGCACCAGACACCGGACACGGACACCGGCCACAGACACCGGCCACAGACACAGACACAGACACCAGACACCAGACACCGAACACGGACACAGGCGCCTCCGGGAGGTCCCGATGCCTTCTCGCCCAGTTGAGGCTTCGCTGAGGGGGGTTGCCGCCGGCTGCGCGCTCCTCAGTGCCGTCGCTCATCTCCTCATCGTCCCCGAACATCTCAAAGAAGTGCCGTACATGGGAATCCTGTTCCTCATCGGCAGTGTGGCGCTTCTCGTCGCTGCGGCAGGTCTTGCGCGGCGGAACCCCGTACCGGCGTGGCTGCTCGGCACATTGGTCAGCGGTGGCATGGTTCTCGGCTTCGCGTTGTCCCGTACCGTGGGGTTGCCCAACTACCAGGAAGAAGGCTGGGACCCTCCGTACGGCGTCCTGTGCATGGTCGCCGAAGTGGCCTTCATCGTCACCTTCGTCGCCTGGTGCGGCGTCGAGAAGACGCGGACCCCGCCCGCTGAGGTCACCCACCCCACCGCGTCCGTGCACGCTGGGTAGCCACAGCCGTAGTCGTAACCGCTCCGGCATGTCGTGACCGCGCCAACGGAGCCGTTACCCCGAGAGAGAATGAATGCGTGGTCTTCCGTAACCGCCGGGCAATCCCCTGGCCGGGGCGGACCGTATCCAAGGGTATGCAGAAGTTGCAGCTCCCGGTCGGACGCATCCCCGACGAGGCGCTGCTGGCTGGCCTGGCCACGGGTGATCCGGAGCTCGCCGTCACGTTCGTACGGCGATTCCAGCACACGGTCTTCGGCGTCGCGCTCGCGGTGACCCGCGATCCGCAGCTCGCCGAGGACATCGCCCAGCAGACCTTCGAGCGTGCGTGGCGGCATGCGCAGGTCTACGACTCACGCCGCGGATCGGTGACGACCTGGTTGACGACCATCGCCCACAACCTCGCCATCGACGCCGTCCGGTCGCGTCGGCCGGAGCCGGTGGCCCCCGAAGACCTCGACGCGCTCCTCGGCGCGATGACCGACACCCCCGAGGAACGGGCGCTCGCAGACGAGGCGTCGGCCGCCCTACGGGCCGCGGTGGCGCAGTTGCCGGGCGAGCAGGCCCGTGCCCTGGTGATGGCGGGCATCTACGGGATGACCGCGCAGCAGGTCGCCGACCGGGAACACATCCCCTTGGGCACCGCCAAGACGCGGATCCGCACCGCCATGGGCAAACTGCGGACCACTCTCACCGCGCCGGATCCCGCCCCTCCGCACCTGACACCTTCCGAATCCACGAATTCCCCGCCCCCCGCCCACCCGCCGCACCCCGGAGCTGCGAACCCCGCGCACCCGACCCACCCCACGCATCCGAATTCCGCGCCTGCGAATCCCGCCGATCCGCATCCCGCTGACCCGCGTCCCGCTGATCCGCGTCCCGCTGATCCGCACCCCGCTGATCCGCACCCCGCCGATCCGGATCGCGCGTCTCCGAAGCGAGGCGGCCATGAATGAGGCGGCCATGAACAAGGACCTGACCTGCGAACAGCTCCACGAGACCGGTGCCGAGCTGGCCCTTGGCGTGCTCTCGGGCCGGGAGCGGGCCCAGGCGGCCGCTCACCTGGACCGTTGCGCGGACTGCCGGGAGTACATCGAGCAGCTCGCACTCGTCGGCGACGGACTGCTGTCCCTCCTGCCCGGCAGTGAGCCGTCGGCCGGCTTCGAAACCCGGGTGGCGCGGCGGCTGACCCAGGCGCAGGCCGCACGTGACGGACGCGAGACCGCACGCGGCGCCGCGCTGCGGCCCACGCGGGGGCGCAGAGGCGTACGGCTACGGGTCGCATCCGCGGCGGCCGTAGTCGCGCTGGGCTTCGGGTTCGGCGGCTGGGCCGTCGGCACGGCCATCGAAAACCTGGCCGCGGGCCCTGCACCGCCCGTCCAGACCGCGGAGGGAATGCTACGGGCGAACCTGACCGCAGACGGTACGGACCATCGCCAACCGGTCGGCGAAATCTACGTCCACCCCGGACCGCGCGGCTGGGTCTTCATGTCCGTCGATCTTGCCGATGCCGGCATCCGGTACAGCGGAAAGGTCATCTGCACCCTGGAGCGTACCGATGGCACCACCGTCCGGCTCGGCACCTTCAGCCTCCGCGGCGGCTACGCCTACTGGGGTGCCCCGACCTCGGTGAACCCCTCCACGCTCGCGGGCGCCCGCCTGACCGCGACCGACGGCCACGTCCTTGCCACCGCCCACTTCACCGGGCGGTGATCACCCCCGTCGGAGCAGCTTGCCCCGGGGCAACAGACGTCGCAGCCCACCAGAGAACGTGACGCGAGAAAGCGACGCGAGAACAGGACGCGACAACGTGACGCGAAAAAGTGACGCTGCGTCCGATCCGGTGACACCGTGCATAGCGGAGTGCTGCTACGGGGATGCCATGCGGGCCGGAACCGGTCTTCAGAAAGGCATGATCATGCAGGTCAGCGTAGGGGACAGGCTGCTTATTCACGGGCGCATCGTCGGGCAGCGCGACCGGACAGCCGAGGTCATCGAGGTACTGGGAACAAACGGCAGCCCGCCGTACCGGGTGCGCTTCGAGGACGGCCACGAAACCATCATGTCCCCTGGCCCGGACACCGTGGTCCGGCCTTTCGCAACCGAAGCCTGAGGCCGTCGAGCCGTCGAGCCGTCGAGCCGTCGAGGCGCTGAGGCGTTGAGGCGCTGAGCCGTCGAGATGCTGAGGCGTCGAGCCGTTGAGCCGTCGGTCGGTCGGCTGAGCGGTTTGCGCACGAGGCTCGGGTGAGGGTCGTGGGCCGGGTAAGGTAGCGCTCTTCGGGCGGTGTGATCCCCTGGAGTCCCCAAGGCGCTCCTCATGAACCTTCGGCCCATGACTGCCCGTTCCGACGTCGCGATACGCAGCGTTTGGCGGCTGCCCGCCATCGATGCCGTGCGAGGGTGGCGGGCCCTGTGGTGGAACGTAGGGCCCGCCGGGGAACTGGCGGTCCTGTTGGTTCACCGGAGGTATCTGAACCGCTCTCGCTATGTCAAGGGATGGATCGGGTGGGGGCCGGAAGTCCCGTTCAGTGGCGAGCTGGTCACCGTCACGGCACAGGGAGAGCGGCGCACGCCCTTGGAGAACATCCCGATCCGCCCCAGCCACCTGGTCCTGCTTCCGGAATCACGACTCCTCGTGGCCGCCGGCGGCACCTTCAGGACCAAGACCGAGGAGGGGGCGGCCGAGGGCGCCTGGGTTCCCAACGCCGTGGTGTTGTCGCCCTCAGGGGCACCCGAAGGCGAATTCTGCATCGGCGATGACCTCTCCACTCTGGTCGCCGACCGTCATGGGGGAATCTGGGCAGCCTACGGAGACGAGGGCATCTACGGCGGCCACCCGGAGTCAGCGGCCGGTATGGCCGGCTGGAATGCCGAGGGCCATGCCGTATGGGCCCCCGAAGGGCGGCTCCCCGCCCACCCGTTGCAAGGCTGTACCGCCGCCACCGAGGGCGAACGGGTGTGGCTGGTGTGGTACTCGGGCGGCGGACACGGTGCCGGCACGTATCTGACCCGGATCACCCCCTCCACCGGCGAAGTGACCAGCTACCGCAGCCCTGTCCCCAACCCGGACGGGTTCGCCGTCCGCGGCCATCGCGCCGTGCTGACCGTCCGCAACCACCACCAGCGGTCCGTCGAACTCATCCGCGCCGAGCTCGACGACACCACCGGTTCCACCGGCCTTACCTGCTCCCATGACCCCAACGGCGCCAACGGCCCCAACACCCCGACATGGACGGTGACCAGCCGTCGTAAGCTCCGCGTGCCCGGCCGGGTCGTCATGCGCTGCGGCCAAGGCCGCGACGGCGTCCTGTGGCTCCGTACGGGGGACACCTGGCTGCGCATAGAGGCGTGAACACATGGCCCTACATGACCGATTGCCCCGCGAGCAGCCTCAGACGCCTTCGCTCCAGTCGAGGTCAAGCCAAGTTGTCGCCCCAGCCGCCCTGAACCATCGTTTGGAACGCCCACTTTCCGTCCCGCCTGATCAGGATGTCGGCGTACCGCAGCTGTTGGGTCTCGCCCTGGACCGTCATGGTCGAGTCCGTGAAGACCACGGCGATGGCGGGGGAGAGGAAGACGGGCGTTCGCGTCGACTCGAACCCGATGTCCTCGCTCCCGTCCCCCATGACATGCGTCATCGTCGCGACGAACTGCTCGCGGTCCCACTGGGCCGAACTGCCGTTGCCGGCTGCGTCGTCACTCACGAGGTTGAGGGGGAAGACCGCCATCTCGGCCATCCGCTCGATGTTGCGCTTCGCGCTCTGGGCGTCGTACTCGGCGAACCAGGCGTCCAGGCTCGCACGGTCCTCGGTGGTGGGGACATAGCCGGTCGGGGGCAGAACGGTCACGCTGGCTCCTCTTCAAGGCTTTCGAGCACTCGTCGCGTACGGGCGCACGGAGAGCTCGTCAAGTTTGACTACGAGTTTGGGAGGGTAAATCGCGTTGGCCATCTAGTCAAACTTGATTAGCTGTTTTTGTCGGGGAGGGGGAAGCGGTCGTGGGTCCAAGAGCCCGCACGTGAAGGCCTCCGGCCGGCCGAAGAACCGGCCTTCCACGGGGACTTGGGTGGGCGTGCAGGTGGACGTGCACGTGGACGTGGGCGTGCACGTGGACGGGGCGTGATGCGCCTGCGGACCGCGGGCGGCCCGGGTGCGACTGGCAGGAGCCGTAAGGCGGTAGTCCCCTACGGCTCCAGCCCGTCAGAGTCCGTCGGGAGTCCGTCAGGAGCTCTTCGAGACCTGCAGAGGTCTTCCGAGAGCTTCAGTAAGTCTCAGTGGTCGACGGTGACGACGATCTTGCCTACCTGAGCGCCCGCTTCCATGTACCGGTGGGCTTCGACGACGTCGTCCAGGGGGAAGGTGCGGTCCACCAGTGGCCGGAACGCACCGGTGCGCAGGCCGGAGGAGACGAACGCCACAGCGCGGCGCAGGCGTTCCGGGTCGGCGGTCGTCTCCTGGGTGACGGTGTAGGTGCGCATGTTCAGGGCCGGCATGCCGAGTTCGAACCCGGGGTACGGGGTCGGCTCGCCGCTCAGTGCGCCGTACAGGAAGAGCGTGCCGTCGGGGGCGACCGCCTTGGCCAGGTCCACCACACCGGGACCGGCGATGGCGTCGAAGACGAACTCGGCGCCCCGGCCACCGGTCAGGTCGAGCACTCGCGCGGCGACATCCTCCTCGTCGGTGACGATCACGTCGGCCGCTCCCGCCTTGAGCAGCGCGTCCTTCTTGGTGCCGGTGCGGGTGGTCGCGATGGGTACCGCCCCGACGCGGTGGGCGATCTGGATCGCGGCGAGCCCGACACTGCTGGAGGCCGCGGTCAGTACGACCGTGTCCCCGGCTCGCATCCCGCCGACCTCCACCAGCGCCCCGTACGCGGTCAGGTACGGCATCCACACCGCGGCGCCCCCGACTGCGTCGAGCTCGTCGGGGCGGTGCACCACCGCGGACGCGGGGACGAGCGAGTGCTCGGCGTAGACGCCGTAGTCGTTCATCGAGAACGCGGGCACCACGCTGACCGGCTGGCCGACCTCGAATCCCTTCACGTTCGCACCGACGGCCTCGACCATGCCTGCGGCCTCGGTGCCGAGCCGGGCGGGGAACTCCTTTACGGGTTCGATGTAGTTGCCGTCGCGGAACAGCACCTCGGCACGGTTGAGGCCGATCGCGTCGACGCGGATCAGCAGCTCACCCTGGCCGGGTTCACCGATCTCCACGTCCTCCAGCCGCAGGACCTCCGGGCCCCCGTGCTCATGGAACCGCACTGCTCTGGACTTCATACATCCCCCTATCCATAGACCCATCGACGTGAGTGGCGACAGGTGTGAGCCGGCGGCAGACGTGAGTTGGCGAGGCAATGGCCGCGAACGCGCCGCCGCATGGCCTCACTTAAACGGAAGGTACGATAGCTGTCAAACTTCGATGTGCATCGTACTTTGATGAGTGCCATACTTTGGTGTGCGTCACGGCACGGGCATGGGAGGTCAACGCGCAATGGCAGAAGCACGACGAAGCGGGCAGGAGCGGGTTCCACCCCACCCGGACATCCAGGAGATCAGCCTTCAGCAGGTGCTTGAGGCTCTGGTCGACCCGATACGCCGCCGGATCGTCCGTGAGTTGTACGCCGCTCGCCGGGAGCTCGCCTGCGGCACGATCGACCTGCCGGTCAGCAAATCCACCGCCACCCACCACTTCCACGTCCTGCGCGAGGCCGGCCTCATCAGGCAGTACTACGCGGGTACTTCCCGCATGAACGCGCTACGCAGCGACGAGTTCGAGCAAGCCTTCCCGGGGCTTCTCCGCGTCCTCATGGAACAGCCCGAGCGGGAATGAAGAAGCCGGGAGCACGCGGCGACCACGTCACGGTCGTCGGCTCAGGCTCAGGGTGTGTCGCTTGATCCGCGATCTCGTGGGCGCGGTCACACGGTTTCGGCCATGTATGTCTGGATATTGTACCTTACGTCCACGGGTCACCCATGGCACCATCTCGCTGTCGTCAGGAGTCGCGATGGCGAGCTAAAGGACTCCGGATCGCCCGTGCGTGCCCACTCAGTAGATGCCCTTGGAGGCGGTAGTGGCGTTGTTGACGCGGTACCCGAACAATGAGGCGATCCAGAGCAAGTTGCGGCACTTCGGTGTCAATCCGGATATCACGCATTGGTCGATCGATCCCAACAGGATTGATCCGGGGCAGTGGGAGCCCTGGGAGATTGACGCCGGTCGTCGTAGGCACTTTGCCGGCACCCTTGGTAGGCCGAAGCTGATGGAGTACATCTACGGCTTCCCGACTGCGCTGACCGCCGCGGTGGTGAACTCAACGCAGGATCCGATTGAGCGGACTTTGACCGGTGAGAAGACGATCGGAACCGAGACCAGCCTTTCGATTTCGACGACGATCGAGGCTGGCTTCTTCGGCAGCGTCTCCCTCTCGGTGACCACTGCCTTTTCCCAGACCTGGAAGAAGGAGGAGAAGTTCACCGACTCGATCAGGGTGACGATTCGCCCCGGGCGCATGATGTGGCTGGAACTCGTTCCGGTCATGCGCCGGATCGACGGTGACTTCGTCCACTTCAGGAGGTGGCACACGGAGACGAGGACCAATGTGTGGCAGTTCTCGGGGGTCGTCGAGGCTCCTGGCTTGGAGGGTGGCTTGAAGGACGTGGTCAACGTCCGTGACGAACCCGTCTCCAAGGAGATGGCCGCCCTTTTTCAGGCGGCCTCAGTGTCCGACAGCGGAGACATCACCACAGACGGCGCGCTGGTGACCCTGCCAGGAGACATGGCTGCTTCATTGACGGAGGAGGCCCGGGAGTCCTAAGGACTGCCCGACGAGTTAACCGGCAGATCACGCCACGGGACACCGGTCCGCCGCCGGAAGGGAATGCCGTTGATCACCCTGCGATGGCTCTTCCCACGACCACCTCTTCCCACGTTCTTCGGCACGTGCGACTCCAGCCGAGCCCACTCCTGATCGGTCAGAGCGCCCCGCCCCACACCGGCCGGAACGATGTGAACGCTGAACTGGTCCCACGACCCATCGGACAGTGCCTAGTCGTCGTCTTCCCCGTCTTCCTCGCCGTCTTCGTGGTCCCCGTCGTCATCCTCATCGTCGTAGTAGTCCTCACGTTCGGCGAGGTGGTCGTAGAGCTCGTCGACGAGCGGGGACTCGTCGGCCCACCAAGGGGTGCGGGCGGACTCATCGGAGCCGCCGGTGACCAGTGAGGGGTCGACGGCGTCCATCCACGGATACGCCTCTTCCTCGTCGAGTTCCTCGGCCTCGACCTCGTCGATCCGGCGGATCATGGGGACGGGCACGGTCGACTGCTGGTGCTTCACCATCCAGGTGTTGCGGAAGAAGTCGAACTGAAGGTGATAGCAGTCGTCCGACTCGCTGAAGACGATCGGCGGGACCAGGAAGTGCGCCGCGCCGACCGTGGCCGCAACGTCGATGTAGTTGTCGGGCGTTCCACCGGAATTCCAGCACGCGGCGAAGTTCACGGGCGTCAGCGGCTCTTTGCCGAGGATGTGTATCTGATTGCCCCGGATCACGAACTTTTCCGGGTCGAGGACCACGTCTTCCCCGAGCATCAGGATCGGTGCCGGCATGATGTGCGCCTTGGCGAAGGTCTGAGCACGCTCGTAGAGATCGACGATCTCATCGGAACGCGTGGCGTCGAACCTGCCGAAGTCGTGGAACGGGCAGCACACGTTGTCCGTTTCTTCCCCGTCCGGGAAGAAGGCCGACTTGTCGAACGACGAGACGGGCGAGTGTGACGGTATCTGCGACCCTGACGGGTGGGGAGAGTCCGACGTGTGTGCAGAGTTCGGCGAAGCCGATGACTCGGCTGACGTCGTTGACTCGGCGTGCTTGGTCTTGAGGAAGGCGGGGATCCATGTGCCGTCCGCGCCTTCGGCCGTGATCACGGACGTGTCGCACAGATCGCGGAACGCCGTGTCGCCGATCTTGCAATTGAAGTAGTCGAGCAGCGTGATCGCGGCGCATTCGGCCAGCGAGAGGGTGTCGCTCTTCGGGAACCAGAAGTCGTAGCCGTTCGCGAGGAAGTGTACGCCGCGGAACTGTTTGTGGACGAAGGGCTCGTCGGTCTCACCGGGGGTGAGGCCGTTCCAATGGGCTGCGGCGACCTGGTTGTAGTAGGTGTCGGCATGGCGGGCGAGCTCGGGAGCGAAGACGCTTTCGCCGGTCCAGTAGCAGGCCTTGCTGAACAGCGCGCCGATCTCCGGATCGTGCGTGACGTCCGGCTCGCTGAAGACGAGTTCGGTACGCAGGAAGACCTTGCGGCCGTCACGGTAGGGCGCGCCCTCGTGCTCGTACCGCTGATCGAAGATCACGCAGGTCAGCGGCTCGATCTCGGAAACTGCCGGCCCGCCGACGAGATCCAGGGCGGGATCGGCGGAGCCCCCGGTGAGGTAGAGCAGCACCGTGTGGCGGGAGACGTGACCGCGGGCGGCGTCGTAGTAGGGCGTATCACGGTGGTGGTGGAAGTTGCTGTCGCCGGGCTCGAAGCGATTGCAGCGGAATACGGGATTCACATGCGAGAAGCCGTCGAGCACCGCCTCCGGCATCGCGGCCGACACTGCCTTGGTGAGCGCCTCGGCGAGCAGCGCCGAGTGGAAGATGAAGCGTTCGCCGCCGCGCGAGGAGGCATTGAGCGGCGGGACGTAGAGGTTGAGTGAGTCGAGCCGTTCCAGACCGGTGCGGGCGGCCTCCGGCAGTCGCAACGACAGTGCGTACGCGTCCGGCCCGAGCTCGACGGGCTCGGCGAGCTCCAGGTCCAGGGGGACGTCCGCAAACAGGTGGTCCAGCGGAACGATGTTCTCGAACGTACGGAACGACAGCTCGCGGGGATCGACGAAGACGGCGGCCAGGTGCGGCGCGCCCTCGCTGGGCCGGGCGAACAGCTCACGCACCTCGGCGTCTATGCGCTCGGCGTCGACGAAGCGCACCGACTTGTGGCGCGCGGTGGGGTGCCAGGAGACCGACAGGCCGTCGAGCGTCGCGGCGGGCTCGGTGTCGGTCGCGTCGACCTCGGAGCGGTAGCGGGCGACCTCTTCCTCGGTGGCCCCACCGGTCGAGAGGGCGAAGAAACGGTCGCGGAGTTCGGCGCTCACACGCTCCTCCAGTAGCTGCGCAGGGTGGTCGGGAGCTGAGGGGCGGAGGCGAGCTTCCGCACGCCCGCCTCGGAGACGTCGTCGCGGTACAGCAGAAGACGCTTGAGGGAGCCGATGAACGGTGCCGACAGGAGGGCGTCAACGCCGTCCTCGCCGATGTGGTTGTACCGGAGGTCGAGCTCGGTGAGGTTCGGGAAACCCGTCAGCGAGCGCACGCCCTCCGCGGTGACCGCGTTGCACTGGAGGTGCAGCCGCCGGACCGCCGCGAAGTGCGGGGATGCGGTGAGGGCCGCCAGGCCGGAGTCGCCGATGGCGCAGTACCGCAGGTCCAGCGTCTCGATCCGACCGTTCCCGGTCGCGGCCGCGAGGGCCTCGGCACCGGGGTCACCGATGCGGAAGTACGAGAGGTCGAGGGCGACGAGCCGGCCGAGGCCGAGGCTCGCGAGACCGTCCGCCTCGACGGGCGGTGGCATGAGCGGACCGTTCTCGCCCCAGTGCTCCTCTTCGTGGCCCCACTCCTCGCCCTCCGGGTCATCACCCGTCTTGATCCGCAATGCGGTCACGAAGCGGCCGCGCAGGGCCCTCGCTATCAACTCCGGTGCCTCGTCGGACCATTCGACGGCGACCTTCGTGGCGAACCCGTGCCGACGCGCCTCGACGGTCACTTCCGACGGCAACTCCGCGTCCCAGCTGTCTTGGTGTCCGTCGGACAACTGCCGTATTTCGAAGGCCAGTTGCTTGCGCTCGGCGGCGCCTGCCACGCACGCGCGTTGTTCCCACTCGATCAACTTCCCCCGTGCATCGCCCTGTTCGTGTAGCGCGTCGGCGTAGGCGCGCCATGCGGCGACATCGTCGGGATGCTCTCGCAGTCTCTGTTCCAGAGCCGTGGCTTCCATGTGGATCACCCTAGAGCCGGCCACTGACAATCGAGTTCACGCGGTCGGCCTACGGCTCTGGAGCGGAAGTTCCCGCCCGCAAGGAAGGCGAGGACTCCGCCGTCCACACACGTCGCCGCCCCGTCCGCAGGGCAGACGGGGCGGCACGTCACCACGTAACTGTGGCTCCGTAACTGTGACTACCTCACTTCCACCAGTACTTCACACCGCGGTGGTGCGAGCAGGTGCCGCTGGAGTGGCGCGAGTAGGAATGGCTGTAGTCCTTGCAGCGCGCGGTCTCGTAGCGGTCCGCCGGCTTCTTGCCGGCCTTCCACCCGCATACCCCGGTGGTGTGGTGCACGCACCTGTGCGCGGTGTTCGTGCGCGGCAGCGTCGTCGACGCTTCCGCCGTGCTGGCGACCCCGAGGACCAGGGCAACGGCAGCCGCAGCGGCGGCTATACGGCTCTTCAAGAATTCCCCCCACAGGAATGGTGCTACATGGCGTTCTTTTTCGGCCGTATCGTACATAGGCGTGGAAGTCCGCCACCTGCGGTACGGAAGAAATCACGGCCGGATCGTCGGCTTCGGCTTCGAGTTCGATTCTGATTTCGATTCGAGGAGGTGGCCGATCTCGTCCGCCCCGTCTCCACTGCGCGGCGTGCGACCAGCCGCCCATGCTGTGCGCGACGAGCACCACGGCTGCCTCCCCGGATCGCGTGCCCTACCTCCTCAGCCCCGTCCTCTTGCCTGCCGAGCCGCCGGCTTCCTGACGGTGACCGCGACGGAACTCGCCTTCTCCGCCCAGGCCAGGTCATGCCAGGCCAGGCCAGGTCATGCGAGGTCAGGCCAGGTCATGCGAGGTCAGGCCAGGTCATGCCAGGCCAGGCCAGGTCATGCGAGGTCAGGCTGGTCAGGCCCGGTCAGGTTGTGGAGAAGAAGGTGCTCATGCCGTCGATGTCCGAGAGGTAGCTGTCGATGGCGGTGATACGTCCGGATCGGATGGTGAGCACGGTCGCAAGGTGTTCGTCGAGCTCGCGGCCGTCTGGGGCGGTCGCGGTGTTGCGGAGGGAGAGGGCCGCACCGTGTGCGCCGATGAGCACGTGCAGCAACTCGGTCCGCACTCCCCGATCCGCGATCTGCCGGGCCCGCTCCACGGCCAGGTCCGCGCCGTGAAGGGTGCCGGAGATGGTGCCGGTTCCCGGCATGGACCAGGTGATCTCGTCGGCGAGCAGATCACGCAGTGCCTGCCAGTCACGGTCCTTGAAAGCGGCGAGGAACCGTTCGGCGATCGTGGGATCGGTGGTGTTCGTGGACATGGGTCTGGCATCTCCTGTTTCTTCACCGAGCGCTGCCGGCGGCGGGTCGGAGCAACGGCGCACTCGCGGTGGTTCAGCAAGGTGGCGTGGTCGAGCCTAGGCCGCGGCGCCCGGTGGTGTGGGACGGCAGAGTGGTGCTCTCGACACCCGGCAACTGGGGTCGATGGGCCGCCTGTTGTTGTGCGGCGATGCACGAGCACCACTGCGTAGCGCCACCGGCCCCTCCTCCCGGTCGCCCGCGTCGGCTGGGTACCGGTGGTGCCCAGCTGGACGACCGGGAGTGGGTGGCTGGCACGCTCCGGACTTACCGGGTGGCGACGTTGTGCGGGGTGCCGTCCGCGATGGCCCGGAGTTTGTCCGGGTTGGCGACATTGTGGAGGGCGGTGATGCGGCTTTCGGCGTCAAAATCGAAGGTGACCGTGGCGATCACGCGGTCCGGTCCGCTGAACACCAGACCCGGGCCGCCGTTGATCTCGACCAGTTCGGCGTGCATATCGGCAGGCTCGATGCCCTGGTACGTAACGGTGCCGATGGCGGCGAACCAGGAGGCCACGGTTGGCGCGCCCACCACCGGGCGCAGGGCCTGGCGGACCTTGCCGCCGCCGTCGGTCCACAGCGTGACGTCCGGAGACAGCAACTCCATCAGGGTGTTGAGGTCCCCACCCGTCGCGGCCGCGAAGAACTTCTCGGTGACCTCGCGCTGCCGCGACCGGTCCGCGGCGAAGCGCGGCCGCCGGGCCTCCACGTGCTCGCGCGCACGGTGTGCGGTCTGCCGCACCGCGGCCTCGGAACGCTCCACCGCCTCCGCGATCTCGGCATGGCTGAAGCCGAAGACCTCCTTCAGCACGAACACCGCGCGCTCCAGCGGGCTCAGCGTCTCCAGCACCACCAGCATCGCCATCGACACCGACTCGGCGTTCATGACGGAATCGGCGGTGTCGCCGACAGTGAGGATGGGCTCCGGAAGCCACGGCCCCACATACGTCTCCCGTTTGTGCCGGGTCGAGCGCAGTCGTTCCAGCGCCAGATTCGACACGATCCGCGTGAGGTACGCCTTGGGGTCGGCCACCTGCGAGCGGTCGGCCGCCGACCATTTGATCCAGGCCTCCTGCACCGCGTCCTCGGCGTCCGCCGCCGTGCCGAGGATGCGGTAGGCCACCGAGAACAGCAGGTTGCGATGCTGGTGGTACACCTGTTGGTCCGGGTCCGGCTGCTGCTTCGGTGCGGGGCACGGGGGCGGGTAGGTCATCGCGCCTCCCGTATGCGGGTGAAGCGGCCGCCGCGCGGCCAGAACGCGCCCGAGGCGGGCATCTTCTTCATGCGGCCGTAGGTCGGCCAGGGGGAAGCACTCACCGTCTCCTTATACCGGGCCGCCAGACGTCCGGTCAGATGGAGCCGTCGGGGGCTGTCATCGGGGTGCGTGAACTGCACGACCGCCTCGTGCCGGCCCAGACTCACCGGCGTGTGGTAATAGCCGAAACGGAACGGCTTGGGTTGCTTGCCCTTCAGTGCGCGGACAATGGACACCGCCGCGTGCACGCCCGTCGGCATGCCGCCCTGGCAGGTGCCGTGCATGACCCCGTAACCCTGGCGGATCGCCGCCGCGTCGCCAACGGCGTAGACATCCGGGTGCGACACCGACCGCAGCGCGACGTCGGTGACGATACGGCCGCGCGCGTCGACCGTCAGGCCGGCGGTGGCCGCCAGCGGCGACACCCGGGTCCCGCTGGTCCACAGGACCGCGGTGGCTTCGATGCTCTCCCCACCCGCCAGCTCGACCGCGTCCGGCAGGACCTCCACCACCTCGACCCCGCTGCGCACCCGGACGCCAAGGCGGTCGAGTGCGGCCTGCAGATAGGCCCTGGCCTTCGGGTTCATGGCCGCACCGGGTTCCTGCCGGCCCAGCAGTACGACGTTCAGCTCCGGGTGCTGCTCGGCGATCTCCGCGGCCGCCTCGATACCGGTCAGTCCGCTGCCGGCGATCACCACCGTGCCGCTGCCGAGCTGCGCCAGCCGGTTGGCCAGCACCTCGGCGTCCTGGGCGCAGTCGAGGGTGTACGCGTGCTCCTCGACGCCCGGCACCGCCGCGGTGTCGGCCACGCTCCCCAACCCGTAAACCAGCGTGTCATAGGGCAGCACCTGGTCGTCATCGACCCGGACGGTCCGGGTGTCCGCGTCCACCGCCGTCACCCAGCCGCGCACGAAGCGCACGCCGGTGCCCTCCAGCATCTCCTGGATGCTCAGCTCGGCGAGCTGCTGCCCGGTCGCCGTCATGTGCATCCGCAGCCGCTCGGTGAACCGCTCTTGCGCATTCACCAGCGTCACCTGCACGTCCTCGCGCCGCGCGACCCGAGCCCCGAGCTGGATGGCGGCAGCCATGCCTGCGTACCCCGCTCCCAGGATGAGGACGCGGTGGGCGGGCGCCTGATGACTGGCTGCTTGATGGTTGGCCGCCTGATGGTTGGCCGGCTGATGGTTGGCCGTTCGACGAGTGGTCGACCGGCTGGTGATCGCCACATCGGCTCCGGCTTCGTGCTGTGCGCTCATCTTCTCGCCTTCCTTCACTTTCCCCGCCCGCTTGCTGACGACCACCAGATGCAAGCTCGCCGTCCCTTCGTGACACGGGGCCGGCGTGATGCGCGACACAGTCGAAAGGTTGCGGGCGACGAGGGGCTGGGAGGGGCGGAGAGACGGTGGCTCGGGCGCCCGAAGTGCGTTGTCAGTGCCGGGAGTTAGGCTCCGATCATGGTGAGTGAGATGAGCCGCATGCAGCATGAACGGCCCGGAGGAGACCCCGAGCCGGGGGTCAGGGACAGGACCGAGAACGGGACACAGGGCGGGGCGCAGGACGGGTCCCAGGAGGTGAGGCCGAAGGCGGGCAGCCATGCCGTGCTGACCCTGCGTTTTCCGCCGTTCCCATCTCCGGACGAGGCCGACGAGTCGGCCATGGTGCCGCACGACCCGGTGCGTGCCCGCCAGGTCGTTGAGGAGCTGGGCACCGTGGAGGAGGTTCTGGAGCAGCTGCCGGACCGCCTCATCGCGGACTTTCGCGATCCGGAGGTGCGCGCCGACCTGGAACTGGTCGCGGTCGGATGGTGGGGCAACGCCGTCCACATCACCGATCCGGCCCTCGGCGGTGACTTCCTTACGTATGCCATGACGGAGGAGGTCCGCAGGCAGCGTGCACGGCACCCGGAGGCCCGGATCGTCGGGTCGGTCGAAATGGACTACGGGAACAGCTTCCTCGAAGACGTGGTGGTCCTGCCCGGCGGCGTGGAGGCGTACGCCGCGGGATGGGACTGCGACGACGCATGGGATTTCGCCGGCGACCCGGAAGAGGTGCTGCGCGCCATAGGCATCGACCGCGAGGCGGCAGCGGAAGCGGGCTTCGACCTCGATGAGGACCCTTGCGACCGTGTCTGGTCCGATCTCGGGGTCCTCGCCCTTTGGGGGCTCCCCGGCGGCCCCGGCGTCGGCCCCGGTGCCGGAGGCCGGCGGGTTTCCGTGTTCCGCGTTCGTCGCACGTCGACCGCCGCATCCGAGCTGGAGGAGGCGTGGTTCGGGCGCTGACCCGGATGCCCCTGGACGAAAGGGAGTTGAACGGATGGCCCATGCCCCAACGGACGCTGGCTGGAGAGACGATTTCGGCCGGCGCGGTGCTTCCGTAGGTTCATTGCGACCACCACAAGCATCACTTCCGCAACGGGAGGAACCCTTATGCCCACCCGCACCGCGAGCCGCCGCCTCGCCGCCGCAGCCATAGCCGTCGGCGCCTCCGCAGCGATCCTCGCTCCCACTGCGCATGCCGCTGACGCCTCTGAGGCCGTCGCGAAGAAGCCCGCCAAGCTCACCGTGGCGTCCTACCAGGCGTACCTGAAGAAGCAGAAGACGCCCGAGGCGAAGAAGGCCCTCAAGGGGTTCAGCGCACTGACCAAGGGGCAGCAGGCGACCTTCGTCCAGGACCTCCAGAACCGCAAGATCTACGAGGCTCTCCTCGGTCAGGTGGAGGGCCGGATCGGGCAGCCGCGCACGGTCATCGACCCGCACAACAGCGAGGTGCGTTTCGTCACCACGGCCTCCACTGCCGTGGGTAAGGACAAGCGCCGCACCACCACCGTCCGTTTCACCGTGACCGAGGAGATCTTCAAGATCCCGGTCACCGCCGAGACCATCAGCATCGCCTATCCGACCACTGGCAACGGCCCGAAGCGAGCCACCGCCACCGCCAAGGTCTCCAATGTCAATGCGGCCATAGCGGTTACCCACAACCGCGTCAGCGTCAAGGGCTACGGTGCCCAGACCTACTGGTCCGCCGAGCCGCAGGTGGCGTCCTTCGGCAAGGCCGCCTACAAGAAGGAGCACGTCCTCGGTTCCAAGGTCACCTACCGGGCCAGCCTGACGAACAACGAGGACTGATCCGCGACCGAGCTCTCGGACCCCGGGAACGGTCACTTCCCGGGGACCGCCGCTTCCTGAGGAACGGTCACTTCCTCGGGAACGGTCGGTCACTTCTCCCGGCACGGTCACTGTGAGGCCCAGGCTGCTGTGTCCTGGGCCTCACGCAGGGGAGCGCGATGGAGTGACGTTAGGCAGTTCGTTGACGGCTGCAGCTCCATTGCCTACCGTCGGTTCTCCGTAGCCAGCCGACCATGGAGTCCTCATGACATCGCCAGGCCCCGGACATCGCGCTCACCCCACCCCCTACCCCCGAACCGTGACCGCAGTGCTCGGCTGCTGTACCGCGCTGGCGGTGACCGCCGGCTGCGGGGCCCCCGACGGCGCGGAGACCGGGCGGGCCGGAGCCCCCAAGGCGTCCGACAGCGCCGCCCCCACGGGGCACGCTGCCCATGCCCAGCACTACACAGGTGAGCTCGCGGACGGGGCCAACTGGGTCGCTGATGTGCCCCAGGACTTCAACGGCACGTTGATGCTGTTCTCGCACGGTTACGGACCGCTCCGGGCGCGGAACGCCCCCGACCCGAAGACCCGAGAGGCGCTCCTCAAGCGGGGCTATGCGCTGGTCGGCTCCTCGTATTCGGGTAGCTCGCGCTGGGCACTGAATGTGGCCGTGAAGGACCAGTTCGACACCCTCAGCGCGGTCAGGAAGAGGGTCGCCGCGGTGCGCGCGCCGAAACGGATCCTTGCCTGGGGGGAGTCGATGGGCGGGCTGATCAACTCGCTCATCGCGCAGCAGGGCCGGGGCCGTGTCGACGGTGCGCTCTCCGCCTGCGGCATCGTGGCGGGAGGTCTCGACTTCAACGAGTACCAAACGGATGGCGATTACGCGATCAACCAACTCCTCGTCCCCAACGGCTCCGGAAGTTCCGGCAGCTCCGGCGGCTCCGGCAGCTCCGGAAGTTCCGGCGGCTCCGGACGTTCCGGAAAACAGATCAAGGTCAGCGGCTTTTCCTCCGACGAGGAAGCCGCCGCCTCCGGGAAGGCCCTCGTGGCCGCCGTCCAGGGCGCCCAGTCAACAGCACAGGGACGCGCGCGTACGGCACTGGTCGCGGCCCTGCACAACCAGCCCAACTGGTTCAGCGGCCGGCAGCCGCCCGAGGCCCATGACTATGAGGCGCGCGAGAAGCAGCAGGCCGAGGGGCTCGTGAAGATGTCCCTCCCCTTCACCCTCGGGGCGCGCTATCAGGTGGAGAAGGCCCAGGGCGGCCCCGTCTACTCCAACACCGGTGTCGACTACGCCCGGTTGCTCCGCCACAGCCGGGATCTTTCCCAGGTCCAGGCCCTCTACAAGAAGGCGGACCTCGACCTGGACAAGGACCTCGCCAAGCTCACACGCAACGCCCACACCGAGGCGGACCCGGACGCCGTACGGAACATGGAGCGCACCGCCGTGCCCTCCGGCCACCTCGCCGTGCCGAACCTCACCCTGCACACCACGGACGACCCGCTGAACCCGGCGCCTCAGGAGAGCGAGTACGCCCGGACGGTGCGCGACGCGGGCGACGGCAGCATGCTGCGCCAGACGTATGTGCACGCCACCGGCCACTGCACCTTCAAGCCCGCCAATTGGCTCGCCGTCCTGAAGGCCCTTGAGCACCGCCTCGACACCGGCAGGTGGGGCGCGGCCACCGAGCCGCGGAAGCTCAATGAGGCCGCGGGGGAGGCGGGGGAGGGCAGCTACCCCTCGTTCCTCCGCTACACCGCTCCGGAGCTGGTCGGTGCCCGGGGACGTCACGCGGCGGCACACTGATCCGTGAGGTGAACGCGGACGGGGAAGCGGACGTGAACGCGCACGGGAAGGCGAACCGCCAGGTCACGCAAGGATCGGAGGGGGCTACGGTGGACCGCGTGAACACGGACGAGTCGCTGCGGCCCCAGTCCCTCATGCTGACGTTCCTGGGCGACCAGGTGCTGGGGCGGGACGTCTGCGTGTACTCCGGCAGCGTCATCGACGTCTTGGCCCGCGCCGGGATCGGTGAGCAGGCGACACGTTCGACGCTGACCCGCATGGTGAACCGCGGCCTGCTGCGCCGCCAGCGTGAGGGCCGCCGGATGTACTTCGGGCTGACCGGGCACGCGGCGGCCGTGCTGCGCGACGGCGAACGGCGCATCTGGCAGACCGGCGCGGTCAACCGGGAGTGGGACGGCACCTGGACCCTGCTGGGTTTCTCGCTGCCCGAGTCCTGGCAGCGCCAGCGCCACGACCTGCGCGCGAAGCTCACCTGGAGCGGCTTCGGACCGCTGTTCAGCGGACTGTGGATCGCACCCGGCGAGGTGGACGTGTCCTCGCTGGTGGCCGAGCTCGGCCTGGCCGCCCATGTGAAGACCTTCCGGGCGCACGCCGACACCGGCATGGACATCGGCGCGATGATCGAGGAGACCTGGGAACTGGCCGAACTGGCCGGATACTACGAGGGGTTCGTCCGGCGCTGGCAGCCGTGGGAGACGAGACAGCCGGGGCCCCCTCTCGCAGCGCTCGCCCTCCGGCTGCGGCTGCAGGCCGAGTGGCTGCAGATCATCCGCCGGGACCCGCGTCTGCCGGTCCGGCACCTGCCGGACGACTGGCCGGCCGAGCCGGCCGAGAGGACGTTCCGGGCGGTGTACGACCGGCTCGCGCCGCTCGCCCGGGACGCCTCGGAACGCCTTCTCGACCTCGTACCCGTACGCCCCGATCAGGCGTAGAAGCGGGACAGGCTCTGCAGTACGGCCGCAGGCTTGGTCCCGCCCTCGATCTCGATCGTGCCGTCGACGGTGATCTGTATACCGCCGGCCACGTCTTCCACCTCGGCCAGCCTTCCGGCCAGCCGGATGCGGGAGCCGGCCGTCACCGGCGCGGGGAAACGCACCTTGTTGAGGCCGTAGTTGACCTTCGTCGTGACGCCTTGGACGTCCAGCAGCTCGGTGAACAGCGGGATGAAGAGGGAGAGGGTGAGGTAGCCGTGGGCGATCGGGGCGCCGAAGGGGCCCGCGGCGGCCTTCTCCGGGTCCACGTGGATCCACTGGTGATCGCCGGTGGCGTCGGCGAAGGTGTGGATCCGCTCCTGGGTGACCGCGATCCACTCGCTGGTGCCGAGGTCGCTGCCGGCGAGCTTCTTCAGCTCGTCGATACCGTTGACGGTGATGCTCATAAGTGGCCTGTTCCTTGGGGGAGTTGGTCAGTTGCCGTAGCGGGTGCGCAGCCGGGATTTCAGGAGTTTTCCGGAGGCGGTGCGCGGGAGTTCGTCGGCGATCACCACCGACTTGGGGATCTTGTACTTGGCGAGTCGCCCGGCCAGCGAGGCCAGCACCTCGTCCGGGTCCAGTGCGAGGCCCTCTGTGGGTACGACGACCGCGCGGGGCACCTCGCCCCACTTCTCGTCCGGGACGCCGATCACGGCGCACTCGGCGATGCCGGGGTGGGCGAGCAGCAGGTCCTCGATTTCGGCGGGGTAGATGTTCTCCCCGCCGGAGATGATCATGTCCTTGATGCGGTCGACGATGTACACGTACCCGTCCGCGTCCACCCGGGCCGCGTCCCCACTGCGGAACCAGCCGTCGGCGAAAGAGGCGGCCGTCTCCTCGGGCAGGCCCCAGTAGCCGGGCATGACGTGCGGCCCGCGGACGACGACCTCACCGGTCTCGCCGACGTCGACCGGCGTGAGGTTCGGGCGGACCACCCGGACGTCGCTGAAGAAGTGCGGCACACCGGCCGACCCCGCCTTGTCGCCCGCGCGCTCGGCGTCCAGGAACAGCGTCCCGGGCGCCGCCTCGGTCATCCCGTAGCCCTGGAGGAAGGTCAGCCCCCGCTCCTGATAGCGGGCGATCAGCGGCGTCGGCACCGGGGAGCCGCCGCAGTTGAGGATCCGCAAGCTGGACAGGTCCGCGTCCGCCCAGCGCGGATGGCGTGCCATCCGGTCGAACATGGCCGGTACGGCGAACAGGAAAGTGATCCGGTGCCGTTCGATCAGGTCGAGAGTGTCCTCCGGGTCGAACGCCTCGACGAGCACGCAGGTGCCGCCCTTCAGCAGTACCGGAAGGGTGAGCATGTTCAGGCCGGCCGTGTGGAACAACGGCGCCGAGACCAGGGCCCGTTCGTCGGCGGTCAGATCGGTGTCGACCAGGACGTTGAGCGCGTTCCAGGTCAGGTTGCCGTGGGTGAGCATCGCGCCCTTGGGGCGGCCGGTCGTCCCCGAGGTGTACATGATGAGGCTGGTGTCGTCGGCGCCGACCGGCTCGTCGATCGGCGCCGCGGGGGCCGTGGCGAGCAACTCCTCGTATTCCGCGCCGACGTCGATGGGCGTCCGTACGTCCGTGTCCCGCGACAGCTCGTCGACCAGCCCGGCGTGGGCGGGGCCGTGGACGAGGGCCTTGGCGCCGGAGTCGGCGAGCTGGTAGGCGAGTTCGGGCCCGGCGAGACGGGTGTTGAGCGGGACGAAGACCGCGCCGAGGATGCCCGCCGCGAACAGTGTCTCCAGGTAGGACGGGTGGTTGGGGCCGAGGTAGGCGATCCGGTCGCCCCGCCGGATGCCGCGCTGGCGCAGCGCGTGCGCGAGGCGGGTGGTGCGCTCGTGCAGTTGGGCGTACGTGGTCGCGGAGTCGCCGTGGAGCAAGGCGGTACGGTGCGGGGTCTTGCGGGCCCGGCGTGCGGGCCACGACCCCAGTCCCTCGTTGCGCATCGACGGCCCCTTACGGCGTGGTCAGCCCGAGCAGGCGGGCGGCGTTCTCCTTGAGGATCTTCGGCTTCACCTCGTCCTTGACCGGCAGCTTCGCGAAGTCGGCGAGCCAGCGATCGGGAGTCAGGACGGGGAAGTCGGAACCGAAGAGGACCTTGTCCTTCAGCAGCGTGTTCGCGTACTGCACGAGCTGCGGCGGGAAGTACTTCGGCGACCAGCCGGACAGGTCGATGTGCACGCCCGGCTTGTGGGTGGCGACGGCGAGGGCCTCGTCCTGCCAGGGGAAGGACGGGTGCGCCAGGATGATCTTGAGGTGTGGGAAGTCGGCGGCGACGTCGTCGACGTGCAGGGGGTTGGAGTACTTGAGGCGGATCCCGCCTCCGCCGGGAACGCCGGCGCCGATGCCGGTCTGGCCCGTGTGGAAGAGCGCGATCGTGCCTGTCTCTTCGATGACCTCGTACAACTCATAGGCGAGAGCGCGGTCGTTGGGGAAGAAGCCCTGGATGCTGGGGTGGAACTTGAAGCCCTTCACCCCGTACTCCTCGACCAGGCGGCGGGCCTGCCGCACGCCCGCCCGGCCGCGGAAGGGGTCGATGGAGGCGAAGGGGATGAGCACGTCCGCGTTGGCGGCGGCCGCCTCGGCGACCTCCTCGTTGGGGACCGGGGGCGTCCCGGTCGCGGACTGGGCGTCCACCGTGAAGATCACGGCGGCCATCTTCCGCTCGCGGTAGTAGGCGGCCGTCTCCTCCAACGTCGGCTTCCGCTTGCCCTCGACCTTGAAGTAGGCGGCGGAGGCGTCGTGCAGACCGTCGTCCAGTGAGGAGCGGCCCTGGGAGGAGACCTCGGCGTGGGTGTGGACGTCGATCGCGACGAGTTCTTCGAGCTGCATCGAGGGGGTCATCACGCCTCCGGGAACGCGGGCGCCGGGATGCCGACCGACTGCAGCTCGGCGCCGACCGAGGTGGGGAAGACGTCGGCCAGGGCGTCCGGGGTCCAGCCGCCCTCGGCGTACGCCGCCCTGATCTCCTGCGGATGCGACCAGAGTGCGACCTTGTCGCCGCCGATGCCGATGGCCTGGCCGGTGATGCCGCGGGCCGCCTCGGAGGCGAGGAAGGGGACGAGGGCCGCACAGTCCTCGGGCGTGCCGAAGCCCTCGCCCTTCCGCAGGAAGTCCGGCAGCCGCTCGCCGTTCTTCATGGCCTGGATGTACGGGGCGAAGGCCGGGATGGTGTCGGTCATGGCGGTGGCGGCCACCGGCACGATCGCGTTGACGGTGATGTGGGCCCTGGCCAGCTCCATCGACCAGGTACGGGCCATGGCGGCGATACCGGCCTTGGCGGCGGCGTAGTTCGTCTGTCCGAAGTTGCCGCGCTGGCCGGCCGGGGAGCCGACCAGGATCAGCGTGCCGCCCTCGCCCTGCTCGCGCATGCGGACGGCGGCGGCCCGGGCGCAGGTGAAGGTGCCCTTGAGGTGGGTGGTGAGCACCGCGTCGAAGTCCTCGTCGGTCATCTTCCACAGGACCTTGTCGCGCAGGATGCCCGCATTGGTGACCAGGACGTCCAGCCGCCCGAACTCGTTCACGGCACGCGCTACCAGGCGGTCCGCGGCCTCGGCGGTGCCGACCGGCACCACGTCGGCGACGGCCGTGCCGCCCGCCTCGGTGAGGGACTTCACGGCCGCTTCCGCCGCGTCCTCGTCGACGTCGTTGACGACGACGGAGGCGCCGTGCGCGGCCAGCGCCTGAGCGTAGGCGAGTCCGAGGCCCCGGCCGCTGCCGGTGACGACGGCGACCTTGCCGGTGAGATCGATGGTGGGCACGTACGAATCCCTTCGTAGGGGCGCCTGTACGGCGCTCGGGGTGCGACGTCGAGATCGAAGGTAAGAACAATGATTGTTGACGTCAATAGTTGTTGCCGACCGACGCGATGCGTCACACTGTGACCAGCACTCACCACCCGCCCCTGCCGGGGCCCTGACCCGGGAGCCCGTCATCGCCCGCCAGCCGCGCACCAAGACCCCCGTCCCGATCGACGCGCACGAGCCATGGATGCGCGGACTGCACGCGGACACGGGCTATCTCCTGTACCGGCTGGGGCTGCGTTCCGGGCAGCTCTTCAACGCCTTCCTCCAGGAGTCGGGCGTGCGCCTGCGGCACTACGCGCTGCTGCGCTTCCTCGCGACCTCAAAGGGGGCTCTGCAGCGCGAGCTGAGCGCCCGGCTGGGCTATGACCCCAGCGCGATCGTCGGTCTCGTCGACGATCTGGAGAAGCTGGGCTTCGTGGAGCGCCGGCCCGCCCCCGACGACCGGCGCAGCCGGATCGTCGTGCTGACGGAGGAGGGCCGCGCGTTCCTCCGCGACACCGACGCATCAGGTCTGCGCGTGACGAACGAACTGCTGGATCCGCTCAAGCCGGCCGAGCGGAAGACGCTGCATGCGCTGCTGCTGCGGATCGCGGAGGCGGGGCTGGAGTAACGCGGCACGGTTGTCGTGCGCGGAAAGCCCCGCTGTGGCCCGCCCGATGGGCAAGGTGCCCTGCGGCCGGTACCGCACCCCTGCGGCGGTACCGGCCCGACCAGCAGTGGTCGTGCGGGGCAGGCTCCCCTCCTGTCCGAGCCGGGCGGCAGGTGCTCGATGAGTGCCGCATGAGTGCCGCGTTCACAGCCGGCGCCGCCTGAGCGCCGCGTTCAGAGCTGGGGCCGGGCGGCACCGAACCGGGTGTCCTCGCCCAGCGCGGTCTCCTGGGCGAACGCGGCGTACGAGCTCGGGTTCACCAGGGCGTCGGAGGTCGGGATGGTGCTGTAGCGGGGCATGGTGACGCCGCCGATCACCGCCTGACCCTGTTGCACCCCGGCGACCACCTCGCCCGACCACTCCGGCACGTCGATGCCGGCGTCGAAGCGGAAGTGGCTCGCCTCGTGGATCAGCGCCGCCGCCCGGCCGTTGGGCCCATGGAAGGTCGAGAACTCGTTCCCGAGCTCGGTCAGTACGCCGGGCGTGGTCACTGCCGGGAACCCCAGGTCCGCGGTCCACTTGAACCGGTCCGGAAGCTCGTTGAGCCGCTCGCGGATCTGCCGGAGCCGGTCGCGGACCGTGTTCACCACGGTCGCGTCCGGGGATCCGGTCATGAAGTGATGGGCGAACGCCGTCAGGGTGGCGGGATCGAGCGGCGTGGCGGCCGCCGCCGTTTCGGCCGCGTCGATCCAGGCCAGACCGAGTTCGATGGCGGGTCCGGCGTCGAGCAGGGGGAAGAGGCCGTTCCACTGCCCGACGACGTCGGCCGGATCGGTGACGGTGTTGTCGACGACCTCCCCGTTGAAGTCGTAACGGCAGTAGACCGGCGCATTCACCACGATGCCACCGCTGGAGGTCCGTCGGCCGTCCCTGTTCACCATGGTGGTGACGGTCCGGAAGAGGTACGCCTTGGTGCCGAAGCCCCGCAGGCCGGTGATCTCGCCGTCCAGGTCGTGGGTGAAGTCGCCGCTGGTGTGCCAGTTCGGGCCGATCGGCTTCGGGTAGCCGGCCGAGGCCGCGTTGGCCGGCCAGTCGAAGCGCATGTAGTCCGCGCCGTGGAAGAAGTAGGCGAAGCCGCTCTTCATCCCGCCGCCGGGGAAGACGGCGTCGAGCGTGGTCCAGTCGGACGGCAGGAACCAGTTGGCCGCCGTCGAGGCGGGGTCGCCGTCCGGTTGCAGCCCGACCAGCTTGATCCGCTGGTAGTTGCCGCCTTGGAAGACGTACTCGAAGTCACTGAAGGCTTGTTGGCCGAGCAGCGCGCCGTCCAGGTCGCGGTCGAACGGCGCGGGGAACAACGGCTGCACCGGCGCACCCGCGGTGACCACGTGGTCCGCCGCCCAGTCGTAACCCACCGACCAGCCGCCGGCGAAGACGATGCTCAGGCTCGGGTTGGCGTCCGGCGTGGGCAGCGCGCCGGCGATGCGAACGGTGGAGGACATAGCGATCCGCCTGGGGGAGGGGCAGGGTGAGGGGGCCGGGGACGTCGTCCAGACACGGGCGGCACGACGGCTCCCTTCCACGCTAGCCCCCCGACCACCGGCCCGCACCCGGGCGCCGGCTGCGGTCGCCGACAACTCGACGGGGTGTCACCGTGGTTGAGAGGTCGGAGTCGGGCTCGGACGCCGTCCGGCGTCCGCCGGCACCAGAAATTCACGGGCACCAAGGGGGCCGACCATGCCACCTCGTAAGAAGGTCAAGCCGCAGAAGAAGCAGTCGCTCAAACAGAAGGTGGCGACCGTCGCCGGTGAGGCGCGGGACAGCGCGGCCGCGGTGGCCGCCGCCGCCGTCGCGGTGGGCAAGATCCAGCCCCAGACGGCACCGGTGGCCGGCCCGGTGGCCGTGGTCGCGGGCACCCTCGTCGTGTTCTTCACGGTCGTCCAGAAGCTGGCCGGAGACCCGCCGCGCGACGACTTCGACCAGGTGTGGGTGAGCGAGGCGGCGGTCGACGAGTCGGCCCTGCCCGACGAGGAGCCGCAGCGCACCGTCGTGCGGTTCGCCGCCCAGCAGACGGTCCTGGCGGACAACCTGACCGCACTGGTGACCTCGCTGGAGCGCTACGACGGCGCGGTGGACGCCGGCGACGACGATGCGGCGGACACCCAGGCCGATGCCGTGCAGCGGAACGCCGACGCGGCGGCCGCCGCCCAGCAGACCCTCCAGGACCTGGCCTCCGGTCTCAACAATGCCTGGAGGGACTACACCGGCCAGCACACCCCGGACTTCGGTTCGGTGACGCTCGATGACTTCAAGCAGTGGTTCCTGGACCACTGGGGCGACCCGCCCGACAACCCCGCGCAGTCGCCCTCGTCGTCGCTCCAGAGCCTGATCGCGGTCGTCACCGGAGCGGCTGACGACGTGTTGTCCCCGTTCGACGTCGGGATGCCGCACCCCATCCTGGAGGCCGACGAGGTCCCGGGCGAGACCGCGTCGCTGATCGGGGACGCGTACCCGGCCGCCCTCGCCGATGCGGCGACGGAGCTGTCCGGCTTGGTCGGCGAGGAGGAGTGATATCGGCTCGGCGGCTGTCGCCCACCCCGGTGGCGCCGGTACGCCACCGGAGTAAGCATGGAAGAGAGGCGAAGGTGCCTGTGCACCTCGCCCCTGGCACGGTCTCTGCACACCTTCATGGGCTCGGGTGAGGCGTTCCTCATGTCGTTCCATTCCCGCCGTCCCGTCTCCCTGTGGCTCGGGGCGGAGCTGCGAAACCATCCTGATGACGGCCAGCCCGACGGCCACGGCAACGACCACGGCGGCGAGCGCGGCGACCGTGCCGGCGGCGGCGGAGGGTTCGGGGGCGGGGGCGGCGGCTTCGGGGGAGGCGGTGGATTCGGGGGTGGCGGTTTCGGCGGGGGCTTCGGGGGCGGGGGCTTCGGTGGGGGCGGTGGGGGTCCTGGTTTCGGTGGGGGGCCCGGTGGTGGCTTCGGCGGCGGTGGCTTCGGCGGCGGTGGCTTCGGCGGCGGTGGTGGAGGTCCTGGTGGCGGCTTCGGTGGGGGCACGGGCTCCGGTACCGGGCGGCCTCCCACACATGAGCCTCCACCACACCAGCCTCCACCCCATGAGGACGACGTCGCGGAGGGACCGTTCCGGGTGGTGCGACCCGCGGACATGCTGGTCGTCGACATCACACTCATGGGGCTGCACTTCGACGACCATCGCCACCGCCTCGTGCGGGCCCCCGACACACCGAACGCGTTCATCCTCGTCGGGCTGCCTCCCCAGCACGTGGCGGAAGAGGTGCCCGACGACCTGAACAGGGTGACTGCTCCCATGCAAGCAGTCACCGCCGGCTCCACCCGGCTGGCCTTCTCGGTGCCGGCGGACATCAAGGAGCTGGAGCTGTCGCTGGACGGCTTGCTCGACTGGGAGCGCCTGGTGCCGCTCAGGGTGCCGGACGACCCACCAACCCCGGACACGCCGGGATCGACGTTCTTCCAGGGCGTTCCCAGAAGCATCATCGAGTTTCCCACCCGGCTGTTGATCAGCTACGACCAGCCCGTGGACTGGTTGGGCGGTCCCCAACCCCAACAAGCCGACGGGCGCACCGCGTTGTGGCACGTCCGGCTGCATCCTGCACCGGACGGCGCCGGGCTCGGTGCATCGGACGGCGGCGTGAAGTTGCGGGCCTTCGCCATGGTCACGAACGGGGGGAGGCTGCCACCGGGCGCGCCGTACGTAGACGTTGTCCTGCAGGACCTCGTCACCCTCACCAGCCGCATACCGTTGCCCGGAAAAGGGGGGCCGCTCGAAGTCCACAGTGACCCCTTGCGCGCGGAACAGTTCCTCCTCACGCCCATGGGTACCTCGGCCCATCTGCACGGCGCCTGGGAGCCGCTGGTGGATCCTGCCGCCCTCGCCCGCTACAAGGAGGTCGATCAGCGTGTCCCGGGCCTGGTGGCGTACGACCACATCACAGGGCTGGGGCGTGACCAGTACGTCCGCATCGTCTGGCACGGCCACTTGTGCACGGGCCATGAGGCCCTGCACATGCAGGAGTACAAGCGGCTCTTCATCGCGCGTCCGGACGATGGAATCGTGGCCTACCTGCAGCGGGAGGACCGCATCATCGTCAAGCAGCCGGAGGTGACGTACGGAGCAGCCACCGGCTTCCAGCATGAGGGACGCGAGATGCCGTTCAAGGTGCTGCGCATCACCGACCGCGTCACTCCGGTGATCATTCCGCCCGACGTCCCTCCCAATCCTCCGTTGCCCCCTGAACAGGACAAGCCGGACGTCAAGGCTTTCTGGGTTCGTCTCAAGGAATCCGGCAAGGACCACGAATTCACCCTGATCGGCACGGATTCCGAGGGCCGCAAGGTGAGCTTCACCATGCCGCTGGTGTTCGTGCCCGACGGACTGTCCAATGAACAGCAGCAGTTGAAGGACCTCTACGATCCGGAGAAGGAAAAATCACCCGACGATAAGCCCGGCAAGCCCAGCAAGATGGACCAGCGCCAGAGACGGGAGCTCCACGGCCAGGTCATGGCCATGGCGCAGCCCCCCGACGGCGCCCCCGGCAGCACCAGCCACGCAGTCGGCTTCCTGACCTTCCGGCTCGGCCCGGAAGGTGCGCCCGTAGTGGGCCAACCCTGTGTGGCGGCCGCGGAGGTCCGGGTCCCCGCCGTGGAGCAGTTCACCCCGAACGCCGGCAATCTCAAGGTCCAGTTCAACGACACGTTTCTGCAGCAGAAGATGGAGGGGCATCCGGCCGGGGCGTACCTGGATCTGACGACCCCGCTCAACCTCACCTTCGGGGCGCAGCAGGCGGGCGGACTCTCCAGCCCCAACGCCGCGGTGAAGCTGATCACCAGCCGGGCGGGCGTCCTCCCCGACATCTTCAAGTCGGACCAGGCCACCGACGCGATCACCGATGCGGATGCTGTCAAGGCCATCAAAGACGCCTTCGGCGGGGCGCAGTTGCTCGGCATCGACCTCAGCCAGTACCTGAATCTGAAGAAGCTGGTCAAGGAACAACTCGGCACACTGCGGAAGCTGGGTGACGACGAGATCGCGAAGATACTCGGAGACGCGAACCGTCTGCTGCCCGCGCCCGTGCTGCGCATGCGCGACCTGGCGGACGGACAGGGCAAGGAACTGCGGTATGTCTGGAAGCCGCCGCTGGACCCGCCGCCCGGGGGTTCCCCGCCCCTGATCGACGTGTCCAAGGCGTCGCTGGTCCTGGACGCCCGGACCGTGCGTTCGACGGACGCCGTCGCCAAATCCACGGTGGAGGGGAGCCTGAGCCACTTCGCGTTGGATTTCCTGGGTATGGCCCGAGTGGACTTCGAGAAGCTGAAGTTCAAGACCGGTCCGGGGCAGAAGCCCGACGTGGCGGCCTCCGGTGTGGAGCTGACGTTCCGCGGTCCGATGGAGTTCGTCAACACCCTCCGCAGCGCCCTGCCCGCCGATGTCTTCGGCGCCGGCGCGTTCATCGACGTCCAGACCACCGGCATCCGTGCCGGGTACAAGCTCGCCATTCCCACCATCCCCCTCGGCGTCTTCAACCTGGCCAACCTCACCCTGTCGGCCGAGCTGGCGATCCCCTTCGACGGCAAGCCGGTCTCGTTCCGCTTCTCGGTCTGCGAGCAGAAGCACCCCTTCAACGTCACGGTCTCGCTGTTCGGCGGCGGCGGCTACTTCTCCCTGCTGGTCGACGCCAGCGGCGTACAGGAGGTCGAGGGTGCCATCGAGTTCGGCGGCGCCGCGGCGTTGGATCTCGGGGTCGCGAGCGGCGGGGTCTCCATCATGGCGGGCATCCGCTTCATGCTCGCCAAGAACGACGTGAAGTTGTCCGGCTACCTGCGGTGCAACGGCTTCCTGACGGTGCTGGGCATCGTCACGGTGTCCGTCGAGTTCTATCTGGAGCTCACGTACGAGAAGAAGGGCAAGCAGTCGATCGTCCGTGGCCGAGGCACCCTCACGGTCAGCGTACGGATCGCCTTCTTCAGCAAGTCCGTCTCGCTGGAACTGGAGCGGACCTTCGCCGGTGCGCCGGTCGACCCGACCTTCGCGCAATGTTTCTCGAAGGAGCAGGACTGGCCGGAATACTGCGCGGCGTTCGCCGCGTGAGCGAGCCGCGTGGAGACGACCATGGACTTCGAACAGCAGATCAACTGGACCGTTCTCCCCGGCGGGATGACGGCCGACGGTACGCAGGTGAAGGTGTCGGTGTTCATCGCGCCGCGGCTGCTGGGGCCCGCCCCGCCCGACCCACCGGACCCGACGAAACGCCTCACGCTGGACTCGCACTTCCCCGATTTCCTCCGCTGGCCGGAGAAGATCGCGAACGCCACCTTTGACTTTGCCACCGGCGCGGGCACCCGTGAGCCCTCCACCTCCACCGAGACGGACGAGGAGCCCGACACGACACCCGCCCCCTCGACGCCCTTCGTCACCGGGGTGAAGCCGCACGGCCCGCTTCCCAATGCGCACTTGTGGCAGAGCCTCTTCGGTACCGGCACGCCGCTCGATCCCTACGTCTTCGAACGGCATACGGACCAGGCATGCGAGACCTACTCCGCCAAGGAGGTCAGCACCTTCACCAAGGAAAAGTACGCCGAAGCGGCCGTGAAATCACCCGAGGTACCACTCCCCACCAGCGACCTGGTGATGCCACCGAGCGACGGCTCCACGGACGGCGGATCGACCAACGGCGGCCCGACGGACGGAAGTTCAACGAACGGCGGCTCCCCGAGCGACGGCTCAGGGACCTCCGCGGGCACCGGTGACGTGGGTCCCAAGGACGAGCCCACAGCGGTCGGTGACACCACCGCGGACGACCAACCACCGATGCCTTCGGCGCTCCAGAGCCTGCACAGCTTCCACACGATCCCCATGCCGGAGGGACCGCCCACCGTCGCCGGCGAAGAACCGCCGCCACCGCCACGACCCGAGAAGCACGATCCCGACTTCCACCAGATGCTCACCTGGCTCGGCGACCACCCCACCCTGCTGCGGCAACTCGGACTCGTCCTGGACTTCCGCCTGCCGGCCAACCTGGTCCCCGTCTCGTCGGGCCAGCTGTTCCTGAAGGCCATCCCCCATTGGGATCCCCAACTGGGAAAGGAGGCGTCGCACGACGTGTCGCCCCGCACGCGATACGTCTTCCTGCCGGACCGCCGTGCCTTCGCTCCCCGGGCCGCGGCACCCACCGACGGCCCGCTGACGCCACCCGCCGGCGGCCTGGTGGAACTGCGGGGGAACTTCACTCTCGAACCGGCCGACATCGACGCCGCCGCAGGCAAAATGGTCGGGCCCGCCCAGGACGCCACCGGACTCGCCACGGTGCGGACCCACGGGATCGCGCTGGTCAGGGACAATCGCGTGGACAGCCTCCGGCAGGATTTCGCCCGAGCCGCCGAGCATGACAAGGCGTTCACCCAGGTGGTCGCGCAGCAGAAGGAACAAAGTGCGACACCCGACCCGCAGCATCCGGGAGCCGCCCCGCACGCCGCGGGCGACGAAGTGCCCACCCCCGAACTGTTCGCCGAGAACCTGGTGCGCGGCCACCGGCTGGACATCTGGGACGAGACCCGACGGCAGTGGTTCTCGCTGCACGAGCGCGAGGTGGAATACCGGAAGCCGCGCGGCGGACCGCTCCTGCTCACGGCCTCCGACGAGGGCTTCTTCCAGGCCCACCTGCTCAGACCACCCCCTGAGGCGATGCACCCCGACCACCTCTACGTGCCCGAGCAACTGGTCACCTGGGACGGCTGGTCACTGTCCGCGCCCCGGCCGGGCCTGGTGCTGGACACCGATACGGGCTCGGTCGACGAGGACCGGCACCCCAACCAGCCGGTACCGCTCAACAACGAGGCGCAGACGAAACTGCCGTTGGAAATCACACCGAAAGTGCGGCCCGGCACGCTGCCCAGGCTGCGGTTCGGCCACGAGTACCGGGTACGCATGCGCACCGTCGACCTGGCGGGCAACGGGCTCGAGAAGAAGGAGGCCGACGCCCTGGTCGACCTGACGGACAACGGAACGGACGGGGCGGCCGCCGATGGCCCGAAGGACCGAGAGGCCCTGCTGCTCCCCAAGGACGCGGGGCTACTGACCTTCCAGAGATTCGAGTCCGTTTTGGCACCCGCTGTGGTGGCCAGATTCCGGTCCGGGGAAGGCGCTTCGGACTACCGGCTGGTGATCCGCAGCAGCCCGGGGGCCGGCCCGCCGCCGGCCACTTCCGGGACGCCGCAGATCACCGTCCACCGGGCCAATGTCCAGCCCGGCATGACCAATGACGAGGTGCGTGTCGTCCAGCAGGCCCTCATCGCCCAGGGACATTCCATCCCGGCCGGCCCGACCGGATTCTTCGGAGAGCAGACCAGGGCTGCCTATGCCGACGAGCAAAAGGCCCAGGGCTTCACGGGCAGCGACGCCGACGGCGTACCCGGCTGCACGACTCTCATCGCACTCGGCCGCAAGAGCGGCTTCGCCGTCCTGGACTGCCACGACGCTGGCACCGACACCGGCACGGGAACCGGCACCGCGGCCGGCACCGGAGCCGGAATGACGGCGGAGCAGTACGCCGCGGACTTCAACCGGTCGCCGCTGGTCACCTCGGGAGGCCACGATCCGTACCGGGGTACCGACGAACGCCATGTGGTGGCACCGAAGGCGTCGCTGCGCTGCATCGAGTGGCATGGACTCCTGGACAAGGCCATCGGATCCACGGACCCGAACGTACAGAACGCCGTCTACGACCTGGCCGTACGGGAGAGCGGCTCGCTGAGCGACCCGTCCCAGCCGGATGTCGAAGTGAAGACGATCAAGTCACCGGCGGCGGACCCCAACAACCCGGCGAACACCGTTCTGCACACGGGCGAGCAGGTCGAACTGCCCTATCTCCCCGATCCGTTGTCCACGGGTGCCGTCTTCCTGGACCTGCCCGGCATGGCTGAGGGGAAGCCCTTCCCGGTTGCCTGGGACGGCGATGTCTGGCACCGCCCGCGCTCCCTCAGGCTGCGGCTGGCCGAGGGCACCGCGCCGCCGCGCTTCGACGAGGCGTCCCGGGTGCTGACCGTCTTCCTGCCGAAGGGCGCCGTGGCGACCGTCCGGGTGTGCTCCAGGATCGACTTCGAAGAAAAGATCATGGGCCTGGCCGGGTGGTGCCGGGATCAGCAGGAATCGGCACCGAGGCTCGCGATGGAGGGGGAGGGGGAAGTGGCGGCGAGGAGGGCGGCGGCAGCGCGGCGCACCGACGACGTGCTGGCACTGGCCGCCGCCAGCCGGCACTGGATGTTCACCCCCTGGCAGGAACTCACACTGGTGCACGCGGTTCAACAGCCGCTGAAATCACCGGTGTTGACGCTCGTACAACCACCGCCGGCGACCCGGCGTCCGCTCGGAGCGACCGCCCAGCACCTGTCCGGGGCCATCGCACTGGACGAGGACAGTACGGACCGGGTCGACCTGATCGCCGAGTGGACCGAGGTACGGGACGCCGGCCCCGAGGGCCGCGACACCCGCGAGATGACCGCCCCGGTCTTCGACGTGTTGACGGCGTGGGCGGCGAGCCAGAAGGGCGTCCCGGGCGCCGAACCCGCCCTCCTCCAGGACGGCGTCCTGACCTTCAATACCGAGGCGGCGGAGGAGAAGGCCAAGGCGGACGCCAAGGACGCGGTGGCGCACCCGGACAAGCACCCCAACCCACCCGGCCCGCCCCACCCCGGCAAGCACGAGTTCGGCGACACCAAACACCGGGTGGTGCGCTACCACCCGGTGGCCAGCAGCAAGTTCGCCGACTACTTCCCGGCGGAGTTCGCCATGCCGGACAAGAACGCCGGGTCCGCCACGCCGGACAAGAACGTGCTGACCGTGGCGGGGCAGCCGCAGGAGTTCTCCGTGCCGAGCAGCGCACGCCCCAC
Organism: Streptomyces sp. NPDC107765; assembly: GCF_055657085.1. NCBI lineage: Bacteria > Bacillati > Actinomycetota > Actinomycetes > Kitasatosporales > Streptomycetaceae > Streptomyces > Streptomyces sp. NPDC107765. The sequence goes on along the minus strand of NZ_JBVKBL010000001.1, from coordinate 569,624 downwards.
AGCACCGCGACTCCAGTACTGCGTGCCCACCCTCACCCTGGAGGAGATCAAAGGACCGCCCGGTGTCATCGTCCACCGCCGGCACGGTCGCGGAATCCGGGTCTACCTGGACCGTCCCTGGTACTCCTCCGGAGACGGCGAACTGCTCGGCGTGGTTCTCGGCAGGCCGCCGGGAGGCGACCCCACGTCCGTACGGGACTCCTGGGTCACCCTGATGGGCCGCGACCCCATCCACCGTTCCGCTCCGGTCGTGGCCCCGACCCCGGAGATGTTCACCAATGCGGTGAAGCGGTCCCCGGAGCTCCCTCTCAATCCCCCCTCGACGGACCCCCCCTCGACGGATCCTCCTTCGATCGCCCTCCCCGTAGTGGTCGTCGGCTTCACCCCGCAGTTCGAAGAGGCCGCACAGAAGCCCGGCGAAACGCCCGTGCCGAAGCCCGGCGATGACCCAGACAAGGTCGGCCGCTGGTTCTGTGACCTGGACCTGGACACCGGGGACACCTGTCTGCCCTTCGTGCGGCTCGCCCTGGTCCGCTACCAGCCGGATTCCGTCTCCGGAGCCGAGATCTCCAAGGTCGTCCTCGCCGACCTGGTGCGTACCCTGCCCGACCGCGAGTTGCGGGTCACGCTCGGCGACCCGCTCTCGGTCAGCGTCAGCGGCCCTTCCTGGGACCCCACCGGCTCCCAGCCGCCACGGATCACCGCCACGCTGCAACGCCGCAACAGCCTGGTCGACGACGACGACCTCGGCTGGGTGACCCTCGACGACACCACCACCCCACTCACCTCGGTCGACGCGGAGTCCTCCCACACGCCCTTCTACACGGGCCAGATCCCGCTACCGCCCGGACGGCGCGGGCCGCTGCGTCTGCTGGTCCTCGAAACCGAGGGCATCCGCCCCGACGTCCCCACGTCGCTCACGACGCCGGGCCCGGTGATCTACTGCGACACCGTCGAACTCCCGCCGAGGCCGGGCGGTCCGGGCGACGACCACGACCACGGCGACGGTCACGATCACGGTGGGCCGGGTGACCACGATCACGACCACGGCGGGCCGGGTGACCACGGCCACGACCACGGTGGGCCGGGTGACCACGGTGGCGGATTCGGCGGGTTCCGTCACGGCTGACCTGGGGTTCCTTACCTGCGAGGTAATCGACTCTCCCCACCGCATCGCGCAGGCTGATCACTACATGACTGGTCACGACATGACTGATGCCTGCATGACTGGTGCCTGCACGACTGATCACTGCATCACTGGAGAGAGGAACCCCCCGAACATGACGACCACCACCACCGAGCGCACCCGGGCTGTCGTGGAGGAGTATCTTCGCCGTGCCGCCGGCGGCGACCCCGAGCACATCGCTGCCGTCTACGCGGAGAAGGTCGACTGGATGGTGGCCGAGAACCCGCAGGTGCCCTGGATCCGCCCCCGTTCCACCCGTGCGGACGTCGCGGGCCACTGGATCGAACTGGCCGCGCACACGGTCCCGGGCGAGGGTGCCTTCTCCATCGACGCGATCGTGGTGGAGGGCACGGACGCAGTGCTGACAGGCCACCTCTCGGGGACGGTTCGGGCCACCGGGAAGACCTTCGAAGGGCCCTTCGCCCTGCGGTTGTCCGTGGAAGACGGCCTGATCACCCGGCACCATGTCTACGAGAACAGCCTCTCGGTCGCCGCGGCCTGCACCCCCTGAGGAGCCTCCCGTACGGCGTGCCGGACCAGAGGCCACACCGGGTTGGTGGTGGCGAAGCCGATGGTGATACTCCCCGCATGAGCAGAATCGCTGAAGTGATCGTGCTGGCGCAGGACGCGGACGAGGTCATGGAGCCGCTGACGCGGTACGACGACTCCCGTACCTGGAAGGGCGTCTTCCACGAGATGTCCCCGGGCGGCAACTACGGGTTCGGCTGGGGCGCGGAGTTCGTGCGGGTGCGCAGCAGATCCGGATTGCTGAAACATCTGGAGTCCTTGCCGTGGCCCCGACCGGAGACGGTGCAGGTCTTGATACACGACGAGGAGGACGACTGCTTCGGGTTGTGGATGATCCACGACGGGAAGCTGGTCGAGATCCCCCTCCCGCGGACCCGGCGGGGCTACTGGAGCGGGCCGCACGACGACGTGTACGCACCGGACCCCGGCGCCCTTTACCGCACGGACTGCCGTCCCATCGAATGGCCGGAGGAGAGCGAGGGCGCCGACCGGTCCCGGCCGTCGGCCTGGTGAGGGAGCGAGGCGCGGGGCCCGGGCCGGGCCCCGCGCCACCTCTGTCTTCCCGCGAGTGTGCGAAGGGCTGCTGGACGCGGTCCGCGCGAAGTAGTGGAAAAGCTCCAATCCAAGATCGCGAACCCTGTGCCCGTCGAGGTAACGGTCCGATGCGGTGCGGGTGGAGACTTGCCCAAGGTGCGCCGACCGGGCTCGGCGCCGCCGCCACCTTCACCTCCGCGTGCTTGACCTCCGCATGCTTCACGTCCGAATGACCTAAGGACTGACTGATCGTGACCGAACGCGTCATCACCCCACGTCATCGCGGCTTCCTCTTCCTCGACTCCCACCCGGCAGGCTGCCGGCGCCTGGTCGAGGACATGTGGCAGGCCGCCGTGCCCGGCCCCGCCGCGACGCCGACGGGGGACGGTCCGGTGGCGCTGGTCATCGGTTCGTCCGCCGGATACGGGCTCGCCGCCACCATCGCCGGCCTCCGGCGGGCCGGGATCCGCGGCATCGGGGTCTGCTTCGAGAAGGGCCCGAGCGAACGGCGTACCGCGACGGCCGGCTGGTACCGCACCGCCGCGACCGCCGAACTCGCCACCCAGGCGGGGCGCGACATGGTCTTCCTGAACGGCGATGGCTTCGCCGACGAGATGAAGGACCAGGTCGCCGACCTCCTCAAGCAGCGGTTCGGCGGCCGCCTGGACCACCTGGTCTACTCCGTCGCCGCGCCCCGCCGCACCGACCCCGACACCGGGACCCTCTACGCCTCCGTACTCAAGCCGATCGGCCAGGCCCACCGGACCAAGACGCTGGTCTTCGACGACCAGGGCGCGGGCGAGATCAAGGAGGTCGAGACCCAGCCGGCCGCGGGCGACGACATCGAGCAGACCGTCGCGGTGATGGGCGGCGCCGACTGGGAGCGGTGGATCGACCACCTCGCCGACCGTGGCCTGCTCGCGGACGGGTTCACCACCGCGGCACTGTCCTACATCGGATCCCCGCTGACCGCCGCGATCTACCGCCACGGCACCATCGGCACCGCCAAGGCCCACCTGGAGGCCACCGCCCGCACCCTGACCGAGCGCCTGGAAAAGCTCGTCGGCGGCCGTGCGGTGACCTCCGTCAACGGCGCCGCCGTCACCCAGTCCTCCACCGCCATCCCCGGCATCGCCCTCTACGTCGGGCTGCTCCGCGGCGTCCTCGGCGAGGGAGTGGTACCGCCGCTCGCCCAGCTGACCGACCTGTGGGACCAGCTCACCGGCGCCCGCCCCCTCGACCTGGACGACGACGGCCGGGTACGCCTCGACACCTGGGAGCTGGCTCCCGACGTCCAGACCGCCGTCGCCGAACGCTGGCAGGCCGCCACCACCGACACCATCGCCCAACTCGCCGACCTCGACTGGTTCCACGGCGAGGTCCAGCGCCTGTACGGCTTCGCCGTCCCCGGCGTCGACTACACCGCACCCGTCGCCACCGACGTCCCCTGGCCCCGCCACGCGTCCTGAACCCGGCAGCGGCCGGTGGGCCGGTGCACGCGTTCACCGATAGGTCGGTGGCGGTGTCGTGGCGGCGATCAGGTGGTCGACGACGTCGGGCAGGCTGTGACGGCGCTGATAGGTGACGCGTTGGCGGTCGGCACCATTGCCCACGGCCCGCAGCCGTGACCACCCGGAGCGCACCAACCCGAGATCGCCGTATGCGCGCAGCGCGGGCCGGATCCACGTCAGGAGCCGGTCCACCCGGGCCGCGGCCGGGACCAGGCGGCTGGTGGGCAGATCGACGCTCTGCCCGGCCAGGCCGTCGCGCGCGGCACGCCAGCATGCCGCGCGCAGCAGCTCCGGCTGCGGACGCGGTACCGGTTCAGCTGCGTCGATGGCCTTCAGCGAGGTCGCGACCATGGCCCTGACGATGGCCGAGAACAGTACGGTCTCGTCAGCGGTGGCGGCCGCGTCGGCCACCCGGATCTCCAGGGTCGGCACATGACTGGAGGGCCGGATGTCCCAGTACAGACCGCCTCGGTCCATGACCGCTCCCACCTCGATGGCGCGCCCGACGAGGTCGTGGAAATGGGCCGGAGAATCGAAGTACGGCGGCGGACCGGAGACCGGCCAGCGCGCCAAGGTCATCACGCGCCAACTGGCATAGCCGGTGTCCCTGCCGTGCCAGTACGGCGAGTTGGCCGTCAGGGCGATGAGGGCCGGGATCCAGGGCCGCAGATGATTGCTGACCTGGAGCGCCTGGCCCAGGTCCGCGATTCCCACATGAATGTGACAGGCGCAGGCGGTCTGCTCGTCGTCCAGGGCACGGAAGGTCGCGACGCTCTGCGCGTACCTGGCCCCGTCCGAGATGGGCGGCGGAATCGACTGCCCGAGAACGGGCGAACCGCTGGAGACCACGCGCAACCCTTGACGCCCGGCGGCATCGGCGACAACGGCCCGCATCGACCGGATCTGCTCCCCGAGGTTCCGTACCACGGCGTGCGGTTCGGTACGTGCCTCCACCTGATAACACGTCAATTCGGTGCCGACCCGGTCCCCGAGTCCGGAAGAGGACGCCTGCGCCACCACCTTCTGGCCCAGCGGGCTCACTTCCCGGGTCACCGGATCGACCAGGAGATATTCCTCCTCCACCCCCAGGGTCAGCGGGGCATCGGTGGCAGGTGCGGCAGAAGGCCGGCCGCGGCCGGCGGGGACGGGAAGGTGGCGATTCGCGTTCGCAGGGCGGTCAGCTTCGCTCTCCACGCGACCATAGTGCATGACGGTCGAGTCAACTCCACCTGCTTAGGCGGGAGTTAGCCACTCTGGCGACATCAAGCCCCGTGCCGTGTCGGGGACGTGTCCGACTCGTCGACGTCAAGTGCCGCCATGCGGAGGGGCGAGGCGGGGATGATGGGCCAGGCGGGGATGACGGGCCCTCCGGCGGCCCGTGATCCGACTCTCCCGTACTGGAAGGTGGTCCCTTGATGTCGAAGTCGAGGTCGAGGTTGGTACCGAGCCTGCTGGGGGTCTTTGCCCATCCTGACGACGAATCGTTGTCGGCGGGCGGAGTGCTCGCCCGGCATGCGGCGGCGGGAGCGCGTACTGGAGTCGTCACGGCGACCTGGGACGCGGGCACCCGGCGGGCCGCGGAGTTGGCCGAGGCACTGCGCATCCTTGGTGCAGGTGAGCCGCGGATGCTCGGCTTCGCCGATGCGCGCGTACCGCAGTCGGCGCCGGGCAGCGTGCCCTTCATCGAGGCGCCGCTCGACGAAGCCGTGCGGCGGTTGGTGGCGCACCTCCGGGACTTCCGCCCGGAGGTGGTGGTCACGCATGACGCCTACGGTGGGTTGCCCGGGCATCCGGACCATGTGCACACCCACCGGGTGACCGTGCTCGCGGTCCAGGCGGCCGGGCTCGACCAGCTCTACCGGGAGCCGGCGAACCCTGGCAGCCGAGCGCGCTCTACCTGGCCACCCACCCGCGTTCCGTGGTGCCGGCGTTGACGGAGGTGGTCGGGGTGCGCAAGGCGGTGTACAGCGTTCCGGACGACCAGATCACCGCGGCCGTGGACGTCGGCCCCTGGCTGGAGCAGAAGGTCGCTGCCGTCCTGGCCCATCGCAGCGAGGTGGCTCGGGGAGCCCTGCCGGGTGTGATCGCCGGGCTCCCGGCGGACGGCAGGGAGCGACTGCTGTCCACCGAGTGGTACATCCGCCACAGCCCTGCGCCTGTAGTGGCAGCTCAGGCAGGGGGCAGCCCGGGCCCGGCGCAGTGGACGTTCTTGGCCGGCACGGAGCCGTCGACGAGGTAGGGGTGCGTGTCAGCAGTAAGGCTGCATGACCTCGGTGGCCAGTCAGGTTGGCTCGTCCTGTGCCTTTCGTAGCGAAAAAGCAGGTGAAGGAACCAGCTGTCAGTGGCTACCGTGGGCCACCGTGCAATTCCCGGTCCGGTGAAGACGTCGGTGAAGATGTCGGGGAAGACCTCTGTGAGGACACCGGAGAATCCACGGGGTGAAGACACCGGTGAAGATACCGGGGATGACAATAGAGAAGGCTTGAGGCAATGAGGACGCGCACCCTGAGGTTCGGCTTGTACGCGGATGAGCAGGGGCTGGCCTGGGTCAGGGGAATCATCGGCGAAGCTGTCGGTTCCCGGAGCGTCCGGATCCTCGGCGAGGCCGTCCACCACACGCTTCCCGGGAGCGATATCACGACCGCCGACATGTACGACCTGCTGGCAGACCAGTGGGCCTGGGAACACCCCGGTCAGAACAGCGAAACGCGGGAACTGGTCGAGCTACGTGTCCAGTTGGCGTGCTCCTTGCGGACCTGGCGCGCGATCCGCAAGACGGTACTCAAGACCATGTGCCCGGAAGGCACAGCACCGCACGCCTGCCGTGTTCCCTGGTTTGCCGCCTGAGCAAGAGCACCGCCCGACAGAAAAGGCACGGCCTCGGGATGGTGGCAGTAATCGGAACGCTAACCGTCGACTCACCCTCGCATGGGCTGACAGTGCGCTCTGCACACTGCGCTCTGCACACTGTGTTCTGCACACTGTGTTCTGCACACTGTGTTCTGTGCACTGTGTTCTGCATCCGCGGCGTGACAGCCCGCTGTGCCCCGAGTGCTATCAGCCTGCCGGGATTTCCTCCACCCAGGCGACCGGCTCGGCTGCCTCGGGACGGTCGATATCGCCGAAGCGGACTTCCACACGGTGTTCCGAACGCGGCATGGTGAACAGCACAGCACGCCAGTCGGACGGCACTTCTGGGCCGTTGTGGGGAATGCTCTGGACGGCCGCCGTGGCCGGCACATACAGGAAGTAACTGCCTTCCCCAGTACGTGCTGCGGCCGAGGTCAGACGGAACAGCGCCCGCCCGTCCCACGTGTCGGAGAAGTTGCGTTCGACGTTGCACAGCAGGAACGAGCCCGCCGTCGACGGTGAGCAAGTGAGGGGCTGGCGAGCCGGGTCGGCGGCCACGGCGGGTTCGACAGCCGCTGACACGGTCAGCAGGGCGGTAAGCCCAGCCACCAACAGGGACGCGCTGCGACGAAATGCACTCATGTACGTCTCCTCCTCGGGATACAGGCATAAGCATGCGGCCATGCGGCTATAAGCATGCGGCCATGCGGCCATAGGCATGTGGCCATAGGCGTGTGGCTATAAGCCTGCAGGCATCGGCTTGCAGACATGAGCATGTGGGCCTCAGCCTAGGCGAGCTCCTTTAAGCGTCGGCCAATTTGGGCCAGCGTTCCCTCGGGTGCCGGAGCGAGAATGGCCGACGCGTTATCACGATCCCACCGAGCCGTTGATGTCCCGTTAAATTCTCCGGCATAGAGTCGCCTTGCGTGCGTAGGGCGCGCAAGGGACTGGTGGGTCCCTAAGGCCGTTCTGGGTGGGGCCCGTGCTCCCGCCCAGAACGGTTCCGGCGCGCGGACCAAGCGGCATGGCAGGCCCGGCCCGGGCGCCCGCTCCTGTGGCCCGTGCGTGCGCCGGACCACACCCCCCCGACAATTCGGTCACCTCAACGGTGCCCGCGCCGCCCCCCACAAGACGTGCCTATACGTGGCGACACGGATCACCAGCGCCGCGCTTCGCGACTGTCAGGTCCGCTAACCGGTATGCGGAAGCGATTGCGGTACTCCGTCGGTGTCGTGTTGAGCTTGCGGCGGAATGCCCGGATGAGCGTGTCGGTCGTATGGAAGCCGCAGGCGGATGCGATGCGTTCGAGGGTGTCATCCGTGGACTCGAGTCGGTTTCGGGCCACTTCGACGCGGGCTGATTCGAGGTAGGCAGCCGGCGTCATGCCGAGTTCGGTCTTGAAGATCCGGGTCAGCTGGCGTTCGCTCACATGGGCGTGGTCGGCGAGATCGGCGACGGTGAGGGGTTCGGCGAGGTTCTGCGTGATGTGGTGGCGGAGATCGTCCATGCGTCGCGTGGTGGAGACGGGTTCGATCGGGACGCTGAACTGGCTCTGGCCGCTCGGGCGCTTCAGGTACATGACGAGCTGCCGGGCGACGCGAAGGGCGATGGTCTCGCCGAAGTCCTCGGCGACAAGGGCGAGGGAGAGATCCAGGCAGGCGGTGATGCCCGCGCCGGTCCACACGTTCTGATCGCGGATGAAGATCGGGTCGGCGTCGACCTCGATCGACGGGTGGTCGGCGGCGAGTTGCTGCGCGGTCGACCAGTGGGTCGTGGCGCGCCTTCCGTCCAGGAGCCCGGCGGCTGCGAGGATATGCGCTCCCACACAAACGGAGGCGATGCGCCGCGTCCGGCCGGCGAGCGTCCGCACCCACTGGACCACCGTGGGATCGGTGAGGGCCCGTACGCGGCGCTGATCGTCGACCTCGACCGAGCCCGGAACCATCAGGGTGTCGATGCTCCTCGCCGACGCCTCCTCGAAGGTGATGTCCGGGAGGACGCGCACCCCGGCCGAGGTGGTGACGGGGTCCATGGTTTCGGCGGCCAGCACGACGTGGTAGCCCGCCGCGTCGCCCGTCTCCCGTTGCAGCAGCGCGAAGACCTCCGGGGGACCGGTGACGTCCAGCAGGTCGACGCCGTCGAAGAGGAGGACGACGATGAGTCGTTTGACGCTGCTGCTGCTGCTGCTGCTGCCGCCGCTGGTGTTACTGCTGTTGCTATTGCGCAAGCTGCTTGAGCTGTTCAAGGGGTCTCCGCCGGGTCGGCAACGGTGAGGCGATGCGCTGGCAGGCGAAGCAATGCCAGGCGCTGCGATACGAGGCGCTGCGATAGGAGGGAAACGAGGTGAGGTGAGGCGATGCGATGCGAGGTGAACGAGGTGAGGCAGGCGATGTCTGTATCTGCAAGTTACATGACATTGCCGCCATGCGGGGCGGCTCCGTAGCGTGGGCTGTGCCATCGCGCGGCGGCCCGAAAACTTCGACACCCACCCCGAGAAAGTGCAGCAATGTCTACGACAACTCTGCGGGAACTCAGCGGATTCGATCAGACGCCGGCCTCGCTGGCCGCTGCGACACTGATCCTGATCGACTACCAAAACACTTACACCCGTGGGGCGTTGGAGCTGGCGGGTTGGCAGGAAGCTCTCGACTCCGGGGCCACACTACTGGCCCGAGCCCGGAACGCGGGGGCGAAGATCATCCACGTCATCAACGACGCCGGCGAGGGAACTCCGTACGACATCCGTTCAGAAATCGGCCAGATCCACCCACGTGTGGCGCCCGTCGAGGGCGAGCCCGTCGTCGTCAAGGCCACGCCCAACGCGTTCCATGACACCGATCTGGGTGACCACGTCGATGCCGCCGGGAACACGGACGTCATCATCGCCGGGTTCATGACCCACATGTGCGTGGCCTTCACCGCCGCCGGCGCGTTCCTGCGCGGCAACCGGCCCACCGTCGTCGCCGACGCCTGCGCGACACGGCCCCTGCAAACGCCGGTGGCCGACGTGTCCGCCGCACAGCTCCACCACGGCGCGCTTGCGACGATCGCCGACCTGTACGGCGTCGTCGTCCCGTCCAGCTCGTCGTTGAGCTGAGGAAGAGGGGCGGGTGCCGGCGCCGCGCCGGGCGTCGTCCCCGGTGGCCCGCCCCCCCGTGGCCCGCCCCCCCCGGTGGCCCGCCGCCCTCCTGGACGGCGGGCCTCCCCACGTACGCACACATACGGTCAACAGCGTCAGGTGCAGGCGAAGGTGCAGGTTCAAGTGGAGGTGGAGCTGGAGGTGGATGCGGAGGCGGAAGTGCAGGGGCTCGGTGAGGGCGAGGTCCGGATCTGGATCTGCAGGCGCCAGATGACGTCGATGCCCGTCTCGTGCGGGGTCTCGGGCCCGTCCGGCAGTAGGACGCGCTCGGTTTCGGTGAAGCCCAGACGCCGGGCGACGGCCCCACTGGCGGGGTTGGCCTCGTCGTGATGGATCTCGATGCGGTCGATGCCAGGCAGTCGGCGTCCCGCGGCGACCAGGGCGCCAGCGGCCATGGTGGCCAAGCCCTTCCCCGTCCACTCAGGGTGGAGCCAATAGCCGATCTCCAGCCCGCCCGGCCCGATCCGGCGCATCAGACTGCAGCTGCCGACCTCCACACCGCCCGAGGTGATCGCGTAGCAGTACGTCTGTCCCGCCGCCCACTCCTCCTCGCACCGGGTCAGGAACTCTTCGCCCTGCTTCCGGTTGTGGCTGGCCGCGAAGGGCATCCAGGGGAGCAAGTGGTCACGTGACTCGTTGACCAACCGGTCCAGGATCTCGATGTCGTGCGTGCGCCAACGGCGCAGCTCGACCTGGTCCGAGCGCAGGATGGCAGAGGGACGGTCCATGCTCCGAGATCCTGACCGAGTCACGTCACATCAACAACGCATTTACCATTCACCTCGACCGACGTGGACTTGCTCAGCACACTCCTACTCGCCCTGAGCGGAGGGACGGCTACGGCATCCGCCAGAAGATGGCCGCCCCCACCATCTCCTTGAACGCCGCTTTGTCCCACCGTCAGAGGGTCCCCGTTCGGAGAGTGCCCACCGTTCAGAGGGTGTCCAGCCACGCGATCAAGCGCTCGCCTTCCTTCACCATGATCTGCGGGTCCCGCAGCGCGTTGGTCAGCAGGGACATCCCTTGGTACGCGCCCACCAGGGTCAACGCGAGTCCCTCGGGATCGGGCAGGCCCAGCTCCCGGAACTGGCTCGCCACCCAGTCCAGCAGCAGCCGGATGACCTTGCCCGCCTCCTTGTCCAGCCCGCCCTCTGCGCGCTTGTCCAGCTCGATGGCGAGCGTCCCGGTGGGGCAGCCATAGCGTGCCGCGAGGTCACGTTGCCCGACCCAGCCCCGTACGAGGGACTTGAGCCGCTCACGCGGATCGGGCAGCCGGTCCAGCTCGCCGGTGAGGGTCTCCAGCTGACGTGAGTGTTCGGTGAGCGCCGCGGCGACCAGTTCGTCCTTGGTCTTGAAGTAGTAGTAGACGTTGCCCACTTGGACGTCGGCGGCGCGCGCGATGTCGGCGATGGTGGTGCGTTCGGCGCCCTGCTGGTGCACCACTTGGGCGGCGGCGGCCATCAGACGCTGCCGCTTGGCACCGGCGTTCTTCGCTCTCGCACTCTGTGAGTTGGTCACCCGACTAACTATAGGTCGGGAGGTGTGCTACGTTCTCCCCAGTGAGTCAGTCAACTAACTAACTACGAACTACCGACTGGCCAACTAACGAGTTAACTAACTCGCTGCTGGGGGCGTGCTGAGTGCCTACCTGAGTCAGTCACCTACTCACTCAGTTGCTCACTAACCTGCTTTCTTGCTTACTCGCCTACTTACTCGCTTACTCACCTATGGGGGTCGTCGTGATCGTCGTTACGGGCGCTACGGGCAATGTGGGACGGACGCTGGTACGGATGCTGGTCGAGGCGGGTGAACGGGTCACGGCTGTGGCTCGCCACATCACCGAGGCTGATGTTCCTCAGGGCGTGCGCGTGGTCGCCGCAGACCTGGGGGACGTCGAGAGCTCGCGGCCCGCGCTTGACGGGGCGGAGGCGGTGTTTCTCCTGGTGGCCGGGGAGGATCCGCAAGGGATCGTGGAGGCGGCCAAGTCTGCGGGGGTTCACAGGCTCGTTCTGCTGTCCAGTCAGGGTGCGGGGACCCGGCCGGATGTCTACGCGCATGCGGGCAGGTTCGAGGTGGCGGTGCGCGGATCGGGATTGGAATGGACCATCCTGCGCTCCGGCGGCATGGCATCGAACGCCCTCGCCTGGGCGGAGCCGGTCCGGCTCCATCGCACCGCTGCCGCTCCGTTCGGCGATGTCGGTCTGCCCTTCATCGACCCGGACGACGTCGCCGCGGTCGGCGCCGCCGCTCTGCGTGAGCAGGGGCATGACGGCGCGACGTACCACCTCACCGGACCGGCGCCGGTCACCCCACGCGAACGCGCGGCGGCACTCGCCGAGGCGCTGGGGGAACCGGTCCGCTTCGTGGAACAGACCCGTGAGGAGGCCCATGCGCAGATGGCACAATTCATGCCGCTGCCGGTCGTCGAGGGCACACTGGCGATTCTGGGCGAGCCGACCCCGGAGGAGCGGCAGGTCAGTCCGGACGTGGAGCGGACACTCGGGCGGCCCCCGCACGGCTTCCACGAGTGGGCCGCGCGGAACGCCGCAGCCTTCCGGTAGATCAGAAGTTCCCCCACCCCAGACCGCAAGCAACAGGCCACACGGCGCGGGCGTCATCAGCTGCCGGAAGCCGCGCGGTCGCGGTCGCCCCATACCTGCAGGTAGTGCGGGTTGTGCATCACGCCGAGGATATTGCCGAACGGGTCGAGAACGGCGCCGGCCCGGAAGTCGCCGTAGTCGCGCAACGGCTCATGTTCCCGTGCGCCGAGCTTCATGAGTCGGGCCATCTCCGCGTCCACATCGTCCACGTGCCAGTACGCGACCACGCCGGCAGGCGCGGAGGGAGTCCGCGAGATACCGAACTCCTGCAGGTGGTCACCGAGCCGGAACTCGATGTATTCATCGCGTACGAAGTACGGCTCCACGCCGAGGACTTCGGTGTACCAAGTACGGGCGGCGTCCAGACTGTCAGCGTGATAGCGGATGGTGGCAAGGCCGCGGAATGTCGTCATGCAGCTCAGTCTGGCGCGGATCTAGGACGAGTACTGTCCTAGATTGGATCTCTCCAGGCTTGGCTTGGCTTGGCTGGGATTGGATGGGCTGCGCTGTTCTCCTCCGGTTCCTGCGGGAGGGCTGAGCACCCGTTGCCGGAACGCATAAGCAGCGCCAAGCAGTGAGGAAGGTTTGGGCAGCCCTTCAGAGGGAGTGGATGGTCGAACCTTAGAGTGAGCGGATGGTTGAACGTGATGTGAGGGGCGTGCAGGCAGCGCTGTCTGCCCATGCGATTGAGGTGGGAACCGAGCCGCTGAACCGGCCGATGCGGAACTCCGTGGGTGGCTGGCCCTTCCTCGACGACGGGCAGGAGTGGCCCGAGTGCTTTTGTGGGGAGCGGATGGCCCTGTTTTTCCAGTTGGACATTCCCTCCGAGACGGAGCATTTCGGTGGAGACCATCTGCTGGTTTTCCACTGCCGGGCGCACAACGACGCGTCCGAACCCGAGTTCTCCGACGGCCGGCTCGTACCCCGGTACTGGGACGCTCCGCAGCCGCCGTACCCGCGTCCGTTCTGGCGCGTGCTGCTCCAGAGCCGTGCTGCGCTGCCGGTCGCGGAGGCCGAACCGTCCGTGCGCGCTCTGCCGTTGACGCTCCGGCCCTTCACGGACACTCCCGAAGAGCAGGGGCCTGGAGCCCAGTCCTTCAAGGTGGGTGGTACGCCCTCCTGGGCCCAGTACCCCGAGTACTACACGTGCGCGTGCGGCGCGGACTTGGTGTACGTCTGCCAGGTGCCGGAAGGGATGGAGTTCGCCGTCCATCCCGGGCTACCGGAGCAGCCTTACAGCGTGCGAGCCGACACCTACAACCTCTTCCTCGCGAACGAGGTCTATCTGCTGGCGTGCCCGGCCCACTGCGACCCGGCGGCGGCCTGGCCGGTGAACCAGAACTGAATCCCGGTGGACGATTGCCTTGATGCCTTGATGCCTTGATGCCTTGGTGCCTTGGTGCCTTGGTGCCCCGTGCCCTGATGTCCTTGACTGCCCTTGATGGCCCTGGCTGTCCTTGGCCAGACTGGGTGCGCATCCTGCCGCCGGTCATGTGGGGTTCCGCAGCGTCTGCCGAAGCCTTTCGAAGGCGGTGGGCCGCAGTCGGCCTGGAACGAAGTCACGGATGCGACGGGCGCATTCCTCGGGGGAGTGGAGGCCACTGTCCACGTCGAGGTCGTGCAGTTCGTGGGAGTGCACCTGGTCGTACTGCATGGCGGCCAGTCCCAGGTGCCGGTCGCCGCGTTCGCGCTCGCGGCGCTCCAACTCGGGCAGCGGACAGCGCACCGCGATCAGGAGGGTGTCTTCGGGCACCAGCACATCGAGGAGGTCCAGCAGCCGCCAGCGACGGCTGAGCGGATAGTCGACGATGAGGTTGTTGCCGCCGGCAGCCATACCGGCGACCGCACGGTGAAAGCCCTTGCAGGTGCGGTCGATCTCGGCCTGGAGGTCCTCGTCGGATATCGGGCCCTTGCAGCGCATTGCGTGGAAGGCGTCAACGGGCAGGTGGAACCACGTGCCGTCGAGCATGTCGAGAAGTGCCTGGGCGATGCTCGACTTGCCTGAGCTGGACGTACCGTTGAGCAGGATGACTTTGCCGCCGGCCGGGGTGTCGGGAATGCGTGCGTGGACCGGGTCGGCCGTGCCTGGAGTAGCTGGTTCCCGAGCGGCGGTTGTCACGTTGGCGTCGTTGTGGTCTGCCATGTCGCCGTCCCTCGTGTGGAGTTGACCTCAGCTGGTTCGTGCCTGTACTTGCTGTGGAGCGTGGGTGTGTCTGAGTGTGTCTGGGTGTGATCATGGCATGTGTCTCGTGCCACCGACGCGGCCGGTGTAGTTCCTGATGCTGGCACCCTCGCCGGCGCGGTGCTCCAAGGTGCCCTGACCAGACGGTCGTCGAGGCCGTGCACGCACGCCGTCACGGGTCCACTCGGGCGGTGCTATCTCGTGCACGTGTTCCCAGGAAATCGCCAGCACACCGTGGCTGGATCCGGTGGGCGCTCTGGCATATCTGCGGCCGGCCCGGGATCGTTGTGACATGAACGATGAATGCCCCGATACGGGCGAACTGCGGGACACGGTCCGCGAGCTGGCCGAGGCGTTGGAGACGATGTTGAATCTCCTCAAGGCAGACGCGGTACCCAGGACTCCCGAGGCTCAGCGTCTGATCAGGCAGGCCCTCCCCACGCTGGAATCCGACGACCTGCTCACGAATCCGCCCCCCGCAGGTGAGCTGCTTGCCCAGGCCATTGCCATCAACAAGATGACCACCGCTGCGCGGGAGCAGATCCTTGATGATGAGGTCGCTGCCTCTCCCGTGCCGGATCACCCTCCGCTGTAACGGGGACGGGGCTTGTAGCTGAGGTGATGCGTGCCGGGGCCCTGCCCATTCCCGGGCCCCTGCCCGTTCCCCTGACCGTGCCTGCCCCTGCCCGTCGGGCTGTCTTCGGCAGGCACTGCGGCATAACACCACCGTTCGCGAACGAGCGGACCGGTCTCCCTGTGGCTTGTCCTCACTTCAGAACCACCTCGACGCCACGCTCTTCGAAGATGTCCAAGAGAAGTGCGAACAGAGTGGCGGCGCCCTCGGTAGCGTCCTCGCGGTTGCCCTCGGTGGTGTCCTCGGCATTGTCCTCCTGAACCGCGGGATGGTTGACCAGATGGTTCCGGGCGACGGTGGAGTGCTGCCATTCCAGGGTGAACGGAGGAGTGGCGCCCCAACGTCCTCTGAGGCAGTCGTCCACGGCATCGAGATTCCACCCGAAATACCCGCCCGGGCCGTTGATCGCCTCACCGAGGGCGCAAGAGAAACTGTCCACGTCCACGAGGTGCCGACCGTCCAACGTGAATACCATCCCCGCCGGGGCATCCGGAATTCCGCGGCGTTGGTAGCGGTGCGACCCCAGAGCAACTGACAGCCATGCGCGTCGGCCAGCACCATCGAGTTCCTGCCACAGGCCCGTACGGGTCAGTCGACTTGCACGGATCGACTCCCAGACCCAGCCCGAACCGGGCATGGCCTGGTCGCACCACATGCGCATCGTGACGTCGACCAAACCCGCCCCCGAAGGTGAAGGCCGGACGGAGGCCACGGTGACGTCGTTGACGAAGTAGGACCCCATGCTGACGCCTTCGGCATCGAGCACATCCAGATACGCGTTTCCCGCTACCGTGCGACGCCCACCGACATGGTCCAGGGAGGCCAATAGCCCACCCTGCGGCGCACTCCCCACGAATTCAACCCGGCGCCAGCCTTCCTCCTCCAAGGGAGAAAAGAACCCCCTGGCGTCTTGCGCAAAGCCCCAGAAGTCGTTCTCGTCTTCCTCGCTGGTGAGGGCGTAATTCTTCCCTTGGGCCAACTGGTCCGCGCTTCCTACTGAGTTCTTCACAATTGACCGATCCTACAGAGCCCGAGACGCGGACATCGACGAGCTGACCAATTGTCGTAGAGAGGGGGAAGCCCTATGCGTCGTCGGTGCGCCCGGCGTTGGCGGAGGTGTGGTGTTCGTCCGCACAGGTGTGGTCTTCGTCTGCAGAAGTGTGGTGTTCCTCGATGCGCTTGTGCTGCCCGGAGCTGGTCTTCGTGGGGGGAGAGGAAGACGGGCTGACCAGCGCGCCGAGGGCAAAAGGGGCGTCACGCCGGGCAATGGCGATGAGGACGGTGTGGTCACCGTCCCGGCATTCGATGACGGCTGCGTCGTACTTGAAGGCCTGCTTCCAGAACGGGGGGTCATCGGGACGAAGCGCTCGGACGTGCTGCACGACCAGCGTCTCCGGAAGCGTTCTGCGGGCGACGCGCCCATCCGGATCCGGTGTGGTTGCCGGCCGGCCCTCACCCACCACCAAGTGGTCGAAGCCGTCCACGCTGTAGGGAACGTCTCCGAGTACGGCCGCGCGCATGCACCGCTTGTCGGTCGGCGGAACCGGAACGATGCTGCTGACGGTCGCGGCAGCGCGGTTCGTGCGTCGCTGCTGGCACCAGGCACACAGCGCGCCCAGTCCCGCGGCCGGCAGCACAGCGGCTGCCGTGATCAGGAGGGCGCCCGGTACGTCGCGGCCGACCATGCTCCCGAGAATGCCGACGCAACTCACCACGGTCCCTGTCACCATAGCCATGGTGAGCTGCCAGAGCCTGTTGTGCGTTGTGGAGGTGTAGCGGCAGCGGTGCCACCAGACGAGCCACCACACCATCAGCGCGAAGGGCAGCAGAAAGAGGCCGGCGCCCAGCGGGAAGCGCCAGTTGCCCTCCGGAGACTCCCAGGTCTCCTGAGCGGCGGCACCGAACCGCACGGTGCGGATCTCACCCCGCCAATACGTCAGCTTCACCTCGTCACCGGCGCGCACGGTGTCGTAGACCGGTTCCGACCCGGCCATCTGCACACGCCGCACACGCCCGTCGGTGTCTGTGCCTCGTTCGGTAACCAGGAGCCAGTAGTGGACGGTCTTGCCGCTGGGCTCGTCCTCCGTGCCCTTGACGGTCGCCGGAACCGTCGTCGTGCACGCATCCGACCGGGAGCCGGCCGGGCAGGGGGGCGCCGCGGCATACGCGTCCCTCTCCGCCAACTCGACCGGCACCACGGCGAACAGCCCTGCCGACAACAGAAGGAGCACCAGACCAAAGCCGACGGACAGCAACAACCCCCACCCGCGCCGAGCCCCTGATATCCCCGGCTCCTGTGGCTCCTGTGGCTCCTGTGGCTCCCGTGATTCCCGGTTTCCCATCCCCGCCGCCCCCTTCGTGCCGCCCCCATGCGCCCTGAACGGTCGCCTCGTCCACATTGTGCGCCTGCAGCCTTCACCTGGATGCTCCGGGTGTCGCTCAATAATCCATAGGCCAGCAACCACCGGCGGCAAGCAGCCGAGCAGCCGAACAGCCATGCAGTGACTACACCGCATCGCCCGGCAATTCACCGCACCGCACCGCACTGCGCCGCAAGGCACTGCACTGCACTGCCGTGGGCCGGCTTATGAGACGAGCGCGGCCAGTCTGTGCAGACGACCGTAATACGCGTGCTCGTCGACATCGGTGAGCAGAGGCAGGACGTTGTTCAGGTCCGCCATGCAGAGGCGCAGGACCCGGTGCCGCTCCGCATCGAGAGAACCCTCGCCGTTGCGCCAGGCGGACACGCACCCCGCGATGTCCGCGTCGAGCAACACCATGTCGATTCCCGCCAGTTCCACACCGCGCAGACGGGCGGGGAAATCCGCGTCCAGATGCTCCTGCCACAAACGCGCTACGGCCGCTTCACGCTCGTTCTCTCTCTTCATGCGGATCATCATCCTCCCGAGCGTCTGGCGAAGTGGTGTTGGGCGTGGGAATGGGTGACGGATCTCCGGTGTCGGACCTTGGGTATGGGACGTGGGGTGGTGTGGGATGTTGGATTGGGATGGTGGTGGGGACGAGCAACTCCCGAGATGTTTACTTCCTGCGGCTCGGGCTCCACTCGTAGGACATGGGAGCCGTCTCGATGACCTCACTCGGCCAGACCTGCCGCACTCGGTCCAGCCGGGCTCGGTGGTCCTGGATCCAGTCCTCCTGTGGCCGGATCCAGAAGAACGTGGAGAGCCGGTCGGGGTCATGGATGGTCACCCCCACTGACTCGTCCTCGTTGAGTTGAATGCCCAGCTCAAGGCCCCGCCCGCCGCCTAGTCCCGCGTTGGCACGGGGTACCAGCCGTTCCAGCTCCTCTTCCCAAGTGGAGAGGTCCTGCGGGAAGAGATAAAGCTCAAGGCGTGCGTCAAGGAAGCTGGTGGACACCAGGACATCGGCGCGCAAGGTGTCGTGACCAGTCAGTACGCCGGGCTGGGAGCGTCCAGTGATACGAACGATGCACCGGTTGCCGTCGGTGTCCGCAAGGTGAATCAGGTCGACCGGTTCCGGCTCTCCCATAGTGCGCCTCCGTAAGGCCTTGGCTGGTGCGAGTAGCGTGCATCCTCCCCCACGAGCCGCGTACGAGCGAAGGCACCCCCAATGACCCATTCGCTGAGCTCAGCCGAGCCGAGCCGAGCCGAGCCGAGCTGCGATGGAAAGTCAGGGGATCTGTTCAGGACCAGGCGGAGGGTGCGTGTCACGACGACTTGGGCCGGCCCTGCAGGAGGGTGGTGGGCCCGGTACTGGGATGAAGCGTGGTCTGGTTGCGGTCCGGGGGCGCGTTCACGATGGCGTGATGCCACGTCGGGTGGCTGCTACGAGGGTGAGAGGGAAGCGAGGCCGTCAAAAAAATGCGAGCCGCAGTTCTGAAGGAGTTCGGGGCGCCGTTGACGATCGAGACCGTGCCCGATCCCGTGGTGGGGACGGGCGAGGTAGTGGTGGATGTCGTGGCGGCCGGCGTGTTGCCCTACGCCGCCGAGGTGTTCCGCGGGGAACGCCAGTATCTGCTCACGCTGCCGGTGATACCCGGAACCGGAGCGGTGGGCCGGGTGCGTGCCGTGAGTCCGGACTCGACGCGGCTGCGCGTCGGTGACTGGGTGCTGTGTGATCCGACCATTCGCGCACGGGACGACGCGCTGACCCCGGACATCACACTCCAGGGCCTGAGCGCCCGCGGGGAGGGCGGCCTGCGCTTGCAGGCACACTTCGGGCACGGCTCGTTCGCCGAGCAACTGTTGGTCCCGACCGAGAATGTCTTTCCCCTCGGTACGGTCGATGCGATCGATGCGGCGGACGCGGGCCGGTGGTGTGCACTGCCGGTCCTTCTCGTGCCGTACGGCGGGCTGCTCGCCGCCGGACTGCAGGCCGGCCAGACCGTACTGATCAGCGGTGCCACCGGCAATTTTGGGAGCGCCGCCGTCGCGGTCGCGCTGGCCATGGGCGCGGGCAGCGTCGTCGCGCCGGGGCGGAACGAAACGATGCTCGGTGAGCTGGAGCACCGCTTCGGGCCCCGTATCAGGACCGTGCGGTTGTCGGGTGATGAGGAGGCGGACCGCGAGCGGATGCGCGCGGCGGCGCCCGGGCCGATCGACGTCGTATTGGACCTGCTACCGCCCTCGGCCCCCACGACCGCGGTACGGGCGGCGGTGATGACGGTCCGCGAGCACGGGACGGTGGTGCTCATGGGAGGCGTCGGCATGCTGGGAGGTGACGACCTCGCACTGCCGTATCCGTGGCTCATGAGGAACAACATCACCCTCCGCGGCCAGTGGCTGTCCCCCGCCACGCCAACCCCCAACTCATCCAACTGGCGAGGTCCGGACCACTGGACCTGCGCCAGTTCGACGTCACCGTCTTCGACCTTGCCGACGCCAACGCGGCCTTGCGACACGCCGCTGTCGAGGGCGGACGCTTCAGCCTGACGGTCATTCGACCGGGAGGGAAATGGTGAGTGAGGTCGGGTGACCTTCGCCCAACGCAGCGCACACAACATACCCAGCGCACACAACACACACAGCGCACGCAGTGCATGCATCGCAGGATGGGAGGGCAGAGGCGCAAATTCCAGGCCCCATGCCTCAGGCCGCGGGACCCGGGTCCCAGGGCTCGGGAGTTAGGGCTCACGCCTGAAACCTCAGGGCTCAGGGATTGAGCTTCTCAGTGTGTCGGCAGGGTTGTGCGGCCTACGCGACTGGTCCATCTCGCGCCATTCCGGTCGTAGGGCGGTGAGCGTCGTCGTCAGGAAGTACGCCACGCCACCGATCAGCAGCGCCGGCACGAGACCGATGGAGGTTGCCGCCGCTCCGGCGATGAGCCCACCGAGGGGGATGCCGGCCCAGGCCAGCGAGTCGCCCAGTGCGCTGACCCGGCCGAGGAGATGGCGGGGGACCCGTTCGAAGGAGAGGGCGCCCAGGATGGGGTTGAGGAAGCCCGCCCCGAGCCCGCCGACGGCGAAGACGGTCAGGACTACCCACATCGGTGCGTGGGAGGCCAGGACGAGGAAGCGCGGCGGCCCGGCGAGCAGGAACCCGGCGAAGAAGACGATCCGGCGCCGCATTCTGTGCGCGATCGTCGCGGCCACCAGGCTCCCGACGATGGCGGCGACTCCTCCCACGCTGCTGTTCAGACCGATGACCGCCGGGCCGTTGCCGGACTGCCTTGCCCATACCGGCAGGAGAACCGTGGTGAACGCCGAGTCCAGCAGGTTGGTGATCGCGACCATGACGATGATGGTGAGGAGCAGCGGTTGGCTGCGCAGGAAGGCAAAGCCTTCACCGAATCGCCGCCAGTAGCCGGGCCGAGAGTCCCCGGCTTGCGATTCCTCCGCTTGCACGTCCCCGGCTTGTGACTCCGGAGCAAGCGAGAATCCGGCTTGTGCGTCCCCGGCCGGTGAGTTCTTGTGGGTCGACGGGGCCTTGGCGACAGCGTGCCCAATTCCGCGGGGCAGCGCGAGGGCGATGATCAGCGATCCGAGCGCGAAGCAGACGGCGTTGAGGGCGAGGCCCGTCAGGGGGCTGAACAGTGCGACGAGGGTACCGCCGGCAGCGGGACCTATGGTGGCGGCGAGCCGCTCGGTCACGCCGGTGAGGCCAGCGGCCCGCCCCAGCGGTATCCGGCTGCGTTCGGCCGCCTGCGGAACCATGACCTCCTTGGCCAGGTCACCCGGTCCACGCGCGGCGCCGATCAGCGCGACGAGACCAAGGAGCAAGGGGAGGGAGAGCAGATCGAGGGCGTGCAGAAGCGGTACGGCAGCGGCGGCGGTCGCGCTGGCCAGATCGGTGGTCCAGGAGATGGTCCGTGGCCCGGCTCGGTCGATCAGCGGCCCGGACAGTGCCTTGACCAGGACGTAGGGCGTCATCTCGCAAAATGCGACCAGCCCGGTCTGGGTGGCGCTGCCGGTGGTGACGAGTACGAACCAGGGGAGCGCGATGGCCGAGATCCGGGTGCCGGTCAACGACACCGCCATCGCCGCGAGTAACCCGCCCAGCGGCCGTAACCTCCGCCTGCTGGATGTCTGGCCGGACCCATTGGATATGTCGCCATGTCTGCCCGATGTCTCGTGGGCACCGAGGAGTTCTTCGCTCACGGCGTCTCTGCTCCCGTCGGCCTCTCGGAACCGGGATTTCCTGCCGGGCCGGCGGCTGAGTCCAACTCGGGGAGGAGGTGCAGGATGACGGAGACCCGCTCGGCGTCCTCGGGGGCCAGGGCCGCTTCCGGCGGCGTATCCCGTCGATAGCGGGTGACCACCGCCCGCAGCTCCTCATGCAGGGCCGCAGCTTCCGCGGGCGTCAGTCGCAGGGGCCAGTCACTCATGTCGAACGTCTCGCGCCAGGTACGGGGCATCGTCTGCAGCTCGTTAAGCACTCGCTGGGCGCGCAGCGCGTACGTGCCCGCCACCGACTGCAGATAGGTCATCGCCGCCTCAGGCTCCCGGGCGGCCAGGTCAGGGTCGTTGAACCAGGTCGACTGATGGACCGAACGCCACCACCGTTCCCGCGCGTTCCCGCGCTCTGCGTCTTCCTCGACGAACCCTGCCGCAGCGAGCTGACGCAGGTGATAGCTGGCCGTACCGGAGTTGACGCCCAGCCGCTCCGCGAGCCGAGTGGCCGTCGACGGGCCGTTCTTGCGCAACAGCCCCACCAACTGCACCCGCACCGGATGTGCCAATGCGCGTAGCCCCTTCGCGTCCAGAACGGCAGCGTCCGCTTCAGCCTCAGGGAGACCGTACGGGCCCTGGATCGCGCTTGAACCTGAACTTGAGCCTGAGTCAGTCATGTTGAGCACGGTAAACCGCCTACAACCATTTGCAAAGACTTCTTCGCGAAGAGATGTTGGCGATGCCGGTGGATGGTGAGCGTTGGGGATCATCGGCTGAGCGGAGCGAAGGCATCGGCGTCATCGTGCGGCGCTATGGGCGTGACGGACGGAGACATCGGAAGTAATGCCTTACGGGGGGAGTCAGCGCCTTACTAGCCCGAAGGCAACGCCTTACGGTTCGAGATGACTGCTGGCTGGCTCGTTGTGCTGCGCGGTCCTTGGCCCCGCGGTCCTGGTGGCCCGTAACCCACTGGCCCCGCGCTAGTCCGCTGGCCGGGCGTTCGTTCACCAGCGGACGGCGGTGAAGTCGATCGGTTGGGGACGGAGTAGGCGAGTGCGTTCTGTGAGTGCTTGCAGGCGCTGGGACATCTCGTCGGCGGGGAGGTGGTGGCGGTCGCCGTGGCCGGGGAGGACCCATTCGAATCGCAGCTGTGGGGCCGTTCTGGCAAGGGAGTTGGCCAATTCCTCGATGGAGTACCAGGTCACGCTCTCGGCTACCTCCAGATCGCCGGTGGTGCGGGACCAGTAGAAGCTGTCTCCGCTGAAGCAGTACCGGTCGTCGGCTAGGTAGAGCACGCTGCCTCGGGTGTGGCCGGGCAGGGGGTGAGCGGTGACCCCCTCGCCGATTTCGACGGGTTCGAGGCCGCGGATCACCTGGTCCGCCGCCGGTGCTGCGTCGAGGTCGCCCTCGTGGATCCACAGCCGGGCGCCGAAGTGGTCCGCGTAGCGGCGGCCGTGGGCGACGTGGTCGCGGTGGGTGAGCAGTACGTCGGTGACGGGCCCCAACGCGGTGTACCGGGCTGCGAGTTCACGGCTCCAGCGCGGGGTGTCGATCATCATGACCGAGCCGGAGGGCCGCAGGAGGAGGTAGGAGTTGGCGCCGGCGGTGTGCTGGGAGTTGTGGCCGCAGATCAGGACGCCGTCGTCCAGCGCCATCGGGAAGGGGTCGAGGGACCGGTCGGGCCGCCCGGACGCCGGGCGGATCGAGCGGGTGGGGCAGGCGAAGACGGCGGCGTGTAAGCGTCGGGTCTCTGCCTCGTCGCGAGGCTGGCGCATGATCTGCGACGTGCCGTCGGCTTCGGTGATCAGGTCGGGTGCGAACTGTCGGGCGACGTCGCAGTTGGTGCAGCGGTCGTCGACGTACCAGTCGTCCATGGCAAGGCTCCTTCCGGTGAACGGACCCGAACCGGGCCGCCTTTTCAGGATGACCGTGTGCAGCCGATATCGGTAGGTCCTGCCGATCTTGTACTTCCGGTTCCGAACCGCTCTCACGACGCGATCGAGGGGGAGGGGTTTGATGATATTTGTGCTGTCTGTGCTGTCTGTGCTGTCTGTGCTGTCTATGGTGTTTCTGGCGTTTGCTGCTTCTGGTTTTTGTGGTCTCGGTGTGGGATCGGTTCGCGCTCGATGGCGACGCGCGGGAAGAGTTCGAGAGCGACCGGTCCTGGTCGGCCACCCATGTCAGTGAAATTCCGGGGTTTGGCGGGGTTTGCGGGAACCCGGCTCCGCCGGGGCGCCTCCTCTTCCTCAGAGGCGCATAGCTGATGCGTCCGCGTTCGATGTGGGGGCGAGATATGACACGTACAGCGCAACGGTCTGTAGGAGCGCGGCGGACGGCAGTGGGTACGGCGGTGGCCGCTGCGGCCGGACTGGCTCTGGTGGTGGGGGGCGCGGCTCCCGGGCAGGCCGCGCCCGTTCAGGTGGCTGGTGCGGCACAGTCCACGTCCGTGGCGAGCTGCGGCGCTGCGGTGACAGCGTCCAAGAACGCCCCTGGAGCCGGGATGACGCCCGTAGCCCGGACGACGTCCGCAGAGCCGAGTGCGTCCGCGGCACGGGTGACGTCCGCGGGGCGGGCGGAAGCAGCCGATCCGGTTGCCGGGGCCACCGGGAGGGCGGGGGAGAAGATCTCGTACAGTCTCGCCTCGGAGGCGCCGGTCGGGTTGTGGACGTCCTCCGGGGTGACCCTGCGTACGCCGGTCTCCAAGGGCACCGTCCGCCTGGACGTCACCACGCACGGCTTCAGCGCCGCCTCCCTCATGATCCAGCGCTACGTTCCCAAGACCCACCGCTGGGTCGACCTGGACCAACGGCCGGTCGGTAGCGACCATCCGGAGAAGGGCACGTTCACCTTCCCCGTTTCGGTGGCGGCGAGCGCCGGCCACCCCGCCACGGTGGCCCTGCGCGTACAGGACATCGACCGGCCCGGCCGCCTGACCGTGGCCGCCTCGGTCAACGACGGACACGGCCACACCTACCGCGCGCCGGCCAGGAGCGCCGTTGTCGACCGGCCGACGACCACGATCACGGACTGGCCGCGCGGCACCGCACTGGCCCGTGGTGGCGCGGCGAAGGAGTTCACCCTCGCGGTCAAGAACACCACCAAGCGGGCCTACCCGGCACTGAACGCCGGCTACTTCGCGTACGGCCAGGGCAGCGGGCGTGCCGTGGAGCCGAAGGACCTGGTGCTCCAGCAGTACGTGCCCGGTCACGGCTGGCAGCGCGTCTCGCTGCTGCCCGGTGGCTGCGACCCCGGTATGGGCGCCCAGCTCATCTCGACCGCCAAGACGCCGCTGGCGCCGGGCGCCACCGCCGTCTACCGCCTGCGCCTGGCGGTCGCGGACTCCGCTCCCGTGGTCAAGGTGGACGCGGGTGTGTCGGTGGGCACCGGTGACACGTCCTTCTTCTACCGGACGTTGCCGTTCGAGATTCGCGCCAAGTAGCGCCCTGGGTACGTGACGTCTGCGCGTCAGCTCGCCCCGGTGGTCGTCGGCATCGTGCCGGCGGCCTGCCGGGCGAGCGCGGTGCGGCGGGAGCACCGTGACGTGCCCGTGGCGGCCCGCCGTGGGTGGGACCGTTGTCCGTATTGCTGGAGTCTGTCACTGCGGTAGCAGTCGGATAACTTCTGCGTTCAGCGGTGTACCGGGGCAGGAGGCCCAGGTAGGTTCAGCGCCCATGACAGAGGACGTCGCGAACATCGACCGGCAGCAGCTGATGGTGGAGGCGCTCCAGGAATTCGCGGCGCGCACTGACGAGCAGCTGGACTGGACCCTGGGGCTGGTCCGGCACCGGCTCGGGGCCGCCCGCCGATTGGGGGTCCCGGTGCCCGAGGACCTGGCCAGCAGGGTGGCGCGGCTGTGCGAGAAGCGGAACTTGCCGCTCGATGAGCAGGAGCAGCAGGAGCAGCGAGAGCAGCGGGAGCGGCAGGAGCAGCGGGGGCAGCGGGACTGAGCCCGGCGACGGCGCTGCCGCCGCGCCGACCGGCGGTTTTGCTGGTGTGTCCGGGGGCGGTTACGGCGATTTCGGCGTGGGGCGTGGTCAAGTGAAGGCTGGCCCCGGCCACGCCCCCGTGGCGCGTCCAGGGGCGCAGGCGGGGCTGTGACGTGCCGGAACGCGGTGCGCCTGCCCCTTGGCCGGCGAGACCGTGAGGAGGTGCGATGCGCCGTAGTGGCGGGACCGCACCCTGCGCGCCAGCCTGTGCTGCGCGGGCTGACAGTGGTGACGGTGAGGGTGAGGGTGACGGTGCTGGTGTGGGTGGAGGCGGAGTCCGGTGAGGACGCTGCCGGGGCCCACCGATCATGTGGTGGTGGTCGGGGCCGGGCTCTCCGGATTGTCCGCGGCGCTGCATCTGCTCGGTGCGGGCCGCCGGGTGACCGTCGTCGAGCGGGCCGGGCTGCCGGGCGGGCGGGCCGGGCGGGTCGACCGCGGCGGCTATCGCATCGACACCGGACCCACCGTGCTGACCATGCCGGACCTGATCGAGGAGGCGTTCGCCGCCGTCGGTGAGCGGCTTTCGGACCGGCTGGTGCTGCAGCAGCTGCACCCGGCGTACCGCGCCCGGTTCGCCGACGGCAGCGAGCTGGACGTGCACACCGAGCCTCAGGCCATGGAGGCCGAGGTGGAGCGGTTCGCCGGCCCCCGCGCGGCGCACGGCTACCGGCGGCTGCGGCGCTGGCTGGAGCAGGTGTACCAGGCCCAGCACCGCCGCTTCATCGACAGCAACTTCGACTCGCCGCTGCACCTGCTGCACCCGGACCTGGCGCGGCTGGCCGCGCTCGGCGGATTCGGCCGGCTCGACGACCGCATCGGCCGCTTCCTGACCGATCCGCGGCTGCGCAGGGTCTTCTCGTTCCAGGCGCTGTACGCGGGGGTGCCGCCCGCCCGGGCCCTGGCCGCGTACGCCGTCATCGCCTACATGGACACGGTCGCCGGGGTGTACTTCCCGCGCGGCGGTATGCATGCGCTGCCGCAGGCGATGGCCGACGCCGCCGCTGCTGCCGGTGCGGCATTCCGCTATGGCACGCCCGTCACCCGGCTGGAACGCGCCGGCGGCCGGATCAGCGCGGTGGTCACCGCGGACGAGCGGATCGCCTGCGACGCGGTGGTGCTCACCCCCGACCTCCCGGTCAGCTACCGCCTGCTCGGCCGGTGGCCCCGGCGTCCGGTCCGGCTGCGCCACGCGCCGTCCGCCGTGGTCCTGCACGCGGGCGGCGCACGGACCTGGCCGGGCACCGCGCACCACACGCTCTCCTTCGGCGCGGCCTGGGAGCGCACCTTCGACGAACTCACCCGCCGCGGACACCTGATGAGCGATCCCTCGCTGCTGGTGACCCGCCCCACCGCCTCGGACCCGGCACTCGCACCGCCCGGCCGCCACCTGCACTACGTCCTGGCGCCGTGCCCCAACACCGAGACCGGACCGGGCGCGGAGAGCTGGCCCGCGCTCGCTCCCCGGTACCGGGACAGTCTGCTGTCGCTGCTGGAGCGCCGCGGGTTCACCGGGCTCGCCACCGCCGAGGACCTGGGCACGGTCACGCCGGCCGACTGGGCGGCGCAGGGACTGGCCGCCGGTACGCCGTTCTCGGCCGCGCACACCTTCGCGCAGACCGGCCCGTTCCGCCCGCGCAATCTCGTGCGCGGTACCGAGAACGCCGTGCTGGCGGGGTGCGGCACGACCCCCGGCGTCGGTGTCCCGACCGTGCTGATCTCGGGCAAGCTGGCCGCCGCCCGGGTGACCGGGCTCCGCCCGCCGCGTTCGCGCGCCGGCGCGTCCCGGACCGGCGAACGGACCGTACCGGCATGACGGAGCGCGAACTGACCGCGGCGGGCATCACCGACCCCCGGCTGCGCGCCGATTACGCCCACTGCCGCCGGCTCAACGCCCGGCACGGCAGAACGTACTTCCTGGCCACCCGGCTGCTGCCGGCCGACCGGCGACCGGCCGTGCACGCGCTCTACGGATTCGCCCGCCACGCCGACGACCTCGTCGACGACCCGGTGACCGGCAGCAGCACCGCCGACCGCGCGCGGGCGCTCTCCGTGCTGCACCGGACCCTGCAGGACGGTCTGCGCGGCGAACCGAGCCCGGAGCCGGTCGTCCGGGCGGTGGCGCACACCGCCGCCGCGTACGGCATCGACCACGCCCACTTCGCCGACTTCCTGACGTCGATGCGGATGGACCTGGTCGTCACGGACTACCCGACCTACGCGGACCTGCGGTCCTACATGCACGGCTCGGCGGCGGTGATCGGCCTGCAGATACTGCCCGTGCTGGGCACCGTCGTCCCCCGCCGGGAAGCCGCCCCGCACGCCGCCGCGCTCGGCGTCGCCTTCCAGCTGACCAACTTCCTGCGGGACGTCGGGGAGGACCTCGACCGGGGGCGCGTCTATCTGCCCGCCGATCTGCTGGCGGCGCACGGTGTCGACCGCGCACTGCTGCGGTGGAGTCGGGACACCGGCCGCCCGGACCCGCGTATCACCGGGGCGCTGGCGGCCGCGGCCGAGCTCACCCGCGGCGTCTACCGCGAGGCGGCCCCTGGCCTCGCCATGCTCGACCCGGTCTCGCGCCCGTGCATGCGCACCGCCTTCGTGCTCTACGGCGCCATCCTCGACGCGGTGCGCGAGGACGGGTACGCCGTGCTGCACCGGCGTGCGGTGGTCTCCCGCTGGCGCCGCGCGGCCACCGCACTGGGCGGGCTGGCCCGGTCCGTCGCGGCCCGGCTGACCGCCCCGCCGCCCGCCGTACCGCGGGAACGGATGCCGCAGCCGGCGCAGAAGGAGAGCGCATGAGCCCGCGCGCCGGTCATCGGCCACGAGTCCCGCTGCGGCTGCGCAGGCCACAGCGGTGGGAGCGGCAGCGGCCCACCTGGCGGGACGCCCGGCCGGCCGTCATCGACGGGGCGCTGAAAAGGGCGCTCGCCCGACCGTCGGGCAACTGGTTCGTACTCGGCGCGGCCCGTGACATCGGGCCCGGGAAGCCGTTCGGCCGGACGGTGGCCGGCGTCGAGGTGGTCGCCTGGCGCGATGCCACCGGGCGCCTGGTGGCCGGGCCGGGGGCCTGCCCGCACCTCGGGGCGCCGCTGGCGGAGGGCGCCGTGCACTGCGGCACGCTCCGCTGCCGCTGGCACGGACTGGCCCTGGACGGTGCCGCGTTCGCCGGCTGGGAACCGTTCCCCGCCCATGACGACGGAGTGCTCGCCTGGGTCCGGCTGGACGCGGCCGGCGGCGAACGGTCCCTGCCGCGGCCGGTGATCCCGCCCCGGCCCGGACCGGCCGGCACGCTCGTCGCCGTGCACACGGCCGTGGGCGAGTGCGAACCGGAGGACGTGGTGGCCAACCGGCTGGACCCCTGGCACGGGGCGTGGTTCCACCCCTACTCGTTCGTGGACCTCAGGGTGGTCGGCGCACCGACGGAGGCCGGTACCGAGGGCCCGGACGAGTTCCTGGTCGAGGTCTCCTTCAAGGTCGCCGGGCGCGCGGTCGTTCCGGTGACGGCACGCTTCACCGCACCGGAGCCGCGCACGGTGGTGATGCACCTCGTCGACGGCGAGGGGGCGGGGTCGGTGGTCGAGACCCATGCCACGCCACTGGCCCCGGACGACCGCGGCCGGCCGCGCACCGCGGTGGTCGAAGCGGTGCTGGCCCGCTCCGACCGGCCCGGGTTCGCGCTGGCCCGCGCCGCGGCTCCGCTCGTGCGCCCGTTGATGCGGGCGGTCGCCGGCCGGCTGTGGCGGGACGATCTCGCGTACGCCGAGCGCCGTTGGCAGCTGCGCCACAGCGGCCGCTGGCCGGGCTGACCGGAACGCCGGCCCGACGGCCCGGATACGACGTCCGCGCGGCGGACCGCTGCGGGCTCCCGTAGCGACCGGTCAGCGTCCGGCGCGTCCGGCCGCCCACCGCAGCGCCGCCACCCGGCCCTTGTCCGGCACGGTCCACAGGGGGTGACCGCGCACGCCCCAGCGGGCCAACAGGGCATTGGCCGCCAGGAACCCGGTGGTCGCCGCGCGCTCCATCAGCGCCACCGGAAGCGCCGTGCGCACCAGGTCGCCGGCGATCACCACCCGGGGGTCGGGAGTATGGACGGTGGGCCGGTCGGCATAGCCGCCCACCGCGAACAGCGGACAGTCGGCCCGCCACTCGTGGCGCTGGTCGACGATCCGCACCCCGCGGGTCTCCGGGTAGACGGTGTGCAACTGCTCGACCAGACGGCGCTGTTCGTATGTCCGGTCGGCGTCCGGCCGCACCGCGTAGGCGTGCAGTTCGAGGACGGAACCGCCGGTGCGGCCGGACCAGCGGGCGGCCTCGCCCTCCCAGCGCTCCAGCACGCTGATGTTGTCCAGCGAACCGAAGCCGCTGGTGCCCAGGAAGCCGGGGCGGTCGGAGGACACCCGCCGTTCCAGCCACAGCCGGGACACCAGGAACGGCGGCGCGGTGAGCAGCCGCCCGATGCGCGCCCGCCACGCGGCGTCCCCCAGCCCGTCGGACGCCGCCACGATCCGCCGCAGACCGCCGGTGTCGACGGCGAGCACCACGGCGTCGTACCGGTGCGCCCCGCTGCCCGCGGCCACGCGCACCCGGTCGCCTCCCCCCGGCTCGACGCATTCCACCGGCGTGCCCGTCCGCAGCCGTACGCCGTGCCCTTCCAGGTACCGGGCGAGCGGGGCCCACAGCGCCTGCGGGTACGGCTCCGCGGGCACGTCGAACAGCAGCCCCTCACTCGACCCGAGGAAGTAGATGTGGAACATCAACGCCATCTCCGCAGCGGACAGTTGGCGAGGATCGGCGAAGAAGCTCCGGGAGAACACCTCGAACGCGAGGTGGCGCGCGGCCTGGGGGAAGCCGATGCGGGCCAGCAGATCCCAGGCGCTGGTCCCGTCGAACCGCTGGTAGATCTGCGGCACCCGGACGTCGAGCAGCGGCAGGGCCGCGCCGGGGCGCATCCGGGCCAGGTCCCGCCAGGCGAAGGTGGGGCTGAGGGCCATGAAGCCGAGGGCGCTCCAGGGCGGTGTGCGCGGCACGCGGGCGAAGCTGTCGCGGGTGCCCGAGCGGTGCAGCAGCGGATAGTCCGGGAGCCGTCGCAGCGCTCGCAGTCCCGGGTCGATGCGCCGCAGCAGCCCCCGCAGGTTGTAGTACTGGGGGAAGAAGGCGTGGAATCCCCGGCTCATGGTCGCCGCCGAGCCGTCGGCGAGCCGCACCGGCCAGCCCGCCAGCCGGCCCCCGAGGACGCGTTCGCGCTCGTACAGCGTCACCCGCACCCCGCGCTCGGCCAGCGCCGTCGCGGCCGCCAGACCGGCGATGCCGCCGCCGACCACCGCCACCGCAGGCGGTCCGTCGGCCGCCGCCCGCGCGGCACCCGGGGGTCCGTGCAGCACCCGCGCGCGGCGGTCGCGGCCGCGCCGGGCGGCCGTGGCGGACGACGGCACGTACCGAGCGTTCATGGTTCCCTCCGGGTACGGGCCGCCCCGGTCACCACGGGGCGGACTTTCGGGGCAGCAGGGGGAGTTCGGCGACGGTACGGAGCATGGGGAGCACGGGCGTGCGCAACCCGATGGTCAGGTCCTCCCAGAGCCGGGAGCGACCGTCGAGGAACCGCAGCAGTCGCTCGGTCGGCACCGCGCCGAACAGGTCGCTGAAGAACGCGGCACCGTCCACCCGTCCGCTGTCCAGCCCGCGCAGCAGCACGGCGTCCAGTGCGCGGGCCCAACGGCTGTGCACCGGCGGCGGCAGGGGCGTCCCGGGCCGCCGGAGCGCGGCGGCGAGGCCCGCGGTCTGGCGCTGCACCGCGGCGAAGGTGTATCCGGTCGACGGGCGGGTGGCGCCGCCGGCGGTCCCGATGCGGAACACCGAACGCCCCGCCCGGTGCGGAAACCGGCCGTCGGTCATCGGGATGACGCCCTGTTCCCCGCCGGTGATCTCGAACGGGCCGAGCTTGCGCACCTCGTCGGTGTAGTGGCGCAACGCCCTTTCGTAGTCGGCGTCGGCCAGCGGCCGTCGGGAGAACTGGGTGTACTCCACCAGCGCCGTGTGCGGGTCCAGCGGCAGGACGTACCCGAAGGCGAGGCCGTGGGCCGGCTGCGGAACGCGGAAGTCCATCCAGTCCGCCACCTCCGGCTCGAACACTGCATTGCGGGTACGGACGAACCAGCCCCGGAAGTGCTGCCGCAACGTGGTGCGGGCCGGCGGAAGCAGGGGCCCCGGGCGGGAGTCGAAGGCCCAGCGGGCCCGCAGCATCACCGGGCGCCCGGCAGCATCGCACCCCCGCACCTCGGCGCCGTCGGCGGTGTCGCGCACCGCCGCCACCGTCGCCTCGACGCGCCGCACGGCGGGGCCCCCGGCCAGCCGGGCCTCGACGGCGGCGGCGAAATCGCCCGACCGCAGCATCTTGTACCGCAGCGGCGCGGGCCGCCCCACCCGCTCCGTGCCGTCGGGTCCGTACACCCGCAGAGCGTCCCATTCGGCGGTCAGCGCCCGGTCGAAGTCGCCGCCCGGCGCCTCCCAGAAACACCAGGTGCGTTCCGGCGGTCTACGCGGTCCCGGCGGGGCGTCCACCAACACCACGGTCGGCCGATGCGCTCCGGCACCCGGCCCGTCGCACAGCCGGTAGGCCAGCGACAGCCCTGCCGCTCCCGCCCCGACGATGACCACATCCGCGTCCCGCACACCCGTCCTTCCCGCCCGGCCGCCCAGCACCCATGGCGCCCGCCGGCGCCCGCAGTGATCCTTCCGCAGCCGGGCCGGGGACGACGGCCGCCACGCGCGGCGAGGCGGGGGAATGCCGTGGGTGGGGCGCGGAGGGTCCCTGCCACCCCCACCGAACCGTCCCCGGAGATACCGGGCCGCCCGCATCGAGATGCGGGCCGGTTTCGACGGACTGCTGCGTCGCTTCCCGACCCTCGAACTCGCCGTCCCCGCCGACGAGGTGAAACCCAGGACCGATATGAACATCTACGGCGTCCACGAACTGCCGGCCACCTGGACCGAAACGCCCCGGTAGAGGGCAGCGTCCTTCGCCACGCCAGCCGGTGCCCCCTTCCGGTTGCCGGTTCGGCCGCCGGCAGGCCGGTGACGACGCCGCCGTCGCGTGCCGGCTCGGTAGATGCGTACCGTTCGTGCCGGTGGGAGCCGAACGAACCGGGCCAGGTGGCGATCGATGAACGAGCGGGACAATCAGGCGGACGGCCTGCGCGTACGCACAGGTGCCGAACGCCACGACGCCGTGGAGACGGGGGAGACCGGTGTGCGGGCAGCCGAGCTGCGTGTGGCGCTCGACGGCATCTTGAGCATCCGCCGTCTCGCCAACTCCGGTCCCGAGCCGCAGGCGCGTCCCGCCGAGTGGGAGCGGCGCCGGCTGCTGCGCACGGTGTGCCTGCTCCTGGAGGCCGAAGGCATGGCGCCGTCAGCCGTCGGCGAGGACGGCGAACCGGCGCGGACCGGCTACCGCGTGAGTGAAGAGGAGCGGGCGGGGCTGGTGGTGGTGCGGTGGGTCGGGCCGCGGGGCAGTGGTGCCCGCTACCAGGAGCAGGAGAGCCTCCTGCGGTGCCGGCAGGTACTGCGGGACTGGGGCTTCGAGGCCCTGGAAGTCCGCGGTCCGGGCGGGCGCCGCCATCTGGAGGTGGAGGCCGGCCGGGGGTGAGGCCGAACGCGGGCCGGGCGGCCCTGCGTCACGAGCAACCGCCCGGCCCCGTGGCAATCACTCGGCGCTGACCGGCCGTTCGAAGAAGGTCTCCAGCACGACCGTGGCCTGAGTCCCGCTCACGCCCTCGATCGCGTAGAGCCGCCGTAGGACGTGCTGCAACTGCTCCGTGGTGGCCGTGCGCACCTTGACGAGCACGGAGGCGGCGCCCGCGATGATGTGCGCTTCCTGAATCTCGGGGATGGCGGCGAAGGATGCGGCCGCGTCCCCCATCCAGGCCGACGAGTCGACCATGACGAAGGCGAGCACGCCCTGCCCGAGGGCGGCCGGATCGACGTCCACGGTGGTGTGGCGGATGACGCCACGCTCGCGGAGCTTGCGTACGCGCTCGTGCGCCGCGCCGGCCGACAGGCCGACCGCCTTGCCGAGCGCGGCGTAAGCCTGGCCGGCGTCGCGCTGAAGCTCCGCGATCAGCGCCCGGTCGATGTCGTCCACGATTCCCTGATGGATCATCCCCATGCCGCCACCATATCTGGTTCGGGCGCATTAGTATCACTGCGAATGTGGTTCGGCCGTAGCAGTCGAAGGGATAACCATGTCTGGCGAGTTGTACCCCACTCCATACGAGGTTCTGGACGAGCGCTTCCGTACCGGGAGGTGCGCCAACGGCGATGCGCGGCTCGAGCGGTTGCACGCGGACTGCCGCTGGGCCGAGGGGCCGCTCTATCTGCCTGCCTGGCGGCAGCTGATCTGGAGCGACATCCCCAACGACCGGCTGCTGCGCTGGGACGAGTCGACCGGCGCGATCGGGGTCTTCCGTTCCCCGGCCGGACACATCAACGGCAACACCCTCGACCGCGAGGGCCGGCTGGTGAGCTGCGAGCAGGGCAACCGCCGGGTCACCCGCACCGAACCCGACGGCCGCGTCACCGTGCTCGCCGACCGCTTCGAGGGCAAGCGCCTCAACAGCCCGAACGACGCCGTCGTACGCTCCGACGACTCGGTCTGGTTCACCGACCCGGACTTCGGGATCACCAGTGACTACGAGGGGCACCGCGCCGAGAGCGAGCTCGGCAGCCGCGACGTCTACCGGATCGACCCCGTCACGGGCGGGGTCCAGCGGGTCGCGGACGGTTTCGGCGGACCGAACGGCCTGGTCTTCTCGCCGGACGAACGGCAGTTGTACGTCGCCGACACGCTGGCCCGGCACATCCGCGTCTTCGACGTCCGAGAGGACGGCACCCTCTCGGACGGCAAGGTCTTCGCGGAGCGCGCCGACGGCGGCTTCGACAACATCCGCTTCGACGACGGGGGGCGGCTGTGGGCCGCCGCGTTCGACGACGGCGTGCACTGCTACCACCCCGACGGCACCCTCATCGGAAGGCTCCGCGTACCCGAGCCGGTCTCCAACATCGCCTTCGGCGGTCCCAAGAACAACCGGCTGTTCATCACGGCCACCACCTCGCTGTATTCGCTCGTGATGGCGGTGACGGGCCTGCCCCGGGTGCTGTGACGGCCCTACGGCCCGGCGTACGGGGCGTTGCGCGTCTGCCAGGACCAGGCCGCGATGCCCACGCGGTTCCGTACCTTCAACTTGGCCTGGATGTTGGCGATGTGCGTCTTGGCGGTGCCCGCGGAGATGAAGAGGCGCGCGGCGACCTCGGCGTTCGTCAGCCCCTCCGCCACAAGGCGGGCGATCTCCGCCTCGCGCGAGGTGAGGGGCGAGGGCTCGGGCGCCGGGGGAGGGGCGGGGGTGGCCAGGGCCTGCAGGAGGCGGACGGTGAGTTGGGGGCTGATCAGGAGGTCACCGGCCATGGCGGCTCGTACGCCCTCGATCAGCAGGCCGGGGCCCGAGCGTTTGAGGAGGAAGCCGCAGGCGCCGTCGCGCAGAGCCGTACGGACGTAGTCGTCGTGGTCGAAAGTGGTGACCACCAGGACGCGGGGCGGGTCGGGGGTGGCCGGGCCGGTCAGGCGACGGGTCACCTCCAAGCCGTCGAGGACCGGCATGCGGATGTCGGCGATGACCAGGTCGGGCCGGAGCTCGTGAGCCAGGTCGACGGCCGTGCCACCGTCCGCCGCCTCGCCGACGACGGTCATGTCCGGCTGCGAGTCGAGGATCAGCCGGAATCCGCTGCGTACGTCGGCCTGATCGTCGGCGAGGAGAATGCGGGTGATGCGGGGGGTGTGGGGGACGCGGGGGATGGGGCTGGGGGCGGATGCGTGGGTGGGCGGGGTGGTCACTTCGGCTCCTTCGGCTTGCCGGGCGCCTTCGGCTCTTCGGACTCCTTCGCGGGGGCGGCCGGCAGCGGCAGGACGGCCGTGAGGCGCCAGCCGCCCTCGTCGAGCGGTCCGGCAGTGAGGCTGCCGCCCCGTGCCCGGACGTCTTCGGTGAGGGCAGCGATCCCGCGCCCGCCCCGGCGGCGCAGGGCGGTGGGGCGGTGACTGGAGGGTGTGCCTGGCTCGTTGGTCACGCACAGTTCCACGCCTGTGGGGGTGGGCGACAAACGGACCTCGGCGCGGGGCGTTCGGGGGGCGTGCCGGTGGATGTTGGTGAGCGCCTCGGCCACGATGCGGTAGGCCAACGCGCCCGCCTCCGGGGCGGCGAGAGCGAAGGCGTCCGCTGCGCTCGACGGCAGCTGGCGGCGGACGTCCGTACCGCTCAGTGCGGTGAAGTCGTCCAGCAGAGTGGTGAGTTGGGCGATGCCCGGTGGGTGGTGCGACGTGCTCGGCGGTTCCTGGTCGTCGTCCAGCAAGTGCATCGTGCGGTCCATCGCCTCCAGGGCGTTCAGGCCCGCCTTCTCGATCCGCTCCAGGGCCAGCACAGCCTGTCCGGGATCGGTCGGGGCCAGAAAACGGGCCGCCTGGGCCTGTACGACG
This sequence comes from Streptomyces sp. NPDC107765, assembly GCF_055657085.1. Classification (NCBI taxonomy): domain Bacteria; kingdom Bacillati; phylum Actinomycetota; class Actinomycetes; order Kitasatosporales; family Streptomycetaceae; genus Streptomyces; species Streptomyces sp. NPDC107765. The sequence goes on along the minus strand of NZ_JBVKBL010000001.1, from coordinate 533,366 downwards.
ATGCCGCTGACGTCGTGCGCCACGAAGTCATGAAGGTCACGGGAGAGCTGGAGCCGTTGGGCGCGCCGGGCCGCTGCGACCGCGGCAAGCCGGCGCTGTTCCACCTGGCGTGGATAGGCGCCGAGGGCTGCCGCGGCGAGCGCCGGGAGCAGCCAGAACGACGCCGCGCCCGCACGTTCGAGGAAACTGGCGTCGACCAGTGGGACGGGCCAGGCGGCTACCGCGAGGGCGGCGAGGGGGACCGCGATGCGCAGTTCCCGTCGGGGCGACCAGCGGGCGACCGCCGCGATGAGGGGCAGCAGCACGATCGCGTCCATGAGCCTCAGGGACGCGCCGGTATGCGTGGGGGCAGCCGCGGTGGTCGCCAGGGACAGCAGCGCGCAGGCCACCGTGGGGCGGGCCAGTCGGGTGTGCGCGGCGGTGCGGCGGCGGGCCAGCAGCCAGGTCACGGTGGCTGCTGCCGCGAGTGCCGGCAGGCAGCCAAGTATCAACTGCGGCACGGCTGGTGTCGTCTCCCCCATGGTGATCAGCGTACGAGGCGTGATCCTGCCTGGCATCTCTGCCGAACGGCAGAGCCACGCCGCGGGCGGTCCGGATTTATCTGCCGGACGGCCGATGGGCGGGGGTGGTGGGTCCGGGTGAAGCTGGTTCTCGTTCGGTGCAGACCGACCAGTAGCCCATCAACCTGCTTCTCCATAAGGGGAGTTCGCCATGCGTTTTGTCTCTCTCGGTGCCGTGGGCGCCGCCGCTGTGCTCGCCGGGATCACCGCGGCGGGGCCCGCGACCGGCGACGCGCCCGCCGCCCGGAGACCCGCTGAGAAGTCCAGCAAGGTCGCGAGCGTCCACGGTGCAGGACGCATCGCGTACGTCTACTCGCCCCACGACGACATCCGCTTCACCGTCGACGCGGAGGCAGCGCCCTTCACCCGCGGTCTGCCGGGATTGCCGTTGCCCGGACTTCCCACCGACGCCAAGGGCACCGTGACCATCAAGCACTACTCACCGGCCCACCACGTCACCGGCTGGTCGAAGGCGAAGGTCGACTGCCTGGTCACCGGGGGCGGCACGGCGACGCTCACCGCGGTCGTGCAGGAGTCGAACGTCGGGACGACAGGCAAGCGGATCGGTCTCAGCATCCAGCAGGGGCGCGGCGCCGGACCGGACCGCCTCGGCTTCGGCTGGGACATCGTGAACTTCGAACCCCGCGCCAAGGACAAGAAGGACCTGGAGTCCCCTACCGGCACCTGCATGGCTCCCGCCCCCTTCGCGCCGGTCATCAAGGGCGCCTTCACCGTGCGGCACCAGGAACTCCCGCCGTTGCCTACGAAGCGAGGGTGACGGGGGTGCGGACGCCGGGGCGCACACCGCAGGCCGCGGTGTGCGCCCCGGCGGGCGGGGTCGGCGGGTCAGGCCGCGGCGGGTGTGTAGTGGGTGGCGTCGTCGCCTTCGAGGGTGTGGCTGAGTGTGCCGTCGATGCCGGCCGGGACATCACCGGCGACGGTCACCCGGTGCAGCAGACGCGGCAGGTCGCCGTAGTCGTCGGGGGCGTAGTGCTGGGTGATGCGGTTGTCGAACAGCACGAGGTCGCCGGGAGTCCAGGCCACGCGCACGATGTTCTCGGGGCGGGTGACGTAGGACTGGAACAGGCGCAGCAGGTCGCGGGAATCGGACGGGCCGAGGCCCACGATGCTCTGCGCGAAGCCGCCGATGAACAGCCCCCGCTCCCCGGACTCGGGGTGCACGCGTACCAGGGGGTGCGCGGTGCGGTACTTCCGTGAGACGAACTGCCGGCGGTGCTCGGCGGCCTTGTCGTTCTTCGGGGCGGCGTAGTCGTAGTCGTTGGTGTGGACCGCCCACAGCTTGTCGGCCAGCTCGCGCAGGGGCTCCGGCAGATCCTGGTACGCGGCGGCCGTGTTGGCGATGAGCGTGTTGCCACCGTAGGGCGGGACCACGATGCTGCGGAGCGTGGACGCCTTCGGGGGCGTACGGACGAAGGTGACATCGGTGTGCCACCGGTTGGCGCGGATGCCCTCGTCGCCGTCGACGGGCAGGATGTTCGGCTGTCCGTCGACGGACGGGACGGTGGGGTGCGCGGTGGTGAGCTCGCCGAAGAGGGCGGCGAAGCGGAGCTGACCGGCGTCGTCGAGCCGCTGACTGCGGAAGACCAGCGCCTTGTGTTCCAGGAGCGCGGAGTTGATCTCGGTGACGAGGGCGGGCTCAAGGTCGGCGGCGAGGTCCACACCGGTGATCTCGGCGCCGATGCGTCCCCCGATCCGGCGGATGTCGAAGCCTGTGCTGTTGCTGTTGCTGTTTGTGTTGGTGGTCATGGTTGGCGGTTCTCCGTTCAGGAGGTGTCGGGCAGGAGGGGTGCAGGAATGTGCGTCGGTGGTAGGTGAGTTGAGGGGTGTGTTCAGGGAGCGTGGCGCGTCGGGGTGGCGGCGGCGGTGGCCGGCCGGTTGGCGGGGCGGGGCAGGCCGTAGTGCTCGCGCAGGGTGCGTCCGGCGTATTCGGTACGGAACAGACCGCGCCGTTGGAGGACGGGCACGACGTGGTCGACGAAGTCCTCCAGGCCGCCCGGCAGATGGGGCGGCATGATGTTGAAGCCGTCGGCAGCGCCGTGGGTGAACCACTCCTGAAGCTGGTCGGCGATCTGCTCGGGCGTCCCGACGACGACCCGGTGGCCGCGTCCGCCGCCGAGGCGGGCGATGAGTTCGCGCAGGGTGAGGCCGTCGCGGCGGGCGAGTTCGGCGACGAGGGTGAAACGGCTCTTGTTCCCGTTGATGTCCCGTTCCTCGGGCAGTTCGGGCAGCGGCCCGTCCAGCGGCAGTCCGGTCAGATCGGTGCCGAGCATCCCTGACAGCTGGGCGAGCCCGTACTCGGGCACCTGAAGCTCCGTCAGCTCGCGGTCCAGCGCCTGCGCCTCGGCCTCCGTCGATCCGATGACCGGGCAGATGCCGGGCAGGACCTTCAGCTCGTCCTCGGACCGGTCGTGGCGGGCCAGCCGGGACTTGAGGTCCTTGTAGAACGCCTGGGCGTCGGCGAGGGTCTGCTGGGCCGTGAACACGGCCTCCGCGTACTCGGCCGCGAACTCCTTCCCGTCCTCCGACGAACCGGCCTGCACCAGCAGCGGGTGGCCCTGCGGACTGCGCGGCACGTTCAGCGGGCCCTGCACCCCGAAGTACGCCCCGCGGTGGTTGATCTCCCGCACCCGGTCGGTGTCGGCGTAGACACCGCGCTCACGGTCGAGCAGGATCGCGTCGTCCTCCCAGCTGTCCCACAGCTTGGTCGCGACCTCGACGAACTCCCGCGCCCGCGCGTAGCGCAGCCGGTGTTCCAGGTGCTCCTCCTGTCCGAAGTTGCGGGCCTCGTTCACGGTGCCCGAGGTGACGATGTTCCAGCCGGCCCGGCCGCCGCTGATGTGGTCCAGGGAGGCGAACTTGCGGGCGGTGTGGAACGGCTCGTTGAAGGTGGTCGACACCGTGGCGATCAGCCCGATGTGCTCGGTGACCGCGGCCAGCGCGGACAGCAGGGTGAGCGGTTCGAAGCCGCCGAGGGCGTTGTGGCGGACCTTTCCCCACAGGGCCAGGCCGTCGGCGAAGAAGATCGAGTCGAGCCGGCCGCGCTCGGCGGTCTGGGCGAGCTGTTGGAAGTAGCGCAGGTCCGTGACGCGTTCCGGCTGCGTACGCGGGTGCCGCCAGGCGGCGTCGTGGTGGCCGGCGTTCATCAGGAAGGCGTTGAGATGCAGCCGGCGGTGGGTGGCGGGACGGGTGGTGGAAGGCATGGGGGCTCCTCGGAGCGGGACGGATGCCGGGGTGGGGCCGGGTCAGCCGACGGCGGGGACGCGCCAGGAGCTGAGTCGCCGCTCCACGGTCACCAGGACCTGGTTGAAGGCCACGCCGATGGCGGAGATGGTGAGGATCCCGGCGTACATCTGCGGGATCGCGAAGTTGAACTGCGAGGAGTTGATGAGGTAGCCCAGACCTGCCTTGGCGCCGATCATCTCGGCGGCGACCAGCACCAGGATCGACGCCGCTCCGGCCAGGCGGATACCGGTGAACATGACCGGTACCGAGGACGGCAGGATGACCTTCTGGAACAGGCGCGGCGCGGACAGATCCATCGACCTGGCCAGCCGGAGCAGCGTCGGGTCGACGTTGCGTACGGCGCTGATGGTGTTGAGCAGGATCGGCCAGGTGCACGCGTACACCACGATGGAGATCTTCGAGGTCTCGCCGATCCCCAGCAGCAGGACGAACACCGGCAGCAGGGCCAGCGCGGCCGTGTTGCGGAACACCTCCAGCAGCGGACCGAGCAGGTCGGCGACCGGCCGGTACCAGCCGATCAGCAGACCGAGCGGCACGGCGACGGCCACCGCCAGCCCGAACCCGCTGAACGACCGCGCCAGGCTGGCGCCCGTGTGGTCGGCCAGCTGACCGTCGGTTGCCAACTCCCACCAGGCCCCGGCGACCTCGCTGAACGGCGGCAGGAACGTCCGGTCGACCAGACCGAGCCGAGGCGCGGCCTCCCACAGAAGCAGCAGGGCGACGACCGCGGCGGATTTGACGGCGCCCTTCAGCAGGAGGGACGGCAGTCGACGCACCGCCCGGCGCAGGCTCTCCGCAGAGCGGGAGCGGGAGCGGGGTGGCACGCCCGGTGGCGGTTCGGGGGAGTGCGCGGGCGCGGGCGGGGAGGGGGCCCGGGTGCTCGTACCGGTCGTGCGGGACGCGGTCGCCGTACCGGTTGCCGCGCCGCCGAGGGAACGGGCGCTGCTGGTGCTGGTGCTGGTCTCGGTGTTTGTGTTGGTGCCGGTTGCGGCGTTCGTGCCGAGTGCGGGGCTCATACGAAGACCTCCTCCTTCTCCAACTGCTGGGCCCTGGCGACCTCGTCGTGCAGCAGCGACCAGATCTCGTGCCGGTACCGTGCGAACTCGGGACTGGACCGCAGGTCGTCCGTCTCCGTGCGCGAGTCCAAGGCGATCGGCACGACCTGCTTGATCCGGCCGGGCCGGGAGGTCATGACGGCGACCCGCTGCCCCAGATAGACGGCCTCCTCGATCCCGTGCGTGATGAAGACGATCGTCTTTCCGGTGCGCTCCCAGATCCGCAGCAGTTCGTTCTGCAGCGACTCCCTGGTCTGGGCGTCCAGTGCGGCGAACGGCTCGTCCATCAGCAGCACGTCGGGGTCGTAGGCGAGGCTGCGGGCGATCGCGACCCGCTGCCGCATCCCGCCCGACAGCTCCTGCGGATGGCGGTTCTCGAACCCGGACAGACCGACCAGGTCCAGGAACTCCCTGGCCCGTGCGGTGCGTTCGCGCCGTGGCACCCCGGTGGCCTCCAGGCCGAACTCGACATTGCCGAGCGCCGTGCGCCAGGGCAGCAGGGCGTACTGCTGGAAGACGATGCCGCGGTCCAGTCCCGGGCCGGTGACGGGCCGGCCGTCCAGCAGGATCCGCCCGCTGGTCGGGCGGACGAGACCACCGAGCAGATCCAGCAGGGTCGACTTCCCGCAACCGCTGGGTCCGACCAGGACCACGAACTCGCCCGCCGCGATCTCCAGGTCGATCCCGTCGAGGGCGGTGAACCGGGACGCCCGCCGTGCCCCCGCGCGGTCCGCACCCGCCCGGCCCTTCCTCGCCCGGTCCTTGACGACGAAGTCCTTCCGTACGCCCTCGAACGCGATCTTGGGTGTGATCGATGCGGTCATGGCTCAACTCCCGCTTTTCGAAGGAGAGGAGGACGGCGAGGGAGTCCCGGAACCGCCCGCCTTATGGGCCTTGGACCGATTGGCGTTGAACTCGTTCGTGTAGAGCTCGGACACCGTCACCTGGCCCTTCTGGATGTCGCCGCGCTTGGCCAGCCAATCGACCCAGAGCTGGAGTTCCTTACCGGTGATACGGCCGGCCGTCTCGGCCACGCCCCACGATTTCCAGTACTGCAGCGGGGCGACGTCCTCATTGCGCCCGCGCTTCTTCACAATGTCCGTCATGCGGGCGACGACTTCTTTGCGCGGGGTGGCGCGGGACCACTCGATGGCCCGCCCCACCCCGGTGACGAAGGTCCGGGCCGTGTCCGGGTTCTGCTGGAGAAAGCGGTCCGTCATCACATACGTGCCGGCACTGAAGGCGCCGAGCAGCCCGTAGTCACTGAACAACTGGCGAATTCCGCCCTTCGCCAGGGCCTTGTCCCGCAGAATGCCGCCGAGCACGGCCACCTCGATCTGGCGCTGACGCAGGCTCTGCTCGGTGTTGACGGGCGGCACCACCAGCGGTTCGACCTTGCCGGCCTGTTCCCGGGACAGACCGCCCCGCTCCAAATAGATGTCGAGCAGTGCCTCGGCATGCGCGCCGAGGGTGTTCATCCCGACCTTCTTGCCGATCAGGTCACGGGCCGAACGGATCGGGCTGTCGTCGAGTACGTAGTACCCGTTGTACGCGTCCTTGTCGGCGCCGTAGTAGCTGATGACGGCCTTGATGGGCGCCTTGTGCGCGGCCAGTTTGACGACCGCGCCGTTGAACGCCCCGCCGAAGTCGATCTGGCCGGTGGCCGCGGACTGGATGTCCTGCGGGCCGCTGGTGGTGTTGCCGATCCACTTCAGCTTGATGTCTTCCAGGTAGCCGAGATCAGCGGCCAGTTCCGGCAAGGTGACCTGGCCGGCCCAGCCCTGGTACCGGAGCGTCTTGGTCTGCCCCCGACCGGAAGACGCACCGGTCGCCGTCGTGCCGCAACTCACCGCGGCCGCCGACATTCCGAGCAGAGTGAGGAATTGTCGTCGGGTCGATGCGTTCCACGTGGTCATGGGAAAGTCCTGTTCGGGAGGGGAAACGCCTACAGTGCGCGGCGATGTGCGCGAGCGCGCAGCACAAACACCGGTCAGTGGAAAGGAAACCTCGTCACGAATTACCTGTGATCAACCCGCCGTGCACGACACGACGACATATCCGCCATTCGCGGAAGACGCATTAACGGAACCCGCATTCACGGAAGCCGCGAGAAATGCGACACGTCACGTCACGGCATCGCACGGCATGGCACGTCACAGCAGGGCTTGGCACGCCCTGGGATTCGTGGAACGAGTCAGGAGAGGGCCCGGTCGGCAGGGCCGGCTAGCAACCAGCGGCACAGATGGCGCTGGCCTGACGTCGCAGATCGACGTGCAGACGCGCGGCGAATTCCTCGGACTGGCTCACACCCGAGAGGTTGGCAGCGAAAACCGGCCACGTCAACGGCTCTTCCGAAGGCGTCTCACATACCGAATTCGCTGTCACACGCGTGAAGCACGGCGTTCACAGCACGGCCGCGGAGAGGCCCATTCCCCCCGAAATGTACGCTCCCTCGAAAGGTAGGTTCCCCCGAAAAGCAGGACGTCCGGGCCGGCCCCCGTGGGCCGACCCGGACGTCACCTCAGGTCACTCGATGCGTGATCAGGCCAGATCGAACCGGTCCAGGTTCGACACCTTGACCCATGCCGCGACGAAGTCGTTCACGAACTTCTCCTTCGCGTCGTCGCTCGCGTAGACCTCGGCGAGCGCCCGCAGCTCGGAGTTCGAGCCGAAGACGAGGTCGGCGCGGGTGCCGGTCCACTTGACCTCGCCGGTCGCGTCGTCGCGGCCCTCGAAGGTGTTCTGGTCCTCCGAGATCGCCTGCCACGTCGTGCCCAGGTCGAGCAGGTTGACGAAGAAGTCGTTCGTCAGGGTGCCCGGGGTGTCGGTGAAGACGCCGTGCGAGGTCTGCTGGTGGTTCGCGCCCAGGACGCGCAGGCCGCCGACGAGGACGGTCAGCTCGGGGGCGCTCAGGTCCAGCAGGTTCGCCTTGTCGAGCAGGAGGTATTCGGCCGGCAGGCGGTTGCCCTTGCCCAGGTAGTTGCGGAAGCCGTCGGCGGTGGGCTCCAGCGCGGCGAAGGACTCCGCGTCGGTGTGCTCCTCCGTCGCGTCCACGCGGCCGGGCGCGAAAGGCACCTCGACGTCGTAACCGGCGTCCTTGGCGGCCTTCTCCACGGCGGCGGCGCCACCGAGGACGATCAGGTCGGCCAGTGAGACCTTCTTGGCGCCGGACGAGGCGTTGAACTCCTGCTGGATGCCCTCAAGGGTACGCAGCACCAGCGCCAGCTGGTCGGGGTCGTTGGCCTCCCAGCTGCGCTGCGGCTCCAGGCGGATACGGCCACCGTTGGCGCCGCCGCGCTTGTCGCTGGCACGGAAGGTCGAGGCCGACGCCCACGCGGTGGACACCAGCTGCGCGACGGTCAGCCCCGAGCCGAGGAGCTTGGCCTTGAGGGCCGCGATGTCCTCGGCGTCGATGACCTCGCCCTCGGCCTCCGGCAGCGGGTCCTGCCACAGCAGGGTCTCCGCCGGGACCTCTGGACCGAGGTACAGCGACTTCGGTCCCAGGTCGCGGTGGGTCAGCTTGTACCAGGCACGGGCGAAGGCGTCCGCGAACTCGTCCGGGTTCTCGTAGAAGCGCCGCGAGATCTGCTCGTAGACCGGGTCGAAGCGCAGCGACAGGTCGGTGGTGAGCATCGTCGGGAGCTTCTTCTTCGACGGGTCGTGCGCGTCGGGGATGATCGCCTCGGCGTTCTTCGCCACCCACTGGTGGGCGCCGGCCGGGCTCTTGGTCAGCTCGTAGTCGTACTCGAAGAGGTTCTTGAAGAAGCCGTTGCCCCACTGGGTCGGCGTCGCGGTCCAGGTGACCTCCAGGCCGCTGGTGATCGCGTCGCCGCCCTTGCCGGTGCCGTAGGTGTTCGCCCAGCCCAGGCCCTGCGCCTCGATCGGGGCGGCCTCCGGGTCGGGGCCGACGTTCTCGGCCGGGCCGGCGCCGTGGGTCTTGCCGAAGGTGTGACCACCGGCGATCAGGGCGACGGTCTCCTCGTCGTTCATCGCCATCCGGCGGAACGTCTCACGGATGTCGCGGGCCGCGGCGATCGGGTCCGGGGTGCCGTTCGGGCCCTCGGGGTTGACGTAGATCAGACCCATCTGCACCGCGCCGAGCGGGTTCTCCAGCTCACGGTCGCCGGTGTAGCGCTGGTCGTCGAGCCAGACCTTCTCGGGACCCCAGTACACGTCCTCCTCGGACTCCCACACGTCCTCGCGGCCACCGGCGAAGCCGAACGTCGTGAAGCCCATGGACTCCAGGGCGACGTTGCCGGCGAGGATCATGAGGTCGGCCCAGGACAGGTTCTTGCCGTACTTCTTCTTGACCGGCCACAGCAGACGGCGGGCCTTGTCGAGGTTGCCGTTGTCCGGCCAGCTGTTGAGCGGGGCGAAGCGCTGCTGTCCGGCGCCGGCGCCGCCGCGGCCGTCGCTGATGCGGTAGGTGCCCGCGCTGTGCCAGGCCATCCGGATCATGAACGGGCCGTAGTGGCCGAAGTCGGCCGGCCACCAGTCCTTGGAGTCCGTCAGCAACTCGGCGATGTCCCGTTTCACGGCCGGGAGGTCGAGGCTCTTGAACGCCTCGGCATAGTCGAAGTCCGCACCGAGCGGGTTGGCCACGGCGGGATTCTTGGCGAGGATCTTCAGATTGAGCCGCTCCGGCCACCACTGGGCGTTGCCACCCCCCTGGGTCGGGTGCAGGGCGCGCCCGTGCGCAACCGGGCAGCCGCCTGCCTCCTCGGGCTTCGGGTCCGTGACGATCGCGTCGTGGTTCTCAGACATGGGAATCCTTCCGAACGGGGCAGATCACCGAACTGGGCAGATCACGGTGCTCAGGAATGACGGACGGGAAAACAGCCGGGGCGGCGGGCCCCGGGGTGACCAGCCTCAACGAACGAGAGGACGTGGTCGCCGGAGACGGTCGGCCACAACGCCACACCGACCGTGTGGTGGACATCAGCGACGACACCGCAGGACCGGCACGCGCCGTGGTGGCGGCCGTCGCGCACAGAACCCCCGCACCGGACCGGCCGGCCGACCGGCCCGACGCCGGGACGGCCTCTGCCTGGGCAGGGAACCCGCACCGGCACCGGCCGCGCGCCCGCGAACGGCGCATTCCCGCTTGAAGGGGCCGACCTGCTTCAGCCGGACCTGCTCCTCGACCAGCGCCGGGCCGCCGGCCTCCGCCTGCCCGCTGTCCTGGCTGTCCGCGGCCAGGGCACCGGAGGCGGTGGTGAGCGGACCCGTCCCATCAACCGTCACGGGCTTTCCCTGCTGTTGTCCTGTCCCTTGGCTGTCGCCAGAACCGATCCTACGATGGACCAAGTCCAAGTCAATACAACAGCCAGACCCGTACGGAATCATTCGCCGGAAGACGCACAGTCCGAAGGTGCGTGTCCGAAGACGCATCGTCCGGAGGAGCGCTGTCCGGAGGAGCGCCGTCCGAAGAGACACCGCCCGGAAGGCGCACAGCCTGTAAGACGAACGGCCGTAGGACGCACAGTCCGGAAGACGCACAGTAAGGCTGGTGGTCATGAGCGACCTGCTGGACCGGCTCCGCCAACGAGGCTGGCGGATGACTGCCCAGCGCCGGGTAGTCGCCGAGGTACTCGACGGCGAACACGTCCACCTCACCGCGGACGAGGTGCTCGCCCGCGCCACCGTCCGGCTGCCGGAGATCTCCCGCGCGACCGTCTACAACACCCTCGGCGAGCTCGTCTCGCTCGGCGAGGTGGCCGAGGTGGCCACCGACGGCCGCGCCAAGCGCTACGACCCCAACGCCCACCGCCCCCATCAGCACTTGGTCTGCTCGAACTGCGGCGCCATCCGGGACGTCCACCCCGCCGGCGACCCCCTGGCCGACCTGCCCGCCTCCGAACGCTTCGGCTTCACCGTCTCCGAGGTCGAGATGACCTACCGCGGCCTGTGCCCTGACTGCAGCCAAGCCTGAGCGGCTGGTACTGGGCGCAGGCGGGCGGCGTACGTTCGGGTGCCGGGTGCCGGGTGCCGGGTGCCGGGTGCCGGGTGCCGGGTGCCGGGTGCCGTAGCCGGCACCGCGCTTGCCGAACAGCGGCCGCACGGCAGGGAGTTGTCGTCACGGCCCTCGCGTTCAGGCGTTCCGGCCAGGCAGCTTCTCGAAAACGTCTTCGAGGTCGCCCGGCTGCGTGCCATGATCGCGACGTATCCCAACCGTACCCACGGGGAGGTTTTCATGCCTGCTTACGTCATAGGCCATCTCCAGGAGGCCGTACCGCACGCGGAGATCGCTGAGTACATCGAGCGGATCACCGCGACCTTCGCACCGCACGGCGGTCGCTTTCTGGTGCACGCGGCGCAGCACGAGGTGAAGGAGGGCAGCTGGCCCGGGCACGTCGTGGTGATCAGTTTTCCCGGCATGGCCGAGGCACGGGCCTGGTGGGACTCGCCCGCCTACCAGGAGATCGCACCGCTGCGTTCGCGGCACATCGAGGGCGACATCATCCTGGTCGAGGGCGTGCCCGAGGGGTATGACCCCCGCACTACCGCCAAGGCCCTGCGGGAGTCGATTCCCGCTGAATAGCGGCGCGTTGAGCCGCGCCGCGGGCCACCGGCCACCGGGCCACCGGGATCAGCAGTTGCGTGAGGGTGATCCCGGGGCGCACGGCGCCCACTGAGCAACGCTCAACCTCCGTTGTCACATCCGAGCGTGCGGCGGTGTCTTCATGGCGTACCGGCAGACATACACACCTACAGGGAGAACACCATGTCGCCACGCGTTCCGAAGGCAGAGCTTCCCACCGAGCTCCGCGAGAACATGATCAAGCAGCTCGGCGCCGTGCCCGAGCCCGTCGAGGTGGTGTGGCACAGCCCCAAGGTCGGCACGTCCAACCTGGAGTTCTCGGCCAAGCTGGCTGAGTGGGATGTGGCCGATGAGGGCCTCAAGTCGTTCGCGCACATGGCCGTCGCGGCGCAGGTCGGCTGCAGCTGGTGCCTTGATGTCGGCTACTTCCAGGCGCAGAACCAGAACCTGGACCTGACCAAGGCGAGCCAGGTGCCGCGCTGGCGGGAGTCGGAGGTGTTCACGCCGCTGGAGCGGGACGTCCTTGAGTATGCCGAGGCCATGACGCACACGCCGCCGACCGTCACCGACGAGCTGTACGCGGGTCTGCTGGACCGGCTCGGCCCGGCGGCGATGGTCGAGCTCACCGCGTACATCGCCTTCGTCAACATGGCGACCAGGAACAACATCGCGAACGGGGTGACCTCGCAGGGCTTCTCCGAAGCCTGCGAGGTTCCGTTGGCCACCGGTCCGGTGCGCTCCGGCGCGGCATCGACGGCATGACCGAGGACCCGTTCGTCGCCCACCGCACCCTGCTCTTCACGGTCGCCTACGAGATGCTCGGGTCGGCGGCCGATGCGGAGGACGTGCTGCAGGATTCCTGGCTGCGGTGGGCCGACGTCGACCAGTCACAGGTGAACGACCCGCGGGGGTACCTCGTCCGGGTCGTCACCCGGCAGGCGCTCAACCGTCTGCGGACGCTGTCGCGCCGCCGTGAGGAATACGTCGGCGAGTGGCTGCCGGAACCGCTGCTGACCAGCCCTGATGTCGCCGAGGACGTCGAACTCGCGGAGAGCGTCTCGATCGCGATGCTGACCGTGCTGGAAACGCTCGGGCCGGCGGAGCGGGCGGTGTTCGTGCTCCGGGAGGTCTTCGACCTGCCGTACGGCGAGATCGCCGAGGCCGTCGGAAAGTCCACGGCCGCCGTGCGGCAGATCGCCCGGCGGGCCCGCGAGCATGTGGCGGCCCGGCGGCCGCGGGTGCGGGTGAGCCGGTCGGAGCAGCAGGCCGTGGTGGAGCGGTTCCTGGCCGCCTTGCGCACCGGGCAGGTCCGGGAGCTGCTGGAGGTCATGGCGCCGGACGTGGTCCTGATCGCCGACGGTGGCGGGCTCGCCGCCGCCGCGCGGGCCCCGATCCACGGGGCCGAGCTGGTGGCGACGCTGCTCGCGCGCCCCGGTCGCGCGGTGTCGGCCGTGTGGCTCAACGGCGCACCCGCGGGCCGGATCGAGATCGACGGCCGACTGGCCGCGGTGAGCCTCGTGGTGGAGGACGGACGGGTCACCCGGATCCACGCGGTGGCCAACCCGCAGAAGCTGACGCGGTTGGACGAGCCGGCCGAACTCGCCAGATAGCTCGCTGCTGTTGTGGCGCACGGGTGTTCCGGGCGGTGAGAATCGCCCGGAACACCCATGGGCGCACAGCTTGCCCCCCTCACGACGGAGATCCCTTGTCGCTTCACCTCACCCCCCTGACCGACCCCGAAGACGGGCAGTACAGCCGGCGTCTTGCCTGGCTCGCGTCCGACGCCGACGCCATACCGGTCGGGACGGCTTTTCTCCGCCTGTTCACCGCCGCGGGGCAGGACCATCTGGCCGAACTTGCCATACGGGTCCATCCGGTGGAGCGACGCAACAACGTCGGTTCCCGGCTGCTCGACGTCGCTGTGGCGGCCGCTCGGGACCACGCCCGACGCAGCGTCATCGCACAGGCCGACGCCGGATCGCCCGGCGACTCCTTCCTGTCGGCCCGGGGCTTCCGCAAGGTCCTCACCCTGCGGTTCACCCGCTTGTCCCTGGCAGACGTGGACAGCGCTGCGCTGGCGGAGGCCGTCGCACGTCCGCACCCCGGCTACCGGCTGGTTTCCTGGCTCGGGACCGTCCCCGACGACCTCGCCCAGACCTTCGCCGCCTCGCGCCGCGCCATGGACGACATGCCCATGGACGACACCGACTACGGCACGGTGGTCTGGGACGTGGACCGGGTCCGAGCCGCCGCCCGGGCGGTCGCTGAGCGCGGCGACCAGCTGCACACCGTCGCCGCCATCGCCGAGTCCGACGGCTCGATCGCCGGCTTCACGGAACTGGTCGTCCCCGGGAGCGGCAAGGGCGACGGCCAGCACTACGGAACCGGCGTACTTCCCGAGCACCGCGGACACGGCCTCGGCCGATGGATGAAGGCGGAGTCGATCAGGTATGCCCTCGGGCACCATCCGGACCTGGGCGGCCTGTTGACCGACACCGCCGACAGCAATACGCACATGAGGCACATCAACGAGGCCCTCGGTTATGTGCTCACGCACGAGGTCCTTCAGTACCAGCTCGATCTGGCAGGCTGAACGCGGGCGGAGGGAAACCTTCCTGAGGGGGTGTGCTGCCATGCTGTGGGGCATGGCGCATCTCGACGGAAAGCCCGTGACCACCGATGACGTGCTCCCGCTGGCGTTGACGGGCTACGGACACTTCACGACCATGCGGGCCGACGCCGACCACCGGATCCGTGGCCTGTCCCTGCACATGGACCGCCTCGTACGGGACTGCCGCACGGTCTGGGGCGCCGCTCTGGACACCGGCCGCGTCCGGCAGTTCGTCCGCCAGGCACTGGAGGGGCAGCGCGGTCCGTGCGTGGTCCGCGTGACGGTCTACGATCCCGCGGTGGCCGTCGGTCACCCGGCGGCCGCCGATCGGCCCCAGGTGCTGGTGACCGTACGCCCGGCCGGGGCGATGCCCCCGCCGCCGCTGCGGGCGAGGAGCGTCCCCTACGAGCGCGACCTCCCCCAGGTCAAGCACTGCGGACTGTTCGGCGCCCTGCACCTCCGCCGCGCGGCACAGCTCGCCGGCTTCGACGACGCCCTGTTCGTCGGGCCCGACGGATGCGTCAGCGAAGGGGCCACCTGGAACGTCGGCTTCATCGCTGCCGACGGCACCGTGGTGTGGCCGCAGGCCCCCGTGCTGCCCGGCATCACCATGAAGCTCCTGCAACAACAGGTCGAGCACCGGATCACCCCCCTCACTCTGGACCGGGCGAAGGGGATGCGGGCGGCGTTCGCCACCAACACGAGCATCGGCGTCCGGGCGTTGACGGCGATCGACGAGGCCCCGCTGGCCGTCGAGGACCCGGTGCTGAGCACGCTGCGCGAGGCATACCTGTCGATCCCCGGCGAGGAGCCGTAGGGGCGCGGACACGAGGGCGAGCGCCGACGTCCGGCTCACGGCCGGCTCACCGGCCCTAGGCTTCCACCGGCACCGACCTCCCCACTCATCAGGAGCGCACCTCATGTCCGACCCCGCCCCGAAGCACCCGTACCCCGACGCGTTCCGGCCGGACGAAACGCCCGCCCCCCACGCCCTGCTCGCGCCGCTGACCGGGCTCCTGGGCACCTGGGTCGGCCGGGGGCGCGGCGGATACCCGACGCTGGACGAGGAGTTCACGTACGCGCAGGAGGTCACCTTCAGCCACGACGGGCGTCCCTTCCTCCGCTACGAGGCACGTGCCTGGCTCCTCGACACGGACGACGCCCCGCTCCGGCCGGCCGCCCGCGAGAGCGGCTGGTGGCGGCTGCAGCCGGAGGGACGCGTGGAGGCATTGATCACCCAGCCCACCGGGATCGCGGAGATCCTGGTCGGCCGTGCGGGCGACGGCACGCTCGACCTCACCACCCATCAGGTGGCGCTCGCGCCGACCGCGAAGGAGGTCACCGCGACCCGCCGCCGCTACGACCTGACGGACCAGGACACCCTCACCTTCGTCCACGACCTCGCGGCGGTCGGCCAGCCGCTGCAACACCACCTTGCGGCCGAGCTCCGGCGCGTCGACAAGGGCTAGGTCACTGATCCTCCGATCAGCGGGTTTCCGCCCGTTGACCGCAGGCAACCAACTTCGGCAAGCGGACATCTCTCCGTGTGACCGACCGACTGGGGGAGACGATGAACTGGTCCAGGCTGATGGGCGTGCTGGCAGCCGGCCTTGTGCTGGGCGGGTGCGGCACATCCGCGAGCACGACCGAAGGGGCGCAGAGCCCGGGGGCGTCCGCGCACACCCCGCACAAGACGGACGCCCACCACACCGCGGACCACCGCAACGGCAACAGCCGGTGCACGACCCCCACCGGCAAGCCCACGTTGACCGTGGGGGGCAATCTCGAAGCCCGCCCCGGGCAACTGGTCACCCTGGAGCTCAACGGCGTCAGCTGCAAGTCGGTGAACGCCCCGGTGATGGCCCGGTCGTCCGCTTTCCGCGGTCCCGTACGGCTGCGCTGGCGGGACGGCTCCTTCGGGGCCACGCTCTCCCTCCCGATGACGGCCAAGCCGGGCCGGCACCCGCTGTCGGTCAGCGTCGCGGGCCGCACCCTCGCCCACGACAAGATCCAGGTCGTGCGGTCCCGGCGCCCGTCGTTCGAGCTCAATCAGGCGTCGGAGGCGGCCCGCCCCGGCGCGCCGGTGTGGTTGTACCTCGACGACCTGTACCCCGGTGAGCGGGGCACCCACTTCACCGTACGGTCCGCAGCCCTGCCGCGGCCCGTACGTCTCGTCCACGACAAGCTCGACTTCTACAACCCCCGCACCTTCCAGGCCCGGCCCGAGCTCAAGGCCGGCCTGGCGGACGGCACCTACACCTTCGAACTGCTCGGCCCGCACGGCCGGCACCTCATGAAGAAGCGCCTGACCGTCCGCGCGTCCCGCCCCGGCGACGCCGATTACCTCGGCAAGGCGTACGGCCCCAACCTGTACGCCCCGGGCACCTACGCCGACAGCCCTCACCGGCACAGCATCCGGGTCGCCCGTGGCGGAAAGGTCGAGGTCATGTGGCACGACGTGACCCCGGACCCGGGCGAGGAGACGCGTCTGACCGCCACCTCCCCGGCGTTCACCCACGTGGTCCACCTCCGTTCCGACGACAGCAAGTCCGCCGACGGCGACGACCCGCGCTTCCTCAACACGGCCACCATCCGCACCGACATCAAGCCGGGCCGCTATCCGGTGACGGTCATCGCCCACCACGGCCGCGTCAAGAAGGTCGGCCATGTGATCGTGACGGCTCGGTAGGCGGGGTGATGGGGGTGGCCCGGCCGTGCTTCCGGCCCGGCCGCCTGCCGGTCAACTCCCGCCCACGAAGCGGTACATGCCCACCGAATCGTGTGCGGCGGTGTCGGCGAAACCGAACTTCTCGTAAAGGAAGCGCGCGGGGCCGTCCGCGATCAAAGAGACGTACGCGGTGGCCGGCGCCCGGTTCTCCAGCTCCTCGGTGAGCGCGGCCATGATGCGCTTGCCGAGTCCTTGCCCCTGGTGAGCGGGGTGCACGCAGATATCGACGATCTGGAACGCGGTACCCCCGTCCCCGATGATCCGCCCCATGCCGATGGGCTCGCCCTCGTGGTGAAGGACGACGCCGTACCACGTGTGGGGGAGGGCGAGCGCGACGGCCTCGGGGGCCCGGTCGGAGAGGCCGGCATCGGTCCGCAGGCGGCGGAAGACTTCGACGGAGGGCACGCCCGCCCGCAGCTCGTAAGGGTCACTTATGCTATCCATGCCTTACATGCTAGAGGTGGCCGGGGGCCGTGGGAACCCTCACCCCTGCTCGTCCAGCATGAACGAGCCGTACTCCGGTGTGCCCGCTCGCTCGTAGGCGCAGTACCGCACTCCCGCGCCGGTGGTGCGGCATTCCGTGAGCGTCCAGGCGACAGGCGTGGCGCCCTCGCCGAAGAGCCGCTTGCCGGTGCCGAGGATCACGGGGTTCACGAGCAGCCGGTACTCGTCGACGAGGTCGTGCTGCTGCAGGGTGTGGATCAGGTCGCAGCTGCCCTGTGTCATGATCACGCCGTCGAGCTGTTCCTTGAGTTGCGCGACGGACCCTGCGGCCTCGCCCTTCAGCAGGTGGGAGTTGTGCCACTCCAGGCTGTCGCGGGTGCGTGAGGCGACGTACTTGGGCATGGAGTTGAGCTTGACGGCGATCGGGTCGTTCCGGTCGGTGACCCGGGGCCAGTGGGCGGCGAAGATGTCGTAGGTCTTCCGGCCCAGCAGGAGGTGGTCGGCGGTCCGCTCGAAGATCCCCGTCATGAGGCCCATGAAGTCCTCGTCGACGTAGGGGACCTGCCAGCCGCCGTGCGCGAATCCTTTGTCGACGTCCTCGTTCGGCCCGCCGGGGGCCTGCATCACGCCGTCCAGGGTGACGAACGCGGTGACGATCAGTCTGCTCATGCTGCCGCCTTTCGGGTACGGAAGCCGCGTGCACCCGGAATGCCTCCCGGGCCGGCGAGCCCTCTCACGTACCACCATGACGCAGACGACAGCGGCCGGCTCGGCGCCATGGGCGCTGAGCCGGCCGCTTGGGGGCTTGTCCGTTCAGTCCGTGCCGGACTCCATCGCGGCGCGGTCCAGCCACTCGTCGTCGCCGGAGACCTCGCCGCGGGAGGCGATGGCCTCGGCGCCGCCCTCCGGCAGGCTGCCGATCAGCCCGGTCGCGGCCGCCTGCGCGGCGCCGACGGCGGGGTTGGCGGTGCCGATCAGGCCGAGCCCGGCGTACTGCTCCAGCTTGGCGCGCGAGTCGGCGATGTCGAGGTTGCGCATGGTGAGCTGGCCGATCCGGTCCACCGGGCCGAACGCGGAGTCCTCGGTGCGCTCCATGGACAGCTTGTCCGGGTGGTAGCTGAACGCCGGGCCGGTCGTGTCGAGGATCGAGTAGTCCTCGCCGCGCCGCAGCCGCAGGGTCACCTCGCCGGTGACGGCCGCGCCGACCCAGCGCTGCAGCGACTCGCGCACCATCAGCGCCTGCGGGTCCAGCCACCGGCCCTCGTACATGAGGCGACCGAGCCGCCGGCCCTCGTTGTGGTACTGCGCGAGGGTGTCCTCGTTGTGGATCGCGTTGACCAGGCGCTCGTACGCGGCGTGCAGCAGGGCCATGCCGGGCGCCTCGTAGATGCCGCGGCTCTTGGCCTCGATGATCCGGTTCTCGATCTGGTCGGACATGCCCATGCCGTGGCGGCCGCCGATGGCGTTGGCCTCCATCACCAGGTCGACGGCGGAGGCGAACTCCTTGCCGTTGATCGTCACCGGGCGGCCCTGGTCGAAGCCGATCGTCACGTCCTCGGTGGGGATCTCGACCGACGGGTCCCAGAACCGCACGCCCATGATCGGCTCCACGGTCTCCACGCCGGTGTCGAGGTGCTCCAGCGTCTTCGCCTCGTGGGTGGCGCCCCAGATGTTGGCGTCGGTGGAGTACGCCTTCTCCGTACTGTCGCGGTACGGCAGGTCGTGGGCGAGCAGCCACTCCGACATTTCCTTGCGGCCGCCGAGCTCGGTCACGAAGTTCGCGTCCAGCCAGGGCTTGTAGATCCGCAGGTGGGGGTTGGCGAGCAGTCCGTACCGGTAGAACCGCTCGATGTCGTTGCCCTTGAAGGTCGAGCCGTCGCCCCAGATCTGGACGTCGTCCTCCAGCATCGCCCGGACCAGCAGGGTGCCCGTGACGGCACGGCCGAGCGGCGTCGTGTTGAAGTAGACCCGCCCGCCCGAGCGGATGTGGAACGCCCCGCAGGTCAGGGCGGCCAGACCCTCCTCGACCAGCGCCGCGCGGCAGTCGACCAGGCGCGCGATCTCGGCACCGTAGGTCTTCGCGCGGCCGGGCACCGAAGCGATGTCGGGCTCGTCGTACTGGCCGATGTCGGCGGTGTAGGTGCACGGGACGGCGCCCTTGTCACGCATCCACGCGACGGCGACGGAGGTGTCGAGGCCGCCCGAGAA
This sequence comes from Streptomyces sp. NPDC107765, assembly GCF_055657085.1. Classification (NCBI taxonomy): domain Bacteria; kingdom Bacillati; phylum Actinomycetota; class Actinomycetes; order Kitasatosporales; family Streptomycetaceae; genus Streptomyces; species Streptomyces sp. NPDC107765. The sequence continues at coordinate 513,955 of NZ_JBVKBL010000001.1, read as the reverse complement.
GGCGATGCCGACGCGCTCGCCGGCGGGGAGGGAGGTGAGGACCTTGGACATGGAAAGAGTATGCAGCATCTCGCATGATCATGCAAAGGGGAGATGGTCGGCCGTGTCTCAGCAGTCACCTTCCCGTGCTGTGGCTGCCTCGCGAGCCCCCGCGCGGGAGCGGACAATGGTGGCCGGGGCAGCAGCTCCCCGCCGGTCGTGGAGGAGGCAGCGATGCGTCACACCCAGCTGACCGAGTCGGAGGCCTACACCGACGCACGTGAGGAGCTGCGGCAGGCCGAGATCGAGCTGATGCGCCACCGCGAACGCGTCGCCGAGCTGCGCCGCCGCCTGCCGCCCGGGCCCGTCGTCGACGACTACGCCTTCGAGGAAGGCCCCGCCGACCTGCACGCCGACGACGTACCCGGGCGGACCGTCCGGCTGAGCGAGCTGTTCACCCGGCCCGGGCGGGACCTCGTCATCTACCACTTCATGTACGGCAAGCGGCAGACCGAGCCGTGTCCCATGTGCACCATGTGGCTCGACGGGTTCAACGGCGTCGCCCGCCACCTCCGGCAGAACATCGACCTCGCCGTGGTCGCCGCGGCCGACCTGCCCACACTCCGCGCGCACGCCCGCGACCGGCAGTGGACGAACCTGCGGCTGCTGAGCGCCGGCTCCAGCTCCTTCAAATACGACCTCGGCAGCGAGGACGCCGAGGGCAACCAGGATTCGACGGTGTCGGTCTTCACCCGGGACGGCAACGGGGACGTGCGCCACTTCTACTCGGCGCACCCCCGGATGGCCGAGGACATCGACCAGCGCGGTATCGACCTGCTCTGCCCGGTGTGGCACTTCCTCGACCTCACCCGGCACGGCCGGGGCGACTGGTTCGCCGCACTCAGCTACTAGACGCACCAGTCCAGGCCCCATGGGGGGCTACCCCCACTCCTCCGCGGTGGCCCGCAGGATGGGCAACAGACCTGTGGGCGGCGATCGTTGTGCCAACGGATCTTCTCGCAGAGGACACAGGGGGAACAGTGACGACCGTGGACCGTCCCGTGGAGCGCGCTCTCGCGCGGCGTACGCTGCTGGCCGGAGCGGCGGCAGCCGGTGCGGGAATCGTGTGGGGAACCGGGGGGAGCGCCGTCGCCGAGGGCAGCGGACGCCCGTTGGAACAACCTGCGGTGGACGCCGAGGTGGCACGCCGGGAGCGTGGGCTGGTCGAGCTGCGACGGGACCTCCACCGGCACCCCGAGGCGCCGGGTCAGGAGCAGCGCACCGCCGGTGTGGTGGCGCGGGAGCTGCGGGCGGCCGGGCTGACCGTCACCACGGGACTGGGCGGCCACGGCGTCGTCGGCGTCCTGCGGGGCTCACGTCCGGGCCGGACCGTCGCGTACCGGGCGGACATGGACGCGGTGCCGCCCGAGGGCATCGTCGGGGGCGGGGCGGCAGTGGCCCACGCCTGCGGCCACGACCTCCACACCACCGTGGCGATCGGTGTGGCACAGGTCCTGGCGCGGCTGCGGCAGCAGTGGGAAGGAACGGTGGTGTTCCTCTTCCAGCCCGCCGAGGAGGCGTTGGCCGGGGCCCGCGCACTGATCGACGCCGGAGTGCTGGAGCACCCCCGCGTCCAGGAGATCCACGCGCTGCACTGCGGGCCGTTCCCGGTGGGGCAGTTCGCGGTGACGCCGGGATACGGGCTGCCGGGTCAGGACCACGCGGAGGTGAGCATCTCCGGGCCGGACGCGCCCGAGGCCGCACGGAGACTGGCGGCCGAGATCGGCGCGCTGGCCACGGTGACTCCGCCGCAGACGCCCGCGGAGCTGGAGCGGATGGTCGCCGATGTCCAGACGCCCGACGGACCGCTCGCCCGGTTCGTGGCCGTCCGGGCCAAAGCCCAGGAAACCGGAGGTCAGGAAGCCAAGGTGAGCGCCTCCTACCGGTGCTGGCCGCAGGAGCGGTACGTGGAGGTGCGCGAGGACATCCGCCGGCTGGCCAAGCCGTACACCGGAGCCGGCGTGACCTTCCCCGCCGAGCCGTTCCCGGCCATGGTCTGCCCGGAACGCGAGACCCGCACGCTCGCCCGCCACCTTCGCCGCACACTGGGCCGGGACGCGGTCACCGAACTCCACGCCGCCTTCCCCTTCAACGGCGAGGACTTCGCCCTCTATCTGGACCGCGTCCCCGGCACCTACACCTTCCTCGGCGTCCGGGCCCCCGGCGCGCCCCTCACGGCCAGCTATCCCCACTACGCCGACTTCACCCCGGACGAGCGTGCCATCGGCGTCGGTGTACGGGCGATGGCGGGCTGGCTCGCCCGGCGGACCCGACGGGCGTAGGCGCGGTGGAGGCGGCTCCGGGGGCTGCACCGTGCGGCGCAGCCCCCGGAGACTCACACCCGGTCGGCGGCGATCAGCAAGTACTGGAAGCTGCCGTTGCGGTAGGCGTTGAGGAAGGTGTCCTCGATGCCGGTGACCAGGTGGTCGGCCTGGCGGCGGAGTTCCCAATAGGGAAGGGCGGTCTCCGTGAGGTCCTGGACGTGCACGGGGACCAGCCGGTTGCGGGCCATGGCGCGGAAGTACGCCGACCGGGGGTGGATGTCGCAGATGTAGTGGGCGTTGATGAGGGACACCTCACGGGAGGCCCGCCCGTAGGCGTCGTTGTAGCAGCCGGTGATCACGACGTAGCGACCACCGCGCCGCAGCAGCCGTGCGTGTTCCGCGAAGAGCAGGTCCAGCTCGACGTACATGCTCGACTCGTTGTTCCAGGACGCCGCGTACGCGCCGGAGGTGAAGCCGGTGTCGAGCATGTTGCGGTGGTGGTAGCGCACCTTGTCGTCGATACCGCGCTGGCGGGCCTGCCCGTTGGCGAAGTCGGCCTGTTTGGCGGAGATCGTGGCCCCGTCCGTGTGGCACCCGTAGCGGAGGTGCGCCACCACACTGCCGCCGCCGCGACCGCAGCCGGCGTCGAAGGCGCGGTCGGTGGGGGAGAGGTCGCCGAGGTGGGAGGCGAGGAGTTCGGCCTGAGCGTGTTCCAGCCGGTGCAGTTCGCCGGTGATCCGCTCCCGGCGGCGGTCGGGGTCCGACTCCTCCAGTACCGACCAGTCGGCGTCCCCGATGCCGTAATGGTGGTGGTACAGGTCGTCGATCTTGCCGAGTTCGAGGTTGACCGGGTTTTCCTCGGCGTTCCAGTAGTCCGCGACGCGGGACTGGTACGTGGACTGGGTCGGCACCGGCGTGTGTGCGGTTTCGGCGTGAGCGAGGGTCAACGTGGCTCCTTGCGAGGGTGCGCGGATCGGTCTACCAGTAATTCGGCAGGTGATAGCGGTCGGTGTTCGTGGCGTGCCACTCGTGGTTGCCGGAGACCCAGTCGGCCAGGCTCCGGACGTACCGTTCGAGGAGGGGCGAGAGGGTGGCCAGCGGGGCCGACTCCGTCTCGAACGCCTCCATGATCTGGTTGTGGATCTCGACGCTCTTGAGGTAGGCGGCCTTGAGGCCCCGTTGGTCGTTGGCGGCCACGACTTGCGGCAGGTTCAGATGGGTCGGGTCACTGGCCAGTTCCTTGGTGAAGGAGTACAGGTCGTTGACGATGGTGGTGGCGTTGCAGGCCAGAGCGGTGACCCGCTGGACCTCGGGGCGGGCGTAGAGCGGTTCGGGCAGTTCGTAGCCGTCCACGGCGTCCACGATGGACAGGCAGGGCCGGAAGTTGTTGAACTGCCGCATCACCAGGTACTCCCAGACCCGCGGTACGTGCCGCGTCTCGGCCCAGGACGCCTCGGCGAGATACCCGAGGTGCAACCGGGCCATGTCATGGACGAACCGGTCGGTCTGACTGGGGGTGGCGAAGGCCGCGTAGTCCTTCAGCGCCCAGTGGTACGAGCGCAAGGGGCCGTCGGCCTGCACGCCGCCGGCCCACTCCTCCTCCGTTTCGGAGGTGCCGTGGAACGGGTCGAGGGCCGACTGGGCCATGATCAGTCGTCCGCCCAGGCCGCGGCGTGCACCGCCCCTGCCCTCGTCCTCCTCGCAGTAGCAGCTGTCGACGAGGTTCTCGGCCAGCAGCAACTCACCCGCGACGGTGAGGCGTTCGAGATCCGCCGCACCGGGATGCTGGAGGACGACGGCCCGGCCGAACTGGAACTGCGCGAAATCCCCCGTCCACTGCGCGGGGAAGAGGTCCAGCCGGCGGGCCCATGCCTCCAGTCTGCGGTCGACCTCCTTGACCTTTTCCGGGTCGGCGGGGGTGGCGGGCTGATACTTCAACCCGGGGACGGCTCCGCCGCGTCGGGCCCGCGAGGAGCCGGCGAGGCTCGGCGGACCGGGCAACGAGAAGGCGGCGGCGGTGTTGGGGGGCGTGCTCATGGTCGTACTCCACCTGGTCAGTCGGTGCTCCGGCCGATCTGGACGTTCTCCAGGACTCCGGCTGCGTCGGGCACGAGGATGGCCACCGAGTAGTAGGCGGTGATGAGGTAACGGATGACGGCGGCCTGGTCGATGCCCATGAAACGGACGTTCAGCCCGGGCTGGAACTCCTCGGGGAGGCCGGTCTGGTACAGGCCGACGACTCCCTGGTCCGCCTCTCCGGTGCGCAGCGCGAGGATGCTGCTGGTGTTCGTGTCGCTGATCGGGATCTTGCCGCACGGGAAGATCGGGACGCCGCGCCAAGCGGGAACCTGGTGCCCGTTGACGTCCGCCGTACCCGGTACCAGGCCGCGTTTGTTGCACTGCCGGAAGAAGGCGGCGATCGCCTTCGGGTGGGCCAGGAACAGCCGGGTCTTGCGGCGCATGGCCAGCAGGTCGTCCATGTCGTCGGGGGTGGGCGGGCCCTTGTAGGTACTGATGCGCTGGCCGTAGTCGGTGTTGTGCAGCAGCCCGAACTCCCGGTTGTTGACCAGTTCCCACTCCTGGCGCTCGCGGATCTCCTCCACGGTGAGCCGGATCTGCTGCTGTGTCTGGTCCATCGGGTCGTTGTAGAGATCGGCGACCCGGCTGTGGACCCGGAGGATGGTCTGGGTCAGGGAGAGTTCGTACTCGCGCGGGGTGAGGTCGTAGTCGACGAAGCCGCCGGACAGCGTCGGCTCCCCGACGTGCCCCGCCTGTACCGGGACGTCCGCCTCGCCCTTGCGGTTCGTGGGGCGCTGCTGCCGCTCCGCGTACGCCGTCAGATGTGCGGCCAGGGACGGCACCCGGTCGGTGAACTCCCGGATCACGTCCCAGGGAAGCGCCATCAGCACGCCGGCAGTTTCGGCCCGGACCGAGCTCTGCCACCGCGGATCGGGCCGGCCGACCGCCTCGTCGCCCATCTGGTCGCCGTCCGTGACGACGCCGAGGACTTCCTCCTCGCCGTACTTGCCGGCGGTGTAGCGGGTGAACCGGCCGTGGACGACGAGGTACGCCTCGGTGGCCGGCTGTCCTGCCTCGAAGAGGGTCTGACCGGCCCGGATCTCCCGGACGTGGAAGCGGCCGGCGATCTCCTTGAGGACCTCGATGTCGTCATAACCGCGCAGGACGGGCAGCTCGGTGAGGGTCTGGGGGATCACCTTGATGTCGTCCGCGCCGTTCTGCTCGAACTGGACACGGCCCCGGCCCACACGGAGTTGCAGACGCCGGTTGACCCGGTAGGTGCCGCCCTTGACGTCCACCCACGGCAGCATCTTCAGCAGCCACCGCGAGGTGATGGCCTGCATCTGCGGCTCGGACTTGGTGGTGGTCGCCAGTTGGCGCGCGGCCTGTGTGCTCAGGCTGGTGAGCGCACTGTCCGCGGGTGGTTCGAGATCGGGCTCTTCGGTAGCGGGACCGGTGACGCTGTCCGGTACGGACACTTTCCCTCCCGGGACGTGAACAGAAGTGAGCAGAACGGCCGGTGGTGACCGGGATGGCCGTGTGCAGGAACAAGCCAAACAGGACGAAGAACGGGTGGGTACGGCGCGAAAGGGGGCGACCTCCGCATTCAGGAGGCACAAACCTCAAAACGAGGCAATCGGAGCGCATTCCTGCCTCCGCACGCCCTCCGGCCGCTGCATGATCCAGGAATACCGGCGCCGGGACCGGTCACCTCCAGCCACCGCCCGCCCGTAGCCGTCGCGGTACGGTGTCCCGCGATGGATGACGACGTGCGGCCCTGGGACGCGGCGGCGCCGCTCGTACGGGCCGCGCAGCGCGGCGATGCCCTCGCCATGGACGACCTGCTCAAGCTGGTGACGCCGTACGTCACGCGGTTGTGCGGCTCGATCGCCCCGCGCGACACCGCGGACGCCGTGCAGGAATCCCTTCTCGCGGTGTTCCGGGGGCTGCGCGGGCTGCGGGATCCCCAGGCGTTCTACGGGTGGGTGCGTGCGGTCACGGTGCGGGAGGCCGCCCGGGTGGCCCGCCGCACCGCGAGCGAGACGCCTGCCGATCCCCAGGAGATCGGCCGGCTGCGGGACCTGCTCCCTGGCGTCGGAGCCGAACTCACCACGGAGGTACGGGACTTGCTTGCCCGACTGCCTGTCCAGCACCGCACCGTACTCGTACTGCGGGAGCTGGAAGGCCTGGACGAGCGGACGACGGCCGCGCTGATCGGCGTACCGGAGGGCACCGTGAAATCACGGCTGAGCCGGGCCCGTTCCTCCTTCCGGAAGGCGTGGACGCGGTGACCGCCCCCGACCAGGTCGCCCGGCTGCGCGTACTGGCCGCCGGACTGCGCGCCCCGCTGTACGCCGAGGCGCGGATCGCCCTGCCCTTCGACCGGGTGTGGGCGGTCATCGGCGACCTGGAGGGCGAGCTGCCCCATCTGATCTCCTTCGTCCGGGAGTTCAGGGTCCCGCCCGGTGACAGCGAGCGCAAAGCGGCGCAGGCCGAGGACGTCCTCGGCCTGCGCGGCCCGTTCGAGGTGCGGCTGAGCACCGGATGGTGCCTGATGCAGTCCCGCCTGGTGACGATGGGCATCGCCGCCGAGCCGGACGGCGCCGGGACGCGGCTCGCCGTGTGCGGGGCGGCGCGTCCCGCCGCCATGGGCCCGGTGCAGCGCGTCTACCGCAGCCTGCTCGGCAAACGACGCACACGCGCCTTCTTCCGCGCGGTGGAGCACCGCGCCGCCCTGCGCTGACCTCCTGGCAGGTTCTGCTGCCATGGGAGGCCGGTCAACTGGCGCTGTCAGGGGGTGGGTTCACCCGGGACCGCCACCCGCTCCTCTTCTCCGCTCCTGCCCTTCGCTCCGGTCCTCCGGTCCTCTCCTGCGGTCCTGGCGATGAGCTCCCGCAGGGCCTCGGCCACCAGCACGGGCCGCTCCTCGTGCAGATGGTGTCCGGCGCCCGGCACGGTCCTGACGGTCAGGTCCTCCGCGTGGGGATCACCGCGCAGCAGGGCCGGCGGGACCACCGGGTCCTGCTCGCCGACCAGCACGAACGTCGGGACGGTCAGCCGCCGCCGACGGTGGGTGCCCCGGAAGCCCGCCGGGATGTCCCGTACGACGTACTGCCAGAACATCGCCTGCCCGGCGTGCGCCGAGGTCTGTGCCGCCGCCGTGAACTCCGTGAGATCCGTGTCCCGCCAAGCCCTCGGGTCGGCGACCGCGCGCCGCAGCAGGTACCGGGTGAAGGCCGGCCAGTGCCGCAGGACCAGCCGTCCGACCACCGGATACTCAAGGAAGGCGGTGAACCACATCCGCCACAGATTCGGCAGGACGTCGCGGTGACGGGTCCACGGGTGCGCCATGTTCAGCGCCAGGAAGGCGCGGAAGCGCCCCGGTGCCCGCTGGCAGAGCCGGAAGCCCACCCCGGCACCCCAGTTGTGCCCGACCAGCGTCACCCGGTCGAGGTTCAGCTCGTCGAGCAGCGCGAGTACGTCGTCGCCGAGCCCGTCCGTGTCGTAACCGCGCCTGGTCTGCTCCGACCAGCCGAAGCCGCGCAGATCCACGCAGATCAGCCGGTGATCGTGGGCGAGCAGCGGAACGAGCGCGCGCCACGCGTACCAGTGCTGCGGGAAGCCGTGCAGCAGCACCACGGGCTCGCCGCTGCCGAACTCGGCGATATGCAGCCGTGCCCCACGGACCGTCACCCACCGGTGCTCGGCCCCTTCGAGTGGGGGCAGGGGGCGGTCGCTGCTGATCATGTGGGAATCCCTTCGCCGGATGCGAGAAGTCGCTTACACCCGCCAGGAGGCGGCCGCCCCCGCGAAAGTTCCCTCGTATTTCTGCGTCCGCACGGTTCTCGTGGGCCGCCCTGTCGTACTAGGCGCCGGCGAGGTCCTGGCCGGGTTCCTGGCGGGGTCCCTGGTCGGGATCCTGGCCGGGTTCCTGGGCAGAGGCCGTGGCGTCGGCGGTCTTCGTTCGGCCCCCGGCCAGCCGTAGCGTCACGGCAGCCACCACTCCCGCCACCAGGCCGAAGGTCAGTGCGGCCGGGACGCCGCCGCCGATGCCGGCGGCCAGGTGCAGCAGCCCCCAGCGCAGACCGGTCCCGTCCGTCGCCATCCGCAGCAGCTGGCTCGCCAGCAGGCCGAGCACGGTGGCGCACACGGCGCCGACCGCCATCGCCGGGACGGTGGCGCGGGTGAGCAGTCCGGGCAGCCGCCGCAGTGCCCACCACACCACGGCGAGCAGCAGCACGTCGGCGGCGCGATACAGCAGCCAGTCGCCGAGCGGCGTCCCCGCCGGGCCGGTCCAGGCACCGAGCAGCAGCCACTCACGCAGGAGGTCGCCCGGTTCCGAGAACAGCCCGAACCTCGGGGAGATCGACTGGAGGGCGGCGGCGACCGACTGGTACGAGAGGACCACCAGGGACAGGGCGATCACCGCGGTTCCGGCGGTGGCGGCCAGGCGGGCGGCGCGCGCCGGGACGTCCACCGGCGGCAGCGGATCGTCTCCGTTGGCGGCGACCCGTGCAGCGAGCACGGTCGCCACCGCCGCGACCAGCGCGGTCACCACCAGGATCTGCCGCCCGGCGCCGATCTCGCTCGCCAGGTGGGGCAGGAAGCGAAAACTTCCGTGCCCTCCTGCGCCAAGCATCCACGGCGCCGAGACGGTCACCGCCAGGGTCCCGGCCACCACGCCCCACGCCCACATCGCGAGCAGCGCGGCCGCCGTCCGGCCGCGGCCGCCCACCGGTGGCAGCCGGCGGACCAGGAGCAGCGCCCCGAGCAGGAAGAAGGCGAAGACCGTACCGAACCGGATCTGCAGCGCCGTGGTGTACAGCGAGAGGTAGCCGGCACCGCCGATCGGGGCCGCGTCCCCGGCCCCGCCGGACGGCTCGCCGCCGAGCTGGGCCGAGGACGGGGGGTCGTACGACCAGGGGGCGAGCCACTGCTCCAGCTCGGCGGTGGCCGGGCCGCCGATGACGTGGGTGGCGCCCGGCAGGTGCAGTGCATGCGCGCTCGTCCCCGCCCACCACAGAAGCGCCGTGAGCACCACCGCTCCGGCCAGTGCCGGTATCGCCGCGCGCCGGTATGTCATGTGTTCCCCCGTCTTGGTCGCGCATCGCGCGAATCCCCACTTCCTGAGGGAATTTACGGGGTGTCGATCACATACGGATCACGGCCGTACGCCGGTGGGCCCGGGCGGGCCGATGCAGTCAGAAGGACCCCAGGTCGGCGGAGACCCAGTGTTCAGGCTGCATGTAGAGGGCGATGTGCGCACCGAGCTGAGCCCGGTCGTATTCCACGAAGGCGGCGACCTTGTCCTGAGGGAGGTAGCGCGCGGCCATCTCCCAGGACAGCTCGCGGCTGTCCGGTTCCGTCCGGATCACCGGCCCCTCCACCGAGACGTAGCGCACCGTCGGCTCGGTCCGCTGCACCATCAGGCTGAAACGCCCCGCAGCCCGGATCGCTCGCGCCTTCCGGGAATCAGGCCCGGTACGCACCCACAGCTCACCGCCCGGCGTGTACTGGTACCAGATGGGAACCGTCAGCGGTGCGCGGTCCGGCCGTTCGACCACCGACAGCGCACCGATATGAGGTTCCGCCAGAAACCGTTCCCGTTCTCCCATCGACAAGGTCATGCGGCCGACCATAACCCGGCCGACAGCTCCCCGAGTGGAAACCCGTCCCCGGGCGACACGAGGAGGTCGGCGTCGGGTCGCTGTGCCGTCAACTGCCGTCGGCGCGCCGGGCGGGGAAGCCGTGTGTGCGGGCGGCCAGTACGACGATGAGGACCGGGACGAGGAGGACCAGGACGGTCCAGGGGAAGGCATCGGCTCCGACGGCCTGCAGGAGGAGGCCGCCGATGATGCCGCCGGCGGCCATGGCCGCGTTCCACAGGGTCACCAGCATGGCCTGGGCGGCATCAGCCGCCCCACCACCGGCCTGGCCCGCGGCAGTCTGCAACAGGGTGGGGACGCCGCCCCAGCCCAGGCCCCACAGAGCGGCGGCGACGTACACCAGCGCGTGGACGCCGGAGAACGCGCCCAGGACCGCGGCGGCGACGCCGACCAGCACGGCGCTGGCGAGGGTCAAGGTGCGCAAGTGGCCGTGGATGAAGGTGCCGACGATCCAGATGCCGGCCAACGAGGCGATGCCGAAGACCAGCAGAGCCGCGTCGGTCCGGCTGCCGAGGCCGATGTGGTGGAGGAAGGTGGCGATATAGGCGTAGAGGACGGTGTGCGCCAGGACGAAGACGAGGGTGACGAACAGCACCGGGGCCACCCCCGGGACACGCAGCGTCCGGCGCACGGGGATCTTGCCACCGGCCCTCCGGCCCGGGTAGTCGGGCACGGTAACGGTGATCCAGACCAGTAGCACCAGGGTCAGGGCGGTCATGGCGAGGAAGGCAGCCTGCCAGGAGACCACCTGTCCCAGGAAGGTGCCGGCCGGGACGCCGAGGGACAACGCGACGGGGATGCCCGCCATGGCGATCGCGATGGCCCGGCCCTCCTGGTGAGGGGCGACCATCCGGCGTGCGTAACCGGCCAGCAGGGCCCAGGCCAGCCCGGCGGCCACGCCGGCGAGGAACCGGGCGACGAGGGTCAGCGGGTAGTTCGCCGACAGCGCGGTAACGGTGTTGGCGACGGCGAAACCGGCCATGGCCGTCAGCAACAGGCGCTTGCGGCGCCAGCCGGCGGTGGCGGCGGACAGTGGGATCGCGGTGAGCACCGTGCCGAGCGCGTAGATGGTCACCGTCTGGCCGGTGGCCGATTCGCTCGCGTGCAGGCCGGCGCTCATCGCGGGCAGCAGTCCGGCAGGCAGGGTCTCGGTGAGACTGGTGAGGAACACCGCAATGGCCAGGGCGAGCAGCGCTCCCATTGGCAAGCGGTTGTGCTTAGTTGATGGTCCGTCAGTTTTCGGTGCCGTGGATATGGCGGGGTCAGGGGGTAGCTGGGTGCTTCGCATGAAGGGATGTTGAAACCTTCCCATTAGTGTGAAGGTCAAGTCCCGCTTGCACGCGGGCGGATCCGTCCGGGCTGCCTGCTGCCGGTGGCTACGATCTCGCCCATGACCAAGCTCTTCACGCACCGGCTGCGGGTGCGCTACAGCGAGTGTGACCAGCAAAACGTGGTGTTCAACGGTCACTATCTCTTCTATTACGACGTTGCCGTTACGGAGTTGTGGCGCGAAGTCGCGGGGGGCTATGCATCCATGCTCGCGGAGGGTGCCGATCTGGTGGTGGGAGAAGCGCGCATTCGCTATCTCCAGGGGGCGCGTTTCGATGAGGTGCTCGACATCGAGATGCCCCTCACCCATCTGGGAACGACGAGCATGATCGTGTGCCCGAGATTCAAGGTCGGCGAACGGCTCATCGCAGAAGGAGAAGTGCGGCATGTGTTCACCGATGCCGTGGCCGGCGGCAAAAAAGAGATGCCCCGCGTAATCCGGGAAGCCTTCCAGCCCTACCTCTCAGCCGGGGAATAGCGCCTGGGCGGACGCCAGTTGGTGCTCCGGGCATTGGCCTGTTCTCGTCGGGCCGGTCCGGTCCGGTTGCGGCCCGGCCGATGACCGTTGCGATGTCTGTGGGCAGAGCCGGAGCCGGAGCCAGAGCCCGCAAGTATCTGCTCGGCTTCCGGCTCGCTCTCCCCTGGCCTATGACAACTGCAAGTGCGCCTCGATGACTGGGGTGTTGGGATGAGTGGTTTGCGCATACGGAGCGACTGGGCAAGGCGGGAGCGGTGGTGACTTGTGATCCCATTTACGGCTTCCCAGGGCGGGACAGCCCCTATGCTGTCACCTCGCAATGACTCTACGTGGTGAGTTTTTGGGGGGAATGTGAAGAGGGCAGCGTTAGCACTGCTTGCCTGTGGGCTCGGCTCGGTGCTCTTGGTGGGATGTGGAGGTGACACAGAAGTCGACCAGTCATCGGCCGAGATCGCCGATGCCGTCAGGGACCTGCAAGGCGCCATGACGAAGGAAACGGCGGCAGTCAAAGCGGGCGACGCACGTCAGGAGACCGAGAACGTGCAGCACGTCGCGCAGGTCGATCACGATCGGCTCGTGCAGCTGGCGGAGCGAGCGCCGGCGGACACACAGAACTTTGCCGACGCCGCCGAGACGTGGGCCAAGGCCGTGTTGTCGGACCGTAGCGCCGTCATCGCGGGGGCACGCGCGGATACCGGTAAGGCGGCGATGCTCAATATCCGCCTGGCCGCCAGGAAAGTGGACTCCGAAGCAGCACGGTTGGACATCACGCCGTGGCACAAGCTCGACCAGTACTGACCAGGCACGGCGCCAGGCACGGGGGCCTGAAGGGGGCTGGTCGCGCGAGCGGAGGTGTCGGCGCTCCGCGTCCAGCCCCCGGCCGAAGCGGCCGACGACCAGCAGCGCGGGCCCTCGCCCGACGGACCGGCCGCCGACCTGCTCTCCCCGGCGAACTCCGCTGCCTCGGACCCGACCACCGAGGCGCGGAGTGCCTTTCCTAGGCGAACTGGCCCGGCTGGTAGTCGCCGGCGGGCTGCTGGACGATGACATTCAGGCGGTTGAAGGTGTTGATCAGGGCGATGGCGCACACCAGCGCGGCGAGCTGCTCCTCGTCGTAGTGCTTGGCGGCCTGTGCCCAGGCATCGTCCGTGACACCGCCGGCCGCGTCGGCGATGCGGGTGCCCTGCTCCGCCAGCTCCAGGGCGGCGCGCTCGGCGTCGGTGAACACCGTGGCCTCCCGCCAGGCCGCGACCAGGTTGAGGCGCGTGGCGGTCTCCCCGGCGTGCGCGGCGTCCTTGGTGTGCATGTCGGTGCAGAAACCGCAGCCATTGATCTGACTGGCGCGGAGCTTCACCAGTTCCTGCGTCGCGGCCGGTAGCGTCGACTCCGCGAGCACCTTGCCCGCAGCGACGAGGTGCTTCCCGACCTTGGCCGCGATCGGGCTGGCGAAGAGATTCAACCGAGCTTCCATGGTGCACTCCTGTGCCGTCGTTGAGTGGTGACACCTCTTTGACGGAACAGCTCCCGCACGTTGTGACACGAAGGAATGTGACGCGCGTCTCCTGTCGCGTCGTGGCGCGGGCCCGGGTCTAAAACACCTGAAGCGCCAGCAGTGTCGTGCGGTTGAGGACGAAGAGGCGGTTCCCACTGGCGGCGATGGTGCGGGAGCCGCCGCCGGCGAGGGCGTATGTCTGAGGCTGGTTCTCGCCGGAGCGCGGCAGGCCGGTCACCCCGGTCTCGTCGCTCTCCACCACCCAGACACTGTTTCCCTGCACGACCGGTGGCCGCCACGGCGGGACGACGCCGGCGACCATCCTCGGGTCGGCGGCCTGGCTGCCGTCGGAGTGCAGGGTGCGCAGCGCATCGCAGTCCAGTGCGTAGACCACTCCGCCGGCCACGGTGGGCGGCCCCCACCCGGCGACGCCCTGTCTGGGCGGTCGCAGGGGATTCAGGGCCCACAGCTCGCGACCGCCGGCCACCTCCACCGCCGCCAGGCTGGTGCCGCCGAGATACACGGTGGTCCCGTCGATGGCCGGCCGCAGCGGCCCTTCGGCCTGGCCCTTGCGGACCCAGGCGCGGGCCCCGTCCTCGGCACGGACCGCGGCCACGTCCCCGGTCTCCGTGCAGAGCACCAGATGGCCGGCGCCGAGTGCGGCGGCGGGGTGGCCGCCCGACAGCGGCAGCGGTGGCTGCTTGGTCCACCGCACCTTCCCGTCGGTTCCCACACAGCGCAGGCGGCCGTCGGACGTCAGCAGGTAGACGGCGTGGGCATCCGCGGCCAGCAGGGCACCCACCGCCGCGTCCACCGTCCACCGGGGGGACCCGGTGGCGGCCACCCAGGTGCGCAGTGTGCCCTCGCCGTCGGCCGTGGCCACCAGCCGGTCGCCGATCGACAGATAGCCGGCGTCCGCCTTGGCGTCGCCGACCCGCCACCGTTCCCGGCCGTCGGTGACCCGGCGCGCCGCGATGCCGCCGCCGGAGGCCGCGAACACCACCACATCGCGCACCGGCAGCGGAGCCGGCGATCCGGCGTCGGCCACGCCCTGGAGGGGCCCCCACAGCAGTTTCGGGGTGCCTTCGGCGGAGCCGAGCGGCGCGGCCCGCACCTTGGCGGGCGGCGGGATGTCGAAGGGGTCGGTCGGGGTGTCCGTACGGTCACCACGGCTGAGCCACCAGGCCGTGCCGCCGCCCGCCGCCAGCAGGGCCCCACCACCGACGGCCGCGGCCAGCAGCCGCCGCCGGGGGAGGCCGGGGGCGACACCGGTGGCACCCCCGGAGGTGGGGGAGGGGGCGATCGAACGGGCCGTCAGGCGTCGTGCCGTTGCTTCCCGTTGACGGATCTCCTCGCCCAACCGGCCCGATTTCCAGAGCCGTTCGGGCTGGCGCGGCGCCGCAGCGGCTTCCGCGACCTGGGTGGGCAGGGGGCGTGCCGCCGGGTCCTTCGAGAAGCAGGGCGCGATCAGATACCGCAAGCCCTCGGGAACGGCCTCCAGGTCGGGGCTGCCGTGCACGACCTCGTACAGGACGGCCGTGACCTCGGCGCCGGTGTAGGCCGGCCGCCCGCCCGCGGCGAAGGCGAGGACGGCGCCGAGGGAGAAGACGTCGGCCGCCGGCCCGACGCGCTGCCCGAGGACCTGCTCCGGTGCGCCGTAGCCGGGGGTGACCGGGATCTGGCCGGTGCGGGTGAGGGTCAGGCCGTGCTCGGGGCGGGCGATACCGAAGTCGATCAGACGCGGGCCGCGCGAGGTGAGGACGACGTTGGGGGGCTTCACGTCCCGGTGGACCAGCCCCGTGGCGTGCACGTCCTGGAGCGTGCGGGCCAGTGACCGCGCCAGTTCCCGCACGGCGGAGTCGTCGAGCGGCCCGAAGCGGTCGACGGCGTCGTCCAGCGTCGGGCCGGCCAGGAACTCCGTGGCGATCCACGGCCTGCCGCCCTCCAGTTCGGCGGCCAGTACGCGTGCCACGCCCTCACTGGTCACCGCCTGCGCGGTCCGCGCCTCCCGGAGGAAGCGGTCGGCCAGGTGCCCGTCGTGGGCGAGCTCCGGCAGCAGGACCTTCACCGCGGCGGGGCGTCCGGAGGCGTCGACTCCGAAGTACACCTTGCCCATGCCGCCCTCGCCGAGGACGCCATGGAGGCGATAGGGGCCCAGGCGCAGCGGATCTCCCTGGCCGAGGGGTTTCACAGGCGGTCGTCTCCAGGATCGGGAACGGGCAGGACGTCAGGCGAGCGGGAGGGCGATGGTCCGCTGCTCCTGGCGGACGTACAGGTGGCCGCCCTTGGCGTCGGCGGACAGGACGAGGGGTGTGGTCTCGTACGTCCAGACGGCCTTGCGGGCGCGCAGGTCGATGGCGCGGAGGCCCTTGTCGTCGGCGCAGTACGCGTACCGCTTTCCGACCGCCGGGGCCACGTTCCGGCTGTTCTTCCTGCCGGACAGCCCCTTCTCCTGCCAGTTCAGCGTGCCGGAGAGGGCGTCGACGGCGATCAGTCCCTGGTCCGCCTCGGTGCAGTAGAGGACTCCGTCGTGCAGGACCGGCGCGCCGTACCGACGCTCCTCGCCCGCGCTGTCGCCGACGTCGCGCCCCTTCCCGAAGAGCCACTCGAGCCCGCCGTCGGACAGCCGGCGGGCGGTGAGGCTTTCGGCGCCGAAGTAGAGGTTCCGGTCGTCGGTGACCAGCCGCGACGGCGGGGTGGTTCCGGCGAACGTCTCGGACATCTCCCACAGTTGGCGTCCGTGGCCCTTGTCGTGCGCGGAGAGGCCGATGAACTTCGAGCCCTCGCTCGGGCTCCCGCACAGCACCACGCGGGACCCCACCACGGCACCGCACAGCACCGCCGGGAAACCCTCGACCTGCGGTCCGTCCACCGGGCTGCGCCAGCGCTCCTTGCCCTTTTTGAGGTCGGCCGCGACCAGGTACCAGCGCTTGCCGGAGGCGGCCTTGGCCACCAGGTACGCGATGCCGTCGGCCACGCACAGCAGCTGGTTGTACTGCTCCTTGCCGGTGAACGCGGACAGTTCCAGCAGGGGCTTGCCCAGCTGGCCGTCGATCTGCGAGACCTCGCACACCGCCAGCGCCGCCCCCGCCTCCTGGTCCCGCAGGGCGTACACCCGGGTTCCGTCGGTGGCCGACCGCCAGGTGTCGGCGACGTTCGCCTGCCACGTGCCCTTGCCCGACTCGGCGTTGATGCCGCACAGCACGATTCCGGCGCGCATGACCAGATTGCGGCCCACCCGCGTCACCTCGCCCCCGGAGTCGGGGCAGCGGATGGTGGTGCTCCAGAGCTGGGTCGGCGGCTTCGGCCGGTCGACGGCGTCCTTCTTCGTGCCACCGCCCCCTTCGTCGCCGGAGCCCCCGAACAGGGCCCAGCCCCCGCCGCCCAGGAGGCCGCCACCCAGGAGGGCGCCCCCGGCCACGGTCAGCAGCCGCCGCCGCGAGACGCCCGGCGCGGGGGCGGCCCCGGTCTGCGGCGTCTCGGTGGGCACCGGTGGGAGCAGGCGGTGCGGCGGCTCGCGCCACACCTCGTCGCTGCGGCGGGCGATCTCCCGCAGGACCGCGTCGGGCAGCAGGTCCGCGAAGCCGCCGCGGTCACCGGGGGTGACCCCGGCGCCGCCCAGTGCCGTACGCAGCTCGGTGGTGGACGGGCGGTGCGCGGGATCCTTGGCCAGGCAGCGGACGAGCAGGGGCCGCAGCGACTCGGGAACCCCGCCGAGGTCCGGCTCGCCGTACCGGACCCGGTACAGCAGGTCGGTGGGGGCCCCGCCGCCGAACGGACCGGCGCCGGTGGCGGCGAAGACCAGCACTCCGGCCAGCGCGAACACATCGCCGGCGGCGGCGTGTTCCAGGCCCGCGGCCTGCTCGGGTGACATGAACGCCGGCGTTCCCACGGCGCTGCCGACGTGTGTCAGATGCTCGTCGCCGAAGGCCCGGGCGATGCCGAAGTCGATGATCCGCGGGCCCTGCGCCGTCACCAGGATGTTGGACGGCTTCAGGTCGCGGTGCACCACCTCCGACCGGTGCAGCTGCTCCAGGCCGGCGGCGAGGGCCGCGCCGAGGGCGCGCACGGCCGGCTCGGGCAGCGGCCCGCCCGCCTCGACGGCCGCGTCCAGTGGCGGGCCGAGCACGTACTCCGTCGCTAGCCACGGGGTGGGTGCCTGGGGATCGGCGTCGACGACCACCGCACCGTGATCGGAGCCGATGACGCGTGCCGCGTCGGTCTCCAGCCGGAAGCGGGTCCGCAGCGTGGTGTCCGCGGCGAGACGGGTGTGCAGCGTTTTCACCGCGACGGTGCGTCCGCCTGCCGAACGGGCCAGGTAGACGGTGCCCATGCCGCCTCCGCCGAGGCGGGCGAGGATCCGGAACGGCCCGACGGTGTGCGGGTCGTCGTGGAGAAGGGGGGAGATCATGACTTCAGTGCCCTTGGGTGGGGAGTGCGGCGGCGAGGACCTCCGCCGACTGACGGGACAACGCCTCGACGATCCGGCCGGGCAGCGACATCGGCTCCGTGGAGCCGGTCAGCGCGCCGTATGCCGCGCCCGGCAGCAACTCCGCCAGCACGCTTGCCGGTTCGGGGCGGCCTTGCGGATCGCGCGAACGGCACGCCGTGATGATGTCCCGCAGGCCGGCGGGGATCTCCTGCCGCTCGGGCACGGTGTGCCCGGTCGCCGCGTACGCCAGCACGGCACCCAGCGCGTAGACGTCCGCAGCCCGGTCCACCGGGCCACCCGCCGCCAGCTCGGGGGCGAGACAGCCGGTCTCCAGCCCGGTTGTCTGCGGGGGCGAGGCGGCCCCTGCCACCGGGTTCGCGCGGGTCGCACCGAAGCAGCCCAGCAGCGGCCCGCAGGCGGTCAGCAGCACGCCCGCCGGGCAGAGCCCGCCGTGCACGATGCCCAGGACATGGGCCGAGGCCAGGGCTTCGGCCAGCGTGCCGCCGAGGGCACGGACCAACGGTTCCGGCAGCGGACCGCCGTACGCGGCCAGGACGGCGGGCAGCGGCAGGGCGGGCCGGTACGGGGAGGAGTACCACGGGAAGGCCGGCGTCCCGCCGAGCTGGCCGACCGGCCAGAAGCCGGGCTGGGTCAGCCGGGCCGCCTGCTGCGCCTCGGCCGCCCACCGCGCCGGGTCACCGCCGGGCGACGGCAGGAACGCCAGCACGGTGTGCCCGCCGTCAGCGCTACGGGCCAGATAGCGACGCTCGGGTACGCCTCGGCTGCCGTCGGCGTCGAGACGCGCCAACGTCAGAAATTCCCCGATCCGCGCAGGATCGTCCTGCCGCAGCCTCTCCACTCGTTTCTCCCCCGTCAGGCTCGATACGGACGTGAGCCTATATACGGCGGGCACGGGGGCCGGAAGGGGGGCCGCATCGGGGACGACGGACGGCACATGGCGTCCGAAGTGCGCATTTTTGCCCGGGAGGGCGAGCGGGATGGTCACTGAGAGGCTGGGCCCGGTCGCGCACTGCCGACCGACCGTCCGGGGCCCGCCAGTTGTCGCTGCGCCCCCATCGCCCGCCGGTCGCCGGGACGGTGTGTTCCACTCTTCGCGTACTCCCTGCTACCGCCTCAAGGAGGCACGGATGATTCTGGTGACCGGCGCGAGTGGGAATGTCGGAACGGCGCTGCTCGCTCGTCTTTCTGCCGACGGTGTGGCCGTGCGTGCGGCCTACCGGGATCCGCACACCACGGCTCAGGTGATCGCGTCGGGCGGTCAGGCCGTGACGCTCGATCTGGCCCGGCCGGAAACGCTCGGACCGGCACTCGAAGGCGTCGGGTCCGTATTCCTCCTCGGCGCGACGGGCCCGGACCAGACGGCACATGAACTCAACATGGTGGAAGCCGCCCGGGCGGCGGGAGTCCGGGTGGTGAAGCTGTCGGTCTGGCGGGCCGACGAAGGGCTCTCGCCGATCGCCCGGCTGCATCGGCCCGTCGAACAGGCACTGGTCACGTCCGGGCTCCCCTGGACGATCCTGCGCCCCAACTTCTATCTGCAGAACTTCCTGAACCAGCCGTCCATCCGAGCGGCCGGGGAGTTCAGCCTGCCCCTGATCACCGCACCCATAAGCTTCATCGACGTCGGCGATATCGCCGCTGTCGCTGCGCGGGTTCTCACCACTGACGGCCACGACGGCTGCGTCCATGACCTCACCGGACCCGAGGCACTGACGTACGCGGAAGCGGCGGACGTGTTCTCCGATGTCCTCGGCAAGCCGGTGCGCTATGTGGGACTGCCCGACGACGCAGCGCGTGCGGCGATGCTGGGCCGTGGGCTGCCGGAGTTCTACGCCGATGCCCTGATCGAAGTTGCCCGCGCCTTCCGCGACGGTGGTGCCGAGACCGTCACTTCCACCGTTGCCGACCTCACCGGCCGCGAAGCCCTCGGATTCGCCGATTTCGTCCGCCGGAACCGCCACGTTTTCGTTTGACCGCGGGCGCATCGTCCTGGGGCCGATCGGTGGGGCGCGAAGGAGTCCGCCCGCAGGGATGCTCAGCGCGGTGAAAGGTCCGTGATGCGCTGAATCAGGTCGGGGTAGGTCCAGCCTGCCGCTGTCGCCGCGAGCGGCAGCAGGCTCGCCGCTGTCAGACCCGGAAGCGCGTTCACTTCGAGGCACATCGGCTCGCCGTCGGCGTCGCAGCGGAAGTCGGTACGTGAGTACGCGTTGCCGCCGAAGCCGAGGGCCTGATGGGCGTGCAGGGCCAACTCCTGGAGGCGGGCGGCGAATTCGGCCGGTACCGGTGCCGGACACACTTCGCCGACCGCCCCGGACTGATACTTGGCCGTGTAGTCGAACACCGACGTCGTCAGCTCGATCTCGACCACGGGGAGGACCTCGCCGCCGACCACGGCCACGGTGAACTCCCGCCCGGAAAGGAACGGCTCCACGATCAGCTCCGCGTCACCGGAGCGCGTCTCGGCTGCCACCTGTGCCAGTTGCGGGAGCGAGTCGACGTAGTGGACCGACACACTCGAACCGTCCGCAACCGGCTTGACCACCACCGGACCCGCCGCCACCAGCCGCTTCACGGACGGCGGCAGGTCACCTGCCGCAGGCCGCCACAACGCCCGCTCGGTCACCGGGACACCTGCCGCGGCCAGTACCGCCTGCGTGCGCCCCTTGTGCCACGCCGCCGCGCAAGCCGCGCTGCCCGCGCCGGTGAACCGTACGCCCGCCCTCTCCAGCAGCGCCTGCACATGCCCGTCCTCGCCCCAGCCGCCGTGCAGCGCCAGGAACACCAACTCCGCACCGCGCAGCAGCTCCAGGACGGGGCCGCCGGTCAACGCGGCATGCATCCGCCGCCTCAACCGAGGCAGGTCTGCGGGGGACGGCGGTTCCTTGCCCACCGCGCACCCGTCGACCGCGTCGCCGGGTCGCAGCGGCCCGGCCAGGACCGGCACAGCGGCGGCCGGGTCGACCAGCACCACCTCGTGCCCCCGCTCAAGCAAGGCCCCGGCGACCGACCGGCCCGAAGCCAGCGAGACATCCCGCTCCGAGCTCTCCCCGCCACACAAGATCACCACGCGCACAGCTGACTTCCTCGCCCTTCTTCGGCCCGGCTCGCCTCACGGAGAGCCGGCTGGTCCGGTCGGATCACATCCGGTCAATCGGCCCTGCGGCCGGTTGATTCCTGGCCCTGCGCAGGGTCCAGGATCATCAGTTGTTCGGGGTTCGGGACGGCGGCGAATCCGACCTTCGCGTAGATCCCGTGAGCATCGAGCGTCGCGAGCATGACGCGCTTGAGCCGGTACGGGGCAAGGTGGTCGCGGACGGTGGCGGCAAGCCAGGTGGCGAGCCCCTTCCCGCGGTGCGCGGGAGCGACATAGACATCGCAGAGCCAGGCGAAGGTTGCCCGGTCGGTGACGACACGTGCGTAAGCGACCTGGGAGCCCGCGGCGTCATGGACGGCGAAGTTGAGGGAGTTGCGCACCGACTGCTCGACCGTTTCCCGGCTGCGGCCCAGCGCCCAGAACGCGTCGGTCGAGAGCCAGCGGTGTATCAGGCCGATGTCGAGGCGGTCGGGGTCCGTGGAGAGCTGGTATCCGTCTTCCCTGCTGCTGTTGACCATGGGGAGCCAGCGTAGTGGCAGAACTTGGTTTTTCCAAGGAGTAGCTTGGAGGTTCCAAGTGCCGGTTGCGGCGGACAGGGTGCCCGGCGGTCGAAAAACGTTCGGGAGTGCGCGGTCCGTGAGATATGTTTCTGCTGTTCGAAGGGGGACGAAGTGGCGAAGCTGAACCAGATCATCGCTGTCGAAAAGGGTGTCAAGAGCAAGTCGCTCCAGGACATCACCGCGGCGCACCACAAGGTGCAGAAGCCCGCACTGCTGGCCGGTATCTCGCGTACGTATCAGCCCAAGGACGAAGAGGGCGAACAGCTGCCGCCCGAGTCCACGCGGGTGCAGGTCCAGGCGGAGGACGTACTGCGCGAGATGTCGGCGTCGCTGACCCGCCTGTTCGACGTGACGGCCACCAAGGACTGGGCCAACTGCACGGCCCGTGCCGATGTCACGGTCGACGGGCGGACGATCCTCGCCGAAGTCCCGGTCAGCTACCTGTTGTTCCTGGAGAAGCAGCTCACGGACCTGCATGCCTTCGTCAAGAAGCTGCCGGTGCTGGACGCCGCCGAGTCCTGGTCCCTCGACCCGTCCACGGACTGGTGGAAGACGGACCCGGTCCGCACGATCCGTACGAAGAAGGTCCCCCGCAACCACGTCAAGGCGGAGGCGACCGACAAGCACCCGGCGCAGGTCGAGGTGTACTACGAAGACGTGCCGATCGGTTACTGGACGACGGTGAAGTTCTCCGGAGCCCTGCCGGCGCGCCGGGTGAACGAGCTGTTGGAGCGGGTCGAGAAGCTCCAGCAGGCCGTGAAGTTCGCCCGCGAGGAGGCCAACAGCGTCGAGGTCACCGACCAGCGCGTCGCCGACGCGGTGTTCGGCTACCTCTTCGGCTGACGGCGGCCGCAGGTAGCATCCATGATCGCCCCCGCGTGCGAGCGCGGGGGTGCGCAACAAGCACGGGCCGGATTGAGGACCGGTCCGTGTGAGGAGCGCAAGCTGAAACTGAAGTTCAGCCTGAAGACGCGGGTCACAGTGAAGGTTCGAGTCCTTCCCCCGGCACCACGGGCCGGGGTAGCCCAACATGGCAGAGGCACTCCCGCATCAATCTCAGACTCTCGCTCCAGCTTCAGCATTGCCGCCGATCGCCGGATCGACCGAGGACGGACGAACGCCGTCGGATGCGAGTTCGAATCTCGCCTGCACCTCTCCACGGTGCGGTAGTTCAAAGGAAGAACACGACGGCCTGATGACTGATCCGTCCTCTTAAACGCCGCCGGCGTGCGCAATTGGGTGGCACCCCAGGGGCCCGGGAGCTGGATACGACTCCCGGGCTCCGCCACGTTCTGCGTCCCCTGTCTGTGGGGTGCCTGGTGCCTGGTGCTGCCTTGTCGGCGTCAATGAAGGCGAAGTCGATGGCGGGCTCTTCCGGCAGGGCTCGAAGGGGGTCGATGCGCGTCTGCGGCGGGGAGATGCAGGTCACATTCGTCCATGTCACAGGGCGTGGGGCTACCCCGTCTCAAGGGTGTAGTCACTGATGACCGCAGAGGAGCACACCATGGACGCGCGACTGAACTTCTTCGCCGGCCCGATCGCCGGGAAGGCCCTCAAGCACGTCATGTCGGCCGGCAAGGCCGTCAAGGACGGGCCGCTGCCCGCCGCGACGCAGGAGCTCGTGGCGCTGCGCGTAAGCCAGATCAACGGCTGCGCCGTCTGCATCGACATGCACACCAAGGAGGCCGCCGCGGCCGGCGAGACCTCGGTGCGCCTGCATCTGGTCGCGGCGTGGCGGGAGGCCACGGTCTTCACCGAGGCCGAGCGTGCCGCACTGCAGCTGGCGGAGGAGGGAACCCGGGTGGCGGATGCGGCCGGTGGGGTCAGCGATGAGGTGTGGGCGAATGCCGCCAAGCACTACGACGAGGAGCAGCTCACCGCCCTGGTACTCCTGGTCTCCTTCATGAACATGGTGAACCGGCTGAACGTCATCTCCCAGCAGCCGGCCGGCAACTACGAGCCGGGGCAGTTCCACTGATCGGCGCGGGGGTGAGGGGCTCGGGGTCCGACGGGCGGACCCTGAGCCCAATGGGAGTAATCCAACGGGGAGTTGAGTGGACGTGAGCAAGGTCGAGGAGTTCGAGGAGCTACGGCCCCTGCTGTTTTCGATCGCGTACCGCATTCTGGGCAGCGTGGGGGAGGCCGAGGATGCGGTGCAGGAGGCGTGGCTGCGCTTTGACGGCTCGGCGACGCGGCCCCTGTCGACCAAGGCCTTTCTGTCGGCCACCGTGACGCGGATCTCGATCGATGTGCTGCGTTCCGCACGGGTGCGACGCGAGGAGTACGTAGGCCCGTGGTTTCCCGAGCCGCTGCTCAGCGATCCGTATCAGGATCCGGCACGGTCGGTGGAGCTGGCCGACTCGGTGTCGATGGCGGCGCTGCTGCTGTTGGAGCGGCTGAGCCCGCTGGAGCGGGCGGTGTTCGTGCTGCGGGAGGTGTTCGGCTTTCGGTTCGACGAGATCGCCGCGGCGGTGGGGCGGTCGGAGGCGGCGTGCCGGCAGCTGCTGGTGCGGGCGCGGCGGCATATGGAGGCCGGCCGGCCGCGGTTCGAAGCGGCCCGCGAGGAGCGGGAGGAACTGGCGTCGCGGTTCCTCGACGCGCTCCGCGAGGGTGATGTCGCCGGTCTGCAGGACCTGCTCGCCGCCGACGTATCGCTGGTCGGCGACGGTGGGGGCAAGGCCCCGCAGCTGGCCAGGGCCGTCATGGGCGCCGAGAGCGTGGCCCGGCTGCTCGCCTCCGTCTTCCCCCGGATGGCCCGGATCGACGTGACGTGCGAGCCGCACGAGATCAACGGCCAGCCGGGCGCGATCTTCCGCGACCGGGACGGCAAGGTGCTCAACACCATGGCGCTCGATGTGCTCGACGGGCAGATCCAGACCATCCGTTCGGTGATCAACCCCGACAAGCTCGGCCACATCGGGCCGGTCGCCGACGCCTGGGCCATCGACCGGGAGGTGAAGCAGAGCCGTCGGCGACAGCAGCACTGACTCTCTCGCTCGCGAGAACTCAGGGCGCCCAGGGGCCACTACGACATGACGCCGAGATCGCCTTCGAGGAGGGTCCGGGTGATCGGGGGACGGTCCCAGAGGGCGAGGAGCTCATTGGCGAGGGCCACGATCGACAGCGGGTGCCGACCGCCCTTGCTGTGCACCTCGATGGCGGCGGCCGACAGGCTGCGGGGGACGGCATCGGCATCGAGGAGGACCCGCCACTCCTCCGGGCCGAGCTTCAGGAACTCCAGTCCGGTCAACTTGGCGATCTCCAGGGGGTCGGCGAGGGTGCCCGGGTAGGCGGTGAGGGTGCGCAGACGGGGCAGCCCGATGACGGGGGCGAGGCTGAGCGGCTCGCTGTCCCATACGCCGATGCTCAGCACCTCCAACCCGGCGTGCCCGGCGGCCTGCACGCTGCTCAGACTCCGGATGTTGACACTGGCCACGACCGGCGGCCGGTCCGTGCGATGACTGACGCGCTCTGGCTCGGGTCCGTTCAGCACCAAGTCGGTGAGGGAGTCGGCGACCAGGTCGGCGCCGATGTTCTCCTCATGGCTGAGGATGATGATCTGCCCTGTGTGTCCGCGCGGGCCGGGCGTCAGGTCGACCGCGATCCGGTCACCACCGCCGTTGTCGCCGAAGACGATCCAGCCCGGCGAGCCGACGACCCCCTGCACCGCGGCGTCGGACCCGGTGACGACCGCCTCCATGGCGCCGAACTCCCAACGGCAGGGACGAGAGGCGGCGTCGGCGATGTACAGGTCATCCAGGGGGAACAGTTCGCAACCGACCGCCTGGGCCTCCCGCTCCGCCGCTTCGTGGTCGTCGCCCCAGTCCTCCCACTTCGCCCGCGTGACCCGGTAGAGGACCTTGAGCTCGGCGGGCAACGCGACGCCGAGACGCGCTTCCGTGGCGGCGAGCTCTTCCTCGGTCGCGCCGATGGCATCGGGGACGCGCTCGCGAAGCGTGCGTTCCAGCAGCGCCAGATCCACGGAAGGGGCCGGTACCGCAGCGGGTGCCGGTTCGGGCAGCCGACGCCAGGGCTCGGGGACCGCGTCCTCCACCAGGAGGAGGGAACCCGGATGGGGACCGAGGCCGGCCTCCACCGCGGGGCTGGAACCGATCAGGTGGAGCGCGGCGCGCCCGTTCGGCGAGATGTCCGCGACGAACGAAACGTCGCCCCTGCCGGCGCTCGCGAGCGCGCTTTGGACCCGCTTCACCGCGCGGAACTGGTCCTGCATGTCCGCGACCTGGGCGGCTTGTCCGGGCGGCGGGAACCGTCGCTGCAGGGGCAGACTCCACGAGTGCGCGCCGATCCGGCCCGCCACATGGCCACCCGGGGCGGCAAGGCTCTCCATGTTGGCGGCCCGCAGGAGCCGCAGTACGGGCTCCCAGGTCGCGAAGTCGTCTATCGCAGGTATCGAGGGCACGGTGTCCTCCGGTCGTTCCGATGAGGCATGTTCAGCTGCTGAGGGAGTGCGGCTGAGCAGGTCAGCTGCCGATGAAGTAGAGCTTCTCCATGTGGTGGGTGGAGCTCTCGGTGTGGCGGACCCTGAGCACGGAAGTCTCCAGGTGCGTCCAGGGCCACGGGTCGGCCTCCCCCAAGGCCAGGCCGACGAAGGCGGACCACTCCACTTCCTCCGGCTCGGCGTCCAGGTCGACGTCGATTTCCTCCAGCATGTCGCCGGTGACGCCGAGGGCAGCCACGACCGCGTGCGGGTCGCCGGTCAACTCCCAGGGGTCCATCCCGGGCCAACCGGAGGCATGGAACATCGTGCCGTCAGGAAGCCACACGATGTCCTCGGTGTGGGACTCGCCGCAGTCCACCTCCACCCGGCCGACGATCCGCGCATCCGGATAGCGCTCGCGCAGCCGGCCCACCTCGTACAGCAGCGGGGTGTTGTTGCCGTCGTCGCCGAGTGCGGGATCGCTGATCCCCAGTACGGGGCCCCATGCCCCGACCTGTATCTGGTCGAGGTCGGACCGCTCGCTGAGGTACAGGGGCGGGTGCGCGGGCCGGATCCCGACCTCTTCCAGCACCTCCTCGACGGTGCCGAAGGACCGGGCGAACTCCCGTGCCCGGGCAGGGTCGTTGGCCGGGAGGGAGTGCGCGGTCGCCGTGCGGAACGGCGGTTGCAGAAGGGTGATATCGCATCTGCCCATGCCGCCGCGGACCATGCGGTCCGCAGGAGTGGTCCAGTGACTGCGGTTGGTCATGTGCGACACCGTAGTCCGGGCCACTGACAGCGCACCTGCGGACCGTCGGTCGAGAACGACGGCCACGATCTCACCGAGTGCAGCGAGGCGTATCCGGGTGTTTTCCCATGTCCCGTGTGACGGACGGGGCGTGAGCCTAGTATTGCGGCGACATTCAGCGATCGAGGCACGGGGGACTGATGACTGGTCAGTGGGAGAGACTCGGCGAAGCCGGTGGCATCGAGGCGTATGTGCACCGCCCGGTGGGCGAGGTACGGGGCGCGGTGGTGGTCTGCTCCGAGCTGTACGGAGTGAACGCCTATGTTCGCGACACCTGCGCGGAGTTGGCGTCGGCCGGGTACGTGGCGCTGGCACCCGACTACTACTGGCGCCATGCTCGCCGTACCGCGCTCGGGTACTCGGCCGAGGAGCGCGAGGACGGTCTGGTGCTGATGCGCGCACTGGACCGGGACGAGTTGGTGGCTGACGCCTCGGCGGCACTGACGGCGGCGCGCGCCGAAGCCGGGGAACGGGGCGTGGCCTTCCTCGGGCTGAGTATGGGCGGGCACATCGCGCTACGGGCGGCGACCGAGCTGAGTTTCGAGCTGGCCGCCGTCTTCTATCCGGGGTGGCTGCTGAACAGCGGCTTTCCGCTGGTCGGGCCGGTGCCTCCGGTGGAGACCAGCGAGCGGATCGCCGCGGGCGGCGCCTTCCTGCTGGGTTTCCGTGGCGAGTTGGACCACATCATCCCGGCCGAGGAGTGGGAGCAGGCCGAGCAGCGGCTCACCGAGGCCAAGGTGCCGCACGAATGGGTGACGTACCCCGGTGCCCGGCACGGCTTCGCCTGCGCAGACCGCCCGGAGGATTACGAGCCGCAGGCCGGCGCCGATGCCTGGCGGAAGGTGTACGCCGCCTTGGCATCGCACCTCTAGGGATCCCGGTCGGAAAAAGGTCGTGACTGGATTCCTCCGCCCGAAACGGACCAGTCACGCCCTTTCCCCACACGCCCTTTCCCCACACGATCTTTCCCATCACGACCTCTCCCGTCACGACCTCTCCCGTCACCAGACCGGGGCTGCACCTCGCGCAGGGGCCGGTTACTCGGGCAGCGGTCGGTCGTCGACGACGTGCTTCATCACCAGGGTGGAGGTCAGCCGCTGGACGCCCGGCAGCTTGGCCAGCTGCTCGTCGTAGAGCTGCTGGTAGGCGGCCAGATCGGTGGTGGCGACGCGCAGCAGGTAGTCGGGTTCACCGAAGAGGCGCTGGGCCTGGAGGACGTGCGGGATGGCGGTCACGGCCTCTTCGAAGGCCGTGACGGTGTCGCGGTCCTCCCAGCGCAGGGTGGCGAAGACGAGGGCTTCGAAGTTCAGGCCGATGGCAGCCGGGTCGACGACGGCGCGGTAGCCGCGGATGGCCCCTTCGCGTTCGAGGTCGCGCAGGCGGCGGTGGCAGGGCGAGACGCTCAGCTGCACGCGGGCGGCCAGCTCGGTGACGGTCAGGCGGCCGTCCTGCTGGAGCTCGGTAAGAATTTTCCGGTCGAGGGCATCCATGGAGAAGATTCTCCCTCACAGGGCACGATCATGGGGTAAGAACGGAAACACTTTCGGGCATGTCCGGCCTAGCCTTCCCTCTCAGAACAAGGTGCGTGAGAGGGAAGAACGATCAATGAACACGACGACGCTGGCGGCATTTCTGGCGGTGGATCTGCTGTTGGTGGTCACTCCGGGCGCGGACTGGGCCTACGCGATCTCGGCGGGGCTGCGGGACCGGTCGGTCGTACCCGCGGTCGCCGGGCTGATAGCCGGATACGCGGGATACACGCTGCTCGCCGTGGCGGGCCTGGTGATGATCGTGGCGAGCTCGGCGACCGTGCTCACCGCACTGACCGTCGCGGGGGCCGTCTACCTGATCTGGCTGGGCTGGGGCGTCCTGTCGCGGCCGGGGGCCCTGGGCGCGTCCACGGAGACGATGGCCTCCTCGTCGATGGCCTCCTCGCGCGGACGGATCATGCTCAAGGGTGTCGGGACCAGCGGCCTGAACCCCAAGGCGCTGTTGCTGTACTTCTCGCTGTTTCCGCAGTTCATCGACCCCGCGGGCGGCTGGCCCGTCGCGGCGCAGACCGGACTGCTCGGCGCACTTCACATGACGGTCTGCGCCCTCGTCTACCTCTCCGTCGGCGTCCTGGCCCGCACCGTCCTGAAGGCCCGTCCTTCGGCGGCCCGGGCGGTCACCCGGGCCTCCGGTGCCATGATGATCGTCATCGGCGGGTTCCTGCTGGCGGAACGCCTCGTCGGCTGACGAACCTGCCCCGCGCTCGTACGCACACCGGGATGTCCGGGAATCCCTGTGCTGTCCCGGCCGCGTGCACCTCGTGCTCCCTGCCCGCCCCGAAGTGACCCAGCAGCACGGCTACTTCCACGCCGGTGCCACCAGTGCCGTAGCGGACAGCGCCGGCGCTACGCGGCCTTCACGGTGTTCCCCGAGGACACCGATGTGCTCACCGTCGAGTACCGGATCAACCTCTTGTCGCCTGCCGTCGGCGACCACATCGAGGCCGTCGGGACGGTCCTGAAGTCCGGACGCACCCTGACCGTGTGCCGGCCGGAGGTGTTCGGCGTCCGGGACGACCGGAGGGACTCGTCGCCAAGCGAACAGTTCGCCGAGGGCACCCCGGAACCAGGCCCCGACGTCCGGTGCCTCGACGGTCGCCGTGACCGCCGCCGCCTGGACCGTGCCGACGCTGGGCAGCTCGATCCTCGGAGCCTCGGCGGATTCCGGTGGCGTCAGCAGGTCGTGCAACGCCGCGACCGCGCGCTGGGGGCGGCCGAGTTCTTCCTCCAGCCGGCGCAGGCGCGCGCTGAGGTGCTGGTGGCGGCCCGTGACACCGGGTTCGTTCCCCGATACGGACTTCCTCACCTATCCTCGTCCGCACGCACCAAGCCGGGGGCTCGGAACGGTCCTAACCTGCGGAGATGATCAGGCACATGTCCACGCACCCCGCCCGAAGCTTGAGCCGGGTGCTCAAGGACTTCGGCTCCACCCTCCTGGACCTGGAGTACGGCGACGCCGAGGCGGCCGGGGAGATCGGCGGCGTCGGCATCCACGATCCGTACGACGAGCAGCACTACCCGCAGCGTGCCATCGTGCTCGGCGTCGGGGTCCATGGAGCTGAGCAGACCTGCCGTCTCCTGCGGGACCTCGCCGCGCATCGGGCCGCGGCCCTGGTGGTCCGGGGCCCGGTCGAGGAGGCGGATGAGCTCGCACAGGTCGTGTCGCAGACCGGTGTGGCGCTGCTGACCCTGACCCGCGGAGCGTCCTGGGCCCAGCTGGCGGCGATGCTGCGCACGCTGCTGGCCGAAGGCGACGTCGGCGAAGCGGGAGCACACACGCTCGGGGGCGTGCCGTCCGGCGACCTCTTCGCGCTGGCGAACGCCATCGCCACCCTGCTGGACGCCCCGGTCACCATCGAGGACCGCCGCTCGCGGATCCTGGCCTTCTCCGGCCGGCAGGGCGAGGCGGACACCGCCCGGGTGGAGAGCATCCTGGCGCGGCAGGTGCCCGAGCGCTACCTGCGGGTCCATGAGGAGGACGGGGTCTTCAAGGAGCTGTACCGCAGCGAGGGCCCGGTGCACATCCCTCCGCCGACCGTCGGTGACGAGCTCGCGCTGCCCCGGGTGGCGATCGCGGTGCGCGCGGGGGACGAGATCCTGGGGTCGGTGTGGGCGGCGCTGCGGCAACCGCTCACGCCCGAGCGCGACCAGGCGTTCCGGGAGGCGGCCAAGCTCGCCGCGCTCCACATGCTCCGGTTCCGTGCGGGGACCGACGCCGAGAACCGACTGCGCGCCGACCTCGTCACGACCGCCCTGGAGGGTGGGGGAGGGGCGGTCCACGCGCTCGGCCGGCTGGGCCTGGTGACCGAACCCACCCTGGTCATGGCCATGGGACTGGCCCGCGGCGACGGCGAGGACCATGCCCACCTCACCGCCGAGCGCCAGCGTCTCACGAGCGCCCTGGCCGTCCACCTCACCGCCGTCCAGCCCCGTTCCGCGGTCGCACTTCTGGGAGACGTGGCGTACGCCCTCTTCCCGGTGACCGGGGACTCGGCCCACGCCCGGGAGCGCGCCGTGCAGGTGGCGGCGAACTTTCTCCAGCGGACCGGTGACCGGGCCGGTGCCGTCATCGGGATCGGCTCGGTTGCGCAGGAGCCCGCCGCCCTTCCGCGCTCACGGGCCAACGCCGACCGGGCGCTCCGCGTACTGCTCAGCGGCGAGAGCGCCCAGCGCGTCGCCTCGATCGCCGATGTGTACGTCGACGCCCTCCTCCTTGAGATGCGGGACCTCGCGATCGCCAACCGCGACGAGCTCTCCGGCCCGCTCGCCCGGCTGGCGGCCTACGACACCAAGCACAACGCCCACCTCGTCGAGACGCTGCGGGCGTGGCTGGACGCCTTCGGAGACGTCATCGCCGCCTCAGCGAGTGTCTTCGTCCACCCCAATACGTTCCGCTACCGCATCCGCCGGGTGGCCG
This sequence comes from Streptomyces sp. NPDC107765, assembly GCF_055657085.1. NCBI lineage: Bacteria > Bacillati > Actinomycetota > Actinomycetes > Kitasatosporales > Streptomycetaceae > Streptomyces > Streptomyces sp. NPDC107765. The sequence goes on along the minus strand of NZ_JBVKBL010000001.1, from coordinate 482,848 downwards.
AGGTGGGACAGCTGGACCTACAGGACCCGTCCGCCCGCTTCGCCGCGATGCTCCAACTCCGCCTGATGCGCCCCGCCGTGAGCGGAGAGGCGCGCGCCGGAGGCACGGGCCCCACTCCCCCTGCCTGCCCCCCTCCCGCTTCCTCGGCCGGCGAGGCGTCGTAGGCCCCGCTCGTACGCCTGCGCGCATTTTTCGAGAGCTGCCCGGCGTTTCGAGAGGTGCCCGGTGAGCCGTCCGACCCGCAGGGCACCGCCGTTCTCCACGGCTTCGGTCGTGGGCACGAACCGGCTCCTCAGTTTGTCACCGGGCTACCAACCCGGCCCTGGTCAGCGTGCCTAGCGTGGCGGTCATCCCACCCAGGAGGACTCACATGCCGGTTGACCATGATCCTTCCCTCTCCGCGCCGGCGGACCGTCCGGCGGGCCTCGACGCCATGCTCGCCGACCTCGAAGAACTCGTGACCTGCGAGTCCTACTCCGCCGATCACGCGGCCGTGGCCCGCAGTGCCCAGGTCGTCGCCGCGCAGGGCAGCAGGCTGCTCGGCGCCCCCGCGCAGACATGGGTGATCGACGGTGTCACCCACGTCCAATGGACCTTCGGAGCGCCGCGCCTCCTGCTCCTCGGCCATCACGACACCGTCTGGCCGATCGGCTCCCTCAAGACCCACCCCTGGTCGGTGGAGCAGGGCATCGCCCGCGGCCCCGGCGTCTTCGACATGAAGGCCGGTCTGGTCCAGATGTTCCACGCCCTGGCCTCGCTCCCGTCCCTCGACGGCCTCTGCGTACTGGTCACCGGCGACGAAGAGGTCGGCTCGGACACCTCCCGCCAGCTCATCGAGGACCTCGCGCGTCAGTGCGCGGCCACCCTCGTCCTCGAACCCTCGGCCCCGGGAGGCGCGTTGAAGACCAGCCGCAAGGGCGTCTCCGCCTACGACATCACGGTGCACGGCCGGGCCGCCCACTCCGGGCTGGAGCCGGAGAAGGGCGTGAACGCGGCCACCGAACTCGCCCACCAGGTCCTCGCCCTGCAGCACCTCGCCGACGGCGTCACCGCGCGCACCGGGCCCGGCACGACCGTTACCCCGACACTGATGTCGGCCGGCACCGCGAGCAACACCGTGCCCGCACGGGCCGAATTGCACGTGGACGTCCGCGTTCCCAACGCCGCGGCGCAGGAAGCGGTCGACCAGCTCATCCGGACCCTGCAGCCGCAGACCAACGGCGCCCGTCTGCAGGTCGACGGCGGCCCCAACCGGCCGCCCCTGGAAGCCGACGCCTCCCGTGAACTGTTCGCCCTGGCCACCGAACAGGCCACGCAGCTCGGCCTCGGCCCGCTGCGGCAAGCGGCCGTCGGCGGAGCATCGGACGGCAATTACACCGCCGGAGCCGGCTGCCCCACCCTCGACGGACTCGGCGCCGTCGGCGACGGCGCGCACGCCGACCACGAACACGTCCTCACCGCCGCCATGCCGGGCCGCGCCCGGCTGCTGGCCCACCTCGTCGGAGCACTGCGATGAACGGACCCGAGATCCGCGAACTCCACGCCATGGAGGAGTTCACCACCGCCAGTCATCTCTACGCCGGCATCTGGGGAACGGACACCGCCGGCCCGCCCGTCTCCGCCGAGGTCATGCGCGCCCTGTCGCACGCCGGCAACTACGTGGCCGGGGCGTACGAGGACGGCCGGCTGGTCGGCGCTTCCGTCGCCTTCTTTGGCGACCCCATAGCCACCACCCTGCACTCCCACATCACCGGCGCCTCCATGGGCCGCGGCATCGGCCTGGCCCTCAAACAGCACCAGCGCCAATGGGCGCTCGCCCGCGGACTGAAGCGCATCACCTGGACCTACGACCCGCTCATCCGCCGCAACGCCTACTTCAACCTCGTCAAACTCGGCGCCCGCCCCGAGGAGTACCTGACCTCCTTCTACGGCGCCATGGACGACGCCATCAACGGCGGTGACGAGTCCGACCGCGTCCTCACCGCCTGGGACCTGACCGCACCCACCGAAGCCCCCGACCCGGGCACCGCATCCGGAGGGCTCGCCGGCGCGGCGCACGCCCTGCGGAACCGCGGCGGCCGCCCCGAAACCGCACCGGCCGACGCCGCCACCGTCCTCGTCGACCTGCCTGACGACATCGAGGCCCTCCGGCGGCAGGACCCGGGCGCCGCCCGCGCCTGGCGACTGGCCGTCCGGCACACCCTGGGTGGCCTGCTCGCCGAAGGCGCCCGCGTCATCGGTTTCCACGACCGACGCAGCTACGTCGTCCGTCGCACCCCCACCTCCGCCGCCTGACCCCCTCACACTTTCCACCCCCAACAGGAGTCACCTGACCATGAAGATCAAGATCTCCGGCATCGAACTGCGCCGGATCGCGATGCCGCTCGTCGCACCGTTCCGCACCTCCTTCGGCGTCGAGACCAGCCGCGACGTACTGGTGGTCCGCGTCGTCACCCCCGACGGTGAGGGCTGGGCCGAATGCGCGGCCATGTCCGAGCCCCGCTACTGCTCCGAGTACGTCGACGGCGCACAGGACGTCCTGCGCAAGTTCCTCATCCCCGCCCTGCCCAAGGACGGCGTGGATGCTGCCGCCGTAGGACGGATACTGGAGCCCTTCACCGGCCACCACATGGCGAAGTCCGCACTGGAGACCGCGGTCCTGGACGCCCAACTCCGCGTCGCGGGCGAGTCCTTCGGCTCCTACCTCGGCGCCGCCCGGGACCGCGTGCCCTGCGGCGTCTCGGTCGGCATCATGAACTTCGTCCCGGAACTGCTCGACGCCGTCGACCGCTACGTCGCCGAGGGCTACGTCCGCATCAAGCTGAAGATCGAACCCGGCTGGGACATCGAGCCGGTCCGCGCCGTCCGCGAACGCTTCGGCGACGACCTCCTCCTCCAGGTCGACGCCAACGCCGCCTACACCCTCGTGGACGCCCAGCACCTGGCCAAGCTCGACGCCTTCGACCTGCTGCTGATCGAACAGCCCCTCGCCAACGACGACATGGTCCAGCACGCCCAGCTCGCCAAAATCCTGCGCACCCCGATCTGCCTGGACGAATCCATCGAGTCCGCCGCCCACGCCGCGGCCGCGATCTCCCTCGGCGCCTGCTCCATCATCAACGTCAAACCGGCCCGGGTCGGCGGCTACCTGGAAGCCCGCCGCATCCACGACCTCGCCCGCGCCCACGGCATCCCCGTCTGGTGCGGCGGCATGCTCGAAACCGGCATCGGCCGCGCCGCCAACGTCGCCCTCGCCGCCCTCCCCGGCTTCACCCTCCCCGGCGACACCTCCGGCTCCCATCGCTACTTCGCCACCGACATCACGCCCCCCTTCGTCCTCACCGATGGCCACCTCGACGTCCCCACCGGCCCGGGCCTCGGCATCGAGCCGCTCACCGAACTCCTCGACGAGGTCACGACCGCAAGGGAATGGGTAACCCTCTAAACGACAGTCAAGGCGGCCCGGCCCCCTCACCCGTGCCGGTCAACTTCCCGGGCGGGCAACGACGTTGAGGTGGGACGGCCTGGCGAGTCACAGCGACCCCCAAGCTCTTGCTTGGGGGTCGCCTAGTAAACCCCTGGATTGGCTTGGGTTTCGGTGAGGCTTGATCATCGTTGCAGGGCCCAGGGCGGCAACCCGCCCGCTGCTGTCGCGTGATCCGGACGCGCGAAAGTACGGCGGGTGCCGACCCGCAACGTGCCGAAACGGAGCCACCGTCGCCACCCCCACGGATGGCCCCGGCCCAACCAGTCCGCGGCCGCCTCGACCACACCGACCGCCCCCACCACACCGACCACGCCGCCTACGCCGATTCACCTCGGTCTCGCAAGGACAGGAGCACACGTGAGCACAACCAACCCAAGGGTGGCCGTCCTCGGACCCGGCGGCGTCGGCGGTCTGATCGGCGCACTGCTCGCCCGTGACGGACACCGCGTCCTCTGCCTGGCCGGCGAGCGGACCGCAGCCACCCTGCGGCGGGACGGCCTGCGCGTCGAGAGCACCCAGTACGGGAACTTCACCGCAGCGGTGGAGGCTGATACCTGTCTGCGCGAGCCGGTGGACGCCCTCTTCGTCACGGTCAAACAGACTGCCTTGGACGAGGCGCTGGAGCGGGTCCCGGCCGACAGCCTCGGCGACGCGTCGGTGGTCCCGTTGCTCAACGGCCTCGACCACCTCCCGGTACTCCGCCGGCGCTACCCCTCGGCCAGCGTCGTCGCAGGGACGATCAGGGTCGAGGCCACCCGCACGGCACCCGGCCGCATCGTCCACACCAGCCTCTTCGCCCACCTCGAACTCGCAGCACCGCTCGACGGGTCCGGGGTACCCCTCGACGAGCCCGCGGCGCCACTCGACCGGCTCGCGGACTGTCTGCGGCAGGTCGGTCTCGGGGTGCGGCTGCGCATCGACGAGACCGCGATGATCTGGGACAAGCTCGCCTTCCTCGCCCCGTTCGCCCTGCTCACCACCCGCTACGGGGCGGACCTCGGAGCCGTCCGCAGTGAGTGGAGAACGGAACTGGTCGCCGTGCTCGACGAGATCACCGCCGTGGCGCGGGCCGCCGGCGCGCCGATGACCGTCGAAGCCCTGCTGTCGTTCTTCGACGGCGCCCCGCAGGCCATGAAGTCCTCGATGCAGCGCGACGCCGAGGCCGGACGTCCGCTCGAACTCGACGCCATCGGGGGAGCGGTGCTGCGGGCCGGCGTCGCCCACGGCGTCGAAACCCCTGTCATGGCCCGCCTGGTGGCAGAGGTGGCCCGCACCGCACACGAGGTGGCGTAATGCAGCGCACCGACCCGTTGGACGACGGCCCGTCGGTAAGCGGCTCGGGGCGTGGGACGGCGTGGCCAGACATCGAGGACTTCCTGCGCGCCCGCGGCGCCGGCCGGATGCCCCATCCCGGAGGAACACTCCTGCACCACCTGAGTCGCGTCGCGCAACTACTGGGCGAGTGGGGCGCCGACCCGACCGTGCAGGTCGCCGGGCTGTGCCACGCGGCGTACGGAACCGACGGGTTCGCCCCCACCCTGCTGGACGTCACCGAGCGCCCGGTCCTGGCCCAACTGATCGGCGAACGGGCAGAAGCGCTGGTCCACCTCTACGCCAGCTGCGACCGCGAAGTCGTCTATCCACGGTTGGGGCCCGAACGCCCGATCCGCTTCCGCAACCGCTTCACCGGCCAGGAACACACCCCGCCGGAGCCGGACGTCCGTGCCTTCCTCGAGATCACCGCCGCCAACGAACTCGACGTGTTGACACACAACACCGACTTGGCCCAGCGCTACGGCCCGTCCCTCTACCGGTTGTTCGCCCGCTCGTACGACCTGCTGTCCGCCGCGGCCCGGGACGCCTGCGAGCATCACCTCGGCCGGTACGCGGACGGGGTGTAGCCACTCGTGTCGTCCAACTACCCTCGTCTGAACCATAACTGATGGGCCGACAGGAGAAGACCTCGCATGTCAACGAAGCTGACCACGATCGTCATCGAGGCGTCGGACCCACTGCGCCTGGCCCGCTTCTGGGCACAGGCCCTGGAATGGGAACCCACCGCCGACGGCCTGATCACCGACGGTCCGAACGCCGACGGCACGGGTATCCGTCCGCGCGGCGCGGGCGACGTCGGTCTGCTGTTCGTCCCCTCGGTGCGGCCGAAGACCGCGAAGAACCGGGTACACCTCGATCTCGCGGGCGACGCGGACGAAGTGCGGCGCCTGCTCGCCCTGGGTGCCACCTGCCTGGACATCGGACAGGGCGCGGTCCCGTGGGAGGTGCTCGCCGACCCGGAAGGCAACGAATTCTGCGTCCTGCCCAGGGCAGATTCCCACGGACGGCTCGCCCAGATATGCCAGGACGCCGCCGACCCGAGCAGCCAGGGCCGGTTCTGGGCGGAGGCGAGCGGCTGGTCCATCGTGGACGAGGGTGACTGGGGCGTCAGTCTCAGTTCGGCAGTGGCGGACGGCCCCACGCTGGTCATGGGCCCGCCAGTGGCACCCAAGGCGGGCCCGAACCGCATGCAGCTGGCCCTCACGGCCGGCGCCGACAGCGACCCCGCCGGTGAAGTGAACCGCCTGCTGGCCGCCGGCGCCTCACCCGTGGACGTCGGAAGGGAAGACGCCGGCAGGAACGAGTCACGCCGACAGCTGCTCGCCGACCCGGAAGGGAATGAGTTCCTCCTTCTCGGCCCCTCGCAAACCGAGCAACCGGGCGCTTGACGCACAAGACGATGCAGTCGTCCGGTCACGACGCAGTCAGCGGAGCAACCCCCTGCCCCAAGAGAACCGACCTAGCCATCCTCCCGGCCGGGAAGTGGCGCTCCCTGGAGAAAGGCCCGATAGGCGTCTGCGGCATCGTCCTCTATGGCCGGGCCTTCCGGTCCGTAGCGGGTGTCGCTCCGGTCGCGTTTCGGCCCTGAGATCCAGAAATCCTCATGGGTTTCGGCGTCGTAGAAGTTCGCGGCGGACAAGCCGAGGCCGGTAGCCCGCCGCAAGGTCCGCCCTTGGAAGTAGGCCGTTTTCCAGGTCTTGGAGAAGTCCACCCACCCGATCCACGAGGGACCGCGATCGGTGTCGTAGCCCGTTTTGAGCTGCACGAACATGATTCTGCGAGGCATGGGCCCAGCTTGGCCGATCGTCCTGCTCCAGCACACCGATTTGCCGCCGGGCCGGTGTCGATCGACTTCCGGCACTCCACCGGCAGATCCACCACTGACCGGCTCAGCGGAGTTCGCTCGCCAGCAGGCCCATGGTGAACATGTCGTACCACTTGCCGTCACGGCGGAAGATCTGACGAAGTCGGCCTTCCTCGACGAAGCCGACCTTCTCGTAAACCCTGCGCGCGGCTTGGTTCTCCGTGACCACGGTCAGCGTCACCTTGTGCAGGCGCATGTCCTCGAAGCCGTAGCGGCACATGGTCCGTACCGCATCAGTGGCGTAGCCCTTGCCCCAATGCGACTTCTCGCCCAGGTAGATATCGAGTTTCGCGATGCCTTTCTCCGGCTCCGCGTCCTGCAGCATGACCAGGCCGATGAGCGTGTCGTCGGCGAGCGCCTCGATGCCGAGGAGCACGTTGCCGTAAGCGTTGCGGGGGCGATCCTCCAGTGACTTGCGGACCTGCTCGACCGAGTGGGCATAGGTGTCGTCCATCCACCGCATGACCTCGGGGTCGTGATTCCAGCGCCACAGCGCCTCGGCGTCCGCCGGGCCCATCGCCCGCAGCCTGACCAGTTCTCCGAGTGGCACGCCACCGACCCCTTACACACCCCGTGACCCTGTGATGAACCCCGAAGTCGTACCACGGCCAAGATCGCTTGCTCAATGGGTTTGCCGGCCGGCGACCAGCGGAGCGTCGTGCTCACCAGTGAGCCGTGACGGTGGCGGGCATCAGGGAGCGTGCGGCGCCCAGGTCGTTGGGGCGACAGCGCGGCAAGTCAGCCGATTGATCAGCCGATTGACCTTCCCCTTGGGGAAGGCCGGAGCATCAGCGGCATGCGCTCCCAGATGCCTTTCTTCCGCCACCAGGAACTCATACGCCAGGCCGGCGAACACCGGCTGGCTCAGAAGGTCCGGAACAGTCGCCCTCGGGCTGCCGTGACCGGCAAGCGGCTCCCCTCTCCCCGGCACTTGCTGTCCTGGCTCCGAGGATCCAAGGCCACGGTCCGCACGCCTCAGCTGTGCCTCACAGGCATGGCAACCTGCCAGGACGCTTCGGCGCTGCAACAGCAACGGCCCCACGCGCCCACGTCGAACCCACAGGAGGAGGCCCCCAGGTGAGCAGCTCTGCTCCGCCTCCTCCAGCTGTCGTCATCCTGCACCGAGGCTTCCCGCCTCCGCTCCCCGCCCTGTCGCGGGTGAAGCGCAGTGCCGTCACGGCTCCTGAAAAGGCAGGAGACCCGGCTGCCTGGCAGGTGTGTGGAGTCAGACCGCCGCGTACGTGCCCCGCCCCGGACGCGTTACCAGCTTCTGCTGCTTCGCGACACGATCGAGGGTGTTGCGAACCGATTCGATCTGCCCCGGCGTGGCCTCCCGTCCCAGAGCCGCGTTGATCTCACGGGCCCGCATCGGCGCGCTCGCATTCCTGAGCACGGTGAGCGCAGCATCAATGAGCTTGCCCGCGCCCTCGTCAGTCGGCTCGGCGGTGGCGGCGGCCCGCTTCGAAGCCACCTTCTTCGCCTTCGGCTTTGCGGCGGCGGCAGTCTTCTTGGACGCCTGGTTCGGCTTGTCCGCCTGGTTCGGCTTGTCCGGCGTCGCCTTCTTTGCCGTCGCCTTCTTGGTGCTGCGCTTCTTGGCGGGGCCGGCGTTGGTGGCGCTGGACTTGGCGGTGCTGCGCTTGGTGGTGCTGCGCTTGGCGGTGCTGGACTTGGGGCGCGCAGAGCCTGCGGAACGAGGCTGGGGCACGACAGACGCCGTTTGCCCCGGCTCATCGGCCGCTTCAGGCGCGGCAGCCGCGTCGGGCTCGGGCGAGTCCTGGCCGGTGGCGTCTGCCGGTTCGACTGCGGCAGGCTCCTCGGTCGGAAGGGCCGGTGAGGCGGCGGCGGGCGAGGACTGGCCGACGGGAGCAGCGGCGCCGGTCAGGACGCGCAGGTGCTCCAGGGCCTCGCGGGTGGACCTGACGCGTTGGACAACCCCTTCGAGTTGCTCGCGCAACAGCCTTTCCTGCTCATCAAGTCCCGGCAGGGTGCTTTCGAGGTTTTCGATGGTCTGAACGAGAACGGAATCAGTCATGGGAACGGAGTCAGTCATATGCTTCCTCACCTCACAGCGATGGGCGTGATCGCACGACACCGTACCGTCCCAACAGTCACAAGGCACGAGATGAGGCGGTGGTCTTTCGTGCGGGCAGTGGGATGAGCGGTGTCGGCGATGTCTGCAGTGTCACAGACTACGAGTGGCTTCCCCGGAATTTCGCTGCCAATCACCGACCTTGCTCACCACCGGGTCGGGACCCGCTTTTCCGGGGGAGCGAAGAGCCCACCTGCCGTGGGCGGTCGCCAGGCGGCCGGCCTCAGGCGCTCGTGAGGATGACGAGTTGCTGGGTCGCTCGGGTCATCGCGACGTAGCGGTCGACCGCCCCTTCGATGCCCTCGCCGAACTCCTCCGGGTTGACGAGGACGACCAGGTCGAACTCCAGCCCCTTCGACAGCTCCGGGGTCAGCGACCGGACGCGGGACCTCGTCCGCAAGGTGGGAGCGCCGATGACGCAGGCGATCCCGTCGGCGTGTGCGGCGAGCCAGGCGTCGAGGAGGGAGTCCAGATCGGATGCGGATCCGTGGCGGACGGGAATGCCGTTGCTGCGGATGGAGGTCGGCACGTTGGCATCGGGGAGTGCGGTGCGGATGACCGGCTCGGCTTCCGTCATGACTTCCTCCGGCGTGCGGTAGTTGATGCTCAGGGAAGCGAGGTTGATCCGGTCGAGGCCGATCCGTTCGAGCCGTTCGTGCCAGGTCTCCGTGAACCCGTGCCTGGCCTGGGCGCGGTCCCCGACGATGGTGAAGCTCCGGGACGGGCAGCGCAGCAGCAGAATCTGCCACTCGGCGTCGGTCAGTTCCTGCGCCTCGTCCACGACGATATGCGCGAACGGGCCGGCGAGCCGGTCCAGGTCGGTCGTGGGCAGTTCGGACTCGTCGACCAGGCTGACCTGGGCGTCCGCGCCGCGCAGCATCCTCACCAGGCCCTCGCCGTCGTCACCGTCCGCACCAGAGTCGGCCGCGGCCTCGATCAGGTTGTCGACGACCTGTGCCATGCGCTCGCGCTGGGCGGCGAGGATGGCTTCGTGCCGGCGCTTGCGCCGGGCCACCTCCGGGTCGCCGAGCCGCTGCCGTGCCGCGTCCAGGAGCGGCAGGTCGGGCACCGTCCAGGCCTGGGGGGCGTCCTTGCGCTGCAGCTTGCGGATCTCGTCGCGGCTGAGCCAGGGAGCGCACATCCGGAGGTAGGCGGGTACCGACCACAGGTCGCCGACGAGGTCGGCCGCTTCGAGCAGCGGCCACGCGCGGTTGAGGGTGGTGACCAGCTCTTCGTCGTGCGCCAGCGACCTCCGGAAAAGGTCGGGCGAGACGTCGGCGTCGAGCTTGTCCAGCAGGATGGTGACCAGTTCCGCCCAGATCTGCTCGCGCGCCTCGTTGTGCGGAGTGCCTGGTTCTGGTGCGTCGAACGCCTCGGCCCAGTCCTCGGCACTCAGCCAGATGTCGGACCAGTCGGTCGTGACCGTCATCCCCTCCGCGGGCGGCTCCTCGTAGAACCTGACGGCCGTCTCGATCGCCTTCACCATGTCCGCGGAGGACTTCAGGCGGGCCACGTCCGGGTCGGCCTCAAGGGTTGCGGCGGCTCCCTCGGTGACGAGGTCCCGCAGGGTGGCCGTCTGCACGCCCTCCTCTCCGAGACTGGGCAGGACGTCGGCGACGTAGGCCAGGTAGGGCCGGTGCGGTCCGACGAACAGCACCCCACCCCGGCGGTGCTGACTGAGGCGAGGGTCGGAGTAGAGGAGGTAGGCGGAGCGGTGCAGGGCGACGACGGTCTTGCCGGTACCCGGACCGCCGTCCACGACGAGAGCGCCACGGGACCCCGCGCGGATGATGGCGTCCTGGTCGGCCTGGATGGTGCCGAGCACATCGCGCATCCTTGCCGAGCGGTTGCTGCCCAGACTGGCGATGAAGGCCGACTGGTCGTCGAGCGCGGCGCGTCGTTCCAGCCCGTCAGCGGTGAATACCTCGTCCCAGTAGTCGCTGATCCGCCCGCGGGTCCAGCGATACCTGCGGCGGCTGGCCAGACCCATCGGGTTGGCGTGGGTGGCTCCGAAGAACGGCTCGGCGGCGGGGGAGCGCCAGTCGACCAGCAGTCGACGGCCGGTGCTGTCGGTGAGACCAAGTCGTCCTATGTACACGGGCTCGGGGTGGTCCGCGCTGACCATGTGCCCGAGGCACAGGTCCAAACCGAAACGACGCAGGGCACGCAGGCGAGCGGTCAGCCGGTGGATCTCCGCGTCCCGGTCCATCGCCTGCCGGCCCGTGCCGCCGGGCGCCTTGCGCTCGGCATCGAGGCGGTCGGACAGCTCGGCGATCGTCTGCTCAAGACTCTCCGCAAGGGCCGCGAAGTGCTGCTCGTCGCCGGCGATCAGTGTCGGGTCGGCCTTGGGGGAGAGGCGGTCGGGAAGGTCAAACACGCTGGTGGTCAGCGGGTTCACGGCATTGGCTCCGATCTGCGGTCGCTTCGCTCGCGACCATTGCGCGCGGCAAGGAGTCTGGAACTGGTGTGACGGACTGCTGGCCGTGACGCCACGACCCCACGACGCCGTGACGCCTTGAGACCATGACGCCATGGAGCTTCGGCCGGTGATTCTGCGGCACGATGGCGGCCTTGCCGCAAGGCCCCCCGTGCGCTATATGTTGAGAGTGGCAAGGAGTGGGTGACCTCCTTGCCTTTGTCTTTGCCTTACCGCGGCCGGCAGTAACCGCAGCAGCCTTGCCCGCCGAATCGAACAGCTCGGCACGTCATGGGGTATCGAACTCACCGAACCCCACGGCCTGATGTGCGCCAGGCTCGCCCTCGCCGCATGGCGGCTGCTCAACGACCGAGGAAGACCAACCTCCCAGCCTCGCTCTTCTCCAGACGCTTGAGGCACTCACACCCCCACCCCCAGCCCCACTGACATTCACACCCTCACCCGCATCGCACTGCCGGCGATGTTCGTCGAGGTCGACGCAGGAAACACACCTGTCCCGCCCCATCCTTCGACCGTGCGGAGGCACTTCAGTCGTGCGTAAGCCCTTGCCAAGGTCGCCCGGACACCCTCTATCCTCGTACACTGTACGTAATAAAGGAGGGGGAACATGTCCTCACGCATGCCCGACACCATGGCCAGGCCGTCCTGGGTGCCGCCTACCAAAAAGCCGCCGCTGTCCTCACGGATGATGAGGGCGACGTGGCGCCGTCTCCCGGCCAAACTGCATGACGCCGGATGGGAGCCGGGGCTGGTGGTGCCGGCCACCGACGGCACTCCGCTGATCACGGACCACTACTTCCCGCGGGCCGAGGGCGACTTCCCCACCCTTCTGGTGCGCTCGCCGTACGGCAGGGGCCTGCCGTGGTCCCCCATGTACGGCATGCTCTTCGCCGAGCAGGGCTTCCACGTGGTCCTGCAGAGCTGCCGCGGCACCGGCGGCTCAGGCGGTGAGTTCGATCCGTGGCGCGACGAGGCCGCCGACGGCCAGGCCACGGTGACCTGGTTGCGCGAGCAGCCCTGGTTCAACGGAACCCTGGGGACGGTCGGCCCCAGTTACCTGGGATACGTGCAGTGGGCCCTCGCCGCGGACCCGCCACCGGAGCTGAAGGCGATGGTGGTGCAGATGGGCTTGCACGATCCTTGCGCCTTCTTCTACACGGACGGTGTGCTCCACCTGGAGAACGCCCTGACTGTCGGCGCAGGCATGACGTATCAGCACCAGGGGATCGCGCCGCTGCTGAAAGCGAGCCTGCGTCTGCACAGACGCCTGCGCGACATCACCACCGCGCGGCCGCTGCGTGGCGCACATGTGGCTGCCCTGGGCGAAATACCCTGGCTGGACGACGTGTTGACACACCCGGATGCCGATGACGCGTACTGGCACGGCACCTCGGTGGCCCAGTCGGCGGATCGACTGAAGGTGCCCACCAGCCTGGTCGGCGGGTGGCACGACGTGCTGCTCGACCAGAACCTCGAACTGTACGGCCGACTGCGCAGGGCCGGCTGCGAGACCGCCCTGCTCGTCGGCCCCTGGACCCACACCTCCGCGGTGCAACAAGGGTGGCCCGAGGTGTTCGCCGAGAGCCTCGCCTGGCTGCGCGCCCACCTGAACGACGATCCCTCCGGCCTCCGCCCCACAAGGGTGCGGGTGCACGTGGGCGGCGAAGACGGGTGGCGGGACATCGATGACTGGCCGCCGGCCCCGGCCGTCACGCCGTGGTTTCCCCTCGCGCAGGGCTATCTCACCCAGCAGGCACCCACGGACTCCGCACCACTGACGTCGTTCCGCTACGACCCGGGGGACCCCACCCCGTCCGTCGGCGGCCCGCTGCTCTCCCGCACCGCCGGCGCTCGCGACAACGGCACCCTGGAGGCACGCGACGACGTACTGACGTTCACCGGCCCCCCGCTCACCGAGCCCGTGGACATCCTTGGCCCGGTCTCGGCACGGTTGACCCTCTCCACGGACACCGGCCACGCCGACGTCTTCACCCGCCTGTGCGACGTGGACCCGCAAGGCCGCTCCGTGAACATCTGTGACGGGCTGGGCCGGCTCCGGACCGGCGAACAGACGCCCTCGCAGGTCACCGTGCCGATGAGCTCCACCGCCCACCGCTTCCCCGTCGGTCACCGCATACGGTGGCAGATCAGCGGCGGCGCCCATCCGCGCTACGTCCGTAACCTCGGCACCGGGGAATCGCCGTTGGACACCACCGCTTTCGCACCGGTGCGCATCACGCTCCACACGGACTCGGCATTGATGCTGCCCCGCGGCTTCGGACCCACATAATGCTCCATCCCTACGGAGACGGCTGACGAGCCGGGCCGTCCGGCCCGGCTCACTCGCCACGCTTGAGGCCGGTGTGACGCAGAGGGAAGAGCTGGGCAGCGGCTTCATGCCGCAATCCACCCCAGACCTCGCTGCACGCCCTGCCGAACCTGCGGCAGGAACCGGGGTGGGTTGCGCCGGTCATCGCCTTGGCTGAACAAGCCGCTGGGTCTGCGACGCGGTGATGCGCCTGATGAGGAGAATCAGCAGGACACCGGCGGCTGCATCGAGCACCATGCTCAGGGTGGACAGTTTCGCGGCGCTCAGCAGACTCTCCTCGGTGATCTCTGCTTTGCGGCGCCTCATACGTCCCCCGTTTCCTCCTTTGGGGGGCGTACGAGGCGTATGAGGAGCTCGGGGGGTCGTGTGACGTACCGGCCCGTGGATTCGGGAAGTGCCGTTCGCGAGCGTCGGGATGTTGCGGGCCAGCAGGTCAGTCGTCAGGTGCGGAACCGCACATGCGCCACCGCACGCGCAGGCAAGGTCAGCGGCCGAGCACGGCGCCACCGTTGCTGTTGAGGAACTCGCCAGTGATGTAGCGGGCCTCCGGCGAGGCCAGGAAGGCAACGGCTGCGGCGATGTCTTCCGGCTCCCCGACCCTGCCGACCAGGGTCTGGACCCGGCGCCTGGCGAGTTCTTCGTCGTCGGCCGGTGCGCCGAAGAACTCGGTGCCGGAGACGTAACCGGGCAGCACGACATTGGCTGTCGCACCGTACGGTCCCAACTGCTGTGCAAGCGTGTGGTTCCAGGCCATCAGGGCCGCCTTGGCGGCTCCGTAGGCACCGTTGCCCCGCAGGGCGGCGACGGAGCCGATGGTGACGACGCGGCCGCCGGGCCGGGCCAGGCGCGGCAGCAACGCCTCGGTGAGCAGGACGGCCGGCAGGACGTTGCCGTCGAAGACCCGACGCCATTGCTCGGCGACCTCCTTGAGGCCCCCGTCCTGCACGGGTCCGCCGCGTCCGCCCGCGTTGTTCACCAGCACATCGACGTCTGCCGGAAGCTCCTCCAGCACCCGCTCGACATCCTCCGGCACAGCGAGGTCGCCCGCGACTGCCCGCACGGGATGAGCGCCCCCGATCTCGCGTGCCGCCGCCTGCAGAACCTCTGCCCGCCGCCCCAGCACGGTGACCCGGTCGCCCTGCCGGGCGAACCGCTCGGCGACGGCCCGACCGATGCCGGTGCCGCCCCCACTGACCACGACGACCCGCCCCGCTCCACCCATCAGGCCCCTCCCGTTCTGCCACGTCGCTCACCAGCCTGGCACCAACGCCTGGGCCGCCGGCCGGAACGCGAGGCAGTACCGAGGTGATCTCCGCCACGGCTGCCCGACCGTGGACGAGCCATAGGGCGGTTCTGTCAGGGGTCGAAGAGTTGCAGTGCCCGGAACACCAGCCAGGACAGCAGGGCCAGGGCCACGACCAGCGCGAAGCCCTTCCACAATGCCGTCTGCATGGCGATGACGCCCTTCCAGACCAACATCCGTCTACGGACCCCTACCGACGCCAGAGCGGCCTTCATGGTGCGGACCACCTGGTGCGCGGGCATGCTCAGGGGGATCATCCACGCCCGACCGGCCTTTCGCACGCAGGTCGCGAGGGACGCGAGCCCGCCTCGGCGGGTCGTGGTGCCGGGCAGGGCCCCCACCGGGTGCACCTTGGGCGTCCCCTCGGTGTCGAAGGCGATGACGGCGGAGATCCAGGAGTCGCCCGCGATCACCTCGTCCAGTCGGGACGGCGTCGGCAGATGCTCGTCCAGCCGCGCGGCCACGTCCGGCTGCCCGCCGGGCGCCAGCAGTACCAGCTTGCGTGCGGGCTGAGTGGCGCGGGCCTGCTCGACCTCCCACCACAGCCCCTCGCCCAACCCCAGTCCCAGCACGATGAGTTGGGACAGTTCCATCAGCCGCAGGACCACGGGCTGCCAGTCGTCCGGCGGAAGATAGAACCGTGCCGCACCCAGGCGCGGCAGCGGCTCCCCGGGTTTGCCCACCGCAATGACCGGGCCGAAGGCGCTCAACGCCCCCGCGAGCTGCTCCTCCCGCGAATGGATATTGACCGGCGCCCCGTCGTCGACCGAGGCGGCCGTGTCGTCGTCGGCGAAGCTCCGCAGGTAGAGCACGGGCTTACGGCCGTCGGCCAGCAACGTCTGGGCCGCACTGCGCGCCGAGCGGGGGCGGCAGTGGCGCAGGAGCAGGACACCGCCGCCCAGCGCCCCCAGGCCACCGAGCAGCAAGAGCACCTGGGTCTCCAGCGGCATCGTGTAGCCCCGCTGCTCCGACATGGCGACCGCGACGGAGCCCGTCGCGAACAGCGCGTATCCGGCCCAGCTGCCCGCCAGGAACAC
This sequence comes from Streptomyces sp. NPDC107765, assembly GCF_055657085.1. Classification (NCBI taxonomy): domain Bacteria; kingdom Bacillati; phylum Actinomycetota; class Actinomycetes; order Kitasatosporales; family Streptomycetaceae; genus Streptomyces; species Streptomyces sp. NPDC107765. The sequence goes on along the minus strand of NZ_JBVKBL010000001.1, from coordinate 466,967 downwards.
CGGTCGCCGCCACCGCGGTTGAGGCGGGACGAACTGGCTGACCACCTCAACGATCTCCGCGGCGCCGGACCGGCGACGTTGTCGCAGCCGGAGCACCGGCACCAGAAGCGCCCCGGCGGGCACCGCCCAGTACAGCGCGACCGCGGTCGACGAACTGAGTTCCCGGTCGAGCCGCGCCTGCTCCCGTTCGATCTCCGTCGCCAGCCCTGCGACCTCCTTGCGGGCCAGGGAAAAACTGCCCTGCTCGGCGTGGTCGGCGGCGGAGGAGAGCGTGGACCGACTTCTCCCCGACGGGGCGTTCTGGCTGAACCATGCGTCGATCCGCCGGATTTCAGCGCGTGCGGACTCCTCTCCGTCGGCGTAGCGGTCCAGCGCGGCGACGAACGCCGCGGCCTGCGTCGGAGCCTCTTGGAAACGGTCACGGGCGCGCAGGTCCAGACATGCGGTGACCGCCACGTGCAACGCGATGTAGAGCGTGACGGCCGCGATCGCCATGACCAGTCGGGCGATCGCCCGTAAGCCGGAGGACACCTCAACCCCCTTGATCCCCTTGGCGGATCACCGCCGTCAGGCGCAGATTGCGTCCAGTGGTACCACCTCGGCCCCCAGTCCGTCGCTGGTTTCCGGTCACAGCCCTGAAGTAAGGGGCTCCGGGCGCCCCTGCCCGGGGATCGGGTCGACGTAAGAGCGCGCTCATGTCGCGCGCCCGGTCACGCAACCTTCGCGCGCGGCCATTCGGATGACGCTTCTCCGGAGACATTGCCGGTCCCGTCACCCTGGTGGGTTACTTGGTGCGTCCAATCCGGTGAGCCGCCCATCTTCTCCGGGGGAGCAAGTGACGGCGGTCTCTGTTCGCTTGCCGGTTTGGAGCCCCAGCCCCGCACCGGTCCCACGACGGCGATCCCTTACAGGTTCCCTCGGCAGGGGACCTGCGTCGTCCACCTGTGCTTCGTGTCAGCAGGGTGGGAGCAGCGGCTCGCATGACCGCTTGGGGGCGTCATGCCAACTGCCCGTGTTCTTCGGTCGGCACTCGTGGTCTGTTCCCTGACCGCGGGTCTGATGGCCGTACCGGTCACCGCCCATGCTCAGATCCCTGTTCTGTGCAGCGAAAGCGCGCTGGTGGCCGCCGTCAATGCGGCGAACGCGGCAGGCGGCGAAACCCTGGCGCTGACTCCGTTCTGCACCTACTCGCTCACCACTGCTCACGGCAGTGCGTCGGACGGGCCGGTCGGGCTGCCACCCATCACCACCTCGATCACCATGGCGGGGCTGGGAACGGTCATCGCCCGCGACCCGTCAGCACCGGCCTTCCGGGTGCTGGAGGTCCAGGGCGACGCGAACGTTCCGGGAACCAACGGCCAGCTCACACTGGCCGCGATCACCATCCGGGGCGGCAACGCGCCCGCTCCCTACCCCGGCGGCGGCATCACCGACCGAGGCGGTGCGGTGACCCTGGTGTCCAGTTCGGTCACTGGCAACAGCGCCGTGGCCGGCGGCGGCATCTACGTCGACAACGGAGCGGTGTCCCTGACGGCCAGCAGCGTCACCGGAAACTCCGCCACTGCCGCCGGTGGCGGCATCTACCGCAACTCCGGCGTGGTGAGCCTGCTGGTCAGCGACGTCAGCCGGAACGCCCCCAACAACTGCGCTCCCGCGGGGAGCGTCCCGGGCTGCGCGGACTGACGGCACGGCCCGACCGGCACCACCCGACGGCCGAACGGCACCACCGGCTCGCTGCGGCATCGGCGCGGCGCACCGCCGTGCACACCGATCACCCGGCCCCCCGGGGCCATCCACCCGTTCCTCCATGACGAGAAGAGGCAATCATGCCCCTCAGCCCCAACCAAGGCTCCACCGGCGGTGGGACAACCGTCACCATCACCGGTACCAACCTCGCCGGAGCCACTGCCGTCCACTTCGGCACGAAGCTGGGCACGATCACGGCCAACACCGCCACCTCGGTCACGGTCCTCTCCCCCTCCGGGACGGGTACGGTCAACGTCACGGTGACCACACCCGGCGGGACCAGCAACCCGCTGCCCTTCTTCTACGTGGGGGCGCCGTTCAAGTCGAGCCTGAGTCCGGTCTCCGGCCCCACCGCGGGCGGCGATACCGTCACCATCACCGGCACCGGGTTGTCCACTGCCACCTCCGTCGCCTTCGGCGCGTCCTCCGCCACGCCGACCGTGGTCAACGACAGCCAGCTCACGGTCACCGTGCCGGCCGGCGCGGCGGCAGGGTCGGTCGGTGTCAGCGTGACCACTGCGGGCGGCACCAACAACGGGCTGTCGTACACCTACGTCGACACTCCCGCCATCACCTCCCTGACGCCGACGGCCGGGCCGACTTCCGGCGGGACCGCGGTGACCATCACCGGAACCCAGCTGACCACCACACAGGCGGTCTCCTTCGGTGGTGCCCCGGCGTCGTTCGACGTCATCAACGACACCACCATTTCGGCCGTCACCCCGCCCGGCGCCGCCGGCGCCGTGGACGTAACGGTCGTCACCACAGGCGGAGCAGCAACCGCTGCGGGCGCCTTCACCTACACCGCAGGGCCCGGCATCTGACGTACGGGTCGCTGAGCCTGGTCCCCCCGGCCAGGCGCGCGGGGGCCTCCCCGGATCCCCCCAACCCTCACCGGGCAGGCCCCCGCGCATTCCCTTCGCTGAAGACACCGGACCAGCCTTCCTCGCAACGGGCCCGGCGCCCGCACCGACCGTCACATTCTCGAAGGAGCGGACCCCTTGAACGCATCCCATGACCTGCCGAAGAGGTCCTCCGCCCTGGCCGTGCCCCCGCCCACCGTCCTCTCCGTGTCGCCCGGTTCGGGGTCCGTCGCGGGAGGGACGAGCGTGACGGTGACCGGCACGAACTTCTCCGGAGCCAGCAATGTGCGCTTCGGGGCGAACGCGGCGTTGTCCTTCACGGTCAACTCCGATACCCGGATCACCGCCGTCGCGCCGCCCGGGACCGGAACGGTTCAGGTGACCGTCACCACCCCCGCCGGCATCAGCTCGCAGTTCGTCACGTACGCGTACACGCAGGTGGCCGGGCCGGTGCTGAGTTCCGTGATCCCGCAGTCCGGTCCGGTTGCGGGTGGGACGACGGTGACGTTGACGGGGTCGGGCCTGTCCAATGCGACGGCGGTGCGGTTCGGTTCGGCGGTTGCGTCCTCGTTCACGGTGGTCTCCGACACACAGGTCACGGCGGTGGCCCCGGCGGGTTCGGGCACCGTGCAGATCACGGTGACCACGCCGGGCGGGACGAGCAATGGGGTGGCGTACGCGTACGGGGCGGTGCCCACCGTCAGCAGCGTGAGCCCGAACCAGGGCCCCGTGTTCGGTGGGAACACCGTGATCCTGACCGGCAGCAACTTCTCGGGAGCGACTGCGGTCACCTTCGGCACCACAACAGCCACCAGCTTCACGGTCGACTCCCCGACCCGGATCACCGCTGTCGTCCCCCCGGGAGCGGCCGGAGCGGTACAGATCACCGTCACCGGTCCCGGCGGCACGAGTGCCCCCGGCGCCACCTACTTCTACCTCGCCGTTCCGATCCTCACCGGCGTCACGCCGGCGTCAGGGCCTCTGGGCGGCGGCACCGGCGTGACGTTGACGGGCAGCCACTTCCTCAACGCGACGGCGGTTCGTTTCGGAGCCGCGGCAGCCTCCTTCACGGTCGTCTCGGACACCCGGATCACCGCAATCGCGCCGCCGGCCTCCACTGCCGGTGCGGTCCAGGTGACCGTCACCACTCCTGGCGGAACCGGCGGAGACCTCACCTACGAGTACCTCGCGGCGCCCGTAGTGACGGCGCTGAGCCCGGCAGCAGGGCCCGTGTCCGGTGGTGCCATCGTCACGCTGACCGGCAGTGGCTTCGCCCGGACGACATCGGTGCGCTTCGGCACTGTGACCGCCGCGTTCACCGTGGTCTCCGACACCGCGCTCACCGCCGTGGCCCCGCCCGGACCACCAGGGCCGGTCGGCATCACCGTCACCACCCCAGGCGGTACCAGCCCCGCCCTGACCTACTCCCGAGTACCTCCCCCCACCATCTGAGCCCGTCATGCAAGAGGTGACGCATGAGGAAGACGAAAGAGCGAAGCGAGAGGGTCGCCGCCCTCCGGGCCGATTACCGCAGCGAACTGGCCCAAGGCCTGGAGCGGTTCTTCGAACCCCGGCGAAGAGTGTGCCCCTGGTGCGCCTCCGACCGCCTGCGCCAGCGCCTGCGCAGCACCGATCACCTCCAGCAGAAACCGGGGGTCTTCGTGCTCGATCAGTGCTGCAGCTGCGGGCACGTCTTCCAGAATCCCAGGCTCAACGCACAGGGGCTGGAGTTCTACTACCGTGACTGCTACGACGGCCTGGGACAGGCGACGATGGCGCGACTGGCCTCCTCGCCCCTCGCGAACAGGCTCTACCGGGCACGCGCCCGCGCGGTGCTGCCCCACGGCCGCCCGGTCCTGTGGCTGGACGTGGGAACCGGCCAGGGCCACTTCTGCGCCGTGGCCCGAAAAATTCATCCGAACACCGAGTTCCATGGGCTCGACCAGGGCGAGGGCGTGCTGCGCGCCGGACGCGAGGGCCGCATCGCACGGGCCTACCGAGGCTCCTTCACCGAACTGAGCCAGCGGCTCGCCGGACGGTACGACGCGGTGAGCATGTACCACTACCTCGAACACACTCCGGCACCGCGAAGAGAACTGGCCGCAGCGCACCGGGCGCTCCGCGTGGGCGGCCATCTCCTGATCGAGGTCCCCGACCCCCAGTCCCTCTCCGCCCGTCTGCTCGGCCGCTGGTGGGGTCCTTGGCTGCAGCCCCAGCACCTGCATCTCCTTCCGCTGGCGAACCTCTGCGAGGCGTTGGACGAGCACGGATTCACGGTGGTGTCCGTCGACCGGCGCGAGCCACACGTACCCACCGACCTCACCTCTGCGGCGGCCAACCTGCTCAAGGCCGTTCTGCCGCCCGAGGACGTGCCCTGGAGGCCCAGGAGACCGGGCCCGCTCAGTCGCTGGTTCCGCAGGGCGATGCTGCTGCAGACCGCACCCAACCTGGTGGTCCTTTTCGCCCTGGACCTGCTGTTGGCGCCCCTCATCCGCCGCACCCGCCTGTCCAACGCCTACCGGGTGATCGCGCGCCGTATCTGATCAAGCGCAACACGCCTGCCAATGAAGGGAGTTGGCCATGCGTGTACTCATTGCTTCCGCAGGTTCGCACGGGGACGTGGCCCCGTACACCGGCCTGGGGACGCGTCTGACGGCAGCCGGGCACGAGGTGGTGCTGGCGACGCACGAACGCTCCGCCGCGCTGGTCCGCAGCTGTGGACTCGGCTTTCTTCCATTGCCGCTCGACCGGGGTGCGACGACCGGCCCCGGCACGCGGCGCACACCGCCCAAGGCCGGCCTCTCCGCGGGCGAACAGCTCCGCATAGTACGGGAGTTGGGGCCGATGATGGCTGATGCGCTGGCGGATGCCTGCGCGGCCGGTGCGGAGCTCCTGCTGTTCTCCAGCGGCCTGGCACCCTTGGCACTGGTGGCAGCGGCAGGAGTGGGGCTGCCCAGTATGGGAGTCTTCCTGCAACCGCTGGCCCCCACCCGGGAGTTCCCCCCGGTCGTTTCGGGCCTCCCGTCGTTGGGGCCGCTGGGCAACCGGGCGGCAGGCCAATGCGCCCAGTCGTTGCTGGTCCGCCTCTACGCACCGGCGGCGCGCCATCTGCGGCGACGGCTGCACGTGACGGCGCACGCCGTCGAGCGGAGGCGGGCCGCCTCTCCCGTGTACCACGGTTTCAGCCCCAGGGTCGTACCGCGACCTTCCGACTGGCGGCCGGGCATGGACGTGGTCGGGTACTGGTGGCCGGCCGAGGACCCTGAGTGGACACCGGATCCCGGACTGGCCGATTTCCTGCGGGCCGGACCGCCGCCGGTCTACGTGGGCTTCGGCAGCATGAACCTCGGAGACTCGGAGGACCTCGGGCGTCTGGTGGCACGTGCCTTGCGACTGGCCGGGGTACGCGGTGTGGTGCAGGCGGGCCGGGCCGGTCTGTCGCTCCACGGGGACGATGTGCTGACGATCGGTGCCGTTCCGCACGCACAGCTGTTTCCGCAGGTGTCCGCGGTGATACACCACGCGGGAGCAGGCACCACGGCGGCCGGCCTGCGGGCGGGGGTACCGGCGGTGCCGGTGCCGGTGATGCTGGACCAGCCGTTCTGGGCGTCCCGTTTGCGGGCCCTCGGTGTCAGTCCCGGTGTGCTGCCGGTGCGGCGACTCTCCGCGGAGAGACTGGCGGAGGCCGTGCGGCGCGCCGTACGCGATCCCTGGTACCGCCACCGTGCGCGGCGCCTGTCCGCGCTGATCGCAGCGGAGGACGGCGCCGGACGGGTGCTGGCAGCCGTCGACCACAACGACTGAACCATGGCGTTTTTCCCCGGCGTTGAGGCTTAGGCCAAACGGGTGCCTTGTGGTCGGAACCGTTACCTGGGCCGGCCCGCGTTGGTTTACTGGCTCCATCCGAACCGGCGGGCCGCCCATCCCTTCCCCGGGAAAGTCGGCGTCCTGACGCCCGCCCGCTCGCGCTCCCAACAGGCAAGCCCTTGGCGGCCGTTGCCCGCTTTCCCACAGGCCCTTGGAAGGGACCCGGTGTTCCTCCGGCACCCTCATCCTCGCCGCTCGGCGAGGACGACACCTGTAGGGAGTTCCCCATGAACCGTGTCCGTATCGCTGCCGCCACCGGCACGTCCGCCGTTGCGATAGCTCTCGCCCTGGGCGTTGCCCCCATGGCCTCGGCCGCGCCCGCCCATGCCGCCGTCTCGGCCTGCGTGTCCGACCTCCAGGCCGCCCAGAACTCCAACAACGCGGCCATTGCGGCGGACCAGGCCAACAACACCAACGCCGCCCGCACCCACAACCTGGGCACCACTACCTCGCTGCTCTCGGCGGCGGTCGACTGCCTCGGGCAGCCCTCGGTGGTGACGGCCAACGTACTCACCGCCACGACAAGTAACCTCTCCGCGACGGTGTTCAACGTGCTGGGGGCTTCGGCCGCCGCCCTGAATGCGGAGCAATCGACTGCCGCAGCTATCACCAGCGCTCTGGCCAACGCAAGCTGACCTTTTCCGTACACAGGTGGGGGCCCGGGCCGCACGCCCGGGCCCCCACCGCGCTTTCCCCCGGGTTGTCATTCCGCGGAATTGCGCGCTGCGCCGAACGAGTGGGCCGATGTCAAGGACATTGCCCCGCTGAAAACCCTTCTGGGTTACTGGGGGATGCCTGGTCGGTGGGCCGTCCATCCCCCTCGGGCTTCAGTGGTCGGTCCGCCCACCAGCCCCCTGCGTGCAGGGCTGGGACGGAAAACCCGACAGCGTGACGGCCCTCGCACCTCGCGAGTGTGAACAGGCCCTCTGCGCGCCGCCGGTGTTCTCCTCCGGTACGGCCGGCTGCTGCCAGTGCCCGGACTACGAGCTCGTGAACCGCATCGTCGCGAGCCGAGCCGGGCGACAATCCGCAGACAGCAGGAGGACCTCCATGTGCACATGCACGAACCAGCCGAATCCGCAGGCGGCCCAGGCGCTGCTCCCGTCTCTCCAGCCCCCTCAGCTTCAGCCCCCGCACCTCAATTTTCCGGGCCTCGGCCCGGTTCTGATCGCGCTGCTGCCCAACTCGGGACCCGTCGACGGTGGTAACACGGTGACGCTGTTCGGACTGGGCCTGGCCGGAACGACCAGCGTGCTGTTCGGGGACGACGAGGCGACCATCGTCGGGCAGGACCCCTTCGGGCTGACCGTCACGGTGCAGCCCCCGCCGCACGACGCCGGTGCCGTGCAGGTCACCGCCACGAACGCGGTGGGCACCACCAACCCGGTGACGTACGTCTACGTCGAGCAGCCCCCGCTGCCCGAGCCGCAGGCGACCGCGATCATCCCCGTCTCCGGTCCGACCGGGGGCGGCACCCTGTTCACCATCATCGGCTCCGGACTGCAGAACGGGAGCGTGACGTTCGGGGACAACTCCGCGACCGTCCTGGGAGCCGACCCCTCCGGCACGTTCCTGTTCGGCATCACTCCGGCCGGACCCGACGGCGGCGGCAACGTCCCGGTCGTGGTGACCACACCGGGAGGCAGCGCCACTGTCCCCGGCGGGTTCACCTACCTGTGAGGTAGGGGATTTCCCCAGGGCAGCGCCCCGGGCGTGGTGTCCTCGTCGTCCGGCCCCCGTCCCCCTCGGGACGGGGGCCGGGCCTTCGTGGGGGCACCACGCGGCGTCCTAGCGCACGGGGCCGGCGCTCGGCGGGAGGTAGCGCCGGACCTCGTCCGGCGAAGGGCGTCCGGCGACGTCGTGCAACTCGGACACCGACATCCCGGCGTCCGCCATCCACGTCAGTCCGGTGGGCCGTAGATCGTTGCGCAGCAGGAACTCGTGCCCCAGCTCCACGACGACGTCGTCCCAATTCGTTGCCTCCCTCAGCAGCGGGGTGGAAAAGCGGCCACCGGACGGTGCGGTGAACAGTCGGGTTTGCGGTGCTTGGCGGGCTGCCTGCAACCGTCGGGCCAGCAGCATCCGTGCCGCGGGACGCAGCGGCACCGCTCGCCGGCTCCGGTTGCGGCACGCGCATTCGGTCAGGCCGTCCGGCACGAAGACGGTGTGCCGGCTCACGTTCCAGGTCCAGGTCGCCGGGTCGATGTCCTGGGCGCGCAGGGCGGACACCTCACTGAAGCGGGTGCCCGTCCAGGCGGTGAAGCGCACGATGTCGCCCCAGCCCTGGTAGCCGTCCGAGGACTGCTGGACGAGCCTGGCCGCCAGGAGGTCGAGCGCCGCCGGGTCGGGCAGCGCCAGCGACCGCGGCGTGGTGCGTTCGCGCTGGGCACGCTGGTATTCCCGCTGCCAGCCGGCGATGCGCGCGGGATTGGCGTCGAGGACCTCATCGTGCACGGCCTGTTCGAGGACCCGCACCAGCACCGCCAGGCTGTTCTTCACCGTCGACAGCCCGTATTCGTCCGCGATCCAGCAGTGCAGCGCCCGCTTGACGTCCCGTCGGGTCATCCTCCGTACCGGGATGTGCCCCAGGCTCGGGAGGACACGCAGCCGCCATCCGGCCTCGTACGGACACATGGTGAGGGGCTCCAGCCCGTGCATCGCGGCCGCCCACCGATATCTCCCGTACTCGGCGAGTGACATCGTGCGGCTGTCGACCGTGCGGGAAGGCCGCGGCGGGAAAACAATCGTCATTCTCCAATTACCCTTGTCTGATGGGGTGTTGTCGGGCCGTGCTGGGATGGCGGGAATTATTCGTACGTGGTGAAGGCGACGCCCGGCCGTGGGTACTTCAGAAAGATGTGCTATGCCGCGTCACAGGTCGGCGGTACCGCCTTGGTAACGTCCTGAGGCAACCGATTTCGTCGTGGCCGAGCTCCCTGCGCGCGAATCCGCAGCGGCGAGTTGGCGGTGGCGCACGTCATCTTTTCGCCGCAGCGCTGGAGGAGGCATGGCGGCGCTACATCGGTCATGAGTGAATTAAAAGCACCCCGCAATGCCGGTGCGCAAGTTGGTCGGTGCGAATTTGCAGTTCTACGCGCTGCTCCGAATGGGTGGCCTTATCGGTTGACTGTTGTAGCGCACCCTGGGCGCATGGATAACTATTCGCATCCAACCGGTGGGCCGCCCACCCTCTCCGGGGAGCGGCATCCGGCCTACTCGTGCACCCGGCCCAGTGCCTGGTTACGGGTCAGACCGTTGCCGTATGGGCGTCCCCGGCGGAGGGTCTTGGATCCGTCAGCCGGCGTCGGTTTTTCCGGCGCCGGCTGATCGGCCCCCCACCGCCGAGCGAGGGGCGCCATGCGATCGACTTCCGCGTGGTGACCGTCCCCAAGTCCACCACGAGCGCAGCGGCCACCGCCTTCGCCGCTGTCGAACCCCCCTCACCGGCGCAGCCCCGCCGGTATCGACAGGCCCGGCCTTCGTCGCCCCTCCGGGAGCCGCCGCCCGCGCGGTGACCTCCACGCAGGTTCCCCCACCGCATCTCTGCATCGCCATCGGCCGTAAATCCGGCTGCGAACCAGAAAACCTGCGAAAAACCCCGGAGTGGACCATGCCACGAAAAAGCATCGTGATTCTCGTCGACGAGGCCGGGGGAACGGCCCTCCCCCAGAACTCGCGTGAAGAAGCCCGGGATCCGGTCCGGCTCGTGCGCGGCAGCGGCTACGAGCGTTTCGAATTCTACGGCGAATACGCGGAGCTGGACGGCGAGCAAGTGCCCGTGTACCGCTGGCATTACCGCACGTCCATTGCCGAGTAGGCATCGCGCGCCCCGGCGAAGAAACCAAGTCACAGAGGACGGCACATGACGATCCTCGTGAGGGACGGAGTCCTGCCATGAAACAAGCCGTGTACCCCGAAGACCACGACACCGGCCGCCGGGCCGTGGTGACCGGGGTCGGGTTCTGTCTGCCCGGCCCGACGAAACCGGTCTTCACGGCCGAAGAGGCGTGGGACGTGGCCGCAAACGGCCGGTCGTGCCTGACGTACGACGAGGTCTACTACGGTGCCGTCGGCCTGACCCAGGAAATGTTTGACGAACACTTCCCGGACCTTCCGCCGTTCTTCTCCCGCCACTACACCCCGGCACACCAATACGGCCTTCTTTCGCTGGCGCACGCCTGCGAGGACGCCGGACTGAATTTCCGGGACGGAGAACTCAGCGATGCCGCCATTCTGGTCGGACGCGGGGGAGTGGACGCCAACATCGACAGTTATCTGTCGGTGCTCCGCGCCGATCCCGCGACGACCAGCGCGCCGGAAGCCATGGAACTGTTCGTCGCGGCCCAACAGGCGGTGACGCCTTCGGACGTGGCCCTGGTCCAGTCCGCGCTGGTCCGCTCCAACGGTCCCACCTACACCGTCTCGTGCGGCTGCGCATCGTCCGCCGTACAGATCGGCAACGCCCGGCAGATGATCACCCGGGGTGAGGCCGACATCGCCGTCGTGACCGGCGTCGACGTCTTCAACATGCACCTCATCCAGAACATCCAGCGGCTGCTGCACGGCGCCCAGCAGACCTACGACTCGGTGCGGACGCCGGGGATGCCGCAGCAGGTGCCGTCCTTCCTCTCCCTCATGCGCCCCTACGACCGCCGGGCGAGCTGCATCAACCACGGCGAGGGCTCGGCCACCGTGATCATCGAGAGCTGGGACCACGCAGTCAGACGCGGTGCGCACATCTACGGCCAGGTGCTCTCCACCGCCATGGCCCGCGACGGCCTGGCCAACCCGCTCGCCTGCGACGAGACCGGCGGCGAACTGGTCGCCGCCGTCCACCGCTGCCTCGGCGACCGCTGGGACCTGGGCAACGTGCCGTACGTCCACGGCGGCAGCGACGGCAACATCGTCGTCACCGCCTTCGAGGCCGCCGCCATCAAGGAGTTGTACGGGGCCGACAACCCTCCCCTGATGACCTCGCAGGAGGGCTGCTTCGGCCACAACGGCGCCCCGGCGGGCTGCACGGGGGTCGCCCTGACGCTCATGATGATCGAGCGAGGGCAGGTCTGCCCCACCGCCAACTGCGAGGAACCCGCCGACGGCCTCACCTTCGACCCCGTCCCCGGGGTCCGGCCCCGCCCGCTCGACTTCGACTACGCGCTGACCTTCAACTACCAGGTCGGCGGGGTCAAGAACGCCATCCTCCTCGGCAGCACCCAGGTCGTGTGACCGCGGACCACGCCTACGTACGGAGACCCGATGAGCAACCACACGCTTCCTCCGGCCGCCACGCCGCAGACCCCGACCGGCACCGAGCGCATCGCCGTGATCGGCATGGGATGCCGGCTTCCCGGCGACACCCCTTCGCCCGCAGCCCTGTGGCGCCTGCTGTCCGAAGGCCGGGACGCGGTCGGCGACTTTCCCCCCGAACGCCGGCGCCTCGTCCAGGGTGACTCGCTCGGCCGCGGAGATCCCGCGGCACCGGCCTTCCTGCCGGGCGGCTACCTGCGCGAGGTGGCGGGCTTCGACGCCGCCTTCTTCGGCGTCGCAGGCGGGGAGGCCGATGTCCTCGACCCCCAGCACCGCCTGCTGCTGGAAGTCACCTGGGAGGCGCTGGAACACGCCGGCCTTCCGCCGGAGCGGGTGCACGGCACCCCGACCGCCGTCTTCACCGGCATCAGCTACGGCGACTACATGGACCACCTGACCGGGACGCCCCGGGAACTCGAAGGGTCGATCCTGACCAACGGCCACTGCGTGGCGGCCGGCCGAGTCTCCTACCTCCTGGGAGTGCACGGATCGAGCGTGGCCCTGGACACCGCCTGCTCCTCCTCGCTGGTGGCCGTGCACATGGCGCGCCAGGCACTGTGCGCCGGCGAGTGCGACCTGGCACTGGCCGGCGGCGTCACCCTGACCTTCCAGCCCCGCATCACCCGCTCCTTCGCACGGATGGGCATGCTCTCCGCCAGCGGGCGCTGCCGCACCTTCGACGCCGGAGCCGACGGCTTCGTCCGCGGCGAGGGCTGCGGCGTGGTGGTGCTCAAACGCCTCAGCGACGCCGTTCGGGACGGCGATCGCGTACTGGCCGTGATCCGCGGGTCCGCGACGAACCAGGACGGTTCGTCCGACGGACTGGCCGCACCGTCGGCCGCCGCCCAGCGCGCCCTCTACCGGGAAGCCCTCGCACGCGCCGGGATCGACCCCCAGGACGTCGGGATGGTCGAGACCCACGGCACGGGCACCCCGGTGGGTGACCCCATCGAGTTCGCCGGACTGGCCGACGTCTACGGGGACGGCCCCGGCCGCTGCGCCCTGACCTCGGTGAAGACCAACGTCGGACATCTGGAACCGGCCGCCGGGGTCACCGGGCTGATCAAGGCCGTGCTGTGCCTGCAGCGCGGCGCCATCCCGGCGAACCTGCACTTCCGGCAGTGGAACCCGGCCATCTCCGCGGCCGACACCCGCTTCTTCGTGCCCACCGAGCTGACCGCCTGGCCCCTCCCGACGCCGGCCCGGCTGGCGGCGGTGTCCTCCTTCGGCTTCTCCGGAACCAACGCCCACGTACTGCTGGAGCAGGCCCCGAACACTTCGGCGCCCCGACGCCACGAAGAGCCGGCGCCCACGGCGCCCGACGTCTTCCTCGTACCGGCCGGCTCCCCGGACGTGCTGCCGGCCGCGGCCGGCAGGCTCGCCGAGTGGGTGTCCGGTGAGGGCGCGAACGTACCGCTGCGGGACCTCGCGCACACCCTGGCCCTGCGGCGCTGCACCGGCCATGGCCGGCTGGGGGTCGTGGCGTCCGGGCGCCGCGAACTCCTCGGCGCGCTCCGGGCGTTCGCCGACGGGCAGCGCCACCCCGCGGTGGTGACCGGGGCGGTGGGCGCGGCGGTGGAGCGGCAACCGGTCTGGGTGTTCTCCGGCCAGGGCTCCCAATGGTCCGGAATGGGACGCGGCCTGCTGAAGAGCGAACCGGCCTTCCGTGAGGCGTTGAGCGAGGTCGGCGAACTCATCCGGGCCCAGAGCAAGGTCTCCGTGGTCGACGTCATCCGGAAGGGCAAGCCCGTCAAGGGCTGTGGCGAGGTGCAGCCGGTGCTGTTCGCGCTCCAGATCGCCCTCGCCGCGACCTGGCGCTCGTACGGGGTCGAACCCGCCGCGGTCATCGGCCACTCCATGGGCGAGGTCGCGGCGGCTGTGGTGGCCGGGGCACTGACGCTCGCCGAAGGGGTCCGGGTGATCTGCCGCCGCTCCGGCCTGCTCAGTGACATCGCGGGCACCGGCAGCATGATGAGCGTGGGACTGAGCGCCGATGCGGTCCGCGAGGAACTCGCGGACGGCGCGGCCGAGACCGTGTCCGTCGCCGTGCTGTCCTCACCGGACACGACCGTGGTGGCCGGACGCACCACGGAGGTGAGCCGACTGGCCGCCGCCTGGGAGGCCCGGGGGATCCCGGTCTTCCCGATCGCCGTGGACGTCGCCTCCCACTGCCCGCTGGTCGACCCGGTCCTCCCCGCACTGCGCTCGGCGCTGGCCGGGCTGACGCCGCGGCCGCCCGCGGTGCGGTTCTACTCGACCGTGGTGGAGGCGGGCGCCACCCCGTCCTTCGACGCCGACTACTGGTGCGACAACCTGCGCCGACCCGTGCGGTTCGCCGAGGCGGTGGCCGCCGCCGCGGCCGACCGGCACCAGGTCTACGTCGAGCTCTCGCCCCATCCCGTCGTCACCCACTCCGTCGAGCGGAGCCTTTCCGGGCTGGTCACCTCCTCGGCCGTGCTGCCCACGCTCCGCCGCGAGGAGGACGAACCGACCACGCTGCGCACCCAGCTCGCCGCACTGCACTGCGCCGGAGTCCCGGTGAACTGGCGGCGCCTGTACGACGGCGGCAACCTCGTCGACGCCCCCACCCTCACCTTCGACCGGCGCCACCACTGGGCCGAGGCCGCCCGCCGCACCGCGCCCACCGGCCCGGGCGACTCCCTCCTGCCCGGCCGGCACTCCGAGGTGCCGGGCGAGCCCGTACGCCATTGCTGGCGCGCCGACGCCGGCACCGACGCACTGCCCTGGCTCGCCGACCACCGGGTCCACGGCGACCCGGTCATGCCCGGCGCCGCCCACTGCAGCATCGCGCTCACGGCGGCCGCCGAGGCCTTCGGGACCGCCCCGCACGAAGTCGACATCACCGACGTGCACTTCGAGCAACTGCTGCGACTCGCCCCGCACACCGACCTCAGCACCGTCGTGACCATGGCAGCGTCCGACCGGGCACACTGCGAGATCCTCGCGCGGGGCGACGACGGCGACTGGGAGCGGCAGGCCGACGCGGTGCTGCACCGGCTGACCGTACGACCGGACACCCGGCCCCGGCCCATCGAGGCCCTCACGGTGCGCCATCCGGTCCGGCTGGACCCGGGCGACCTGTACCGGAACCTGCGCCGGCGCGGCCTGGAGCACGGCCCGGCCTTCACCGGCATCACCGAACTGCGCACCGAACGCCATCACAGCAGCTATCTCGCCAAGGTCACCCTCCCGGCCCGGGCGAAGGACCCCGCACCCGGCCTCGCGGTCCATCCCGTGCTGCTCGACCTCTGCGCCCAGCTCGCGGTGGCACCGCTGATGCACGAGGACGACAGCGCCCCCGTGCTGCCCGTCGCCGTGCAGGCGGTACGCGTCCTGGGCGATGCCGCACGGGCCGAGTACTGCCACGCGCACATCAGCGAGAACGCGCCGGACAGCGTGGTCGCCGACGTCCGGCTGCTGGACGGCGACGGCGCGGTCGTGCTCGCCGTCAACGGCCTGCGCTTCACACGGCGGGCCGCACGCAGCGCGCCGGCGGCCGATGACTGGCTGCTGGAGATCGACTGGCAGTCCTCCCCGAGGTCGCTCACCGACGCCGGCCAGGCACCGGGCAGCTGGTTCCTCGTCGGGGAGGCGGACGGATCGGCCCGGGTACTGGCCGCCGCGCTGCGCACCCGCTGCGCCCGCACCGGCGTCTGGGACCGGCCGCTGGACGACACGCCCCTCGACACCCTCCGCAACTCCCTCAGCGAACGCCTGGCCGCCGGACTCCAGCCGCCGCGCGGCGTGGTGCTGGTGTGCGGCCGGCAGAGCGGTGCCGAACCGACCGAGGAATCGTTGCGCCGCACCCGAAGACTGCTCGCCGTCCTGCAGGCCATCACCGCGAGCGCGTCGTCACCGCGGCTGTACGTCATCACCCAGGGCGCCCGGGACGTGCTGCCGGACGACACCGTGGACATCGGGCAGAGCAGCCTGCGGGGACTGGTGCGGGTCGGTGCCCTGGAGCACCCGGAACTGCACCCGACGCTGGTGGACGCCGACTCCCGGAACGCCGACCCCGCCGACGTGGCCGAGGAGTTGCTGGCCGACGCCGGCGACGACGAGGTCGCGCTGCGCTCCGGCGACCGGTGGGTGGCCCGGCTGCGGCGTGCCCCGGCCGAGCAGGAACGTCCGCTGACCCCGTGCGCCGTGCAGTACGGCGTGGACGGGTTCCGGCTGCGTGCGGCCAGGCTCGGCGATCTGTCGAGCCTGGAGTACGCCGTGGTCCGGCGGCGCCCACCGCAGCGCGGTGAGGTCGAGGTACGGGTCACCGCGGCGGGCCTGAACTTCCGGGACGTGCTGACGGCGTTGGGCCTGCTCCCCGGCGACGAGGACGTCCGCTACCGCATCGGGTTCGAGTGCTCCGGTGTCGTCAGCGCGGTGGGCGCCGGCGTGGACCATGTGCAGGTCGGGGACGAGGTGGTCGCCATCGACCTGCGGGGCGGCGCGTTCGGCTCGTTCCTGACCGTCCCGGCCGAGGGGGTGGCGCCGATCCCCGCCGGTCTCGGGCAGGTCACCGCGGCGGGGCTGCCGGTCGCCTTCGTGACGGCCTGGTACGCCCTGCGGCACGTCGCGCGCCTCGCGGCCGGGGAGCGGGTGCTGATCCACTCGGCCACCGGCGGCACCGGGCTCGCGGCGATCGCGGTGGCCCGCTCGCTGGGGGCCGATGTGCTGGCCACGGCCGGCAGCGAGGAAAAACGCCGCTACCTCCACGGCATGGGCATCCGGCACGTCATGGACTCCCGCTCCCTGGAGTTCGGGGAGAAGGTCCGCGAGGCGACCGGCGACGGTGTCGACGTCGTACTCAACTCACTCTCCGGCGCGGCGATCCGCACCGGACTGGAGACCCTCCGTCCGTTCGGCCGGTTCGTGGAGCTCGGGGTGCGCGACATCCTGTCCGACGCCCCGCTGGGGATGCTGCCCCTGCGCCACAACGTCACCTTCCGGACCGTCGACCTGATCGAGTTGCGCCGCCACCGTCCCAACGCCTTCGCCCGCGTATGGCAGGAGGTCCTCGACGAGTTCGAAGCCGGCCGGCTCACACCGCTGCACTGCACCGAATACCCGCTGTCCGAAGCGACCACGGCCTTCCGGACCATGGCCGCCGCCGACCACATCGGCAAGGTCGTGCTGGCCGTGCCGCACGCCGGCCGGGCCCGCGCCGCACTGCCCGAGATGGGGCTGCCGGTCCGGAAGGGCGGTGCCTACATCGTCACCGGCGGACTGCGCGGCCTGGGGCTGGCCACCGCACGGTGGCTCGCCGCGAACGGCGCCGGTCATCTCGTCCTCAACGGGCGTTCCGCGCCCTCCCCGGACGCCGCACGGCAGATCGCCGACCTGGGCAAGGACACCACCAAGGTGTCGGTGGTCCTCGGCGACATCGCCGAACCGGGCACCGCGGAGCGGTTGGTGACGACCGCGGCGACCGGGGGCTTCCCGCTGCACGGGGTGGTGCACTGCGCCATGGTCCTGGACGACGCCGCCCTCCCCAACGTCACCGACGAACAGCTGGAACGGATCTGGCTGCCGAAGGCCGCGGGTGCCTGGCGGCTGCACCACGCCACAGAGGGGTGCCCGCTGGACTGGTTCGCGGCGTTCTCCTCGATGGCCTCCCTGCTCGGCAACGCCGGCCAGGGCGCCTACGCCGCGGCGAACTCCTGGCTCGACGGCTTCGCGGCCTGGCGCTCCGCCCGCGGCTTGCCCACCCTGGCGGTGAACTGGGGCCCCTGGGGCGAGACGGGCGTCGCCACCGACTTCGGCCGGCGCGGCTACCACACCATCCCCACCGATCAGGGCATGGCCGCGCTGGAGGCCCTGCTGTCCCGACGGCGTGTGCAGACCGGTGTGCTCCCCGGGCCGTCGGACACCTGGCTCCCATCCACGGGCCGGCACCTCCCCTTCTTCAGCGCGGTCTCGACCGAGCGGCCCGCCAAGGGGACCGAAGCCAACGGGACCGAAGCCCCTGAGGAGCCCGGGGAGTTGCGCGCCTGGCTCAGCGCTCTGCCCACCGGCCTGGCGCGCAGAGCAGCACTGGAGGAGCGGCTGGCGGACCACGTCCGGGCGGTGTTGCGCCTGGGTGACGGCACCGTCGACCCGCAGATCCCGCTGAAATCCCTGGGATTCGACTCCCTCCTGGCCATGGAGATGCGGGTGCGCATCGAGCGGACCTTCGCCGTCTCGGTGTCCCGGAACTTCGTGTGGCAGCACCCCACATTGGCCGATCTCGCGGTGGGCGTCGCGGACCTTCTGGGGCTGGAACTGACCGCCACATAACGCGGCATGGAACGCTCTCTCCCGTTCGGCGGATACCTCGACGGTATCCGCCGAACGCGGTGCTGTCCGGCGACGATTATTCAGTTACGGCACCAATTACTCTCTATTCCCGCCACTCCCGCACAACGTTTTCTTGCGGTGATAGTATTTCGCTTCCCCATGTCTCCGCACCCCTTTTTGCGCCTCACGATGCGCCTTCCGGAACGCCCTCCGTACTGTTTCAATGAATGTGGAAAAGCAGCTGAGGAATCCCGGGCGTTATTCCGCCTGAGGGTTCCCCAATGGGTACGGGGGTCCGAGAGGAACCTGAGAAAGGGGTAGTCGTGTTACCCATCATGAAAGAGGCCGACATTGAACTGACGGCCCACCAGGTCGAGAACTGGCCCGAAGCGAAGGCCACGGTCATGTCGCCCGATCACTGGCGTTGCGGCAAGCAGACCGCATTCAGCCTGCCACCACTGGAACGCTCGGTGCCGGTCTGCCGCGCCCTGGCCCGTGCCTGGCTCGACGGGCAGCAGATCCAGGCCGACGACACCCGCTACCTCATCCTGCTCACCCTGTCCGAACTCGTCACCAACGCCATCCAGCACTCCGGCGCCCTCCGCGTCACGTGCCGACTACGCAGATCCGCGCAGCAGGTACACATCGAGGTCCACGACGGCGGTGGGCTCCCGTGGGTGGTGCGCAGACGCTACCCGGACCACGGCCAGGAAAACGGCCGCGGCCTGGAACTCGTCGCCAAGTCCTGCCTGCAGTGGGGCCGCCGGACGGAGACCGACGACGGCTGCACGGTCTGGGCAACGGTGCCGCTGTCCACCTGCGCGCCCGTCGCCTGCCTCCCGCAGCCGTGAGCCGCACATGACCGGCACCTCCCGCTGCCCGCTCCCCGTGTTCCGCGCACCGGCCGCGTCGGTCGACGGCCAGACAGGTTCGATTCCCTCTCTCCCCTCCGGAGCGGGACGATCTGCCTGGCTGCCGGCGCCGGTTCCCGGGCCCGTCAATCGCTGGACGCACGCTGCGTGGGCAGATGTGCCTCGCACTCCTGCACCAGCACGGCGAACTCACTGGCAGGTTTGGTATCTCGGTAGGGACGGAGCCCCGCCAGAAACTGCTCCAGATACTTCCTGCCCAGCGCCGACCGCAGCTGCCGCAGCAGACCCACGGCCTCTTCGGCCACCCGGCACGCCTCCTCCACCTCACCGGCCTGCACCTGCGCCGACGCCAGCAGCAGCAGATCGATCGCCCGCCGGCGCACCCGCGTCCGCGGGTGCCGGGCGAGCGCCTCGGCGGCCCGGCGGGCGGCCTGCCGGGGCTGCTGCAGATCGCGGTGGCAGTGCGCCAACTCGTCGGCCAGGTAGGCCCGGTCGAAATGCGCCAGCCATTCAGGCGCGTCAACCGGATCCGCGTGTGCCATCGCCTCCAGGGCCTTGTCCCTGAGCATCCCGCAGGTCCGCGAATCGCCGAGCAGCGCGTATCCGCGGGCCTCGGCCACGTAGAACAGCGCCTGCGCGGCCGGTGGCGCCTGCCCCCGCGTCCCTTCCTGGGCGGCCCGTGCGAGCTGCACCGCTTCCCGGGCACAGCCCGCGTCCACCGCGAGCCGGCTCAGCCCGGCTGCCAGCACATAACCGCCGTAGCACCTCTCGTCCGCCGCCTGCGCGAGCCGCAGCGCCTGGATGTAGTACCGCTGCGCCAGACCGGGCCGGCCGGTGTCCATCGCGGTGTACCCGGCGAGCTCGGTCAACCGGGCGGCAGCGGCGAACAACTGGCGTCCGGTGGTCTCGCTGTAGCTCCCGGCGAACAACCCCGACAGCACGCTGTTCAGACACGACACCACCACCGGCCGCACATAGCCGCCCCCCACCCTGTGGTCGAGCTCCTCCAGCGCCCGGGTCGTCATCCGCACCATCTCGACCTCCTCCAACCCCGCGCGCGGCCCCAGCCGGCGGCTCTGCGCCACTTCCGGGTCGACGGCACTGATCAGCCAGTCCCGCGTCGGTTCGACCAACGCCGCGGTGCCCATGGTCGTACCGGACAACGCCTCACTCGACTCCGCATCCATCTGCCACAGCTCGCGGACCTGGCCCAGCGCATCCTTCACATCGGCGGCGAAGTGCAACCCGACCCCACAGGTCACGCTGTTGCCGTTGGCCATTCCGATCTGGTCGGTCGAGACCGTCCGCCCGAGCCTGCTGCTCAGCGCTTCGGCGATAATGGCAGGGACCCGGCCCCGCGGCTGCTGGCCTCGCAGCCACCGGCTCACGGACGTCTTGTCGTACCGGAGATCGAGCCCCTGCTCGCGCCCCAGCACGTTCACCTGCCGGGCGAGAGCGGAGTTGGACACCGCCGCCTCCTGGATGAGCGACCGCAGCCGCTGATTGCTCTGACGCGCGAACGCAGGTCGGGCGGCCATGACGTGCCTCCAAGCACATGCTGACAACGTTTTACGTTGGCATATCCAGTGTTATGGGACTGCAAAGGTCATTACCCAACAACCGGGAATGATCCGTCATGACTCCAGTCAAGTCACCACCACAGCATCGCGCACAGTAGTGCGGGCGCAGACCAGAGCGCCGGGAGCCGCCGGGTGACGTTCGTCCGCTCCCTCGCACCCGGCGAACGCCCCGCGCCGGCCCCGCACCACCACACAACCGCCCACACCCACCTCCACGATCCCTCCCCCTCCCCACCCCGCGAGCGCACCCCGCCCGGCCGAGCCCCCACGGCACGAGGCCGGCCCACTTCACGCCAGGCTCAGCACCGCCGCACGCCCCAACTACCGGCCCACGCCCCCCACTGCGGCAGCCACATCCGCCCACCGACACCAGCCCCCGCGCGGGGCCCAGGAGCGCCGAGCTCCACCCGCACGCCTGCCAACACGCCCGCGCCGTCACCCACGCCCCACACAGCCGTACGACCCCTCGCCCCAGCCGGGCCGACGAAGCCCCCTCGTCCAGACCTACGCTCCCCGAACAGGCACACCAGGTCGCTCGCCCAGCGCGTGCACCGGGTTCCACGAGGCCAACAGAGCAGCACTCACCGCCGTCGGTAACCGCCGCGCAAGCGCGGAGCCCTTGCCGCGAAGAAGATCTGGAATCGCAGCGGCGCCCTCGCGCCCTGCTCGGTAGGAATCGATCGCCGTAATCGATCGCCGTCGCCGAGACAGGAATGGGAGGACGCAGAGCAAGCACTCGGTGATCGGCTTCCTGGAGTCCGGCTGCCCGACTGACAACTACGACCTCATGTCAGATGTAGCGGCGGAAGCCTTGGGCGCGGGCCTTGAATCCGCACGCCTCGTAGAAGGTGTGGACGTACTCCTCGTCCGCTGCCAGGAGCTGCACCTTGTAGCAGCCTGCCGCTTCACCCAGCTGCATCGCCGCCTCCATCAGTCGGCGGCCGACGCCGAGTCGTTGGAACGAGCTGGCTACCACGACGTTCTCCACGAACAGGATCGCCCGACCACCGCGGCTGAGGTTCGGCATGACGAGGCAATCCGCCGTTCCCGCCACGCTGCCGTCAGCTTCGGCCACCAGGACGGTCCGCCCCTGCTGCCCCGATATGGCGGCCCAGATCGCCTCTGCAGATGCCTGGGGCAACGGCGCGTCGTCCGGATTCAGTTCGCTGTACAGAGTCAGCACCGCTGACCGGTCCGCTTCGACTGCTGGTCGCACAGTGATCTTCATACGCTGAGCCTAGAAGGGCACAAGGGCCCTACGACAACACAGCTGTCGGACCCATCAGGAAGGACGCCCCTCACCCTGCTGCCACGGCGGGTCTCCGAGCGCAGCGCGATTATTCTGGGCGGCATCTGACGACCGCTAGGGATTGAGGCCCAAGCCTGCCTCGATGGCCATCTCGGCGAAGGCGATGGTCTCGCGCACGCGTGCGGTCGGGGCAGTGGCGTAAGCGGAGGTGGTTGCAGAGCCGGTGCGGATTCGGAGGGCTTCGTTGACGATCGGATGCCAGCGCTCGCTGAACGCGGTCAGAGCGTACTGTCCAGCACCGCCCTTGGACGTGAGCCGATCGGTGGCCAGCAGATGATGCAGGCGGGCGACACCCAGCACGAACCACTCGGTCACCCACTCCGCACGCTCGATCGGCGAGTCAGCAACCAACCTTTCCCCGGCGCGAAGCCTGTCGAGCGGCGGACGCCAGTACTCGCCCAGGTTGGTGTGCGAATAGGCACGGAGCGCCGCGCGGCCGGTCCAGACGTCGGCTGCCGTCAATCGCGCACCACGCAGCACGACGGCGTGCTCGGCGAGCTCGTGCCAGGTGACCGGGTTGAGGCCATGACGGCCTGCCGGCTGGAAGTGCCACTCGCCGACACACGGTACGTCCGGTGCAATCACCCGGCGGGGTAGCCAGATCCGCGCGGGTGACATGGAGTCCGTCAAAAAAGGGCGTCGGATGACGACTGCTCAGCTCGGCGAAAGTCTCGCTGAGCATTTTCAGGGACTCTTCTGTGCGACGCTCGCTCACCACCGCCAAAAAGTCGATGTCGCTGCGCCCGGGACGGAAGTCGCCCAAGGCGAGGGAACCATGCAGATACAGTCCCTCGACGAGACCGGGCGCGGCCCGGTCGATCAACTCCAGGTAGGTGTCGACCGCACGGTGGACCTCTTCGGGAAGTGACGAGACCAGTGAGCGCATAGCGGCCACGTTAGGCGAACGCGCGTTCATGCGCCGGGACTTACCGACTCTTGGAACTGGTCAATCGAACGTGAGGACGGGCTTGATGACCTCACCGGACGCCGCGGCGCGCGCGGCCGTCTCCATCTCGCTGAAGGGGTACCGGGTGATCAGCTTCTCTACGGGGAGCCGTCCTTGCGCGTGGAGGGCGATGAGGTGAGGGATGAACTTCTGGGGAACCGCATCCCCCTCGATGACGCCCCGCAGCTGGATGCCCTTGGTCATCACGGTCATGATGTCGAACTCGGCCGTCTTGCCGATACCCACCAGCGCCAGCGTCCCCCGCGGGCGCAAGGATGCGATGGCCTGGGAGATCACGGCGGACTGGCCGGTGGTGTCGAGGGCGTGGTGCGGCCCACCCTGCGTGGCGTCGTGGACCGCTGCCGCCACATCGTCCACGTCGGCCGGGTCGAGTGCTGCGACGGCGCCGAGGTCCTGTGCCACCGCGCGCCGGGAAGCGACCGGATCAACGGCGACCACCAAGGCGCCCTGAGCGACCGCCGCCATGACCGCGCTCAGGCCCACACTTCCGGCGCCGAAGACCACCAGCGACGAACCGGCGGTCGGCTGCAGGACGTTGAGGACCGTACCGGCACCGGTCTGCACTCCGCATCCGAGCGGGGCGGCGAGAACCGGGTCGAGGTCGGCGGGAATCTTGACGCAGTTGCTCTCATAGGCAAGTGCGTGGGTGGCAAAACTGCTCTGGCCGAAGAAGCTGCCGAAGACCGGCGAACCGTTCCGGGACAGGGGTGTGCTGTTGTCGGTCCTGGTACCGCTGGCGTTGAGGGCGTGGATGCCTGCCTGGCAGTACGCGGACCGACCGGAGGCGCAGTTGTCGCAGGTGCTACAGCTGCGGTAGCTCAGACACACGCTGTCTCCGGGGGCGACGGTCGTCACGGCCGAACCGACGGCTTCGACGAGGCCGGCGCCCTCGTGGCCGAACACCATGGGAAGGCGTGGCCAGACCTGCCGGGTGCTGAGATCGGTGTGGCAGATCCCCGCCGCCGTGATCCGTACCAGAATCTCGTCCGGCCGCGGCTCGTCGATGTCGACGTCGCGCAGGGTGAAGGGACCGCCGACGGACTCCACCAGAGCTGCCTGAATGCGCATGGGCTGGTTCCCCTGAACTATCGGTCGTCGTCGCACGGGGCGACGGAAGTGAAGGACTGGTCGGCGCGCCGGGCGCGATCAGTCGCAGGTCCGTGGTGGTACAGGTGGGGGAGTCAGCTGAGCTCCCGCTCCAGGACGAAGTAGAAGTGGCGACCCTGAGAGTCCAGGACACCGCGCCCGTTCATCACGCCCATCAGGGTGTCGTCATCGATCCGCTTGAAATGATCAAGGATCGGCCGGCCGTCGTAGACCATGGTGGCCGTCGACTCCCCACGGAACTCGACCATCCACAGGCTGGCCTCGCCGCCGCCCAGCTCGGTGTGGGAGAACAACTCCCCCTTGTCGTCACGACAGATCAGCGGTTGCACCTCGGAAGCGGAGTGGAAGCGCTTGCCGTGCCACTTGGCCTGCTCCAGCATGTCCTCCACGTGATGTCCGGTGAGAAAAGCGGACCCCTTCCACGAGCCGAGGATCTCCTCCGGCCGCACGGTCTCCAGCGCCGCCCACAGTTGGTCCAACTCGTCGGCGGTCACGCGTTCGCCGGCCGCTCGAATGACGGCGATACGTGCGCGGGCCTGCTCGATGTCCATCCGGACTCCTCTCTGAGATACGCCATGACAGTAACCTCACCCGCTACGCGACGGGCGCGACGGCTTCGTCATGTGGGCGTGGCGGCACGGATCACGCCAACTTCCGCTGTTCCGCAGGAAGTTGTGTACATCCGTTGACGGTCGGATCGGTGCCGCTCAACGATGTGGGCTCGCCTTCCCCCACCTCTGTCCCAGGAGGCAGCATGCAACACTCCCGAGCGGTAGCCGTTGGCACTCTCATCCTGCTCACCTGCGCCGCCGCAGGCGCCCACGCCGCGGAGCCCCGGGCCAAGGCCCCCACTGCCGTGTCCTGGTGCGAGAAGCAGGGTGGCACCGCGCAGAAGGAGGTTCCCTATTACACCAAGACCGGCACGCAGATGGTCCAGCTGGGCGGTGAGCGGGTGATGTGTACGTTCACCGCCCAGGACGGCTCCCGGATCATGATCGCGGCCGACTCACTGGCCGCCGACAAACCCACCCTGGCGGCCCTCGCCTACGTGCATGCGCCGAAGGACCCCGGAGGCAAGCCGGGCAATCCGTCCCTCGCCTACTGTCAGACCCTCAACGGCACGGCGATGTACGGCCCGAAGCCGACCGACGGCGGTGGCTGGGCGGCACCCGGCGAAACGCATCCGGACAGGGCCGTCGCCGCCTGCATGTTCGGCGACGGATCGCTGATCGACGCCTGGGGACTCAAGTACAAGGAAGGTGGCGTCATACGGGGTGCCGACCTCACCAAGAAATTCCGCGCCGCCATCCCGTGAGCCCGCGATCCACCTGGGCGCTGTAGTGGGAGACCTGGGTCCGCAACCCAAGGCTGTTCGCTTCAGCCAGCCAGCCAGCCAGCCAGCCAGCCAGCCAGCCAGCCAGCCAGCCAGCCAGCCAGCCAGCCAGTCAGCCGTCCGGTGGGTCGTATGCGCCGCTCGGCTGACAGGCATCGCGTGTGCCGGACGACAGGACGGAGAGTTCGCGGGATGCTGGGGAAGTGACCGATGAGTCCCATGCCACGCCCCCTGCCGCGAACACCGGTGACCTGCCCACGATCGGCGTGGAGGAGGAGTTTTTCCTCGTTGACCCTCATACGCGCGCTGCCGTCCCCGCCGGCCCTGGGGTCGCTTCTCGTGCGGCTCGCGTAGTCGGTGATCTCGTCGCGAATGAGTTTGCGGAGTGCCAGGTGGAGGGGCGTACCCCGCCGTGCCGGACCGCGGGTGAGCTGCGCGGGGAACTTGAACGGGTGCGCCAGGCGCTGGTCACCGCGGCGCGTGCCGAAGGTTCGTGCCTGTGCGCCTCGGGCACCCCGGTGCTCAGGCATGGTGGCCCGCCGCGAGTGGGCGACCACCCGCGTTACCGGGCCGGGCGGGAGCAGTACCGCGGCATGCTGGACGACTTCGTTATCAGCGCGCTCCATGTCCATGTCCACCTCCCTGACCGGGAACTGGCCGTGCTGACCGGTAATCATCTGCGGCCCTGGCTGCCTTTCTTCCTTGCGTTGAGTGCCAACTCCCCGTTTTTCGAAGGGCGTGATACCGGCTACGCCAGCTGGCGCTCGGTCATCCGAGGCCGCTTCCCATGCCTGGGGCCGCCGCCGTTTGCGGGCTCGTTGGAGGAGCATGAGCGGCTCGCCGTGTTGATCGCCGAGACGGAGGCAATGCTGGAACCAGGCATGCCGTTCTGGGACGTGCGCCCCAATCCCCGGCTGCCCACGGTGGAGATCCGGTCCATGGACGTGCTGCAGGACGTCGACGACACCATCGCGGTCGCCGTGCTGCTCCGTGCGCTGGTCGTCACCGCAGTGGAAAGGGTACGGCGCGGTGACCCCGGCCCTCGTTGGGACGGTGAGGTGCTGCGAGCCGCTTGTTGGCGTGCTGCTCGGGATGGCTGGAACGGCGCCGGCTTCGACGCCCTGACCGGGCAGGTTCGTCCGGTGACGGAAGTTGCTGAACAGTTGGTGCGGCATGTGCGCCCGGTGCTGGAGCAGTACGGGGGCCTGGAGGAGGTCACAGCGCTCTTCCCGCGGCTGGCGGCCCGCGGCGACGGGGCGAGCCGGCAGCGGTCCTGGGGCAGGAGTGGAGCCGGGCCCGCGGGGGTGGTGGACCGGCTCGTACTGGCCACGGCAGGCGTCCCGGCGTGAGCGACGGAACCAGCCGGAACAGGGGGCCGCAGGTATCCCGCGTGCTGACCGCGGTGAGACCGCTGACGCTGCTCCAAAGGATCTGCATGTTGCCGCATGGGCCCCATCGACTCGGGCACCCGCGCGTGTGCAAGGAACAAAGCACCACGAGAAGGAGGAATCGGCCATGGCTGCGACCAACAACTCGGGCAACTTCGCCAACGACCGCGAGCGTGCTGCCGAAGCCGGCCAGAAGGGCGGCCGCGAGAGCGGTGGGCAGCGATAGCTGGCCGAACAAGGAGGGGCCGGGCAAGGTTCAGCTTGCCCGGCCCCTGCGTCGCGCGCCCCCAGCAGTGCTTATGCGGTGGTGCCGGGTTCCCAGATTCGTCGGGAGGCTTCCAGGGGGAAGGCGGTGTCGGTGGGTGGGAGGTTCCAGAGTCTGGTGGTCCGCTGGTCCAGGGTGAAGCGTGGCCATCCTGGGTCGCCGGTGGACGCGAAGGAGGTCCAGGCAGTGCGCAGCTGACGGGAGAGGTCGGTGAAGCCGGGGGGCGGTGGCGAGCCCAGGAACCGGGTGGCGTACCGGCTGGTGGGATTGCCGAAGGTGAACGGGACGTCGATGCCGTGGGCGGCCCCGAGGGTGGGACTTTGCCAGGTGAAGTCGTACAGCCAGGTGCGGCCACCGGCATGTGCATGGGCCCGGGCGACCCGGGTGGTCGGCATCCGGACGAGTGCGTCGGACAACATGACCGTGAACAGGTCGGTGTCGGTGAGCCCGGGGTGGCTCCGGCGGTAGGCGGCCGCCGCCTGTTTGCCGAGGCCGATCGCCTCGGCGACCAGTCCCAGGTCGATTCCCTCTGGGGAGTCCGGGACCGGGCCCTGGCCTTGGTATTCGTCGTGGGTGAAACCGCAGATCAGGTCGACATCGTGGCCCGCGCCCGCTTCCAGGGCGGTCCAGGGCTGCCCGGTCACCAGATCCCCGTCGATGACGGGACCGAAGGCGGTGAAGCCGGCTTCGCGGCCGCGTAGCGGCGCGTCCTGGACCGCCAGGAGTGCCTGGGGCGCCAGGCATGCCAACGCGTCCCGTGTCGCCGGGACGCCCACGGCCTGCGCGATCGTGGCGGTGACCGTCTCGGCCTCCGCCCGGGTGCGGACCCGTGCCGGGATGCTCTGGGCAATCGCACGTCGGAACAGGCCCCGGGCTGCCGGTGCGGCCATGAGGAGGACGGCGGAGGCGGCTCCGGCGGACTGGCCGAAGACAGTCACGTTGCCGGCGTCGCCACCGAAGGCGGCGATGTTGTCCCGGACCCATTCCAGGGCGGCGACCTGGTCACGCAGCCCACGGTTGTCCGGGACGCCGGGCAGATGGGCGAAGCCCTCGAAGCCAACCCGGTAGTTGAAGGTCACCACGACCACTCCCGAGTCGGCGAGCGTGGTCGCGTCGTAGTGAGGCATGCTCGCCGATCCGTGTTTCCACAGACCCCCGTAGATCCACACCATGACGGGCAGGCCGGCCGCACTCGGGTCAGGCGTCCAGACGTTCACCGTCAGGCAGTCCAGCCCGTCGCCGGGCTGCCACATCGCCGGAGCCCGCGGCGCCGGGGCCCGCTGCGGAGGCGCGGCACCGAATGCGCGCGCGTCCCGGGTCCCGTCCCATCCCGGGGGCGGGGCAGGGGGAAGGAACCTCAGGGGGCCCTCGGGCGGCGCGGCGAAGGGAATGCCCTGGAAGCACGCGATCCCGTCCCGGCCGGTCCCGCGGACCTTGCCCGCGGACGTCACCACCACTGGATTCATGTGGTCCTCCCAAGCCAAGCGGTTCTCCTGGCCACGACAGGCCGGCGAGCGAGGGCCGGGCAGCCCACCTCCGTGAGGAGCCCCGAGTTGGGGGCACAAGATCCAAAGAATCTTCGTCGACCATTGGGAGAGGCAAAAACAGACCATGGTGACCCCCATACGCCGGCCGAGGCCCCCGCGCCGCCGGCCTGTCTTCAGTCTGCGGCAGCTGACCCTCTCGTTCGGGCTCCTCGCGATCGCCGTCACCGGAGTGGGCCTGACCGTGCAGAAGGCCATGGCCTCCGCAAGTGCGCACCCTGGCCCCGCGGTTGTCGTCGGGCTGGTCGTCGTCGGGGCGCTGGTGTTGCTGCTGCGTCGGGGACGGCGCCGGCGGGCCGCCGCCCGGCGGGTGCCGGGCGGGCGGACGTGCGCGGCCTGTGGGGGAGTGGCCGGGGAACGTGTGCTCGTACCCCTGGGGGAGACCGTCGGACCGAGCGCGGTGGAGGAACTCGACGCGCCGGCGGCGGAAGATGCCTGCCCCCGCCCGGTGGTGGACGTCGACCCTCGCCCGCCGGAGATCGACGACTACGCCGCAATGGACGCCGACGCGTTCGAGGAGGCGGTGGCCGGCCTGTGCGCGCGCGACGGCTGCGAGGACGTCCGGGTGGTCGGCGGCGCCAACGACCTCGGCGCGGACGTGGTGGCCGTGGCCCCCGACGGCCGTAGCGTCGTCATCCAGTGCAAGCGCTACGGCGCGGACAACAAGGTGGGCTCCCAGGAACTGCAGCGCTTCGGCGGCACCTGCTTCACCGTCCACGGCGCCGATGTTGCCGCCGTCGTCACCACCAGCGCCTTCACCGATCCGGCGCGGGAATACGCCGAACAGTGCGCCATCCTCTGCTTCGACCAGGACGACCTCGTCGGCTGGGCGTCCGGTACCGGTCCGGCGCCGTGGGAGTGAGCGCATGGCCGGACAGGCAGCGGAGCGCCGCACCCGGCGCGCCCGTACGGAGTGCCGGTCGTCGAGCCCATCCGGCCCATGGCGGGATGTCCAGCACACCTGCGAGCGAGATGCTCCCGCGGTACGTCGACCGGCAAGCCCACGACCAGCACGACTCCGACTGAAGCGGGGGCGGGCGGGTAAACGGCCAGCGTTGATCCAACGGCCCGGCCCCGCCCGCCCGTTCCCCGGCATCCGTCGCGATGCGGGGCCGTCGCCCTACTTCTGGGGAGCTGATGGTGACCACCCACGCTGGCGTCAGCGGTTCGCGGGCCGGCTCCGGCGGACGGCCGGGCGGCGCGCGCATGCGTCCCTTCGCCCACCTGCTCCGGTGGCTCTCGGTGGCGGCGCTGCTCGTAGTCGCCGTTGGACTCGTCGCGGCGGCGGTGCTGGCGTCGCCCTGGTGGTGGCCGCCGGCGCTGGTCTTCCTCGCCCTCGGCGGGGTCGGCGCCGCTGACCTGGCGCAGCGCCGGCACTCGGTGCTGCGCAACTACCCGGTCATCGGACATCTGCGGTTCGCGCTGGAGACGATCAGGCCGGAGCTGCAGCAGTACTTCATCGAGCGCAACTTCGACGGCCGGCCCTTCGACCGCGATGTGCGCAGCCTCATCTACGAGCGGGCCAAGGGCACCGAGGCGGAGGAGCCGTTCGGCACCGAACGTGACGTCTATGCCGCCGGTTACGAGTTCATGGTGCCGTCGATGGCCCCCAAGCCGGTTCCCGACCGGCACCCCACGGTCCGGCTCGGCGGCCCGGACTGCACCCGGCCGTACGACATGGCGCTGCTGAACGTCTCGGCGATGAGCTTCGGCTCGCTGTCCGCCCACGCGATCCTCGCCCTGAACCGCGGTGCCGCCCTCGGCGGCTTCGCCCACGACACCGGGGAGGGCGGTCTGTCCGAGTACCACCTGCGGCACGGTGGCGATCTCGTCTGGGAAATCGGGACCGGATACTTCGGCTGCCGGACCGCGCAGGGCGCCTTCTCACCGTCCGAGTTCGCCGACAAGGCGGCGCACGACAGCATCAAGTGCGTCTCGCTGAAGCTGTCCCAGGGCGCGAAGCCGGGCATCGGCGGCGTCCTGCCCGGCGACAAGGTGAGCGCGGAGATCGCCCGGGTCCGGGAGGTGCCCGAAGGACGGACGGTGACCTCCCCGCCCTACCACCGGACCTTCTCCACCCCGCGCGAACTCGTCCGCTTCCTCGCGCGGATGCGCGCACTGGCGGGTGGCAAACCCACCGGCTTCAAGCTCTGCGTCGGCTCCCGACGGCAGTTCCTCGCGGTCTGCAAGGCCATGGTCCAGGAGGGCGTCACCCCGGACTTCATCATCGTCGACGGCGCCGAGGGCGGCACCGGGGCCGCCCCTCTGGAGTTCGCCGACCACCTGGGCGCTCCGCTGACCGAGGGCCTGATCACCGTGCACAACGCCCTGGTCGGCTGCGGACTGCGGGACCGGATCAAGATCGGCGCGAGCGGCAAGGTGGCCACCGGCGCGGACATGGTCAAGCGCATGATCCAGGGCGCCGACTTCACCAACGCGGCACGCGCCATGATGATGGCCGTCGGCTGCATACAGGCCCAGCGATGCCACACCAACACCTGTCCCGTCGGGGTGGCCACCCAGGACCCGCACCGGGCCCGGGCGCTGGACGTGGCGGACAAGTCCGCGCGCGTGCACCGGTTCCAGAAGGCGACGGTGGACAGCGCCCTGAAGATCATGGGCTCCATGGGTGTCCAGCACCCCGACGAACTCCGCCCCCACATGCTGCGCCGCCGCCTCGACCCGCTCACCGTCCGCTCGTACGAGGAGCTGTACGAGTGGCTCTCCCCGGGCGAGCTGCTGGCCGTTCCCCCGCAGGACTGGGCCGCGGACTGGGCGGCGGCCGACCCCGACTGCTTCACCGTCTGACCTCACAAAAGATGTACATGCTCGGTGGCAGTCGGGGCAGGAGCTCCCTCGACCGGGGCCTTACGAAGAGGGAGGAGTCACTCATGAGCGTCAGCAGCGCGAGGGCGGAGACCACGCAGGACATCGGCGTCGTCGACGGACCGACCGCGGTACCCGCTCCGCCCGCCGAGTTGCCCCTGATCGAGTCGCCCGAGAACCTCGCCCCCGGCGACGCCCGGGACCTGACCCATCTGTTCTTCGAGCAGTTGGAGAAGCTGGAGGAGGGCACGCCCGAGTACCAGTACGCGCGCAACACGCTCATCGAGATGAACCTCTCGCTGGTGCGTTACGCGGCCCGGCGGTTCCGCAACCGCGGCGATGATCTCGAGGACATCATGCAGGTCGGCACGATCGGCCTGATCAAGGCCATCGACCGCTACGACCTGTCGCGCAACGTGGAGTTCACCACGCTCGCCATCCCGTACATCACGGGCGAGATGAAGCGCTTCTTCCGCGACACCACCTGGGACGTACGGGTGCCCCGGCGGCTGCAGGAGTTGCGGGTCGACCTCGCCCGCGCCAATGAGCACCTCGCCAACGAGCTGGGCCGGGACCCCAAGGTCTCCGAATTGGCGGCTCATCTGGACATTTCAGAGGAAGAGGTCATGGAGGGGCAGGTCGCCGCCAACGGCTACAGCGCCTCGTCCATCGACGTCACCATCGGGGACGAAGGCAATGACGTGCCGCTCGCGGACCTCCTCGGTGACTACGACGAGGAGATGTTCCTCTTCGAGGACCTGCACACGCTCAAGCCGCTGCTGGACCGGCTGGAGGACCGCGACCGCCGGCTACTGGAACTCCGCTTCGGCCAGGAGATGACCCAGGCCGAGATAGGCGAAATCCTGGGCATCTCCCAGATGCATGTCTCTCGTCTGCTCAACCGCTGCCTGGGCCAGCTGCGCACCGCCATGCTCCGCACGGACTGACGCGGATACACCAACGCCTGTCGGGTGCGGGCCAGTTCACTTGGGAACGGATCCGCACCCGACAGGCGCGAGGATTGTGCGGTGCTCAGTTTCTCAGCACTCAGTGCTGCTCAGCGTTTCTTAGTGCTCACTTTCTCAGCGCTCAGTCGTCAAGGGCGTCCTTGGCCTTTTCCTTCGCGCTCCGCAGGTCGCCCTTGGATTCCCTGGCCGAGCCCTCGGCTTCCGCGCGCTCGTTCCCCACGGCGCGACCCGCCGCCTTCTCCGCCTTTCCGGTGACCTGCTCGGCCTTCGCCTTGGCCTTTTCCTCTGCGCTCATCGCGATCTCCCTTCATCGATCCGATCGACCTCATCGAACTCATCGTTCGTGATGCATCGATGATTTAGTTTCCGTGCCCGCGGGCCGTCATATCTCTCTGGTGTCCGTTGCGGGGACGATAATTCCTATCGATCCGGTCGGAGACCAAAAACAGCTAAGAGTCTTGAGATGGCGAGTGGCAGCACCGACGGGGCGCCCGGTGCGTACGCCGACTCCGCCAGATCCGCTTCGAGTTGTTCGGCGGCAAAAGCCAGGGCGGCTTCGACGGTCCGGGTTCCGGTGGAGACGCAGAGCGTGTAGGCGAGGTCCTCCGTGCGGCGCCTGGTCTCCGTCGAACTCCGCGCCGAGCTCAGGGCACGAAGTTCCTCGTACTGCTTCACAAGATCCCGCAGTATTGCCGGATGGGGCTTCAGCACAGCAGTTCCTCTCTCGTGGAGATCGACTTCGAGTGCCGTTTACCCGCGAAGACGTGCTTCACCGCCGTACTTCACCGCCGTTTTCGGTCCATGTTGGCCGGAACGGATCGGAAATGTCTGTGCAGGGACACATGCCCGACGGCCAAAGGGTTGGGCCCCGGCACCAAGAGTGCCGGGGCCCAACCCTTTCACTGGACTTTCACTGGGAACCACTCGTCACCAGCGATACCAGCGACCCCGCTTTCCGGTAGGTCCGGCCGAGCGTACAACAAAGCCCAGCAACCACACCGCGAGCACGATCACGGCCACGATCCACAGGGCCTTGAGCGCGAATCCGGCGCCGAAAAGAAGCAGGGCAAGAAGCAGAACCAGAAGAAGGGGGACCATAGTTATCAACCTCCAAAAACCGTGTGCCCGCACTCTCCGCCGCCACACCTTTCCTTTCACGTATTTCTTATGTGGCGGGTGCCAGGCACCCGTTGAGCGGCGCGGACGCAGAAGCGCTCGTCGCCGTCGTGGGTGGGGACCTCGATCCGGAGGGGGAGTGGTGAGGAGATGTCGGAGCTGGACCGGGCGGTACTGGCGGTACCGGCCGGTCCAGCTTCAGGTGCGCTTCGCGGTGACTGCCACCGTGGCGTAGTGCATCGTGAAGCTGCCTCCCGCGGCGTCGATCGCGGCGCCGACGCCTGCCGACACCTCCTCCAGCTGGGCTCGCGGGAGTCGCGTGAAGGCCCCCTGGGTGGGCAGTTGGTCCAGCCACTCGTCCCGTGCGTAGAGCTGTTCCCAGTCGAATCGCCACAGCTCGGGGTCGGTGAAGCTGCCCACTTTGCGCAGGCCATCGGCTGCCTTGGTGCACAGCGCCGTGTAGCCGTCCACGGCCGGCGTCGTCGCTTGCCGGGCAGCGAGCGAGTCGGGCATCACCCGGCGGTAGACCTCGGAGAAGGCTTCGGCCACTTCGGGCGAGGGCTGGCCCGCGTTCCAGAACAGGGCCAGCAGACCGTGGGAGTGCAGTGCCTGCGCCGCCTTGGTGGCGCCGGCGACCGGGTCCACCCAGTGCCAGGTCTGGCCGGAGACGACAGCGTCGAACGTCCGGCCGGCTGGGTCCCAGTCCTCGAAGGACGCCACCTCGACGTCGAGCCCGCGCTGCCGGGCCAGGTCGGCCATCCGCGCGTCGACGTCGACGCCCAGCACCCGGGAGCCGGCCGCTTCGAACTGCCGGGCCACGATGCCGGTTCCGCAGCCGACGTCGAGGACGTCCGGGCCGGGGCTGGCGGCGACGATGCGGTCCACCAGGGCTTGGGGGTAGCGGGGCCGAGCCCGGTCGTACCGTTCGGCGTCCGAACCGAAGGACTCCGCCACCTGGCGGAGGTCATGGGTCGGCTGTTGTTGGTTCGTGCGTTGCCGGGTCGCGTGGTGTCGGGTTGCGTGGAGGGAACGAGGGGCTCGCTCCGGCGGTAGAGTGGGCATGTGCCCACTATGAGTGGGCACATGCCCACTCGTCAATGATGGACACGGACCGATACAAGCCGATCAAGAGAAGAGGGAGATGCCTGGTGCCCACCGGAGTAGCCATCCGCGACGTACGCGATCAACTGTTCAGTGCCGCCGAGCGCGTTCTGCTCCGAGCCGGGCCGAGCGCGCTGACCAGCCGGGCGGTCACCGCGGAGGCGGGCTGCGCCAAGGGCGTGCTGCACCGGCACTTCGCCGACTTCGACGCCTTCCTCGCCGAGCTCGTACTGGACCGCGTCGCCCGCATCGACGACCAGGCGACGGCCCTGCGCGAGTCCGCCGGAACCGGCACCGTCGCCGACAACCTCACCCGGGCATTGATGGACCTGTTCGGGTCGGTCGCGGTGGCGCTCATCAGCCTCGTCACCTCCCGGGACGAGCTACGCGCCCAACTGCGCAAGGCCAGGCCCACCGGCGTCCCCGTCCTGACCGATGCCGCGTCCGGAATCGCTGCCTATCTCACCGCCGAGCGGGAACTCGGGCGCCTGACCGCAGACGCCGACGTGGACACGCTCGCACCGACGCTGATCGGGGCCGTGCACATGCTGTTCGCCGACCGGCACAGCACTCCGCCGGAGGCCGGCGCCGTCCGCAAGGTCGTGACCGCGGTCGTTGCCGGCGTCCAGCGAGAACCGCTGCGATGAGGAGCTTGGCAGTGGGCGGCGTGACAGGGGATCGCACCTCGGCAAGCGGCTATCGCGCCTGGGGAAGGGGCTGTCGCACCTTGGGAAGGGCTGAGGGGCGGTTGCCGGCTCGGCGGTTGGGGACCCGCCCCGGGCCGTCACCGCAAATACGCGGTTCCGTGCCCCTCAAGGGCGGCCAGGACGAAGGGATGTCCTGCGGGATCCGCATATCGCCGGATGTCGAACGACCCGCCGTTGTCCCGCGTCTCCAAGGGCCGCGCACCGAGGTCGATCGCCTCACGCTCCGCCTGGTCCATGTCGTCCTGGGGGACCACGAAGTGCAGATGTGCCTGCTGCGAGGTGTCCGGCCGAGGCCAGCTCGGCGGCGCGGCGCCGTGGTCCCGTCGGACGACGATGCGGACGCCCGCGGACTCGACGATCTCTATGTAGTCCGGATGGCTGCCGACGCGTGACGTGCCGCCGAGGAATCGGGCGTAGAACTCGGCCAGTTCCTCAGGTTCGGCAGCGTCCAGCACCAGTACGCTGCTTTTGGCGACGGCCATTCTGGATCCCTCCCTCCGGGGCAGGCCCTCGCCCGCCGTACCCGTCGGATACCCGGGGACCGCCCCGTCACGCAACTGCGGACGGCGGGTGTCTGACACTGCCGGCGTCCGGCACCACGGGCGTCTCACTCCTTGCGGGTGGCGTAGTCGAGGGCCGGTTCGCTCAGCATCTGCTCGACCACGTCGAGGAGTTCGAGGGCGGCTTCGGCGATGCCGGCGGGCTTCTCGCCTGCCACGATGCGTCGGCCGATCTCGCTGTAGACCAGCGAGTGGAACCAGCCGATCTGGCTGGCCACCACGCGCGGTGTCTGGTCCCCGGGTGGGGCGCCGGTCTCCTCGGCCAGGACCGCGGCGAGCGCATCGGTCATCTGCCGGCCGAGGTCCTCCAGTCGGGCGGTGAGCGTGGGGGCCGCCCGCATCATCTCGAAGACCGGGGCGAATCCCGTGCTCAAGCCGATCTTGCGGTCGCGGCGCCGTAGTTCGTCGCGGAGTCCGGCGAGCACGGCCCGCGCGGCGGACTCGCCCGGCTGCCGGGCGCGCACCATGTCGGCGAGCCGCTGCGGAGATGCCTCGTCCGGCGGGAGGACGAGGTCTTCCTTGGACTCGTAGTAGTTGTAGAGGGTGTTGACCGACACCTCCGCGGCCGCCGCTACCTCGGCGATGGTGACGTGGTCGAAGCCCCGCGCCACGAACAGGCCGATGGCTGTCTCGGAGATGCGCTGCCGCGTCTGCCGCTTCTTGCGCTCCCGCAGCCCGTCGCCCATGGCGGGAGTCTAACCGCCCTCCTGTTTTGCAGTGCATTGCAGCGTTGTCGCCGGCTGCGGGCACGGGTCCGATGGCGGCGCGTGGCCGTTGAGGAGCCACCGGTCGGACAGCTGGGCCCGTGCGGCGAGGTGGCGGACGTACGCCGCGCGGACCTCGTCCGGTCCGGAGAACCCCGGCTCACCGGCCAGCCAGACGTCCGGGACCGCGGCGACGACCTGGCGGAGCAGCTCCGGCGTGACCCGGTGTGCGAGGTCGGCGTCCGCAGCCCCCAGGTCGAGGTGGTGCGAGCCCAGAGCGTGCCACCGGAGGTCGTAAGCCCTGCCGGCCGCGTCCGCGGCGTCCGCCCAGCGGTGGTGGAAGACCAGGGCGGCGCCGTGGTCGATCAGCCACAGGCGGGGCGGGCGGTGGCCGGAGGTCGGCCAGGTCAGGAGGTTGGGGCTGTGCACCGTGCGGTCCACGTTGGCGGTGAACGCATCGAGCCAGACGATGCGGGCGGCCTCCGCCGGGTCGACGTCCAGCGCGCCCGGCGTGAAGTCGGCGGCACCCGGCAGGTGGTCAACTCCGAGGTTGAGTCCCGCACTGGCGCGCAGGAGGTCCTGTACCTCCTGGTGCGGCTCCTCCCGGGCGACCGCGGGATCGAACCGCACCAGCACCAACTCGGGCGTGCGGAAGCCCAGTTGGCGGGCGAGTTCGCCGACGATCACCTCGGCGACGAGCGCCTTGCGCCCCTGCGCGGAGCCGGTGAACTTGACGACGTACGTCCCCAGGTCGTCGGTCTCGACGATGCCGGGGACGGATCCGCCGCCGCGCAACGGGGTCACGTAGCGGACGGCCGTGACCGTGCGCAGTGCGTCCGAGGATGTCGCCATGCGTTCCCGCCCCTGCTCCCGTACTCGCGGTTGGCAACCGGCCGAACCGAATCCAAAAAAAACTGAAGTGCACTGCAAATATACAGTCCACTAAGGTTTTGTGGGACGCTTCGACAGGAGGACGAACGATGGACATGAACGAGCCCGGCGGGCGGGACGCGGCGGTGCGGCGCGCCAACGCGGCCCTGCAGACGTACACGCTCTCCGGCGACGGCTGGCGCCGCAGCCCCGGCGAGACCCTCCAGCAGGTCCTCACCGACCTGCTGTGCTGGTGCGACGACACCCAACGCGACTTCGACGCGGCCCTGGAACGTGCCCGGGTCCGGCATACCGGGGGACTCACCTAAGCGCGCGTGGGCACAAGGCGCTCCCGCTGGACGGGTAGGGGGTGCGGTGCGGCACATCACGACCGGACTGCTCGGCGCCGATGTCAGTGGTGCGGAATACGCTCCGGGCATGCGAGCCTCAGGAACATTCACCGTTGCGGACTTCACCCCGGCACCGGTACCGAGCCCCATGGTCGAGACGGCACTGCCCGTTGGCGTCGCCACGATGGAGAAGCAGTACGAGGGCGAGGTCGCCGGGCGCTCCGCCACCCTGTTCACCGCCGCGTTCGACCAGTCCACCGGAACCGGGACGTATGTCGCCATGGAGTCGTTCGAAGGGACGCTCCACGGGCAGGCGGGCACCTTCAATTTCGCGCACTCCGCGACGACCTTGGGCGAAGGGAGGCAGGGTGAGTTCTTCGTGATCGTGCCGGCGAGTGGGACGGGCGCGTTGACGGGGATCACCGGGACGGGCGGCGTCGCAGTCGACGCGGACGGCACTCATCGCATCTGGTTCGACTACGAAGTCGGCCAGTAGTCCGGGACGCATTGAACCCGAGTCGCAGCGGGATGCAGCCCCACGGTGCGGCCCACGAGGCTCGGGTTCACCGTCGTCTCAGGCACTCACGACGTCTGCGGCGTGTCCGGTCCGGGCTTCCGGTGGTGAGGGACCGTCCACAGCCGTACCCTTCGGTCGTCGGAAGCGGTGGCGACCAGTGAGCTGTCCGGTGAGAACGCGACCGCGCGCACGGTGTCGCAGTGGCCCGTGAGCTCCGCGCCGACCCCGTCACCCCCGTCCGTCCGCAGCAACCACACGGAGCGCTCCTCGCCTCCGACGGCCAGCCATTGCTGATCCGGTGAGAAAGCAAGTGCCTTCGGTGCGAGGATCTTCGGTACCCGGCTGCCGGTGATCACCGTCCAGGTGCGGTGGCGGGTCTGGAGGTTGCAGAGCCGCACTCCCTCCATCAAGCCACCCAGTGCGAGGACCCTGCCGTCCGGCGAGAGGGCCATGGCAGTGACGGAGGGCCCGGCACTGAGCAACGGCTGCAGGCTGTTGTGGGCCGGGGTCAGTTCCCATGCGGCCATGTCCCACAGCCACGCCCTGTTGCCGCGCTCGACGGCAACGAGGAGCCCACCGGGAGAGATCGCCAATGACTCGATCGGGCTTCCGTGGCCGATGAGCGGTTCCCGAACGGCCTTCTGCGTGGCGGGAGCCCACAGGCGTACCGCGCTGTCGGTGCCGCCCGTCGCCAGCACCTTGCCGTCGTGGGAGAACGCCGCTGCCCTGATCGAGCCGGTGGGGGCAGGCAGCTCACCCACGAGTTCATGGGTCGCGGTGTCCCACAGCTGGACGGGCCTGCCGGTGTGAACGGCGGCCAACAAGCGGCTGTCCGGCGAGAAGACCAACGACCGGGCCATTCCGCCGCGTTGGGTGAGCCGGGTACCGATGGGCTCTCGGGTGAGGGGGTCCCACAGGTGCACCGATCCGTCCTCTGCTCCGGTGGCCAGGAGACGGCCGTCCGGCGAGAACACCACCGCTCGGACGCTGTGCGGGCAGTGAAGCGGAGGCAGTGCGACGTGGTGGCCGTGCCGCAGGGCGTGGTGCACCGCGCTCGTGGCAAGCGGTTCCGCCGGCTGTGGGTGGTCGTCTCCGGCAGGAGTGGGGGTGCGGGGGATCGTGGGGCGGGCGGCTGTCGGGAGTGCGAAAGCCCGCCGGCCGTGCAGAGCCTTGCCGAGGAGTTCCACGGTGAAGTTCCTCAGCTGGACGTCTCCGTCGGCGCCGGCAGTAGCGACGAACGTGCCGTCAGGGGAAAAGGCGACCGCGAAGATCGGGCCCTCGTGCAGTTCTGCGACGAACGGCCCCGTATCGTCCTCCTGGGCCCATACCCGTAGCGTGCCGTCATGGCTCCCCGCCGCCACCAGACGCGAGCTCCCGGGAAGCATCGCCACTGCGTAGACGGCGCTGCCGGGCGGACTCAAGGTCGTCACCTCGGCGTCGTCGTCCTGTCTGGTGTTTTTCACGTACACCGCCCCGCTCGCGTGCCCGACGGCGAGGGTGAACGCCTGGTCGGCCATCGCGAATACCGGGCCGTATCGCGCCAGGAATCGGGTGGGCTCGTCCGAGTCCTGGGTCCACCACTTCACCGAGCCGTTGGCGTCACCGGCCGCAAGACCGGAGCCGGGCGTTGCCAGCGCGATGATCGGGGTGTCATGTCCGTCGAGCGGTGTGCCGTACGGCTTGAGCGAGTACGTGAGCCACTGCCGGACGGTGCCGTCGGCGCCGGCCGCGACCACCTGGCTTCCGTTGCCTCGAAACCTGACGGCGTGGACCGGACCGTCGTGGCCCGTCAGGGGGTCGCCGACCGGCGCGCGCGAGTAGGTGTCCCACAGGCGCACCGAGCCGTCAGCGCCGCACGTCGCCATGCACCGCCCGTCCTGCGAGAAGTGCACCCCGTAGACCGGCCCCACATGCCCGGTGAGCGGGGCGCCGAGCGGCTTGGCGTCGCCTCCGCCGCGCGCGGTGGCGGTGTCCCAGAGCTGAACTGTCCCGTCCGCGCCGCCGGCGGCCAAGCAGCGCCCGTCCGGGGAGAAAGCCAGGCAGTAGACAGCGCGGCTGCCGTCGACGATCGGCAGGCCGTACTTGTCGCGCAGGCGCAGGGGTGGCGCAGGCGTCGAGTCCCCTTCAGGGCGTTCCCGAGCCATGACGGCGTCGGGGTCCGGCCGTTCGGAAGAGACCGGCGTGCGGAGGGCGGTACTCCGGCGCCTCGACTGCAGCGCGGTCGCAGCTGTCCACCGCGTGCGCCATTCCTCCAGCTCCGGGGCTCTGCGGTCGGGCGGAGGACATTCCTCACCGTACTCGTCCCAGGACAGCAGGGTTCGCACGATGAGCATGAGGGTGTCCATCCTGACGGGCCTGCCGTTGAAAGCGGCGCTCTGGGTCCCGAGAGGTAACGAGGCCCCCTCGCCGAACAACTTCTTCGCGCGCGCTTCGATCTTGCGTAGCGGTGGTCGGCCCCGCTGCGCTTTCAGCCGTGTCAGCCGCGTCCCCAAGTCCGCGAGTGCCTCTTCGTAGCTGCCTTCCGCCACGTGCTGGTCGACCACGTTCTTCCCCCCGCTGCGTCCCGGAACAGCAGGGTAGGGCTCCTCCGACGAACGGGTGTGAACTTTCCTGAACAAGCCTGAACGCGAAAGTGTTCGACTGAACGCGGCCGTTGCTGAACGGTTGTACCGAGCTGATCAGCGCTTTGCGGGTTCGTTCGATCGATGCCGGTCATGGCGGTTCTCGGGGCCAGAGTTGAGGCATGTCGAACGCGAACCACTCTCCCTCTGTCCCTGTGCCTCCCACCGACCGGGCCGAGTCCGGGCCGGAGGCGCCGTTCCTGTCCGTACACACCACCGTCGTGCTGCTGGCTGCCGTCGTCATCGGGATCGTCGTCGGTTGTCTGACGGCTCTCGCCGGGACGCCGGTCGCGGCAGCAGTCGTCGCCGGGATGGCGGCGGCCGGCGCCAGCATCCCGGTCCTGCGCTCCCTCATCCGGTGACAACGCGCCGAGCGCGAGGGAGAGCGACGTGGGTCTGCTCCTCGTCCGTCGACGAGCAGACCCGCGGGATCAGCTCGGCGGTGGAGGAAACGCGCCGATACGAGCAGTGGCGTAGCTCCGCGAGTGCTGTGATCAAGCGAATCGGTGCTTACCTGAGCCAGTGATCACCTGAGCCGGTGCTTACCCGAGTGGGTGCTGACCTGCGTCGGTGATCGCATGGCAGTGGCTCTGCGCGACGCAGAACCGTCGGGAATAGCATGGAAGAGAGCGACACCGGGACGGGGCGCACAGCCCGATGCATTCCCTTCGCGGCGGGGACGCGAAAACAGGGAGGAAGAGCCATGTCCTGGAAACTGACCGGCACGTACCTGGAAAGCTGCAATTGCGACGTGGTGTGCCCCTGCACCACCTCGGGCCTTACCGCTCCGGCCGACCACGAGCGCTGCCAGGTGACCTTCGCGTTCCATGTGGACAACGGGAACGTGGACGGCGTGGACGTGTCCGACCGCAGCGTCGCCGTCTTCGTCGACGGGCCCCGGGTGATGGCCGAGGGGGACTGGCAGGTGGCGTTGTACATCGATGCTTCGGCCGACGACGGTCAGGCGGAGGCGCTGGGCAAGGTCTTCTCCGGCCAGGCAGGCGGGCCGATGTCGGTGCTCACTCCGCTCATCGGCGGGGTCCTCGGCGTGCAGCGCGTTCCCATCGACTACCGCGACGACGGCCGCCGCCACGCCGCACGGGTGGGCGACGCCATCGACATCGAGATCGAGGACCAGGTCGCCCCGCAGTTCGGTGAG
Source organism: Streptomyces sp. NPDC107765 (assembly GCF_055657085.1). Taxonomy (NCBI): domain Bacteria; kingdom Bacillati; phylum Actinomycetota; class Actinomycetes; order Kitasatosporales; family Streptomycetaceae; genus Streptomyces; species Streptomyces sp. NPDC107765. The sequence goes on along the minus strand of NZ_JBVKBL010000001.1, from coordinate 425,029 downwards.
GACGGTCCGGTGATGGGCCTGACCGGCATGTTCCACCCGGCAAGCAGCACGTTGACGATCGCCCGGTCCACCCGGGCGACGGGCGCGGGCGTGTACGGCCGGTCCTGGGACTTCACCGGCGGCAACGGACACTACGCGCCCTTCACGTGGGCGGCGTGAACGACAGACCGGTTACCGCCGGCCGCACGGTGGGCTCCTCCGGGCTGCTGCTGGTCGCGGCGGCCGCCGCTTGGGTCTGGGTGGTGACGCGCTGGGGCGGCACGCCGGCGATGCCCGGCACCATGGGACTGGGCCTGCCCGCCTTCCTGGCCGTGTGGACGCTGATGATGGCCGCGATGATGCTGCCCGCCACGGCGCCCGTCGCCGCGCTGTACGCACGTACCCTCACCGCGCACCGGGCGCCGCGCATGGGCGTCTTCACGGTCGCCTACCTGCTCGTCTGGGCCGCGGCCGGACTGCCGGCCTACGCCCTGGCCGTCGGCCTGGGCCGGGCGGCGAGCCTCCCCGCCGGGGTGGGGACGACAGCAGCCGCGGCCGTGTTCGCGGTCAGCGGCGTCTACCAGCTGACGCCCCTCAAAGACCGCTGCCTGGCGAGGTGCCGCTCACCGCTCGGACTGATGCTGCGCTACGCCTCGTACCCGGGGCGCTCGCGTGATCTGCGCGCCGGGGCGCACCACGGAGCCTTCTGTCTGGGCTGCTGCTGGTCGCTGATGGTGCTGCTGGCGGCGTTCGGTCTGATGAACCTGTGGGCCATGGTGATCCTGGCCGCCGTGATCACCGCCGAGAAGCTCGTTCCGGTCGGCCGCCTGGTGGCCCGTGCCGTGGGGATCGCCTCGCTCGCACTGGCCGTCGCCGTGATCTGGGTTCCGGCGCTGGCCCCGGGCCTGACCGGCGGCGGTATGACGGGGATGTGAGGGTGCCCCGCCCCGGCCGAGGGCTCGCGCCCGCCTGCCCGTCCGCAAGCGCGGCCGCGGCGGCCCACCAGGCAGTCACCGCATCCCCAACTCCCGCGTGACCCGGTCGAAGAACCAGGAATAGCGCCTGATCATCGGGGCAGGCGATGCATCGGCACAGATCAAGCACGACATCCGACATACGTTCTTCCGGTTCGCGGTATCGCAGTGCCTGGATTTCCCAGCAGGGTGGTGGGCGTTCCTCCGGGAGCACGGTGACGGGTTCGGACGGAGAGGTGGACCGGAGAAGGCCATGGCTGAATTCCTCACGGACATCGAAACCATCCGCGAGCGAGCGCGCCGGGAGATCGAGAAGGGCCCGATCACGGATGCCTACGGCGCGGACCTGGAGCGGGTTCTCCAGGTGCTCAACGAGGCCCTGGCCACGGAGATCGTCTGCACGCTCCGGTACAAGCGGCATTACTACACGGCGTCCGGGCTGTATTCGGAACCCGTCGCGGCCGAGTTTCTGGAACACGCCGCGGAGGAACAGCAGCACGCCGACAAACTGGCCCAGCGCATCGCCCAGCTCGGTGGTGAACCGGATTTTGATCCCGACACCCTGACGAAGCGTTCGCACGCCGGTTACGACGCCAGTACCGACCTGGTCGAGATGATCAAGGAGGACTTGGTTGCCGAACGCGTGGCCGTGGCCTCCTACACGGAGATCGCCCAGTGGCTGGGCGACGGCGATCCGACGACCCGCAGGGTCTTCGAGGAACTCCTCGCACAGGAGGAAGAACACGCCGACGACCTGCGGGGCCTGCTGGAGCGGATCCCCCGGAACACCACGAGCGAACTGCCCGACCGGACCTGACCGGGTGTTCGGTGTCCTCTCGGCGAGCCAGGACACGGCACATGCGCGAGGCCACAGTGCAGGAGCAAGACCACCGCGCATGCCCGAGGACACAGCGCATGACCAAGGACCCAGCGCATGCGCGAGGACACAGTGCATTGCCGACCACAGTGAGGGAGCCCCACACATGCCTGATTCCGATGCGTTGAGCGTGGAAGTCACCGTCATCGACGAGCGGACCGCGATGGTCGCGGTGCGCGGTGAGCTCGACACCGACACCGGTATCGCCCTGCACCACCAGCTCGCCAATCAACTCGCGCACGGCCGGCGGTATCTCGTGCTGGACCTGCGGGAGGTTCCGTTCATGGATTCCTCGGGGCTGAACGTCATCATCAGGGCGCACAATGACACCCGGCAGGTCGGTGGGAGTGTGCACCTGGCCGCCGTGTCACCGACCGTCCGGCGACTGCTCGACCTGACGGGGATCAGCTTCACCACGCCGGTCCGGGACACTCCGGAGGAAGCACTGTTCGAGCTCGCCGCCGCGTCCCTGCCGGAGTCCACTCCGCCCTCCTGAGCGCACCCGCCGGGATTCCGGAGGCACGGAACAGGGCCGTCCGGCCCGGCCGGTGCTGGTCAGTAGTTTCTGCTCCGTAGTTGCTGGTCAGTAGTGGTTGGTCAGTAGTTGGCGAGCGCCACCACGACGATGATGACCGCGGGAATCGCCAGGCCGGCCAGCACACAGCCGCAGCCCTTCGCCGTAGAGCTGATGGCCTCCCGCGCCTCGCTCCGGCGGGCCGCGTGCTCCGCCGTCTGCACCGGGCGGAGGGCCCGCCAGAGGGTCCGGGTGATCCAGTACGGGCTGGTGATCACGTAGAAGACGCACACCGCCGCGTAATACAACGCCTCAAAAATCTGCGCGACGAAGGCAACCACGGCCAGTACCGGAAGCATCAGCAGGATCATCCCGGCCGACTTGCCGGCGGACCAGGCGTCCCAACTGGGCTTCTTCACCGGTGATTTGGGGATCTTCCGCTGCCTGCCGGTGGCTGTTTCAGCGGTGGTGGCGGGCGCGTCCGCGGGGGCCGCGGGAGGGCCCGTCGGTCGGTCGTCGTACGGGCCCGCAGGGGAGTCACTTGTCTTGCTCACGTCGGAAAGGTACCGAGGGTGCGGCTGCGGCCACGAGTCGGCTCCGGCTGCTCCTGCGGAGGTGAGCCGACTGCCGGCGACGCCGAGCCCGCCGGAGCCCTGGGACGCCCGTGGGAACTGCGCCTACTTCCCCTCGTCAGGCTTGGAGGGCGTAGGTATGGGTGGCCACCATCGCCAACGCGATCCACGCGGCGCCCGCTCGGCTGTGCCGGGCTCAGTCGGTCGTGCGCAGCAGCAGCTTGCCCGTGGAGGTGCGCCCGCCCATCAGCCGGTGGGCCTCGGCCGCCTCCGACAGGGGGAACTCCGCGGTGATCGGGAGTGCCACGGTGCCGTCGATGACGGAGCGGAAGGCCCGCTCAGCCAGCGAGCGCAGCGCCTCGGGCGCCGACTGCGCGAGCGCCAGGATGGAGAAGCCCGCGACGGAACGGCCTTGCGCGTAGAGCTCGGGCTGTCCGACCTGCCACGGCTCGGCCCCGCCGGCGTTGCCGAAGGAGACCAGGCGGCCGAAGACGGCCAGTGCGTCGAGCCCGCGGCGGAGGGTATCGCCGCCCACCGGGTCGAGTACCAGGTCGACGCCCCTGCCGTGGGTGACGCGGCGGACGTCGTCGGAGAAGGTGTCGGCGGTGAACACCTCGTCGTAGCCGTGCTTGAGGGCGTGCCCGGCCTTGGCCGTGGAGGAGACCACGCCGTACACAGCAGCCGCGCCGGCCGCCCGGGCCAGTTGTCCGGCCACGGTGCCGATGCCTCCTGCCGCGCCGTGCACCAGCACGCTCTCTCCGGCGCGCAGGCGCCCCACCTCGTGGAGCAGGGCATGCGCTGTCGGCAATACGGTGGGGAGCGCGGCTGCGGTCCGTAGGTCCAGGCCGTCGGGAAGCGGAAAGACAGTGGTGGCTTCGGCGAGCACCACCTCCGCGTAGGCGCCGCTGTTGACAAGCGCGACGACCTCTTGTCCCGGGCGCAGCCCCTCGACGCCGTGGCCGACGGCCCGGATCCGTCCGGAGACCTCCAGGCCGGGCCGGAAGGGCAGCGAGGTCACCCGGTACCCCTCGGCGCGTGCCTTGAGGTCCGCGAAGTTCACGCCGGCATAGGCGGCATCGATGGTGACCTGGCCCGGCCCCGGCGAGGGCGGTTCGGCCTGCACGACCTTGAGTACCTCGGGGCCGCCGTACTGCTGGAACTCGATTGCACGCATGGGTGGGACGCATCCTTCGACAGAGTGTTCAATGGAAAGCGAACACTGGCACTGTACGATGCTCATCGAACACTCGGCAAGCGGCAGCGGCAGCGCGATCGCCTCGGCCGGGCCCCACAGGTGTCCGGCGACGACGCGACGCGCACGGTGAGGAGAGGGATATGGCGAACCAGACGGAGGGCGGCAGTCACCGCGCGGCGCCGGTGCACACCGATCCCGAGGACGTTTCCCTCCTGACCGCGTTGTCCGCGCTCGCCGACGCCGTGCGTCTGACGCTGGTCCGCGAGCTGGCGGGCTCCGCCGACTGGACCCGCAGCTGCGGCAGCTTCGACGTACCGGTCGGCAAAGCCGCACTCAGTCACCACTTCTCGGTCCTGCGCGGCGCCGGACTGGTCGAACAGCGCGACGTGGGCCCCAAGCGGGTCAACCGACTGCGCCGGGAGGAGTTCGACGCGCGCTTCCCCGGGCTGCTCGATCTGATCCTCCGCGCCGACGACACCGACTGAGCAATCGGCGACCGGGTGGGTCGGCGGCAGGCCGCCGACCCACGGGGTCATCGCTCCTGAGAATTCAGCTTCCTGACCCTGAAGCGGGCCACGTTCTCCTCGGTGGTCCAGCGCTGGAAGCCGGCCTTTTCCAGTACGCGGACGGAGGCCGGGTTCGGCAACTCCACGCTGGCGACCACGGTATGGACGCCGGGCGCGGTGAGCGCGAAGGCGGCGAGCGCACGCGTGGCCTCAGGGGCGTAGCCCCGGCCGCGGCGGGAGGCCACGATGCCGTAGCCGATTTCGAGGGCCCCCTCGTTGGGCGGCCAGAACAGGCCGATGGAGCCCACCACCAGGCCGCCGGCACGCTCGATGATCAGGCGGTGGCCGTGTTCGCCGAGCCAGCCGGGGTGCTGGTCGAGGAGGCCCGCGATGACACGGTCGCCTTCGGCGGGGAAGTCGTCGGCCCAATGGGGCGACCTGGTGCCGTCGAGCGCTGCGGTGGCCTCGGCCGCGGTCCAGGGCCGGAGAACGAGACGGTCGGTGGTCAGCTCAGCATGGGCTGAGGCGGTGCAGGAATTCACGTGTCACTCCTGGTTGGGGGGAACGACCCGGACCGCGTTCTGCTCACGCGGCGGGCCGGAGAAGGGCATGCTGAAGAGAGCCGTCGGCGGCCATATTCATCAACCTCCCTTGTCCCGTGATCACGCGCTTCCTGCGCCGCGCGACAGTAACCACGTCACCCAGGCGAGGGCAAGGCTTTTTTGGCGGGGCGACAGACAACAGGGGCCGCGTCAGCGGTGGGTGGCGCGGTCTCGTTCCCCGGGCCCGGGAGGCCCACCGCCTCGTCGCGCTGTTAGCTTTCTGCGACATGAACGACGTGGATTGGGCCGAGCTGACGCACGCGTACGGAACCGCCGAGGACGTCCCCGGCCTTCTGCACGACCTGCGGTCCGACGACGCCGTGACCCGCGAGCGCGCGCTGGACGCGCTGTACGGGGGCGTGCACCACCAGGGGGACGTGTACGACTCGTCGCTCGCGTGCATACCCCACCTCCTGGCCCTCGCCCAGGAGCCGGACGCGCCCGACCGGGGCCCCGTCATCGGCCTGCTGACCAGCATCGGCGCCACCGCGCACGCCGCCGCCGAGGAGGCCGGGGACAGCATGCCCGACCCGGAGGCGGCGCTCGCCGAGGCGGCTGCCGCCGGGTGGGAGCCGGACGAGTGGTGGGAGGAGTACGCGTGCGCCCACGGACTGCTCGCCGGGCGGGCGCTGGCCGCCGCGGTGCCGTCGATGGTGCGGCTGCTCACGGACGCCGACCCGGACGTGCGGGCGGCGGCGGCCACGTTCCTCGTGCGGTGCGCCGACGAGCCCGAGCCGTTGCTGCCCGCGCTGACCGGGTGTCTGCGCGCCGAGCCCGACCCGGCCACCCGGCAGTCGCTCGTCGAGGACGTGGCCGACCTGCTCGGCCGGCTCACCGACCGCGAGGCCGGCCGCGGAGCCGGGTCCGGCGCGCGGACCGGGCACGTCCAGGCGGCGGTCGACCTGCTGCGCCGCCTCGCCACCGGGCCGCAGCCGGACGACACCACGACCGGCCGCCACTCCGGAGCGGCCCGCGCCGGGGAGCCGCCGGCCCTCGCGGAGGCGTCCGACCTCGCGGACGCGTGCGACCTCGCGAAGACATCGGACCGCGCGGAGACATCGGCCCTCAGGGAGGACCCGGCCACCGTCCTCACCGCGCTCACCGCCCTCGCGGCACACGCCCCCGACGCGCTGCCACCGAACGTCGCCGACCGGGCCATCGCGGCCCTCGACCGGGCGAGCGGTCGGCCGGCGCCGGCCCCGGAAAGCGGCCCGGACTCCGGCACGATGCTCTCCTACCTGCGCGACCTGCGGGCGCAGGCCTACCCCGAGGACATCGAGGCGCGGCTGGTGGACGCCCTACACGACCTCCATGGAGCGCTCGGCAGCCGATTGCACGACCGCCACCGGCTGGTGCTGCACGATCTGCGGCGTACCGCGCCCTGCGTGCGCGGGGACGTTTTCGACCGGGTGAGGGAGCTCTACGGCGGCTGGCGCGTGCCCAAGCCGGAAGCGGCGGAGGCGGCGGCACTCCTCGGTGGGGTGCTCGCGGCGTACGCCGAGACCATGGCGGCGCAAACCGAGGAGGGCACGCCCGAGTGCGGCACGTCCGAGGACGCCGGGACCGCAGCCACCTCCGGTTCGGACGCACGCGTCAGCGCCGCCACCGCTGCCGCCGCGGCCGAGGAACTGCGGTGCTGCTGCCTGCCGTTGACCGACGACATCCTGGACGCCGCCCACCGCATCGCCGACGCTTCCGGCTACCGCACCGGACACGGATGGGAGCGGGACGCCGGCGGCGAGTGCCTCCAGCTCCTGGTGGCCGCCGGGGACGAGCGGGGCGCCCGGCTGCTCGGGGAGTTGCTGTACGGCAGGGCGCTCCCTGAGGGGCTGCCCGGCTGGTGCCGGGACCTCGGCACGCACGCAGCCGGGATGCTGCCGGAGTTGGGGGCCCGCCTGCAGCAAATCGCCGAGCGAACGGCGGAGGAACCGGGGGACGACAGCGCTCTGGACGAGGCCGCCCGCCTGCTGTCCGCGCTGCGGTCGACGGGCTTTGCGGAATCCGCCGGCGTGATCGCACCCTTCCTCGACGCACTGGCCGAGCAGGCGGAGGAGCAGGGGACCGGACTGCACCGAGCCGGAATCCTCCTGCTCGCGTCACCGGACGGCCTCGGTCCCGACGCCGCCGACCACACGGCGCTGCTGTGCCGCCTCCTCGCCGACCCCTCCCCGTACGCCCGGGTCGGTGCCGCCCGGGCGCTGTGGCACGCCGGACAGGACGCGACGGAGATACTGCCGGTGCTCACCGCCGTCGTCGAGAACACCGCCGGGAACACCAGGGACTGGCACGCCGGCCACGAGGCGCTGGAGCTGGCTGCGGTGATGGGACTCGCGGCGACCCCACTGGCGCCCGCCGTCCGGGCCTGCCTCGACGCGCCGCATGCCGGCACGCTCACCGCCGCCCGCGCGGCGCTGGCCCTCCGAGCGATCACCGCGGGCACGGGCAACGCGGCGGACCGGACCGCCGCGGACACCGCGCTGCTCACGGCGTGGCAGGCCGATCGCTCGGTCCGCTCCGTCATCGCCGCCGGACTCCATCGCGAGGACCCGGCCGCGCCACTGCCGCCCGGACTGGCCGCCCTCCTACGCGACGAGCTGGCCGACCCACGTCGCCTGGACAACCCGGGCCGGCCCACCCGCACGCGCTTCCGCCACAACACCGCTGAGGACGAAACGCTTTGCGCCCGGGCCACCGCCCTCCTCGCCCGCACATGAGGCTCGCCTCATCGCTCACGGCACGTCTCGGCGGATCACCCGAGGGCGTCCCAGAACGCGCAGTGGTGGTGGCCTGGGGTGTGCTGGTGGGGACGAGCCGCCCGGATCGAACAGGTAGGGCCACACGCTCGTCTGCGGCACCGCCGACCGCCGGACGGGCGGCGGCGCCGGTGCGCGTTCACAGGAGGCGGTGGCCGCCATCGACATGCAGGACCGTCCCGGTGACGAATCCGTTGTGCATCACCGAGACGAATGCCTGGGCGATGTCGTCGGGCGTGCCGATACGCCGGACCGGGAGCCGCCCGGCCAGTTCGGCGAACGCCGCCTGCTTGTCCATGCCGAGTTGGTCCCAGATGGGGGTGTCCACCCAGCCCGGTGAAACGACGTTGACCCGCACCGGGGCCAGTTCGATCGCCAGCCCGTAAGTCAGCGAGGCGAGCGCGCCGTTGGCAGCGGCCACGATGGTGTTGGAACCGTTCGGCCGGTAGGCGTTGATGCCCGAGGTGTACGTGATCGAGCCGGTCACCCGCCCGGCTGCGTGTTTGCCCACGAGCCACGCGCCGAGCAGCTTGGTGTCCACAACGGACCTCGCGGTGGCCGAGGTGACCTCGGCGGTCCGGCCGTATGCCCCGCTCGCGTCCATCGCGGTGACCGCCACATGCTCCACCCGCCCCACTCCGGCGAACAGTTCGGCGACCTCCTCTTCGCGCCCGATGTCCGCCCGTACCGTGCCGACCTTCCCCCGCGCGGTTCGCTCCAGCTCCGCCCGAGCCGCGCCGAGCCGGTCTGCGGACCGGCCGACGATCGTTACGTCCATGCCCTCGGCCAGCAGGGTCCGGGCCAGGGCCAGGCCCATGCCGGAGCTGCCTCCGATGATGAGTGCGTCAGTCATGAGCCGAGGTTCCGCCGTCCGCTGCCGGGCCGGGAAGGCCGTGCGGTTCCTGGGTGCGATACGGCCACCCAGGAACGGACCACCCGATGGCACACTCGACGGCGTGAACGCGATGGCTGAGTTCCTTCGGATCCGGCGCGGGCGGATCGGCCCGGCCGACGTCGGTCTGCCTACCGGGCCGGGCATCCGTCGGGCCCCCGGCCTCCGCCGCGAGGAGCTGGCCGCGCTCGCCGGGGTCAGCATGGACTACTACACCCGCATCGAACAGGGCAGGGAGACCGCGCCCAGCGACGCGGTGCTCAACGCACTGGCCCGCGCCCTGCGGCTCACCGACGACGAGCACGCTCACCTGCTCGCCCTGGCCGACCGCGCCGCCGGGCGCACGCCGCGGCGCCGGCCGGTCGACCCGCAGCCCGTACGCCCCGGTCTGAGACTGCTGCTGGAATCGCTCCGGCCCGGCCCGGCGTACGTACTCAGCGACGTCAACGACGTGTTGGCCGCCAACCCGGAGGGCCTGGCCCTGATGCCGGGACTCGACGACTGGCCTCCCGCCCAGCGCAACACGATCCGGTACACCTTCCTGCACCCTGCCGCGCGGACGGTCTTCGCCGACTGGGACCGAGTGGCCGGCAACTGCGTGGCGCACCTTCACACCGCCGAGGTGACCGCACCCGAGCGCACTGCCGCCCTGATCACCGAAATGTGCGCGGCCAGCAGCGAGTTCGCCGCGCTGTGGCGCCGGCACGACGTCCGGGTCAAGCGCGGCGGCCGGACCGCGTTCCAGCATCCGGTCATCGGCCCGCTCACCCTGGCCAACGAGATACTCGGCGTCGCCGGCGACGGCCAACGCATGCTCGTCTACCAGGCCGCGCCCGGCACCGCCGAACACGACGCGCTGCTCCTGCTGGCCATGACCAGCGAGCAGGTGGGAGCGCGTGACCAGCGGGGCTGAGTCAAGGCGTGAGCGTTCCCGCCATGGGCCAAGTCAGGCGCCATCCGTCCCCGCCGCTCCGCGCTAGCCCATGCTCTTGGCGCCATCCATGGACTCGCGGATGATGTCGGCGTGGCCGGCGTGCTGAGCGGTCTCGGCGATGATGTGCATCAGTACCCGGCGGGCCGACCACTGGGCGCCGGACTCGAACCACGGGGCCTTCGGCAGCGGCCAGGCGGCCCCCAGGTCGGGCAGAGTGGCTACCACGTCATCGGTCCGGCGGGCCACTTCCGCGTAGTCGTCCAGCACACCGGCCAGCGTCTCACCGGGCAGCAGCCGGAAGGTGTCTGCATGACTGGCCCAGTCGGCCTCAGTCATCGCCGTGAAGTCCGGCATCGCGGAGGGACCGTTCAGGATGAAGGCGACCCAGTTCTTCTCGACCGCGGTGACGTGTTTGACCAGACCGCCCAGGCACAGTTCGCTGGCGGTGGTCCGCAGCCCGGCCTGCTCGTCGGTCAGGTCACGGGTGGTGAAGCGGAGGAAGCCCCGGTGCTTGGCCAGTGCCTCAAGCCATTCGGCGCGCTCGCCGCTGACGGCCGGACGCTCTGCCTGGTCACGGATGGCCGGTTCGTTGCCGCTCATGGTCTCTGCCTTTCGGGCGTTTCTGTTCCGTCGGTCAGGACCACGCTAAAGCTCATATAGGTCAGTCTCTGTCCTCGATCGCTCATCGCTCATGGGACAACCGATCGCGCGTGGCAATGCGTGCCGCAGCACCCGGGGACAGCCCCAACTACGCGGCAGCGAACCGTAGGTGGAAATCGATGGACGTCGAGGAGCGACCTCGCCTAGGCTGAGCGCACGCCCATGATCACAAGGAAGGAGGCGAGAGCGATGCTGATCGCGACAACCGTGCGCTCCCGCCCCGTCCACCGGGCGTTGCTGGTCTGATTCGGGAGCGCGTCACTCTCCCGAAGGACTCTTTCTTCCATGACTGAACTGGTCATTCGTCCGCTCACCGCGGGCGAGACACCCCTGTTCGCCTCGCTGCCCGACCCGGGCCTGGTCGGCCGCGCCGTCCTCGGCGACGCCTACCGCATGATCGCCGACGGCGGCCAGTACCGGCCCGAATGGACCTGGGTCGCCCTGCGCGACGGCGTCGTGGTCGCCCGCGCAGCCTGGTGGGGCAAGCCGGAGGACGAAAAGCCCCTCGCCCTCGATTGGTTCGACTTCACGGATACCGAGGCCGCTGTCCAACTGCTGCGCACCGCACCGCTTCACGCCGAGTACAGCCTGCTGCTGCCGCCGGACTGGCGTGAGAGGCCGGACGTGCGGGCGGCAGCGGAGGCCCGAACGGCCGCAGCGGAGGCGGCCGGCCTGCGGAAGCTGGTCGAGCGCTACCGCTACAGCTGGACCTCTGACCGTGCGCTGCCCGAGCGCACCGGGCGCCTGGTGTACCGGCCGGAGCCGGACGACGACGTCCTGCGGGGCGTGGTGCGCCGGATCCAGGAGGGTTCGTTGGACGCCCATGACGTGAACGACATCGCCACGTACGGCAGGGACGGCGCCGTCGAGGAGCTTTTGAGGATCCTCAGCTGGATGCCCTCCCCGCGCGACTGGTGGCGCTTGGCCTACACCCCGGCCGGCGAACTGGCGGGGCTCCATGTCCCCGCCCACAACCCCTCGGGCCCCTGTATCGGCTTCATCGGGGTCGTGCCTGAGCAGCGTGGCAACGGCTATGCGCACGACCTCCTGATCGAGTGCACACACGACCTGGTGGCGCGGGGCGCGACGCGCATCGCGGCCGCCACCGACCGGTCGAACCTTCCGATGGCGGCCCATTTCGCGAGGGTCGGCTACCCGATCAGCGAGGAACGCATCGACTTCGTCTGACCGCACTGGGCCGGGCCGGACCGGACGAAGCAGGCGATCGCGTACCACGGGGGCCTCGACGAGCGTGAACTCCTAAGTGCGGACCAGGAGTTGTGGCCGTTGTTGTCGGCGATCTACACCTGACGCCCCGATCGCCGCTGCGACCATGTGTTCCGGGCCGTTCCTCCGCGGAGCGGCCCGGAAATCCAGCCGAAAGAGGACCGGCTGATCATCCTCGTTCCGGAAGGCAAGGCATGAGCACGGTAAGAGACATCGATGCCCGCGGTGGGCAGCACTGTGAGACCACAGCTCTGGGAGTACTGCTACGGCACCAAGGACTCGATCTGTCCGAGCCCATGCTCTTCGGCCTCGGCTCCGGCCTGTCCTTCATCTACTGGGACAGCAAGAACATGGGCTTCCCCTTCCTCGGGGGACGGGTCAAGCCCTTCGACCTCACCAGAACCCTGGCCGCCGGACTCGGGCTGCACCTCCTGGTCCAGGAGACCACCTCGCCGCGCAGGGCTTGGGAGAACGTGGCGGTCCCCATCGACGCCGGCCACCCCGTCGGGCTCCAGCTCGACTGCTTCCACCTGGACTACTTCGCCTCGAAGGTGCACTTCGGCGGCCATGTCGTCGCCATGTACGGCTACGACGACCACGCCGCCTACCTGGTGGACACCGACCAGCAAGGCGGAGCGGTGTCCACCAGCCTGACCAGCCTCGCCCAGGCGAGGGCCGCGCGGGGCCCGATGACCGCCAGGCACCGCTCCTTCACCCTCACCGCTCCGAGGGACCTGCCCTCCCCACAGGGCCGGATCATTCCCGCCATCACCACCTGCGCCGACGCCTTCCTCAACCCGCCCATCGCCAACCTCGGCCACCGGGGCATCGAGAAGGCCGGCAAGCTGGTACGCACATGGCTCCGGCGGACCGACGACCCGCAGCGGGATCTCCCGCAGGCCGCGCTTTTGATGGAGAAGGCCGGCACCGGCGGCGCCCTGTTCCGTAACCTCTACCGCGACTTCCTCGCCGAGTGCACCGAACTGCTCGACAGCAGCCATCTGCGCACCGGCCTGGGGCTGTACACCGAGGCGGCCACCCTGTGGACGGAGGTGGCAGCCCTGATCAGCAGGGCTGGTGCATCGGGTGAGACAGCATTCCTCCTGCAAGCCGGCACGATCCTTGGCGATCTGTCGCGCATGGAACGCGAGGCCATGCAAGCGCTGAGCCGCCTGGAGGCGTGAGGCATCGAGCGCACCTACCGGGCCCGCGGTCCGCACCGCCTTCGCCATCCCTGGCACCGCCTCGTTGTGCGACGACCACGTCCGACTACTCCAGTCAGGGCATGACTGCATCCCATTGGCGGCGTTTCGACCGCCGGAGACGGCTGTCCGGCTCCTGCCGCGGCCAGGATGGCGACTGACTGGCGAGCCAACCGCGAGCATCGGGAGAGAGACCCACCAGTGAGCATCCGCAATGAACCCCACGGTGCCGCGGCAGCCGAGGACTCGTACGAGAACGAAATTCCGGTCAAGGGCAAGGAGCCGGGCAACGTCGTGGTCAGGTGGCTGACGACCACCGACCACAAGACCATCGGCACCCTGTACCTGGCGACGTCCTTTGCGTTTTTCCTCATCGGCGGGCTGATGGCGCTGGTGATGCGCGCCGAGCTGGCCCGGCCGGGCCTGCAGATCGTGTCGAACGAGCAGTTCAACCAGGCGTTCACGATGCACGGCACGGTGATGCTGCTGATGTTCGCGACGCCGCTGTTCGCCGGCTTCACCAACTGGATCATGCCGCTGCAGATCGGCGCGCCCGACGTGGCGTTCCCACGGCTGAACATGTTCGCCTACTGGCTCTACCTGTTCGGCTCAACGATCGCGGTCGGCAGCTTCCTCACCCCCCAGGGCGCGGCCGACTTCGGCTGGTTCGCCTACACACCGTTGTCCGACGCGACCCACACCCCGGGTGTCGGCGCCGACATGTGGATCATGGGTCTGGCCTTCTCCGGCTTCGGCACCATCCTCGGTGCGGTCAACTTCATCACCACGATCATCTGCATGCGGGCCCCGGGCCTGACCATGTTCCGGATGCCGATCTTCACCTGGAACGTGCTGCTGACCGGTGTGCTGGTCCTGCTGGCCTTCCCGGTCCTGGCGGCCGCGCTGCTGGCACTGGAGGCGGACCGCAAATTCGGCGCCCACGTCTACGACCCGGCCAACGGCGGCCCGTTGCTGTGGCAGCACCTCTTCTGGTTCTTCGGACACCCGGAGGTGTACATCATCGCCCTGCCGTTCTTCGGCATCGTCACCGAGGTCATCCCGGTGTTCGCCCGCAAGCCGATCTTCGGCTACATCGGGCTGGTCGCCGCGACCATCTCGATCGCCGGCCTGTCGGCCACGGTGTGGGCGCACCACATGTACGTCACCGGTGGCGTGCTGCTGCCGTTCTTCTCCTTCATGACGTTCCTGATCGCCGTTCCGACCGGCGTGAAGTTCTTCAACTGGATCGGCACGATGTGGAAGGGCTCACTGTCCTTCGAGACACCGATGCTCTGGGCGGTCGGCTTTCTCGTCACCTTTCTCTTCGGTGGTCTGACCGGCGTCATCCTGGCCTCCCCGCCGATGGACTTCCATGTGTCCGACTCGTACTTCGTGGTGGCCCACTTCCACTACGTGGTCTTCGGGACGGTGGTGTTCGCGATGTTCTCCGGCTTCCATTTCTGGTGGCCGAAGTTCACCGGCAAGATGCTCGACGAGCGGCTGGGAAAGATCACGTTCTGGACGCTGTTCGTGGGCTTCCACGGCACCTTCCTCGTCCAGCACTGGCTCGGTGCCGAGGGCATGCCGCGTCGTTACGCCGACTACCTGGCGGCGGACGGCTTCACCGGCCTGAACACGGTCTCGACGATCAGCTCGTTCCTGCTGGGCCTGTCGATGCTGCCGTTCCTCTACAACGTCTGGAAGACCGCGAAGTACGGCGTGCCGGTGGGCGTCGACGACCCGTGGGGCTACGGCCGTTCGCTGGAATGGGCGACCTCCTGCCCGCCGCCGCGGCACAACTTCCTCACCCTGCCGCGGATCCGCAGCGAATCCCCGGCGTTCGACCTGCACCACCCCGAGATCGCCGAACAGGACCACGCGGCGTACCTCGGCAAACGTGACGCAGTGGAAGCGCCCGGGCATGAAGGCGACCGGCCGTGACCTCCCCGAGTCGTTCAGGGGCACCGTCGGACCGGCAGAGCGCCGCACTCGCCAGCGAGGTCGAGGGCTATCTCCTTGCGCAAGCGGAGCGCGAGCAGGCACGGCGCGAGGCCGCAGCCCTCTGCGCGCGCCTGACCTGGCTCACGGCGGGTCAGGCCGAAGATCTCGCCCGCCATTACACCGAGCAGCGCCTCGGTCTGACACGCCAGGCGCTCCAGGTCACCGCCGACCGGGCCAAGCGCCTGCGCGGCGAATACGAGGCCCGCTACGCCGCATTGCGCCGCGCCTTGCTCAGGCGGCATGCCGCCTGTGCCTGCCTGTTGTTCCTCTGTTCCACGGCGGCCGGTGCGGCGGCTCGCCTGCTGGACACCTGACCGGACCTGACCTGACCTGACCGGACCTTGCCTGGATGGGACCAGTACCAGGCACCGACTGTGGCGGAGTCAGCCCAGCACGCCGGTCAGGGCGCGGACGACGACGACGTCGAACCGGTCGTGGGGGTTGTCGTCGGCCGTAGAAGCGGCGAGCAAGTCGGTGATGCGGGGGTGGCTTCCCGCGGCGGCAACGTGGTGCAGGTAGGCGGACCGGCGCGTGGCGCTGCTGTCCGTGGCCGCCCTTTCGTTCTGGACGAAGAGCGCGGTCAAGCCGCTGATGAGGGCGAATGCCTCAAGTTTGCGGGTGGGGTCGGCCGGGTGGTCGGCGAGCACGTCGAGCACGTGCTCCAGTAGGTCGATCCCGTGGGGGCCGAGGGTGGGACGGCCCATCACCATGGCGGGTAGCCACGGGTGGCGGCGCATGATCTGCCGGGCCTGACGGGCGAGGGTGAGCAGGTCGGCCTGCCAGTCGCCGCTGGGAGCGGGAAGGTGGTATTCGCTTGCGGTGCTGTCGGTCATCAGGTCGAGCAGCTCGTCGCGGGTGGCCACGTAGCGGTAGAGCGAGGCAGCGCCGGTCCCCAGGATCGATGCGACGCGGCGCATGGAGACGGCCTCCAGGCCCTCCCGGTCGGCCAGTTCCACCGCGGCGGCGGTGATTTCGGCACGGCTGCGCTCGGCCCGGCGTCCGACCGGCGCTTGCTCCGGCCGCATCCAGATCACCGGCTCCTGCTGTTCTGCCACTGCCACCTCCCGCGTTGCCATCAGCCTACCTATCGCATACGTTGTTCGCATACGGCGTTCGCGAACAACGTATGCGAATGGCGAAACGGTATGGGTAAGGGGAGGGACGCGATGCCGCGCTTCGCGCACAACGACGAGATACGGATCGCCTTCGAGGACCTGGGTGGTGCGGGTGGTGATCCGCTGCTGCTGGTCATGGGACTGGGAGCCTCACGGTTCTGGTGGCCGGACGGCTTGGTGGCCGAACTGGTCGGCCGCGGTTTCCATGTCGTGGCCTACGACCAGCGCGACGCCGGCGAATCCAGTCACCTGCCCAACCGGCGCGTCGGCCCGCCGGTCAAGGCCCTGCTGCAGCGCAAGGTTCCGGCCTACAGCGCCGAGGACCTCACGGACGACGCGGTCGCCGTGCTCGACGCCCTCGGCTGGGAAGGCGCCCACCTCTTCGGCCACTCGATGGGCGGGCTCGTCGCACAGCGCACCGCGATCCGCCACCCGAAGCGCGTACTCAGCCTGGCCACCTCCTCGGCGGTCCCCAGCGACACAAAGGGCCTGGGCGTCCTGCGTTACCTGCGCCTGGCATGCCTGCCCCGCTTCGCCCGGCTCCACCACCCCCAGACCCCTCAGGGCAACCTGGACCTGGCCGTGGCCATCGCCCGCCTCCTGGCCGCGCCCGGCCAGCACATCGACGAGCGGGATGTGCGCGAGTTCGTGGACAAGGAGGCGGCGCACCAGGTCGCCAGCTTCCACGACCAGGTGGCGCAGAGCCGCCAGATCGGCGCGAAGTGGCAGGGCGGCCGGCTCGCCCGTATCGCCGCGCCGACCCTCGTACTGCACGGTGAGGGTGACCCGCTCCTGCGCGTGGCGGCCGCGCGCGACATCGCCGCCGCCATCCCCGGAGCCCAACTGCGCACCCTGCCTGGGGTCGGCCACTTCCTCGCCCGCGACGTCTGGGCCACCTACGCCGACGCACTGCGCGCGCTCGCCGACCGCGCCGCCGATAGGTAACCGCAGATCAATGGGGGTGCAGGCAGGTAGTCGACGGCAGAGCTTTTGCGCACGACAATCATTTTCATATAGCTTCGGTGCTCCACCTCGTCTCCCGAAAGGTCTCCACCGTGGCCGTACCCAAGCGCAAGATGTCCCGCAGCAACACCCGCCACCGCCGCGCGCAGTGGAAGGCGAGCACTCCGGAGCTCGCCCCGATCCACGTCGACGGCGTCGCGTACCAGGTGCCCCGACGCCTCGTCCGCGCCTACGAACGTGGGCTGTTGCCGCTGCCTGAGAAGAACTGACGGAGCGGGGTCTCGACCAGTACGAGGACGACGAGCGCACGGTCAGCGATCTGCTGAGGGGCCAGGTCGAGTTCGCCGACGTCATCGTTCTCAACAAGCTCGACCTGATGACTGACAGGGAAGTCGACCGGCTGCGAGCCACGCTGTCCCGGCTGGGCCCCACCACCGAGATCGTGCCTGCCAGCCACGCGGGCGGATCGAACGACCAGCGTTCTCGGGACCGGACGCTTCGACGTGGAGAAGGCTCAGCAGGCCCCGGGCTGGGTCGTCGAACGGGCAGGGACGCCCGGGGCGGTGCCCGGACGGTGTAGGGGCGCGCATATCCGTATCCGTGGACGGTGCGCTGGGCGGGCGGTAATCGTCCGTCCAGCGCACCGTTTCGCGCGCCACGACGAGGCAGGTATCGATGGCCTCGTCGGTGCGGCCGAGGAGCCCCGGCCGGGCTCCGGTCCCGGGTGGTGTCCGCTTCAGGAAGGGAAGACCGTCGACTCACTGTGGTGATTCTTTCGACGCTCGCCCCTGCACCATCCGGGCCGGAGCTTCACACGGCCCGGCCGTGGGCCGTCGGGCAGGACTTAGCGGCCGCGGCCTCTTCCCCGGCCGCCGCCCAGGTCATTGATCAGGTCGCCGTCGACGGTGCTGCTGTTCAGGCGCTGGTCGAAGCGAGCGTAGTGCTTGTGGGCGTCGGTGAACCTGTACCTTGCGTTGTCGATGAAAAGGAACGTGCGGCAGTCATTGCGGCTCGGGAAGAGCAGACTGAACGACGGGGCGCCGCACTGGCGATGAGCCAGCCCGAACGGGTCGTACCCTGACCGCCCGCCTTCAGCACTCGCCGCGCCGACTGCCGACAACACCAGCGCGCCCGCGCCAAGAGCCACCGAAACGATCCGACCGATTTTTCTCACGGTGCTGTTTCCTCCTGATGCTCGTCCCGATCTTGTGCCGGGTTCGTCGCGGTAACGACCACGTCTCCTGAAGATCACGCGGGGATACTCCATCCAGCCCGCGGCTGAGCGGGCGAGATCGCGACCGGGGCCGGACGGACCCCTCGCTCGCGGGGCACTCCGTGGCATGCCCGGATGGGCGCTGACCTGCGCGGATCATGACTCGCTGTGGGCCGGCGGGGTGTATCCCGGTCCGCCACCCGAGGTCAGGAGGTCCGGGTGTGATGGTCCAGCAGGCGGGTGAGCAGCTGCACGAACTGGTCGCGTTCGGCCGGAGACAGCGGCGCGAGCAGTTCGTCGTGGAGGTCGTCCAGGACCTTGTCGAGGCGGCGTAGGTGACGGCGGCCTCGGGGGGAGATCGTGATGATGTTGCGGCGCTGGTCGTCGGGATCCGCCGCCCGCTCGACGAGATGACGTTCGGCCAGTTCGTTGAGCACGCTGACCATGTCGCTGCGGTAGATGCCGCTGCGCCGGCTCAGCGTCGCCTGGCTTCCGGGTCCGTACTCCTGCAGTGAGGCGAGCACGGCGTAGTGCCACTTGCGGGCGTCGGCCTGGGCCAGCCCTTCGTTGATCAGCCGGTCCGACCGAGTGGTCAGCTGCGACAACAGTCGGCTCGCCCGTCGACGCAGTCTGTCGGGCGTCGTGGGCGCGCCGTCGTCGGGCCGGTCTTCGGCTCTGCTCATGGCCCCATTTTAGCCATTGTGTTAGTGCCACTAACGATGTACGTTCCACTCGTACCAGCATCGTTAGTGGCACTAACGTTTGTTGGCGATTTCCAGGAAGGAAGATCCGCCATTCCCACCAAGACAGTGCAGATTCCCACCCCTGACGGTCAGGCCGACGCTTTCGCCGCCTTCCCTGACGGTGATGAGCGGCACCCCGGGGTGCTGATGTACGCGGACGGCTTCGGCATCCGGCCCGTGCTGCGGGAGATGGCCCGCGAACTGGCCGGGCACGGCTACTACGTGCTCGTCCCCAACTTCTTCTACCGGCACGGCCCGGCGCCGGTGGTCGAGCTTCCCGCGTACATCGGAGAAGAGGTCCGGCCCGCGCTCGTCGCCCAGCTGATGCCCTTGCTCGAGGCGCACACCACCGAACGCACCCTGAGCGACGCCGACGCCTACCTCAGGTTCCTCACCGCCCAGCCCGAGGTCGGCGCCGGACCGGTCGCGGTGACCGGCTACTGCATAGGCGCCCTGTTGGCGATGCGCACCGCGGCGGCCCACCCCGGCCAGGTGGCCGCCGTTGCCGGATTCCACGGCCCCGTGGGCGCCGATGGGCCCGACAGCTTCTCCACACTCACCGCCCAGGTCCACTTCGGCCACGCCGAGACCGACCTGACGCCCGAGGACCTCGGCGAGCTCAACCAGGCCCTGGATGCCGCGGGTGTCGACCACACCTCCGAGATCTACCCCGGCACCGTCCACGGCTTCACCATGTCCGACACCGACGCGTTCAGCGCCTCCGGGCTGCGGCGCCACTGGGACTGCCTGCTTCCCCTCCTGGACCGCACCCTGGCCAACGGCTGAGGTTCCGGCCCGGAAACCCCACCTGGTCATGCGCCGCACGCGCGGGTACCTGGTGACTGTCTCCTCAACGTCGAGCCGGCGTACGGCGGTTCGCTGCCGTTCCGCCCTACGGTTCGTCGTTCGTGTCCTGCCCCCGGACTGGGCCATTCGGGGGTGCTGACGCGCGCCCGCTGCCGAATCGTAGTGTCGTGGACACGGGCGTGTGTCGAGATTCGGGGCCCGGTGGTCTCGGGCGCTCCGCCACGGAGAAGGACGGACGGAGATGGCCATGCCCCTCATATCCCGGTTCGCAGCGCGCCGCCGACGTGGTGCCGCTGCCCTGGCCGCGTTGGTGACCTGCTCGAACGTACTGATCGGGCAGGACCTCGCCGCGGCCGACGGAATACCCACACCTTCGGTGCCCGCCCCGCAGTTGGACTGGCGTCCCTGCGTGCGCGGCAGCGAGTTCGACTGTGCGACCGCGACGGTACCCCTGGACTACGGCCACCCGGATGGCCGAGCCATCGAGCTGGCGGTCATCAAACGGAAGGCAACCGGTCCCGGACGGCGCATCGGCACCCTGTTCTTCAACCCCGGCGGCCCCGGCGGGCCCGGAACGGTGCAGATGCCACAGAGCTACCGGGCCTTCCCGCGCGAGGTGCGGGAGCGGTTCGACATCGTCAGCTGGGATCCCCGCGGCGTCGGCAACAGCACCGCCGTGAACTGCTTCGCCAGTCCCCGGGAAGCCGCCGACTGGAGGGCGAGCAAAGCCGCGGGCTTCCCGGTGGGCGCGAAGGAGCGGACGGCCTTCATCGCCGCGTACGAGGATCTGGCCCGGCGCTGTCAGCGGCGTGACCCCGAGCTCCTGCGCCATGTGTCGACCGCCGACACCGCTCGCGACCTCGACCGGCTCCGCCGAGCCGTGGGGGAGGCACAACTCACCTACCAGGGGATCTCCTACGGCACGATCCTGGGCGCCACCTACGCCAACCTCTTCCCCGGCAAGGTCCGCGCCATGGTCCTCGACAGCAACATCGATCCACATGCCTGGACCCATGACGCCTCCGACCAGGCACCCCGGCTCACCACCTTCCTGCGCATGGGCACGGACCGCAGCGCGGCGGCGACCCTGGACCAGTTCCTCACCCTGTGCGGATCCGCCACCACCACGCGCTGCCCCTTCTCCGCCGGCGGCGCGCAGCCGACCCGGGACAAGTTCGACCAGCTGATGCGGCGGCTGCGGAAGCATCCCGTGGGCACGTGGACCTACGCGGGCACGGTCGGCGACGTGGTCAGCAGCCTCTACGTCGTTCATCCCGGATGGACGGAGCTCGCCCGGATACTGCAGGACCTGTGGCAGGGCCGCGTCCCAGGACGGTCCCCCCTCCCACCCGCACCACCGGTCCCGCATCCGCATCCGTACCTGGGCGAGGAACAGGCCACTGCGGTGGTGTGCGCCGAGAGCCCCAACCCGCGCGACCCCGACGCCTATCGCGCCCTGGAGGAGGCAAGCGCCGCGCGTGCCGGCGACGCCGGACGCTTCTGGACGTGGGCCACCGCGGGGTGCGCCCCCTGGCCCGCCGTTGCGGCGAACCCCTATCGCGGCCCGTGGAACAAGCCGACGGCACACCCGGTCCTGGTGGTCGGCACCACCTACGACCCCTCCACCCCGTACAAGGACGCACAGGCCATGGCCAGGGAACTGGCCAACGCCCGCCTGCTCACCCACAACGGGTACGGGCACACCGCGCTGATCAACCCCAGCAGCTGCGTCAAGACCCATGAGAGCCGCTACTTGATCGACGGTCTCCTCCCACCGGCCGGAACGACCTGCCGACCGGACACGCCGCCCTTCTCCCGCTCCGCGCCCAAGCCGATCGGCGGCGTCGCCACCGGCGGCGGCGGAATGCTGCGCTTGCGTGCCGTCGAGCGGCTTTCAGCCACGCCCCAGCTGGCTTTCCGTCAAACCGTCGGTGTGCTGCCCGGGAGACACCGTGGGAAGCGGTCCACCGGCGCGCGCTGACGCGCAGCAGGCAGTGCCGGTTCGTGCACGTCCTTCCTCCGCGACCGCCTTCGGGAGCTCGGCGCCCCCTGCGGAGGGCACCTTCGGTACGTGTCACCCTGTAGCGCAGGTGTTGTCGGAGGGGGATGAGGGTTGGATCACCAAGAGTTCGCCAATTCAGCAGAGGCGTCGGCCGGTCTTGACGAGACCATGCAGGCCACGAAGACCGCCATTGCCCGAAGGCTGCGGTACATCCGCCAGCAGCATCCTGAGGGTCCCTTCACCATGGCCGGGTTGGCGGAACGTGCCGGGATCTCCAAGCGGACGCTGGCGTCGGCCGAGTCCGTGGACGGGACGAATCTGACCGTCGAGACCCTCGTCAAAGTGGCGTACAGTCTCGGGATCTCCCGCGTGGGCTATTTCCTGGACGACCAGGTCTTCGACCAGGTCAACTCGGAACTGGAGTGGCTGAAGAAGATGCGCAGCCAACGGGTGGAGAGCGTCGCCCTGCGGCAGTCGGCGCCCGTGGGACCGCCGGCCGCTTCCTCCCTCAACGAGCTGAGCCACCTCATCACGCATCTGGTCAGCACTGCCGAGGCGGCCCGCGCGACCCTTGAGGACTTGCCCAGGCAGGACCTCCCTGACGACACCCAGTCGTGATAGTGGTGCGCTGGCGACGCAAAGGCGGCGACCTGCAGGCGATATGGCTGCGTGAGCAGTGCGAACGACGGGTCGACGCGCTGGGGCTGCCCACCCGCAAGAAGCTGTCGGTCGATGCGTTGTGCGAGCACCTCAGCCAGCTCTCCGGGCGTCCCATCCAGCTCATGCCCTTCCCGCTGCCGCTGGGAAGCCCGGACGGCCTGTGGGTCTCCGCGGCAGGGGCGGAGTACGTCATCTACGAGCAGCGGCTCGCACCGATCCACCAGCAGCAGGTCGTCCTCCACGAACTGGGGCACCTCATCTGCGACCACGAAGCCGCCCCCGTGCTCACCCCCGAGGCATCCCGGCTCCTCCTTCCCTCGCTCGATCCTGACCTGATCCGGCGGACGCTCGGACGGGAGCACTCGCAGTCATCGGCCGAAGTGGAGGCCGAGTACATCGGCACGCTGATCGGCCGCCGCATCGGCACCTGGACGACGGAGCACGTCCGGCCGGTCCCCCCTGAGATGCAAGAACTCGCAGCCCGGCTCAGCGCGCTGGACAACCCCGCCTTCCGAGGGAGCAATGAATAGCGTTCTCTATCCCCTGTGCGCCGCAATAGCCTTCCTGGCACTCCTCTACAAGCTTCGAGTGCTGCGCACCGACCGTTCTGTCACCCAGGTCGCCCTCGTCGGCAACTTCTTCTTCCTGTTCGTCACGTACACCGTCTCCACACCCGTCGTATGGGTGGCGACGAGCGAGGCCGTGGGCGTCGTCAACTTCTCCGGCCTGCTGACGCAGAGCTGCGTCATTCTGCTGACTGCCTGTCAGCAGGTCGTCCTGCTGCACCTGAGTCATGAAGCCCCCACCGCCTGGCGCAAGGCGAGGCCGCGCCTGATCGCGCTCGCACTGGTCCTGGCCGGCATGGTGGGCCTGTTCGTCGCGGCCACCAGCCGAGGCGAGAAGCCCGACGACTTCGCCCTCGACAGTGCCCAGTACTACCCCGCCTACCTCACCATCTACCTGCTGGCGTACGCGGCGAACCAAGTGGACGTCGGCCTGCTGGGCTGGCGCTACGCGAAGATCGCCCCGCATCCCTGGATGCGCCGCGGACTGTATCTCATCGCGGCGACCCTGCCCTTCGCGCTCACCTATACCGGCTGCCGTGCGGCGGACGTCGTCGCCGCACAGTTCGACGTGAGCGGACAGGCATGGGAACCGCTCGCCCAGGTCGCCGTCACGATCGCCACCCTCACCAAGACACTGGGCTGGGTGCTCCCGGACTGGGGCCGCAGCCTCAGCGACCTCTGGCAGCGGATCGACGACCGCCGGGCCTACCGTGACCTGGCACCCCTGCACCGGGAGGTCACCGGACACGTGCCGGAGCCCGTTCTGCACCTGGAGCCCGACACGGATCTGCGCACCCGTCTCTACCGTCGCCTCGTCGAGATCCGCGACGCCCAGTGGGCCCTTCGCACCTGGACTCCCGCAGCCGTCGCCGAAGCCGCGGAGCAACGCGGCCGATCAGCCGGACTGGCCGACACCGACCTGGCGGCCACGATCGAGGCCGCACAGCTCAAGGCCGCCCTGCGGGCCCGGGCCGCCCAACGGCAGCCGGTGCCACACACCCTCTCGCCGCGGGTGGCCGAACCGGAAGACCTGGCCGCGGAACTGGCCTTCCAACGCAAGATGGCCCAGGCGTTCGCGACCTCCCCCGTCGTCGCCGCCGTGGCCGCAGACTTCGTGCCCAGCCCGTCCGTCCAGGAGACGTCATGACCCGGCAGATGCCGTCGCCGGCCCTCAGCCAGCCGTTCGACCAGGCTTTCTTCAACGATCCGTATCCCGTCTACGCACGGCTGCGGGCGGAGGGTCCGGTGCACCAAGTCACGCTTCCCGACGGCTCCTCCGCCTGGCTGGTCACCCGCGAACGCGACGTGCGGGCGGCTCTGACCGATCTGCGGCTGTCGGTGAACAAGGCCCACTCCACCACCGGTTACCAGGGCTTCTCGCTGCCGGCCGCCCTGGACCGCAATCTCCTCAACATCGACCCGGACGACCATCTGCGCCTGCGCCGCCTGGTCTCCAAGGGCTTCACCCCACGTCATGTCGAACGGCTGCGGGAGCGGGTCGCCGCCGCCGCGGAAGACCTCGCCGACCACCTCGCCGCGTTGGGACAGGGGGATCTGGTCAGCGAGTTCGCCAACCCGCTTCCTCTCGTCGTCATCGGCGACCTGCTGGACGTGCCCCCTGCCGACCGCCGCCCGTTCTCCGCCTGGGTCAGCGCGATGTTCGCCCCCCAGCACCCCGGCCACACCGCCGAAGCCATCGACCGTATCCACCACTTCCTGCTCGACCTCATCGCCACCCGACGCGCGCATCCGGGCGACGATCTGCTCTCCGCGCTGATCGACGCCCGTGACGACGGCGACCGGCTCAGCGAGGACGAACTGGTGTCGCTGGCCTTCCTCATCCTCATGGCCGGCAGCGAGAACGCCCAACACCTCATCAGCAGCGGCCTGTTGGCACTGCTGCGTCACCCCGAACAGCTGGCGCTGCTGCGCTCCCGGCCGGACCTGATGCCCGGGGCGGTCGAGGAGATCCTCCGCTTCGCCCACCCCAACCAGATGGCCATCCGCCGTTTTCCCACCGAGCCGATCGAGATCGGCGGCGTGCCCATCCCCTGCGGCGAGACGGTGCTGCTCTGCCTCGCCTCCGCCAACCGCGACCCGGACCGCTATGGAGAGCCGGACCGATTCGACATCCGCCGGGCGGACGTGGCGCACCTCGCCCTCGGTCACGGACTCCACTACTGCCTGGGAGCCGCCCTGGCCAGGCTGGAGATCGGCACCGCCCTGGCCACCCTGCTCCGGCGGTTCCCGAACGTGCAACTCGCCGTGCCCGCCGAGTCGTTGCAGTGGCGGGCCTCGTTCCGGTCGCATGCGCTCAGGGAACTGCCCGTACGCATCGGATGAAGCGGTAGCCGCCCTCCCCAGCCGTCGCGGATCGTCTCGTCAGTAGCCCGGCGTCTCGTCGTACGCGGAGCGGAACCCGGCGCAAGCCACCACGGTCGAGGACAGGCCGAGGCTCTCGTACGACAGGTACTGCATGGAGCGACGAATGATCCGTTCGGCTTCCTTGCGGGCAGGCCCGAGTCTGCTGCGCCAGACCAACTCCTCGGCGATCCCGTACGCCCAGGCGCCGAACCATGCGGCCTGCTGCGCGCACTGCAGCACCAGCGCACTGCTGTAGGTGTCGTACGCCCGCAGGAGCTGGGAGGAGAGGGCGGCGTCCGGGTGCTGGGCGTGCGGGCGCTCGTGTAACGGCGGGACATGCTGTCCGTCGAGGAAGCGGGCGACACGGGAGTACAGCAACTCGACTCCCTCCGCGACGTGTTGGACGCTTCCCCCGCTCGGAGCCGACTCCTCCCAGAGCTCTTCGAGCGGATCCCGAGCCCCGAGCGAAGGCTGCAGGACGGAAGGGCTGTCCGCACAGCTGTCGGCCGGCGAGAAGCCGAGCTGCCCCTCCGCCAGGTACTCGCAGGTCTCCGCCTCATCGCTCGCGAGCTCTTCCCTTGCCGCGGCATCGTGGACGACGTGCTCGTGGCGCAGCTGGGACCAGGTGGCGCGCGGGGCGCTCGGCCCGGTGAGTTGGCGCCAGACGGGGTTGATGTCCCAGGAGTAGCCGGTCACCCGCTCCACGTGCCCTGAGGCGCGGGTGGCGAACACGGAGAAGCGGCCGGTGAAGTCGTCCTGCACCTGGGTGTAGAGGCTCTCTCCGACCTGCCAGGCCCCTCCCAGGCGGAACGGAACGGGCTGTGCGCCGGCTGCCGTTCTCCCGGCGGCGGGGGGAAGGAGGACGTGGAGCGTGTTGCTGACCGGCTGGTGTGCCGGGGTCACGAGGAAAGGGAGCCGCTGGCGTGAGCTCCTGGAGAGAGAACTGTTCCGATCAGTGCCCATGCCGGCTCCTTGGCGCGGGACGGCACGGTGTCTCACCGATGGACGGAGTAGCGGCACGAGCGATGACGAACAATGGTCAACCCCCTCTGGCCCACTTACAGGGCCTCTGCGGCGAGACGATAGGCACACACGCACCGCGGTGCAACTTGCTGCCGACTAGGTGCAATGAAATGCAACACCGTGATGTGTCTCCGCGGCGCGGGAGTTGAGCCCCGCGGCTCGCGCAGCCGGCCGAACGGCAGGGGAAAGGGCCGGACGGCCCCTGTCCGAACAGAGCCGTGCTTTGAAGGCTGGAGGTGTCATGGCGGTCGTGGGCCGTCGGTCCGGTTACCGAGGAGGCACCATGCTGAACGCTCCGCACATCGTCAGTGACGTGATGACCGAGACCGTGGCCGCGGTCGACCGCCGGGCGCGGTTCAAGGAGATCGTGGAGACCATGGAACGGTGGAAGGTCAGCGCCCTTCCCGTCCTCGCGGGGGAGGGGCGGGTGGTCGGGGTGGTCTCCGAGGCCGATCTGCTGCCGAAGGAGGAGTTCCGTGAGTCGGACCCGGAGCGGCTGGAGCAGTTGCGGCGGGTCGACGACGTCCGGCGGGCGGAAGCGGTGACGGCGGGGGAGCTGATGAGCACCCCCGCGCTGACCGTGTCGGCCAACGCCACGTTGTCCCAGGCCGCGCGGATCATGGCGCGCGAGTCCGTCAAACGGCTGCCGGTGGTGGACGGGCACGGCGTGCTGCGCGGCATCGTCAGCCGCGCCGACCTGCTGAAGGTCTTTCTGCGTTCGGACGAGGAACTGGCGGAGGAGGTCCGCCGGAACGTCCTGAGCGAGCTGTTCGCGCCCCCGGCCCAAGGTCTGCAGGTCGAGGTCGCCGACGGCGTGGTCACCCTCAGTGGGCGAGTCCGGGACACCTCTCTCA
This sequence comes from Streptomyces sp. NPDC107765, assembly GCF_055657085.1. Classification (NCBI taxonomy): domain Bacteria; kingdom Bacillati; phylum Actinomycetota; class Actinomycetes; order Kitasatosporales; family Streptomycetaceae; genus Streptomyces; species Streptomyces sp. NPDC107765. The sequence continues at coordinate 397,831 of NZ_JBVKBL010000001.1, read as the reverse complement.
TTCCGGTGATCGCACGCCTGGTGCGGTCCGTCGAAGGGGTGGTGGACGTGGCGTTCGACGTCACCGGGCCGGCGTCCGTGCGGCCCGATGCGCGGGCCGGGGAACGACGGGTCTGACCGCGCAGGGCAGCGGACGGCGGATCGGCAGGAAGGGCAGCCGAGCCGTCACTCCAGCCCGGCCGCATGATCGGGGACGTAGTGCTGGAGGTCGCGGGGCGGGCGTTGGTAGCCGGTGTTCGGTGGCCGGGGCGGAAGGTCGAGCTCCGGCGGGGAGACGTGGTGGTAGGGCACCGTGGACAGCAGGTGGGCGATCATGTTCAGCCGGGCGCGGTGCTTGTCGTCGCTCTCGACGACGTACCACGGCGCCTCGGCGATGTCCGTGTGCACGAACATCTCGTCCTTGGCCCGTGAGTACTCCTCCCAGCGGGTCAGCGACTCCAGATCCATGGCGGACAGCTTCCAGCGCCGGGTGGGGTCCTTCAGCCGCCGCCGGAACCGTTGCTCCTGGACCTCGTCGCTGACCGAGAACCAGTACTTCCGCAGCAGGATCCCGTCCTCCACCAGCATGCGCTCGAAGACCGGGCACTGCCGAAGGAAGCGCTGGTGCTCGGCGGGCGTGCAGAACCCCATGACCCGCTCGACGCCGGCGCGGTTGTACCAACTGCGGTCGAAGAGCACGATCTCACCGGCTGCCGGCAGGTGCTCCGTATAGCGCTGGAAGTACCACTGGGTGCGTTCGCGTTCGGTGGGCCTGGGCAGTGCCACGATCCGCGCGACCCGCGGGTTGAGGTACTGGGTGACCCGCTTGATGGCGCTTCCCTTGCCGGCCGCATCGCGTCCCTCGAAGACCACGACGAGGCGCGCACCCTCGTGACGCACCCACTCCTGCAGCGCCACCAGCTCGGTCTGCAGGCGGTACAGCTCCTGCTCGTAGACCGACCGGGACAGCTTGGCGCGGTCCTTGTCACCTCGCTCCTTCGCCATGGGACGACGGTACGAGGAAACGCCGGTGCCCGGCTCGGGCAGATGGACTGAACGGAGGCGGGGCATCCGGCTCGGGGCGCGGCACGGGGGCGTAGCGCATCCGGGATCGGCCGGCCGGCACGGTGGGGGCCGGACGGCCCCTGCCCGGCGAGGGCGGACGGCAGCAGGCTGGAGGTGTGACACGGCCGTGCCTCTGCGGTCCGTATCGAGGAGGCGTCATGGAGCACTCTCCGCACACCGTCAGCGATGTCATGACGCGGACCGTGGTGGCCGTCGGGCAGGAGGCGCGGTTCAAGGAGATCGTCGAGACCATGGAGCGGTGGAAGGTCGGTGCGCTGCCCGTGCTGGCCGGGGAGGGGCGGGTGATCGGCGTCGTCTCCGAGGCCGACCTGTTGCCGAAGGAAGAGTTCCGGGGCAGCGCGCCCAGCCGTCTCGAACAGGCCCGGCGGTCGGACGATGTGCGCAAGGCCGGTGGTGTGACGGCCCGGGACCTGATGAGTGCTCCCGCCCTGACGGTGCATCCCGGCGACACCCTCGCCCAGGCGGCGCGGACGATGGCGCACAAGTCGGTGAAGCGGCTTCCCGTGGTCGATGGCGCGGGGTTGCTGCAGGGGATCGTGAGCCGTTCCGACCTGCTGAAGGTCTTTCTGCGTTCGGACGAGGAACTGGCGGCGGAGGTGCGTGCCGACGTCATCGACCGGCTGTTCACGGACGCCGCCGAAGACGTGGAAGCCGTGGTCACCGACGGTGTGGTCACGCTCAGGGGAAGTTTCGCCGCGGCCTCGCTGCTGCCCGTCGCGGCCCGGTTGGTGCGGGCGGTGGAAGGCGTGGTGGACGTGACGCTCGACGTCACGGCCATGACTCCGGCCCCGACGGAGCCGCCCGCGGCGGGGCCGAGATGAAGCAGCGACGGGTCGGCAGCGTGATGACGGATGACGTCGTCAGTGCGCGGCGTGACACCTCGACCGAGGACATCGCGCGGTGGCTGGCGGAGTACGACATCAACGGGCTGCCCGTGGTGGACGCCGAGGACCGGGTGATCGGCGTCATCTCCGGGACGGACCTGGCGCGCGGGCGGGGTGCGGGGGCCGGCGCCGTCGTGCTCACAGCCGGTGCGGTGATGTCCGCTCCCGCTCGCACGGTCCGCGCCGACGACTCCGTCGTCCGTGCGGCCCGCCTCATGTGTGCGTGCGGCGTCGAACGGCTCCCCGTGGTGGACGAGGAGGCCCGTCTGGTGGGCATGGTCACCAGACGGGACGTGCTGCAGATCTTCGCCCGGCAGGATGCGGACATCCGCCAGGAGGTGCTCGACCAGATCGTGGTGCGGACGCTGTGGTTGGGGCAACAGAGCGTGGACGTCGTGGTCCACGACGGGGTGGTGACCCTCAGCGGGCACCTGGAGAGCAGCGGCGCGGTGGCCGTCGCGGTGCAGATGACCCGGCAGGTGGACGGTGTCACGGCGGTGGTCAATCGGCTGACCTCGGCGCGGGAGGCGCCGTACCGCCGGCCTGGGTAGCAGCCCGGCGGGCGCTCAGCGGAACCGTCGGCACCTGGCCCTGGCTCATGCCTGCCGGTGCCGTCCCTGGGCGTCTGCTTCCGCCCAGTCCTTCTCCCACTGGGTGTAACGCCGATGGTTCAGCAGGACGACCCCGGCCTTGTCCGCGCCGATCAGCAGCAGACCGGTGGTGGACGCGGCCACGATGCCGACCGCGATGCTCTGGACGACGGCGTCTCCGGGAGTGACCGGGTCCGTGAGCAGGGAGCCGTGCCGGTCGACCCGTGCGGTGGTCCGGTCGCCGGCCCGCAGGCCGCTTGGCACGGCCGTCACTCCGGTCCGCACCGTGCCGTCCCGGGCCGTCCACCGCACCGTGGCATGGACCCGGCCGGCCGTGCCGCCCGGGGAATCCACACCGATGACGGTGGGGGCGTCTTCCGTGAGGACGGCGGACACCGGCACCGACGCGTGGCTCTGCTGCTCGGCCGCGTGGCTCACGACGCCGGCGGCCACCACCCCGGTGGCCGGGGCCAGTACCGCGACGAGCACCCCCGTGACCAGGAGCAGCCAGGACTCCGCCACGTCCGTGCCGCGCTTGAGCGGGTTACGCAGCCACAACCAGCGGATCTTCGTCAGAGGCATGGCACACCTCTCTCGCCTTGCCCTTCGAGCGTGGCACACCCGGTGGGCGCGGGCGAGGGCCGAACGGACTTGTCGGGAGGCGGCCGGGCCTGGCGCGGCCCTCGGGGGTGATTCACGATGGGGGTAGGCGGCGTCGGCCCGTACCACCAGCCCGGAGGACGCCATGAGCGAGGCAGACGGCTTCTCACCGCAGCGGCCGATCCGTGTGTTCCTCGTGGACGATCACGAGGTGGTCCGTCGGGGCGTCGAGGACCTGCTGGATGCCGAACCGGACATCGAGGTGGTGGGCGACGCGGGCACGGCGAGCCATGCGCTGGCCCGCGGACCCGCGCTGAGGCCGGACGTGGCGGTGCTCGACGTGCGGCTGCCGGACGGTGACGGGGTGTCCGTCTGCCGGGAGCTGCGCTCGCACATGCCGGGGCTGGCCTGTCTGATGCTCACCTCGTTCGACGACGACGAGGCGCTGCTGGACGCGATCATGGCCGGTGCGGCCGGTTACGTCCTGAAGGAGATCAAGGGTGCGGATCTCGTCGCCGCGGTGCGCACGATCGCCTCCGGACGCTCGATGCTCGACCCGGCGACGACCGCGCGGCTGATGAGCACGCTGCGCGGCGAGGACGCCGACGAGCGGTCCGAAGCCGGTGCGCTGTCGAGCCTCTCGCCCCGGGAGACGGAGATCCTCGGCCTGATCGGCGAAGGGCTGACGAACCGTCAGATCGGCAAGCGGCTCTACCTTTCGGAGAAGACCGTCAAGAACCACATCTCCCGCATGCTCGCCAAGCTCGGCGTGGAGCGGCGCATCCAGGCGGCCGTCCTCGCCACCCAGGCCGCCCCCACCCCGGACCGGGGGCCCGGCCGACAGCACGGCTGAGGCGGCACGGCCGGGACCCGCCAGGCGGCCGAGGCGTGCGGGAGCGCGTCACCCCGCGGGCAGCGGGACCTGCCACACCAGCCGGGCGCCACCCCCCACCGGTGTCTCGACGGCCATCGCGCCCCCCAGACTCTCGGCCCGCTCGGCCAGGTTGCGCAAACCGCTGCGCCGGCCGTCCGCCGGGATGCCCACCCCGTTGTCCTGGACGGTCAGGGTCAGCGTCCGGTCGCGGAGGACCAGGGACACGGCCGCAGCCCCGGCGTGCGCATGCCGCGCGGTATTGCTCAACGCCTCGTCGAGTACGGCCAGTACCTGCACCGAAATCTCCGCAGGCACCTCGGTGTCCAGGAGACCTTCCATACGGAGCGACGGTGCGAAGCCCAGGGCCCGCGCGGCCCTTTCCACGGCGCTGACCGTGCGGGCCCGCAGGCCCTGGGAGACACGGGCGGACTCGTGGGCGCGGAGCCCGAAGATGGTGGAACGAATGATTTTGATCGTCTCGTCCAGATCGTCGACCGCCCGCAACAGCCGCTCACCGGCCTCGGGATGATCGACGAAACGCAGCGCGCTCTGCAGCGTCATGCCCGTGGCGAAGAGGCGCTGGATGGCCAGATCGTGCAGGTCGCGCGCGATGCGTTCATGGTCCTTGAGCAGAGCCAGCTGTTCGGCGGCCCGGCGCTGGTCGGCCATCTCCATGGCGAGGGCTCCCTGGCCCGCGAACGTCAGGAGCGGTGTGGTCTCCGGCTCGGTGAACGGATCGCGGCCGCGGACCCGGGCCAGCAGCAACGCCCCCCGCACCCGGTCGCCGGTGATCATCGGCACGGCGATCGCGGGCCCCAGACCGCTCCAGCGGGGCGGACCGGCCGTGATCCTCCGGTCGTGCTCGACATCGAGGCTGGTCAGTGAGCGTCCGGTGCGGAGCGCCGTACCGACGAAGGAGCCGTCGAGGGGGAGGACCAGGCCGCGATGGGCGTCGGCCTCCACACCGACGGCGAGTGCGACGCTCACGTGGTCGTCGTCGACCGGCAGGGCCAGCGCGCCGAGATCCGCCGCGAGAATACGCACGGCGTGGCCGAGGATCATTTCGAGGACGTCGTTCTCGCCCGGCCCGGGCAGGAGACCGGCGACGATCTCACTGTTGGCCTCCAGCCACTGCCCCCGGTAGCGGACCTCGTCGTACAGACGGGCGTGCTCGATGGCCACACCGGCCGCCACGGCCAGCGTCGCGAGCACCGTCTCGTCCGCGGCATCGAAGGGGCGGCCGCCGCGCTTCTCGGTGAGGTAGAGATTGCCGAACACCTCGTCGCCGACCCGTATCGGCACCCCGAGGAAGGAGTGCATCGGCGGGTGGCCCGGCGGGAATCCGTACGACGCGGGATGGTCGGCGAGTTCCGTCAGGCGCAGCGGCGTGGGGTGGCGGATCAGCTCACCCAGAATTCCGTGCCCCTCCGGAAAATGACCGATGGCCTCGGCCTGCGCGTCGGGGATCCCCACGGTCAGGAACTGGGAGATCCGGGTGTCTTCGCCGATCACCCCGAGTGCCCCGTATTCGGCGTCCACGAGGACGACCGCCACCTCGACGATGCGGCGCAGCACCTGCGACAGCTCCAGCCTGCCGCCCACGGACATGACCGCTTCGAGCAGCAGATGCGGCGACCGGTCCGAGGTGCGTTCGATCGCCCGGAGCCGCTCCTGCAGATCGTCGGGCAACGCACCCAGGCTCAGGTGCGCCCCGTCGCCTCGGTCAAGCCTCTCGCCAGTCACCATGTCCTCCGCGGTGACCGCCCCGGTATCCGCGGCCACACCTTCCACGGTAGTGACCGCGGCGGGACGGGCACGCCCGTGCCGGGTGCGTGGCGCCGGACCGGTCGGACAGCGCAGCGGTGGGCCGTTCGGCCTCCTGACGGCACCCTTCGGCTCATTGCCGGCCGGGGGAGCATTCGGCAGGCTCGAGATGGGGGACGGGTGCATCGCGACCCGTACCCCCTCCTCCCTGGAAGAAGGACAGCCATGGAGCCGGAAGTGATCACCGTGGGGCTCGACGGCTCTCCGGAGAGTCTGGCAGCGGCACAGTGGGCAGCTGACGAAGCGGACCGGCGGCGCTGTGTGCTGCGACTCCTCCATGCCTGGGTCCTGCTGGCCGCCGAAGCCCCCGACACGCCCCCCGATCGCGACCAGAACGCCGGCGCCCGGCGCCTCGTGCGCCGGGCACGGGAAGAGGTGCAGGACCGCCATCCCCATGTGCAGGTCATCGAGGACCTGGTCGGTTCGGAGCCGTTGCCGGCGCTGTTGTACGCGGCGAACGAGTCGCGGATGGTCGTGCTCGGGACCCGTGCGCTGACGGCATGGGAGAGCTATGTGCTCGGCGATGTCAGCCTGGACGTCGTGGGCCAGGCCGATCGGCCGGTCGTACTCGTCCGCGGGGGCTGGTCCACCGAAGCACCGCGATCCGAGGCACACGTCGCGGAGCCGCGCATCGTCGTCGGGATGAGCCTGAACGGCCCCTGCGACCCCCTCCTCGATTTCGCCTTCGACGCCGCGGCGAGCCGTGGCCTGCCGCTGCAGGCCGTGCACGGACGTGCGCTGCCGGCAAGCGCCTATGTGCCGTGGGGGATCGAACCGGAAGTGGCGGAGGAAGTCGCCAAGGAGGCGGACGGTGAGCTGAGGGAAGCGATCCGCCCCTGGCGGGAGCGCTTCCCCGACGTACCGGTACGGCTGACCGTGCTGCCGGAGAGCCCGACCCGGGCCATGGTGCAGACGGTCGCGGGCGCCGAGCTCCTGGTCGTCGGCCGGAGGAGGAACCATCCGCGCTTCGCACCCCGGGTCGGTCCGGTGGCGCACGCCGCGATGCACCACGCCACGTGTCCGGTGGCAGTGGTACCCCACGACTGAGCGGACCCCGGCCAAGAGGGACCCCGGCCCGTGACGGGCGCGTCCGGGCGGCCGCTCAGATCCGCGGCACGACCGCCACGGGGCAGCGGGAATGATGCAGCACGGCGAACACCACGGGCCCGAGCAGCATCGGCGTCCGCTGCACGCGCCTCCCCACGACCAGCAGACCCGCCCGGGAGCAGGACTCCAGCAGGACCGGGGTGATCCGGCCCCGTTGCAGCTGTGCGACGACGTCGACGTCGGGGAACTTCGCCCGCCACGGCGCCAGAACCTCGGCGAGCTTCCGCTCCTCCGCTGCCGCGAGTTCCCCTTCGTCCACCGGAGGCACGGTGGTGGGCACACACTCCACCACCGGTGGCTCCCAGGCCCGCACGGCACGCAGCCGCCTGTGATGGGCCTCGGCGGCAACGAACGCGAACTCCACAACCGCCTCGCCCCGCGAGCCGGCTTCCTGCACGCCGACCACGACCTCGGGCCGCTCGTAGGCGGCGCTCTCCTCCTCGCGCACGGTCACCACCGGGCACTTTGCGCGCCCGAGGACATGAAGGCTGACCGAACCGAGCAGGAAGCCGGCGATCGCGCCGTGCCCGCGCGACCCGAGCACCATCATCGTGGCCAGGCCGCTGCGGTCCACCAACGCGTCGACCGCTTGCTCCGAGACCTGCTCGGTCGTCACCGCAACGTCCGGATGCAGCTCGTGCGCCATGGCTTCGGCCGCTCCGAGGACCTCGTCCCCGTAGCGCTTCCGGTCCGTGGCCGCCCGGGCGCCGGGGACGTTCACCGGCTGCGAGACCCAGGAATGGAGGAGGCGCAGCGGAAGTCCGCGGGCCGCCGCCTCCGCGGCACCCCAGCGCACGGCCGGCACGCTGTTTTCGGTGCCGTCCAGACCTACGACAACAGACCCGCCCATGACGTACCTCCGCGCACCCAGGGCCGGGATACCGGCTTCCTCGTTCCAGCATCGCCGCAGCCCGGAACGGAGCCCATGGGCCGAGTGGGCCCTGACGGGGGCCGGGTGGCGGTGTAAGCCCGGCTCCCGGTCGGCCGTCCGTAGCGGCGCGTCCAGGGGCCCTGCGAACGGGGCTGTTCGGCCCACCGACCCGCGCCGAACAGCCCCTGCCCGGAGCACCGTCCGCGTGCGCACGCTGAAGGCTGACCGAGTTGCGGAGGGCCGGCCCGCACGCCGCCGGCCGGAAACCGGGAGCAACCGTCATGACCACGGAGCCACTGCTCACCGCGCTGCCGGCCGAAGGACGGGAACGCCTGATGCGCTTCGCCCACGAAGTGTCGTTCCCGGCAGGGCAGCGGATCTTCGAAGAGCACGGACTCGCCGACCGGTTCTGGATCATCCGCACCGGCTCGGTGAACCTGGACGTCCACATCGCGCCCGGCCCACCGACGGTCGTCGACATGCTCGGCCACGGCGACCTGGTCGGCTGGTCCTGGCTGGTCCCGCCGTACACCTGGCGCATGGGCGCGGAGGCCTGCACCCCGGTACGCGCCTACGAGTTCGACGCCACGGCAGTGCGTGCGCTGTGCGAGGCGGACCGGGACCTCGGCCTGGCCGTGACCCGCCGGGTCCTCGGTGTGCTCGCCCGCCGCCTCCAGGCCACCCGGCACCGGCTGGCCGACATGTGCGCGCCGGGGGCGACCACCATGCCGGCCCCGCCGTGAGCGGGGTGGGTCACGTCGCTGTGGTCGACGGCGCACGAGCCCCCATGACACGGATGCGGCGTCCGGTGATCCGGGTCGGGTGCACCGCGATCCAGACGTGGCGCCCGTTGCCGGTCCAGGGGCCGGTGTGGGCGTGCTCGTCCAGCCAGCGGCACTCGGACCTGTCGGTGACCGCGTGCGCGGGCCCGACGACGAGGACGCTCCACCCCTGACTGAAGGCGTCATCGATGTGGTCGACCTCCAGCGCGACCTCCTGGCCGGCCGCGGCAGCGGGGCCGGAATCCGGGGCGGTGCGGTAGCCGATGACCTCGTCGGCGACGGTGTAGTTCACGGGGAAGATCGCGGGCGTACCGTCAACGGTCACCGCCACTCTGCCGACCCCGTGGGTGGCGAGCAGGTCCTGGCACTCGTCGGAGCTGAGGACCAGCACCTCTGGGTGGGCCGCCGCCGTGCCGACGCCCGTCGGCAGCTCCGTCGTTCCCCCGGTGAGTTCGGCGACCGTCGTGTCCAGCGCACCGGCGAGGCGCAGCAGGAATCCGATACCGGGCTCGGCGGTGCTCTCCTCCACGTACCGGAGATATTCCGGCGAGGCGGCGGCCCGCGCCGCGGCTTCCTCGCGGGTCAGCCCCAGCTGCTGACGGCGCAGCGCCACCCGCCGGCCGAGGTCGCTGCGCGTCCGGACCGGCTCCGCCGGGGGCTCGGGTCGGCTGTCCTTCATCGTCCCCACATCCCTTCGTCGAGGTGCTTCATGCGGGTGTCGAGCTTCGTCCGACCGGTCCGGCCGGACCGGCGGCCATGGCCGGCCGCAGGTCCTCGGAGACCGCGACGACGCCGTCGACGCCGGCGCACATGCGCACGAGGACGGGGGTCAGCAGCGGCTCGTCCACCGAACCGTGCAGCGTGACCTGGCCCCGCACCACCTCGGCGGTCACTCCCGAGGCGCCGAGGCGTGCGGTGCGTCCGATGACCTCACGGGTGATCTCGTCCTCGATGGCCTTGTCCTTGCGCAGGAAGACGCGCAGGAGGTCGCTCCGGCTGACGATGCCCAGCAGCACGTCCGCCTCGTCGACCACGGGGAGACGCTTGACGTTCTGGACCTCCATCAACCGGGCGGCCTCCACCACCGTCCATTCCGGGTGCGCGCACACTGCCGGCGCGGACATCAGCTCACCGGCGGTGCGCCCCTCGGCCCGGGCCCGCTCCCACGCCTCCAGGTGAGGCACGGGCGTCCTGCCGGAGAGGTCCGACCGGTCGGCCGCCTTCCGCAGCAGATCGGCCTCCGACACGATGCCGGCCGGCCGGCCGAGGGCGTCCAGGACCGGTACGGCGCTCACCGCGTGGTCGGCGAGGACCTGTGCGATGTCCTTGAACGGCGTATCGAGCTGCACGCTGACGACCTTCCTCGTCATGAGCTCGCCTATCGTGCGGTGTTCCATCTCCGGCTCCTTCCGCCCGGGCGGACCCGACGTGGCATGCGCTTCGCCGGCCGCAGGTCCGGGTGCTGCTCCAGCCTGGCCGCAGCGGACCGGCCGGGGGATGAGCCGATCGGCCCCCGAGCGGTGGCCGGCAGGCCCGAAAGGCCCGGGTGGCCCACCGACAGGGCCCTACGGCCCCTGACGCGGGCCCGGCAACACCGGCGACGCTGAAGAGGTCCAGCGATCCACTGCCCGCCGGTTCGGGAGGCCCCCGGTGTTCACCAAGATCCTCGACGACACCCTGGTCAAGAGCCTGGTCGCCGACGCGGTCACCGCGCCGTCCATGCACAACGCCCAGCCGTGGCGCTTCCGCTACGCCCGCCACAGCCGCACGTTCACCCTCTCCGCCGACCTGAACCGCGCGATACCGCAGGCCGATCCGACGACCCGCGGCATGCACCTGGGCTGCGGAGCGGCGCTGCTGAACCTACGGGTGGCCGCGGCCCAGGCCGGCCACCGCACCTGGACCACGCTGCTGCCCGACCCGGACAGCCCGGCACTGCTGGCGATCGTGCGCCTGGACGACCCGCACGGCCACGCCGACGAAGCTCTCCCCGACCTCCACCCGGCGATCCGCGAACGCCACACCAGCCGCCACCCGTTCACCGAGCGGCAGATCCCGGAGACCGTACGCGCCGCCCTGACCGAGGCCGCGGCCCGGGAAGGCGCACAGCTGAGCTTCCTCACCGCCGCGCACCGCGAGACCGTACTGGACCTCATCAAGCACGCCGAGGGCTACAACCGCATGGACGACGCCCGCGACGCCGAACAACACGGCTGGACCCGCGACACCGGTACCGGACCGTCCGCCGACGACGGCGTCCCGGCCTACGCCTTCGGCCCCCGCAAACGCGCCGGCGACACTCCCGTCCGGGACTTCGCCGGCCGGCACGCCGTGTCCGACCGTGGCTACGCCGACTTCGAGAAGAGCCCCCAACTGGCCTCGCTCAGCACCGCCGGAGACGACCCCGCCGACTGGCTGCGCGCCGGCCAGGCACTCGAACGCGTACTGCTCGTGGCCACCTCGGAGGGAGTCGCCGGTTCGTTCGCGACGCAGCCCGTCGAGTGGCCCGAACTGCGCTGGATCCTGCGCGACCCGGTCTCGGGCTCCGGGTACGTACACATGCTCCTCCGCCTGGGCTACGGGCCGCCGGGACCCCGTACCCCGCGACGCCCGGTGGACCAGGTACTGACGATCGCACCGTGAGCGGGCTCGCACCACCCGCAGCGGGGCCCCCGGAGACTCAGCTGATGACCCGTCAGGAGGAGGCTGGCGCCCGCTACTTCGGCCGGCGCCATCGGATCTCGCCCTCGTGCCATTCGTCGGTGGGCAGGAGTCCGGCGGCGGTGGCGACGGCAGCCGATGCCTGATGTTCGGGGTGGATGTGGGCGATGACGGCCTGCACGGGCTGTTGGCCGAGCCAGTCGACGAGTCCTCGGGCTGCTTCGGTGGCGATGCCTCTTCCCTGCCACGGGGTCCCCACCACCCAGGCGATCTCGGCGAGGGAGCCGTGACCGGAGGGGCCGACCGTCGCCTGGACCGTGCCGGTCAGGCAGTCCTCGGCACGGAGCCGGATCACCCATCTCTTCGGCGTGCTCGACGCGCAGGGGCAGCAGGTCCAGCCGCGCGGTGCTGAGGGCCCGGGCCGCGAGGGCGCTCATGCGCACGGACGTGCCTTCCCGACCGACGCGGCAGCGTCGGCCTCGCTCGGTGACCTGTGGATCGATCATCCCCGAACGTACGTCCTCGCGGGCTCGATCCACAGGTCGTCAGCACGACTCCACGGCATGGCGACCGGCCGGTCCGGTCGTTCAAAGGCCGGCAGCAGGGCGGTCGTTGCGCGGCGAGGCGGCTGCCGTCGTCGTGCGGGGCCTTTGTCGCAGTGCGAGGGCGGCGACGACCGTGACACCCATCACCGCGACGCCGATCCAGGACGCTGTGGTGTATCCGTTGTCGGTGGGGAAGGCCGAGCCGACGGGGGTGTGGGCGGCCAGGGTCAGGCCGCCCAGGGCGCTGCCGAGGGAGAAGCCGACGCTGCGGACGACTTGATGGAAGCTCATCGCGCTGGAGGTCTCCTCCGCCGGGGTGACGGCGAGGATCGCGTTCGGCATCGCGGCCGAGAAGACACCGACGCCCAGGCCGAGGATGCCCAGCACCGTGAAGGACAGCCACAGCTGGCTGCGGTTGACGGCGAAGAGCACCAGTGCCGCCAGTACGGCGGTGGCCCCGACGGCCAGGACTGTCACAGGTGCCAGCCGCCGCCGTAGTGGGGGCACCAGTTTGCCGCCGACGAAGCCCAGTGCGGAGAACGGCACCAGGACCAGGCCCGCGATGACGACGTCGGCGCCGAAGCCGTACCCCGACGACTCCGGCGTTTGCACGTAGCGGGTCACCAGGGTCAGCAGCAACCGGGCAAGAGCGGCGTGTCAGTGCCGGGACACAATTCGCCGTACAACTAAGGGAGTTGAGGCACCAGAGCAGGAGCGACTTCGACCTCACACCAGGGCCGGCATGGTGGCCGCTACCGGTCCTTGGCCAGCGCGACGAGCTCGGCGAACAACCCGCCGGCGTGGATCAGTTCGTCGTAGCCGCCCTGCTCGATGACCCGACCGTCGCGCATCACGAGGATGCGGTCCGCCAGCCGGGTGTTCTCCAGCTGATGGGTGACGACGATCGTCATGCGCTCGGCGGCAATGCGCTTGACCTCCAGGAAGATCTGGTGTTCGCCGCGCGGGTCCATCTGCGAGGTCGGTTCGTCCAGGATCAACAGGGGCGTGCGCCGGTAGAGAGCACGTCCGCACACCAGTCGCTGCCACTGTCCTCCGGACAGCTCCACCCCACCGAAGAGTTCCCGAGCGAGCAGGGTGTCGAGCTGTCGGGGCAGCTTCTCGATCGCCTCGCGCATCCCCACCGCGTCCACGGCCTCCCACACGGCCTCGTCGTCCCATGTCTTGGGCTGCCCGAGGGTGATGTTCTCCCGCGTCCGCAGAGGCCAGCAGGCGAAGTTCTGCGGGACCAGTGCGGTGCGCTTCCATACGGCGTCCGGGTGCGCGTGGGCGAGGTCGATGCCGTCCCACGCGACGCTGCCCTTGTCGGCCAGGAGGATTCCGGTGATGAGTTTGGCCAGCGTGGACTTGCCAGAGCCGTTCTCGCCGACGATGGCCAGGATCTCGCCGCGGCGCAGAGTGAGGGACACTCCGTCGACCGCCGGCTCGTCCTTGCCGGGGTACCGGTACACCACCTCATCGAGGCGGATCTCCGCCACCTGGTCGGGGATGGTCAGCTCGCCACGCTTCGGCGCACGCTCGGCGGCCATGTCGAGGAAACTGCGCATGTCGGCGAGGTACAGGGAGGTGTGGAACAACGCGGCGCCATAGATGACGAATTGGGACAGCGCGGCCAGTGTCGTCTGGACGGCGACGACGGCGGTGGCCGCGACGGGCAGGGCCACCCGGCCGGTGGTGGCCAGCCAGGCCAGGGTCGCCCAGGTGGCCAGGAGGAACGCTCCACCGACCGCACTGGTCACGAGGACGATGCGCAGCATGCGGGGCGCGGCGCTCAGGGTCCGTTTGTCGATGCGCTCGGACAGGGCGCGGTACCAGAAGGTGAGGTAGCCGGTCATGCCGTTGGCACGGACTTCGTCACCGTGCCGGGAGTAGGTGGCCCACCAGCGCATCATGCCGCGGACGTTGCGGTCACCCACGTTGGCGTAGTGGGTCTCGTAGTCGACGCGCGCGCAGAGCACCGCGCCGGTCCCGGCGGGGATGACGGCGAGCAGGAGCAGCGGGAGCATCATCCAGTGCAGGGCGGTGATGACGCTGCTCGCGGCGATCATGCGGATCAGGGAGGCCATGAAGCGCTGGGCGTCCTGCACCATCATCCGGGTGCGCGTGACGCCGACTTCGGCGGCTTCCTGCCGGTCGGCGAACCCGCTCTCCCCGTAGGCGGACGCCTCGACCCGGCACACGGCGGAGACCAGCGCGACGTCCGCCTCGGTCATCAGCAGAGGGGTGATGCGTCCGTCGGCGTAGGACGACAGAGCGCTGCTGATGCGGCCCACGCCCGCGGTGGCTGCCACCACGATCAGGGCGGGCATCGCGGCGTGCAGGCGTGGGGACACGGTGCCCGGCCCGAGGAGGTGGGTCATGGCCTTCGCGGTGAAGCCGAGCACCATGGCGGCCGAGGCGCCTGTGAGGAGCTGGCAGATCAGCAACAGTGCGACAGCGGGTTTGTCGACGGACCAGGCCATGCGCGCGGCGTGACCGAGCACAGCGGGCAGGCGCCGGCACATGGCGGCGAAACTGGCTTCCGCCAGCGGATTCTTTCCGTGTTTGCCTTCGAAGGTGAGGGTGGCCGGCGGGGGAGGAGGCGGATTCTCCGCCTGGGCGGTCGAGGCGTCGGTCACAGTCATCTGCATCCTCCCTGGGGCGGGCGCCGTGTCTGGATGGCTCGGCGGTGCACGGCATAACGACGGCCCGACGGAATCGAACGCGCTCGATTCCGGACTGCCTGAGACCCTGGAAACGCAAGGAGTTGACGTCCTGGCGCAGCACTACGGCCGTTGCGGCGGGGACGGGCATTGGCCGAAACACCGAGGACCGTGAAGCGAGTGACGAATGGGATGTGGCACGCCCTCGCGGCCTCTACGCGCCGGGGTGCGCCGGCGAGGTGGGGTGCGCGCACGAAGGCGCGCACGGCCGGCTGGCCGGTGAGCTCCTTTACCACCGGGAGGAGCACTCCGGCCGGCGTCGTTTGACGGTTCCGGTACGGGGGCTTCCGGGGTGATGGGGGAGAGATGTGGAGGTGTGCCGGTTCCGGGCTCATCGAGACACGGACAAGCCGTGCCTGGACTTCCGGGCCGACTACGGTCCCTACGTCTCCCACTGCAACCGCACCGACTACCAGAGGTGGCACTGGGACGATGTACCGGCGGCACATCCCAACGCTGGACGCTCCGGTAGACCTCCCGGAAGAGGGAAAGCGGGAGCCGGTCCGCCTTCAGGAGAGTGTCCCCACCCGGTCACTCTCCTTCTCCGTACGGTCGACCTGCGTGCAGGCGAGGCTCTTCCCTTCATCCGCCTCGCCGCGGGCGACACCTTGCCGGCCCGCGCGCCCTGCCCCGGGTCGTTCCGCAGGCGGAGCCGCCCGGGATCCGCGGCGCATCTCCTGCAACCCCTTGTCGATCCCGTCGCGCAACCAGGCACCCACAGAACGCTCCACCCACCGGTTGACGGCGTACGAGAGCACCAGCATGAGCGCGATGATCGACATGAGCAGCACGGGGGCCGGCAGACGGTGCCGCAGGAAGGCGATGAGCGTGAAACCGATGTACATGTGCAGCAGATACAGCGGGTACGTCAACGAGCCGGCCCGGCTCAGCCAGCGCCACCGCACTCCGTCGAACACCCCCAGGGCGATGGCCGCCATGAGGAGGAAGGCCAACAGCACTCCGATGCGTGCCGGCCAGTCGTGTGCGGTCGCGGCCTTGTCCCCGAGGTTCATCACCACGCGGCCCTTGACGTAGTGCTGGGCCAGCAGGAATTCGACCGCGACGATCGCCCACAGCAGCATGGTGGGCCGGAAGCGGTGCATCAGGTAGAAGGCGATTCCCGCGATGAAATACGGGGAGTACGGTGCGATGGCCCATACCGACAGGAAACTGGTGTCGGCCTTGTAAGCGACCACGCCGGCCACCGTCCACAGGCCGCAGAAGAGTACGCATCTGCGGTAGGTGACGCCCTTGTGGACGACGAGAGCGAAGAGCAAGTAGAACTTCAGCTCGATGAACAACGACCAGTAGACATCGTCGAGATCGGACACCCCCACGCCTTGCTGCAGCATGGTGAGGTTGGTCAGCACCGTCTCCAGACTGTCCGCACTGCGTACGCGGGGCCACAGCGCCAGGACGGAAGCCGTCAGGAGAACGGCGACCCAGTAAGCGGGATAAAGGCGCGAAACCCGGGACTTCACGAAATCGCCGAGTGTGCGTCCCCACGCGCTCATGCAGATGACGAATCCGCTGATCAGGAAGAAGACTTCGACACCCAGCCAGCCGAACTGTGCGACGTGGTAGAGCTCCGGTGAGAACGCCCGCGGATCGTTGCCCCACCCGTCGCGAAGGGTGAGGTAGTGGTAGCCGAGGACCATCAGTGCCGCCACGAACCGCAGCCCGTCGAGCACATAGAGTCTGGGGCGCCCGACTGCCGATTCCGAAGGTGCCGGACCGTCAGGCGCGACCAAGCGCATACCGCGATTCCTCATTCTTCCTGGGGTGTCGGGCGTCGTCCTCGCTCCCCGTGGGCGAGTGAGGAATTGTCTCCTTGATCCTTGCAAACATCGGGGAGGCCGTGCGGCAGGGCCGGCGCACAGCGGCACATGAACTGATGGGGGGTTGATTTCCGGCTGTCGGGCAGGAAGATGGCAGGCCCCGCTCCTCGGTTCAGTCGGCGCACCGCCTTTCTCCCTCCCGACACGCCGGATCGCACGCCTGGGCTCCCGGTCGGCGTCGTCGTCAGCGTGCTGGGGCTGTGGGGGTCTGCTCGATGAGGGTGGCGGTGGCGCGGTCGAGGAACTCGCAGAATTGGCGGTGTTCGTCGGTGCTGAAGCGGTCGGTCAGGGCGCGTTCCAGCACGATGACTTCCTGGTACGCCCGGTCGAGCAGGTCTCGCCCCGTGTCGGTGAGGGTCGCGATCATGACCTTCGCATGGGTCGCGGAGGCTTTGCGGCTGATGAGTTCCTTGGTCTGCATGCCGTTCAGGACGGTCGCCATGCTCTGCTGGGAGACGCCGCAGGCCCGGGCGAGTTGAGCGCCGGACCGGCCGTCCCCGCGGGAGAGCGCGAGGAGCACCGTGTACTGGGTCATGGTCAGCCCATAGGTACGCAGTACCGCCTCGTGGTGTGCCATCAGGGCCTGTTCCGCACGCCGAAGTCGGGTGCACAGGTACTCCTCGACAGGCACCTCGGACATATCTCAACTCCCTTACTTGACTCAGTTACCTGATACTCCTAGATTCACCAGTATCAGGTTACTGAGTCAACACAGGGGGTTGAAGCGCGATGAAGGCTGTGGTCCTGGGTGCCGACGATCACTTCCGTCCGACCGAGGTCCCCGACCCGGTTCCCGGGCCGGGTGAGGTGGCTGTGCAGGTTGCCTACGCGGGTGTCCAGTGGGGCGATGTGCTGGTGCGGGAGGGGCGCTTCCCCCTCCCGCGACCGTTCGTGCCCGGCTTCGAGGTTGCGGGGCGGATCACCGCGGTCGGCGACGGGGTGGCGAAGGACCGGGTCGGGGAACAGGTCGTCGCCCTGGTGGGTGGAGGCGGCTACGCCGAGGTCGTCCTCGCGCCGTCCGCGCTGGCGATCACCGCGGAGAGTGTCGATGTCCGTACCGCGGGCGGGTGCGGTTGGATCGCCCCGACCGCCTACGACCTGATCAACACCGTCGCCGGAACCAGCCCCGGCGACAGCGTCCTGATCCACGCGGCATCCGGCGGAGTCGGCACCCTGGCGGCCCAGTTCGCCGCCGCGGCGGGAGCGACGCGCATCATCGGCGTGGCCGGCGACGCCGACCGGGCAGACTACGCGCGCCAGTTCGGCTATCACCGGGTGCTGACACGTGAGGAGTTCCCCCGGGCTCTCGGCGGGGAGACCTTCGACGCCATCCTCGACCCGGTCGGGGGAACCACCCGCACCGCGAACCTGGCGCTCCTGGCGCCCCACGGCCGGCTCGTGGTCTACGGCAACATCGCCAGCTTCGACCCGGTCGACCTCTCGACGAACGACCTGCTCACGAACGGGCAGTCGGTGATGACGTACAACAGCCACCTGCTGAGCCGAACCCATCCGGCCCGGCTGGCCGCCAGTGCCGCCGGAGCGCTGGCCCGGGTGGCCGACGGCTCGGTGCGCATCGACATCACCGCCGAACACGAGCTCGCCGACGTGGAGACCGCCATCGCGAACCTGGCCACCGGTGCCACCCGCGGAAAGAGCGTCATCCGCGTCCAGTGACCGCGGCGGCCGACGCGTGCGGAAGGTACTGAACGCCGCGCAAGGACAGGAACCCGGGATCGGTTGCGGGGACACCGCGCCGCAACCCTGGTACGGAGACCGCGGCCGCTCCTAGTACGAGTGCCGCTCCTGCCGGTTCGTCCATGCCTCGTAGGCCTTGGAACCCAGCTCGGGGTAGATCTGCTTGATCTTGATCCGGCGCTGGTCGAGCGGTTTGGTGAAGTCCTCGTACTGGAACGAGTCATCGAAGCCGATTTTCCGGGTTTCCTCCAGATCGCAGCCGAAGTAGACCTCGTCGATCCGCGACCAGTAGATGGCGCTCATGCACATCGGGCAGGGGGCGCCGCTGATGTAGATCGAGCAGCCCTGCAGCATGCGGGCGCGTTCGGGGACGGGGTCCGGCGAGCCCTCGGGGCGGGGGACGTACTCCAGCGTGGTCTCGTTCTGATGGTCCGGGGAGATGGACGGCGCCTCGGGGTTGAGCATTTGCACGGCCTTCCGGATGGTCTCCACCTCGGCGTGGGCGGTGGGATCGCCGGTCAGCAGCACGCGGTTCTGCCCGCGGGCGATGATCTCGCCATCGCGGGTGAGCACTGCCCCGAAGGGGCCGCCCCAGCCCTTTTCGACGGACTCGGTGGCGAGTCGTACCGCCTCGGCCATGAGCTCTTTGTGTTCCATAGTGGAGTCTCCCTCGACGTCGGCCCATCGGCCTTTCCGGAAACCGGAAATTAAATGCTCCATTTGCCGTTTAAATGCGTTATGTACTAGGCTACTCAAGGTGAGTGCCCGTGCAAGCCATGACTCAGCGGCCGACATTGCCACCGTGGTGACCTCGCAGAAGGTCCGCGAAGGCCGGGCCGATGAGTACCGGCTCTGGCAGGACAGAACCAATCAGGCGGCCCGTGAATTCGAGGGATTCGTGGGCGCCGAGGTATACCCGCCCGGTGCCGGCGGCGCAAACGAATGGGTCACTGTATTCCGCTTTTCCGGAGTGGACCACCTGACAGCCTGGTTGGATTCCGACCGGCGGGCGGAGCTGCTCAAGGAAGCGCACGGACTCTTCGAAGGGCCTCCGACCCAGGAGGTGCTGCGTGGCGGCAGTCCGGCCCAGGAGACGCCGAAGGTCGTCACGGCCGTCATCTCCCACGACGTGAAACCAGGACGCGAACAGGGCTTCCTCAAATGGCAGGAGAAGACGCTCAAGGCCCAGGAGAAGGCGCCGGGATTCATGGGCTCCGAGCTCTTCAAACCGGTCGAGGGCGTTCAGCAACACTGGGTGGTCGTCTTCCGGTTCGACTCCCGCGAGCATCTCGACGACTGGCTCGCATCGGATGTGCGCGCCGTGCTCCTTGAAGAGGGGCGCAAGTACTTCACCGCCTATGACGTACGCAAGGTCAGCTCGGCGTTCAGCGGCTGGTTCAGGTTCGGCCACGGCAACGATGAGGGTGCGCCGCCCAACTGGAAACAGGCGATGACCGTGCTCCTGGCGCTCTATCCGACCGTCATGGTGCTCACGCTGACCCTCGGAGACGCACTGAACAGCATCAAATTCCCCCTCTACCTCGCGATGTTCATCTCGAACATCCTCAGCGTCAGCGCCCTGACCTGGCTTCTGATGCCCCTGGTGAACAGAGCTCTCGGGTTCTGGCTGGCGCCCGGCCGGACACTCGGCCGCCGGGCACAGCTTGCGGGCATCGCCGCCGTCGCGCTCTGCTATCTCGTCTCCCTCGCCGTCTTCGCCCTGATCACCCTGATGCCCTGAACGGTCCGCTGCGCATCGAGGAGGCGACATGGGCCGACGCACACCGGTGTCCGCGCCGGACCTCGACGGAAGGCTGATCCGCCGGGGCGATGCCGGATACGAGGACGCCCGGGCCGACGTGGTCTGGAACCGTGTCACACCGGCGCGGTTCCCCGCCGTCATCGTGCAGGCCGCCTCGGAGAGTGACGTCGTACGGGCCGTCGCCCACGCCCGCGACCAAGGGCTGCGCCTCTCCACCCGCTCCGGCGGGCACAACTGGTCCGGCGCCCCGCTCCGCGACGACGGGCTGCTGCTCGACCTTTCCCGACTGCGCGAGTGCACCCTGACCCCGGCCGACGGCCCCGGCCCTCCGACGGCCGTCGTCGGGCCCGCCATCACCGGCCAGGAGCTGGTCGCTCTCCTCACTCCGCACCAACTGGCCTTCCCGGTCGGCCACTGCCCCACCGTCGCGGTGGGCGGATTCCTGCTCAGCGGCGGCCTCGGCTGGAACTCCCGGGCCTGGGGCGTGTCCTGCGCCGACGTCCAGGAGGTCCGGGTGGTCACCGCCGACGGACGGATCGTCGACTGCAGCGAGAGCCGGCACCCCGACCTCTTCTGGGCCGCGCGCGGTGCCGGAGCGGGTTTCTGCGGCATCGTCACCCGCTTCCGGCTCGCCCTGCACCCCCACCCCGGGTCGATCATGGCGACCAGCCGCACCTTCCCGCTGGCCGACACCGCCCGGGTCACGGAGTGGGCGGAGCTGATCGCGCGCGGGCTGCCGCCGTACGTGGAGACCGCCTTCGTGCTCGCGGCGTCCGGTCCGGCGACGGCATCGGTACCCCCGGGACCCCGGATCACGGTTGCCGCCACGGCCTTCGCACCCTCACCCGAGACGGCCCGGCAGGCCCTCAAGCCTTTCACCGAGTGCCCCTTCGGCGAGCTCGAAGTCGCTGCGGAGCCGCCCGCACCGACCTCGTACGCCGCCCTGCACGAGGGCGCGAGTGCGGTCTGGCCACCGGGCCACCGTTACGGCGCGGACACCCTGTGGGCCCCGGAGAGCTACCACACCCAGCTCACCCGCCTGGTGGATCCGATGGCCGCCGCGCCCTCGGGCAAGTCGCTGGTGCTCGCACCCGTGCACCCCGTCTCCGAGGACCCGGCGCTGCTGAGCAACATGGCCTTCGCCCCGCTCGGCGCCTCCTACCTGGTCTGTTATGCGATCTGGGACGATCCGGCCGACGACGCGACGAACGGTCGCTGGCTTCGGGAGGCGAGGGCCGCGGTGGACCCGCGCGGCGACGGCCGGCGCTACATCGCGGAGGCCGACCTGGAGGCCGGCGGCCCGCGGGCCGGGTCCTCGTACGCACCGGCCGCCTGGGACCGCCTCGCCGAGATCAAAGCTCGTTGGGACCCGGAAAACCTCTTCCACTCGTACCTCGGCCCCTGAACGGCCCGGCGTGGAGGGGCTTGTCCGGGGAGCGCGAATAGTCAGGAGTTCAGCCCCCGCGGTGGCCGAGTCGGCTCGCGTCCGGAGCCCGGTGGCAGGTGCTGCCGCGGGTAACCCCTTGGGGCGTCTGGATGGGTGTAAGGGGCGTCGCGTTGGCGTGGGCGAAGGCGGGGGAGTGTGCGCCTGGCGGGGAGAGGTTGTGTGAATGTCTGTGTTTTGTAACACCAAATCTGAATTCTTCCGGCAAGGCATGACGTGGGGTCACTGTGTGGGGGCCCGGTCAAACCGGCCGGGCTTCCGGTTTTTCCCGGCACCTGCTTCGGGGTGCCTCAGGAGGGGATTTCGTGTTCCGTCACGCTTCGCGTATCGCCGTTGCCGTAGTGGGGGCTGCGGCTCTGGCCGCCACCGCCGCGCTGCCCGCCGCCGCGGCCGACCACGACCGCGGCCACCACGGCTGGCACCACGGCTGGCACCACCACGTGCGCTCCGCGGTGGTGCTCGGGCCGATCCAGTACGACAGCCCCGGCCGCGATGACGGCTCCAACCGGAGCCTGAACGCCGAATGGGTCACCCTCCGGAACATCGGCCGCTGGCCGGTGACCATCAAGGGCTGGACCCTCTCCGACAAGACCGGACACAGCTACCGCTTCGGCAACGTCCGTCTGGCCGGCCACAGCCAGGTCCGCGTCCACACCGGCATCGGCCGTGACGACCGCACCGACCTGTTCCAGGACCGCCGCGACTACTTCTGGGACAACTACTCCGACACCGCGACCCTGCGCAACGACCACCGCCGCATCGTCGACTCCCGGTCCTGGGGGCACCACGGCCACTGGGACCACCACGGCCACTGGGGCCACCACTAACAAGCCCTACTGCCGGTGAGGGCTGACGTCACTCACCGGCACTCTCCATGATGCGCCGCAGGGGTCCGGTCCTGCGGCGCATCACCATGTGGACAGAAATGGGCTGGCGGGCAGCGCTGGAGGAGGGGGCCCCGCACAGGAGAACCTCCGTCTCGACCCTGCCGAAACCATCCGGTCTGTCGATGAATCCCGTGGAGTGACAGCCCCTTGAGCAGCTCGCCTCTGGTCGGCGTGGACGATGCGTCCGCCGATCCAGTATGATCATGACGTAGCTCCGGCCCGCGGGTGGGAGTCACGCGTCTGTGGTCCAAGGAAAGACGTCCACCAGCCGGTGGGAGATGCAGGTGCAAGGCCTGCCGGGCGCTCCGACAAAGGTCTCTTCCCCCTACGGGGAAGAGACCTTTTTGCTGGCCGCGAGGCTCGGGACGGGTCAGCTGAGGTTGGTGAGAGGGAGCAGGCCCCGTTCGGCGAAGACCTTCTTGGCGACGAGTGTGGCGTTGATCGACCGCGGCATGCCGCAGTAGACGGCCGAGTGCAGGAGCGCCTCGGAGATCTCGGTGGCGGTCAGGCCGACGTTGAGGGCCGCGTTGATGTGCACCTCCAGCTCGATTTCGCAGCCACCGAGCGCGGTGAGCATGCCCAGGGTGACCAACTGCCGCTCGCGCGCAGGAAGTTCGGGGCGCGAGTACATGTCGCCGAACGCCCATGCCACCACCTGGTGGCCCAACTCCGGTGAGGTGTCTGCGAGGGAGTCGACGATGCGCTGTCCCGCTTCGCCGTCAACCTCCTCCAGGACCTTCATGCCGTATGCGTAGCGGTCCTCGCGGTTCATGGTTTCTCCTCAGAGCCAGGTGTGCGTTCCGGTTCCGTCCGGTGCGCTGTGTCCAGCCTGGCCTGAGTGGCGACCCAATCTGCTCCACGGGCATTACTGCCTATACTTCCCATGCCTGGGAGGTATGGATGGAGCTAAGGCTACTCGGCTACGCAGTGGCGATCGCGGAAGAGGGCAGCATCAGCGGTGCGGCCCGTCGGCTGCATCTGACGCAGCCCACCCTCAGCCGCCAACTGACCGAGATGGAACGGCAGTTGGGCATCAAACTGTTCGTCAGACAGGGGCGTGGGCTGACGCCGACGCAGGCCGGCCAGGTTCTGGTGCGGCGTGCGGCCACCGTGCTCGCCGAGGCGGAGGCCGCCCTGAAGGACGTACGGCTGGCCGCGCAGGGCATGACCGGGCGACTGGTCGTGACCTTCGCCGGTTCGGGCATCAACGGACCGCTCGGCGCGGCGCTGGGTCGCGTACGACGCGAACTCCCCCGGGTGCAGCTCCAGTTGGAGGAAAGCTTCAATGATGCCGAGATGTCCACCGGTGTCCTGGAGGGGCGTTACGACCTCGCGGTCCAGCGTCTTCCGGTGCGCGATGCCCGGCTGGCCACCCAGGAGTGGTGGCGTGAACCGCTGACGCTGTTCCTGCCCGCCGGCCACCCGCTGGCCTACCCCTCCGAACCCGCCCCGCTCACCGCACTGGGCCAGATCCCCCTGGTCATCTGGCCGCGGGAGGTGTCACCGCGCTCCTACGACGAGATCATCGCGCTCTGCCACGGCGCCGGTATCGTGCCGCAGATCGGGGCAGAAGGCCGCAGTGTGCAGACACTCCTGGCCCTGGTCGCGGCCAAGTTCGGAGCAGCGGTGCTCGCCGATTCGCACCGTGCGCTGCGCCGCCTCGGAGTGACCCCGCGGCCCCTGGCCGAGACCTCGACCACCTTGCACCTGGTGTGGCGGGCCGAGGAGACCAACCCCCTCGTCGAACGGATCCGCACCGTCCTCACCGACGCCATCGGCGGATGAGATCGATCCTGGAGTGATCCCGCTGTCCGTGCCCGGCCCGCGGCCTCAACGGTCTCCGTCCGCGCGCCCCGGTCCGGTCGGAGCTACAGCCCGTGGTCCAGGACGGCGTCGTGGCCGGCGGTCAGGTACTCGACGTGCCGGCCCCGTACGGCGTCGACGGCACCTCCGATCAGGGCGCCGGCCGGGGATCGATCCACAGCGCCTCGGAAACGGCGCACAGTTCGCCCTCCGCCGTGGCGAGCGCCACGCCCGCCATGTGCTTGCGGCCGGACTCCGACAGCAGCCACGCGTACGCCATGTACGGCTCACCTGCGGCGACCGGCCGCAGAATCGTCCCCGTGAGCGCTGCGGTGACCGCGCCCGGACGCTGGGTGCCGAGAAGGCGGCCCGCCCAGTTTCCCGGGCAGTCCAGGGCGCCCCAGACCAGTCGGGTCGGGAGGAGGCCGTCCGGGCCGGCGAAAACGGGGGACGGGACCCAGGCATTGGCCACCACTTCGCGACCCGGCACCGGCGTGAGGTGCATCCGCAGGCCGCGGTCGGCGGGACGCAGACCGCAGCCGAAGCAGTCGACCACCCCCGACGGCGGCGCCGCCCGGAACCTCTCGGCCGCGGCAACCGCCTCGTCCCAGGAGGGCGGGGCAGGCGTGTCGAGCAGCAGCTCGGCGGGGCGCGCAGTGGCCAGGGGCCGCTCGTTCTCGCTCAGCTCCACGCCTCCTCCCGCGATTTCGGCGATCCGCACGGGCACGTCCGTCGGCACCGGCCCGCGGAAGTCCACCCGTACCGTCTTCGCCTCGGATCGCTCCGCCAGCACGCCGGCGACATAGCCGCCGAAGGCCACCCCGGGATAGCCAACGTACAGCCCCGGCACCACGATTGCGTCAGTCCTCGTCATGGCCCCATCTCACCGCATCTCCGGACCAGCTGCGCCACCCGGCCCTGGGGGGTGCAACCTGCACTCCTGTGCCGTCGCTGCGGTGCTCGGATTCAGGGGCACGTGACGACCTGACCGGCCCAGGACAGACCGCCACCGAAGGCCAGCAGCAGGACCGGAGCGCCGGGGGAGAGCTCACCGCGTTCGGTGAGCTTGGACAGGGCGAGCGGGACGGACGCGGCGGAGGTGTTGCCGGACTCGACGACGTCGTGGGCGACCACCGTGCTCTCGGGGAGGTCGAGTTGGCGTATGACGGCGTCGATGATGCGCAGATTGGCCTGGTGGGTGACGACACCTGCCAGATCGGTCAGGGCCAGGCCGGCACGTGCGCAGGCTTCCCGGGCGATGGCGGGGAGTTCGCCGGTGGCCCAGCGGAAGACCGTCTGGCCTTCCTGGGCGAAGTGCGGGTGCCAGTCGTCGACGAGGCGGACCGCATCGCCTCGGGTGGGGTCGGAGCCCCAGACGACCGGGCCGATTCCGGCGGCGTCGGCGGTGCTGAGCACGGCGGCGCCCGCCCCGTCGCCGAGCAGGACACAGGTGCGGCGGTCGGTCCAGTCGGTGACGTCGGACATCTTCTCGGCGCCGATGACCAGGGCGTGCCGGGCGGCGCCCGCGCGGATCGTGTGGTCGGCGCAGGCGAGCGCGGTGCAGAAGCCCGCGCAACCGTTGTTGAGGTCGAAGGCCACCGGGGAAGGCAGGCCCAGACGTGCCGCGACCTGGGCGGCGATGGAGGGGCAGCGGTCGATCGCGGTGCAGGTCGCCACCGTGATCAGGCCGATGTCGGAGGGCTCCAGCCCGGACGCGGCCAGTGCCTTGCCGGCGGCCGTCGCGGCCATGTCGGTGACTGATTCGTCCGAGGCGGCGATTCGCCGGGTGGCGATGCCGGTACGGCGCCAGATCCACTCGTCGCTGGTGTCGACCAGGGCGGACAGGTCGTCGTTGGTCAGGACGCGCATGGGCTGGTAGTGGCCCATGGCGGTGATGCGGCTTCCCGGCACGGTGGAACGCACAGGTGATCTCCTCGGCTCGGCGATGGGATACCGGAATATAGCAACCGATCGGTCGGAAGCTAAAGATTGGGCGGCTCGGTACACTGACGCCATGAGCCCTCGCAACTCCCGCATCGAAGCCCGCAGGACCCGGGAGCGCATCGTGGAGCGCGGCATGGCGCTCGCCTCGGTCGAGGGCCTCGAAGGGCTGACCATCGGGCGTCTCGCCGCCGACCTCGAGATGAGCAAGGCCGGCGTGCTCGGGCACTTCGGCACCAAGGAGGCGCTCCAGCTCGCGACCCTGCAAGGGGCCGCGGCGGCCTTCTCGCGGTTGGTCTGGGAGCCCGTGGCACACGAGAAGCCGGGCCTGCCCCGCCTGAGGGCCGTTCGCGACACCTGGATCGCCTATCTGGAGACCGGGCGCGACGTCTTTCCCGGCGGTTGTTTCTTCACCACCGCCTCCACCGAGTTCGATGCCCGTGGCGGCCCCGTCCGCGACGCCGTGGCCCGCCTGTTGCGGGTCTGGCGCCACCGCCTCGCCGCCGAAGTGCGCACGGCTGTCGCGGCGGGCGATCTGCCCACGGACACCGACCCGGACCAGGTCGTGTACGAGATGGTGGCTCTCTACCTGGCTCTCAACCAGGAAATCCAGCTCTTTGCCGATCCCACGGCTGCCGCCCGCACCCGCCGGGCCGTGAACCGGCTCCTCGACCAGCCGTAGAGTCCAGGCACGGCCGTGGGGCATGGCCAGGGGCGATGCGGTGGTCGAGACGGCTCGGACACGCACCGGAGGGACCTGACGCCCGCTCACCCCACTCTTGCGGAGTCAAACGGTCCTCTGTGCCTACCGGGACGGCCACCCCCTCCTCAACAACCATGCGACAGGGCAGGCGAGCATGGGGGACAGGCACGGCCCTCCGGCCCGGGCAGAGCCCCGTGCGGTGACCGGGCACGACCTGTCGCGCGACTGATGGGTTACGGTTTCCGGACTTGTCGGATCGTCGCAGAGCCACGCGGAGAGAACGTTTGACTCCTCACAACTCAGCCACTGCGCCTTCCGGCCCTTCTCGGACCAGCGCCGTTTCCCCTCTGCGCGGCCTGCACCGGCCCTGTCCCGGGGTACGGGCGGTGGCGCTGGTGAGTGTGGCGGCGGCCAGTGTGGTGCTGCTGGGCGGCTGTGTGCAGGCCAGTGCGCCGAAGAGCGCCGGGCATGCCGCCCCCGTCACCGGTCCGGCGGAACTCTGGCCCGGCAGCAAGCCCGCACCGGCGGCTTCGCCGGCCACCGGAGGACAGGAGAAACCGCAGCCGCTGACCGCGGTACCGCGGGTGCCGTCCGGGGACATCCGGAAGGTGTCCGCCGGCTCCGTACTCCTGGCCCAGATCGACGCGGACAAGCGCCGCGACCAGCCGGTCTTCGACGAGGGAGAGGAACGCACGATCCGCTCCTGCGCCGCCAGGCCGGGTTCCGGCTCGTGTCCTGTGCGGGCCCCCGAATACCACGACCTGACCGGCGACGGGAAGGACGAGCTGATCGTCGGGGTGCGCAGCGGAAGCAACCTCCTGATCATCTACGCCTACACGCTCAGGAACGGGGTGGTGACCTCGATCCTCGGTTCCACCAGTTCCCCGCAGTCGGTGGAGGTCGCCGACCACAAGCTGGTCATCCACGAGCCCGGGGACGCGCCCGGATACGAGAGCCGCACCGTCTACGTGTGGGATGCGCGGCACCAGGTCATGACGATCCAGGACGTCGGCTACGGCCGGCGGGCCCCGGCCTCTCCTCCTACTTCTTCGGGCAGGTGAGTCGTGCGCACTCGCCGACCGCGTCCGCCGCGGTGGCTGCATGCCTGGACGGCGACGCTGTACTGGAAGGCCGCCGTCTTCATCACCGTCATGTGCTGCCTGCTCGCCGCGGTGCTCGGCATCCTGGTGCACGTCCTGGTCGACCGGCAGACCCAGGACCGTGCGCGCCACACGGCGCTGGCCGAACTGGACCGCAGCAAGGCCGTGTACGTCGCCGGGGACCCCCTGGACCGCAACGTCTCGGTGAGCCCGCCCGACCTCCCCGCGCCGCTGCGCGAGATGACCGTGCGTCGCCACGAGCGCGGAACCCAGCTCGCAACGCACCAGGGCCGCCCCGTGATGTGGGCCGCCACCCCCGTCGCCGGGGGGAAGGTGCTCGCGCTACGGCTGGACTACAGCGAACAGGCAGCCTCTCTCCGCGGCCTGGACGGGGCCATCATCGGCTCCTCCGCCGCCGCGATCGCCCTCACTCTGGCAGCTGGGCTGATCTCCGTCTCCCGCATCACCCGCAGGCTGCACCACACCGCCCGCGTCGCCCGACGCATCAGCACCGGCGATCTCGACGCCCGCGTGAACGACCCCCGCGCCCGGCGCCCCGACCGGGCCCAGGACGAGGCCGCCGCCGTGGCGACCGCGCTCGACGCGATGGCCGCCAGCCTCCAGGCCCGACTGCACAGCGAACAGCGCTTCACCGCGGATGTCTCCCACGAGCTGCGCACCCCGCTCGCCGGCCTGCACTCCGCGGCCGAGCTGCTCCCGCCCGGCCGCCCGACCGAGATGGTGCGCGACCGCGTCCGGGCCCTGCGCAGGCTGACCGAGGACCTGCTGGAGATCTCCCGGCTCGACGCCCAGGTCGAGAGCGCCGACCTCGACATCCACCAACTGGGCCCACTGACCGAACGGGCGGTACGGGCCACCGGAACGACGACCGAGGTCCGCGTCGTGGCGGACGACCAGGTCGAGACCGACCGGCGCAGGCTGGAACGTGTGGTGGGAAACCTGGTCGCCAACGCCCACAAACACGGCTGCCCGCCCGTCGTGGTCACCGTCGACGCCCCCGTCATCACCGTGCGGGACCACGGCGACGGCTACCCCGCCTACCTCCTCGACCAGGGCCCCCAGCGCTTTCGGAGTCAGTCGGGCGGGTCTGACGCCGGCAAGCGGACCGGCCACGGCCTGGGCCTGACCATCGCCGCCGGCCAGGCCCATGTCCTCGGTGCCACCCTCCGCTTCGCCAATGCCCCCGACGGCGGAGCCGTAGCCGAACTCCACCTCCCGCCCTCCCCGGAGCAGCGTCGATAACTGACCGGCTACCCGTTTCTCCTTCCTGTTTGTTTCTCCTTATCTCCCTGCTCATTGGGTCCTTATCGCGTCAGAGCCGGTTGCCGGCACAGCAATTGCGATTCATTCGCCTCCGCAGGCTTCGTCTCCCGTCCGACGTGGGAAGCGCGCGGCGCTCCGCACCACTCTTGCCGGCGCGGTCACCGGTGCGGCAGTCGTCCTGCCGGTCGGATGAACAGCCCGTCGGTGTCCACGCACCGCCCCCACACCGTCTGCTCCCCGTCCCACTCCTCGCTGACGAGCGCGAAGCCCAGAGGCAGCCCCCGGCCCCAGCCGATCTCAGGCAGCGAACCGTCCTCGTCGTCGTCCACGGTGCTTTCCCCCTCCGGCCTCCGAGGGCAGCGCCGATCAATAGGCCCGACCATCGGAGGCCGCAGGGGTCGGCTCGGGCATCGAGGGCCCCAGCAACTGCCACGGGCCCTTCGAGGGCGGTGGGCGCCGGTGGGCGCCGGGGCGGCGCGGGTCAGGCTCCGCCCCGACCGCGTCGACCTGGGGTGTAAACCCGTGGGGTGACGCCCGTGGACTGACAGGGGTGAGGGATTGCAACCCGTGGGTTGATGCGGCTCGATCGGGGCGAGTGACAACGTTCCCTTCATGCGCACGGATCTTCGGCATCACGCACCGATGCGCGACCGTAAGGCGCAGCTGACTGACGGTCAGTTGCGCTCGGATCCGTCAGAAGACCCAGGGAGGGGCCGTGACCACCACACCGTTCACCAGTCCAGACACCTTGACGCGCCGTCGCCTGCTGGGAGCCGCGCTGGCGGCCGGCGTGGCGCTGCCGCTCGGCCTCGCCGGGACGGCTCGGGCAGCCTCGGGCGCGCCTGCCCCGGCACGGCTCACCCTGCCCGCGCCGACCGGGCCGTATCCGGTGGGCACGGTGGCGCTGCACCTCGTCGACGCCGCCCGTCCCGACCCCGTGGCGGGCCCGGGGCGTCATCGGGAGCTGATGGCGAGCGTCTGGTACCCCGCCCGGGACGTCGAGCGGCACCCGCTGGCGCCGTGGATGTCCCCCGCCAACCTGCGGGGCCTGCTCACCTCCGCGGACTTCCCCGCCGACGCCGCACAGGCGCCGCTCACCACCGGCCACCAGAGTGCCCCGGTGCGGCGCAGCGGCCGCGAGCTGCTGCCCGTCGTCGTGTACTCGCACGCCGCGCACAGCCACCGCGCCGACCACACCATCATGGTGCAGGAACTCGCCAGCCACGGCTACGTGGTGGTGACGGTGGCCCATACCTACGACGCTTACACCGAGTTCCCGGACGGGCGGGTCCTCGCCCCGGACCCGGATCGCGCGATGGGGCCGGCGGACTTCGCCGCCGACATCCGGTTCGTCCTCGACTGCGTCGAGGAGCTCGCCGCCGGACGCAATCCCGACGTCGACGGCCGGTCGCTGCCGGACGGCCTGACCGGCGCGATCGACCCGCGGCGCATCGGCATGTTCGGCTGGTCGAAGGGTGGGACGGCGACCGCCCGCGTCATGCTCGACGACCCGCGCGTCCAGGCCGGGCTGAGCCTCGACGGCCCCATGCTGCCCGCCATCACCGGCGACCTCGACCGGCCGTTCATGATGATGACCGCCCAGTTCACCCGGGCCAAGGAGTCCAGCGTCGCCGAGTTCTGGACGCACCTGCGCGGGTGGCGGCTCAACATACAGGCAGAGGGCGCCGTCCACTCGTCCTACGGCGACAACCAGGTACTGATCCCGCAGCTGGCGAAGGTGGTGAAGATGACTGACGAGCAGCTGCGCGCCTTGATCGGCACCCTCGCCCCGGCCCGGGCGGTACGCATCCAGCAGGCGTACCCACTCGCGTTCTTCGACCTGCACCTGCGGCACCGACGCGGGCACCTGCTCGACGGCCCGTCCCGAGCCTTTCCGGAGGTGACCTTCCTGCCGTGAGGCGACGAACGCGCGCCCCGCGGGCGTCGCGGTCTGGTGACGAACGTCACGGTCCGGTGGGGTCGTGTTGCGGGACCGGTCAGGGACGCAGAACGACATCACGCGGGTAGCGCGCGACACGGTGGAGGCGGCCTGCCGAATCACCGCCGCTCCGACCGGCTGACGGAACGCACCGCCCCGGCGCAGTGAACGTCACCAACCTCCGAACCGCACACGCCGTGGGGTATCGGCACAGCACAGCTATTACCTAGTGGGGTATCGGGGCGGCCGACGACGCGGCGACGCTGCTGGTGAGCATGGCCGTGTGGTACATCATGAAGCCGATACAGGCATGCGCGTGCGCGCCGGCGTCGGAGTTGGGGAAGCTCGGCACCTGCGAGAAGCTGTTCGTCGGCATGAACCGGTAGCCCGCGGGCGGGTTTTGCCGGAACCGCTGGGTGTAGCAGCTGGACACCGCGCCGGGCGAGGGCGTCAGCTCCGCGGGTTCGGTGAGGATGAAGGGGCTGTCGAAGTCGATGACTTCGCGTATGAGTCCCGAGGGTTTCATCGCGGCGATGAACTTCCGCATCGCCAGGATGCCTGAGCTGAACGAGGTGACGCCGACGTCCGTGAGATTCGACGGAGGGAGGAAGGGGACGAACGCGGCTTGGGTGGCCGCCGTGATGTTACTGAGGGTCGCGACCGGGTCGATGGAGAACATGTTCTGCTGAGGGTCGACGCCGAGCGCGGCCATGGTGGTGAACGGAACCAGCAGCGGGACACGCCGGACGGACGCCAACTGGCCGCCCTGGAGCGCGATGTACCGCTGCAGGCTGCCGGACCAGCCACCGGTGAAGGTGGGGTAGTCGGTATCCGTGGCGTGGATGATGGGGGGCTGCGGCGGGGGCCGGAGCTGGACCACTGTCGGGTGGAAGAAGACCTGTATCCGGGAGAAGTCGGTGGTGCCGAACGGTACCGCGACACCGACCCAGAACACCTGACTGTCCTTGGTGACCTTGAACAGGAATTCGTGGATCGTCGAGGTCAGCTGTATCTCTTCGAGGAAGTCACCCTGCATCACGGGTTTGATCACCGGATTGGTCACGACATGCGGAAGCGTCAGGGCGAGAGGGTTGGACTGTGTCACCGTGATGTTCATGGTCGTCATCTCACCTACTCGGTGACCTCGATCCCGAAGTATGCCCGTCCGGCAAGTTCGCCCGTCCGGAACTGCGCCCGTCCGGAACTGCGCCCGTCCGGAAGTGCGCCCGCACCTGCGGACTGAAGTACGCCCCGCCCTGGGGACTGCAGCGGTCAAGGCCATACACAGGGACCTGGGATTCGTCCCGAACCGTCCCTCACAACTTCAGGAGACACCCGCCCCTCGCCGCCCGCAACTGGGGCCGCCACAACGGGAAGCAGGTGTCAAGTCAACCGGCGACCAGGGCGAGCACGGCACTGAGCGCGGCGGCTCCGTCCAGGAGGGCCTTGGAACGTGCCGTGATGCTGGCGTCCCTGGCAGTCAGCGCGGCGGCGACCTCCTCCGACCGGCGGGCGCACCGCATCTCCGGCATGAGGGTCCGAAGAGGAGCGATGCGGTAACCCGCCTTACGTAGTTGGTGAACGATCCGCGCGTCCCGCACGTGGGTGGGTGTGTATCGCCGCGTGCCTCGTACCGGGTCGCGGTCGGGAACGACGAGATCCTCCCTGTCCCAGTGCCGCAACGTCGAAGGGCGTACGCCCAAGGCGGCGGCGAGTTCGGAGATGCTCATCGCGTCCGACGCGCGTACGTCTTCGATCGGCTCGCTGGAGATTGCCCGGGCTGCCTGCTTGGCCTGCCTCAGTTGTGTGCGCTCCGCGTCGAGCCGGGCGTGCGCCGCGTCGAGAAGAGCAAGCGCCATCTGCGAGGTGGGCGACCGGTGGACGGCCCGGATGATCTTCTTGGCCCCGGTCGGACCCGTTCCTGCTGCCAGGGCCCGGTAGGCCAGCGCGGACTGCAGATGTATCTCCGTATAGACCCGGTAGCCGGCCGCCGTGCGCGCTGCCGACGGAAGCACACCCTTGTCCTCAAGATTGCGCACCTGTTGCACGGAGCACCCGGCACGCCGTGCGACGTCGACGGTGCGCATGCCCCCCGATTTGAGACCTGACATCGTGAAGTTCCTCCATCGCAGCCTCAAAGTCTCCACAAGCACTTCAATGCCACGCTAGAGCACATGAGCATGGACGAGATCATCAGCTTCGTGGACGGCCTCGACGGCGTCCTGACCCTCAGGCCGGCACCCGGTGACGGCTCGCCGGAAATCGGCTGGGGCGACACGTTCTTCTACTACGCACCTGATGGCGTCACCCCGACGGCAACCCAACCGTTCGCGACGATCGTGATCAAGGACTATCCCGGCGACCAGGCATCACGTCTGGACCGCCCGGACACCTTCCGCGTGAACATCTCTGCCGGGAAAGAAGCGTTCATCCGGTGGACCGGTCACGCGCCACGCGAACCAGCCCCCACTGAGGTCGACCCCAGCACCGTCGACACCGTGATCGCGCACCCCGTCTACGGCACCGTCGGTTGGCTGGCAGTGGTGAACCCAGGCCCGCGTACCGAGGTGGCGACCCGTGAGCTGCTGCATACGGCCTATCACCTCGCGCGCTCACGCTATGAACGGCGCACGTAGAGCTGCCGATGGGAACGGGGGAGAGGACGGGGATAAGACCCGGTTGACCAGCAGAGTCGCGATCGCTACCGGGTCCCTTCACGTCATCGGGCGCGCTGTGCAACCTTCTTCCCACCTCACGGGTCTCCACGCCGTACGTCTTACCCGCACAGCGTGAAAGGTCCCCGTGCACCAGAAGAGACTCGTGGCCGCCCAGACAGGGGGCGCCATGTGTGCCGTCATCCTCGGCAGCCTGCTGGCTGCCGCCCCACAGGCGGCAGCCGCCGATGTCACCTGCTCGACCAACGTCTACAAGCGGACGTTCTACAACAACACCTCGTTCTCCGGCTCCCCGGTGAAGACCGACTGCGACGGAGCCATCAGCCAGAGCTGGGCCGGCAGCCCGGTCTCCGGCGTGGCGTCGAACAACTTCGGTGTCCGCTGGTCGGTGACCCGTGACTTCGGTTCCGGCGGCCCTTTCATGTTCAACGTCTCCGCCACTGACGGAGTCCGCTTCTACCTGGACGGCGTCCGCCAGATCGACCTGTGGTACGCCACCGGTGACACCGCCCGCTCCACGTTCCTCGGCTTCGCCGTCCCGTCCGGCAAGCACACCATCCGCGTCGACTACGTGAATTGGTCGGGCGCCGCGAAGGTCGCGTTCACGTACACACCCCGGACGTCGGCCACGTACGACGAGACGAAGCCGCTCGCCCCCACCGGCGTGAAGACCGCCTACAGCACCACGACCCGCAAGACGACCGTCTCCTGGTCCGCCAACAAGGAGATGGACCTGGCGAGTTACTCCCTCTACCGGCGGCCCGTCGGCTCCAGCACCTGGACGAAGGTCACCACGACCACCGCCCGCAGCTACACCGACCCCCTCGTGAACCCCGACGACCGCACGCCCTATTACTACGAGGTACGCGCCACGGACAAGGCGGGCAACACCTCGTCGGGCAGCACGGACACCATCGTCCGGCCCCTGCCGATCGT
Source organism: Streptomyces sp. NPDC107765 (assembly GCF_055657085.1). NCBI lineage: Bacteria > Bacillati > Actinomycetota > Actinomycetes > Kitasatosporales > Streptomycetaceae > Streptomyces > Streptomyces sp. NPDC107765. Next base: position 363,299 of record NZ_JBVKBL010000001.1, on the reverse strand, counting down.
CACCAACCTGACCGGCACCTACGACAAGGTGACCGGCAAGGTCACCCTGAAGTGGCCGCTGAACACCGAGCCGCACTTCGACCACTACACGGTTCTGAGCAACGACAAGGTGGACGGCTACTGGAAGTGGGTGCCGCTGGGTACCACCACCGGCAGCACCTGGACCACGGCTCCGATCGTCGCTGACGGCGAGACCCGCCACTACCGCGTCCTCGTCACCAACGATGGCGGCACCACCACCTACAGCGGGGACGCCCTCAACGCCTCCGCCACCAACGAGCTCTGGCTCAACATCCCCGACGGCATCGCCCCCGGCTCCGCCCCCGAACTCCTCGTCGGCGCCTGCGAGGGCGGCATACGGGCGACCGCCAACGACTACACGCCCGCCCCGATCCGCGACTTCACCGGTTTCGAGATCGAGCGCCGCGAGGCGGGTACGGACGCCTGGTCCGTCGCCGCCCACCAGGGCTACGACCCGCGCCACGACCCGGCCTACGTCACCGTCTGCGACCCGCTGCCCGCCGACGGGCGCACCTACCAGTACCGGGCCCGTACCTATGACGCGGCTGGGAACTACTCGCCCTACAGCGAGATCCGTGCCATGACCGTGCCGGCCGGCTGACGGTCAGGTGACCACGCGGCAGGGGCCCGGGAGCGATCACGCCGCTGCTGGTTGACTCGGGAGCCTGTTGACTTCGCCCCGTCGGCTTGGCCGGCGGGGCGAAGTGCTGCGGAGTGACGGGTGCGGGTCCGGGCGGGCCCTGGGAAGCCGCGGCTCCGGAGCCGCTTGCTCCTGTCTCCGGCGGGGGTCAGAGTGAGAAGGGACTGCAGGTAGTTGCGGTACGGCACTCGACTCGACGGGCCCCGTGGACCGCACGCTGATCGGAAAGGACATACGGAAGGGACATTCGGAGGGACATTCGGAAAGGACCTGTGATGACTGTTCCGCAGCCGCCCGCGCCGCCAGGGCCCCTTCATCCTGAGCCGGTCCCGCCCACTCCTGGCCCTGCGCCCAGTCCGCCGGAGCCGGGGCCAGGGCCCGTTCCGCCCGGGCCCGAGCCTGTTCCTCCGCCGCCTCACCCTCCGGAGCCGGGGCCGGAGCCGGAGCCGGAGCCTCGTTCAAGCCCCCGTTGACGGACGAGCGAGTCAGTGCTCCCTCTTCTCCCGCGCTTCTCTCGCGCGAGCACTGCATGAGAGGGCTCCGGGCGGTCCGTCCCGCCCGGAGCCGTACCGCGCACACCGTCAGATGCAGCGGGGCACGAAGGCGGGGTCCGCGGGGCCGCTGCGGCCGAGTGCGTTGAGTACCCACTGGGCGACGACCGGATCGTTGGGGCTCTGGTCGTGCTCGAAGGTGTCCAGGGGGCAGCGGTCCTGGAGCGTGACGTTGGTGACCTGCTTCGCCGGCCCGCTGAGGAAGGCGCTGGTGTACGGGGTCACGACCTCATCGTGCTCGGTGGTGATCACGGTGTAGTCGGGGCCCGCCACCGTGTCCCCCTTCGCGTTGAGGTGGGTCAGGAACGGCGAGCCGACCATCTGGTCGGTGCAGGCGTCGCAGCCGGCAAACCCGGTCGGGATGGTCAGGGGGTTGGTCGTGCCGTGGTTCGAGGGCACGATTCCCACCAGTTCGTCGACCTTGGTGGCGCCGCCGAGGAAGTCGAGGTAGTAGCGGGGCATCATCCCGCCCTGGCTGTGCCCGACCAGATCGACCTTCTTGGCGCCGGTCGCGCCGAGTACCGAGTCGACGAACGTATCGAGCTCCTGGGCCGAATCGGCGATGTGGGCGGTGGCGTTGTTGCCGTAGTTGAGTGCGAAGACGCAGTATCCAGCGTCCTTGATCTGCGGCGACAGGACCGACCAGTTCTTGGCCATGTCCTCGAAGGTGCCGTGGACCAGCACGACGGGATAGGGGTGCGCGGCGGACGGCTTGCACGTCCAGTCGTTCGCGCCGGGCGGCGAGACGCCGTCGGCCTGGGCGGGGCCGGCGGTCAAACCGAAGAAGGCGCAGGTGGCCACCACCAGGGCCAGGGGGAGGGTCCTCAGACGCATGCCGTTCCTTTCGCGGACCGCGCAGGCGAGACCCGCGTGGCCACCGGGTGCCGACTGCGCACGGGAGCCGGAATGCGGCGGCTCGGCCCCTTCGGCGCTGTGACGACTACTGTGTCCCCTGTTCGGCAATGTCGAACAGTAAGCGGGATTCTGGATTCCGCTTACTGACGCGTCAACCCTTTGGACGCCCATTGAGGCGCTGAACACACAGGCCGCTCGCGCGACGCCGGCCCGTACTGCCCGCCCGGTGCTGCCCGGCTCCGTCCTGCTCTGCTCTGTCCGCCCGGCGCTGCTCGTTGGCGCATCCGGCGCCACCACCGTCGTGCCGTCGGTCGCCATCGACCTCCGGTGCGCACCGTCCGACCGACTCGGGCCCGGCGGAACGCCCGAGGTTCTGTCTCCGTGAGCCAGGAAGCGGCTGTGGAGAGGCGCAGTGTCCGCCCGCGTGCGAGTCTGAATGGGCCGGATGCCGGCATCCTCCCGGAAGGAGCATGTCATGAGTGCCCAGTCGGGCCGGGCGAGACCAGGCACGAGGGATCAGGGCCGACGCACGGAACGCGCCATGGACCGGATGGCTGACGACGCCAGGCGGGGCGATCGCCTGGGGTCGGGGACCAAGCGGGAAGCGCAGCGGGTGCGGTCAGGTGCCGAGGGGACGCGGAGTAGGGAAGGCAAGCGACCCGACGGCGAAGGCTAGCCCTCGGCCTCCCCGCCCTCCCCGCCCTCAGCGAGTTCCCTGCAGTGGAAGGCAGGGGACCGATTGCCATGTATGCGTCCGTTCGGTCAGCGGCCGGAGTGCGGACCGGCCGGGACAGCGGACTGTCCACTCCCAGCCGTCCCAGCTGTGACGACCTGCCGATCCGCCGAGCGAGCGCCGGAAGCGGCCGACGGCCTGCCTGCGGGCCCGTAGGGCGCTGGATCCGGCGGAAACCGCCGATCAGGAAGATCGCGAATCGCCGGTCAGGAACCGCCGATCAGGCACTGTCCCGCGGCGACTGCCACGTGCGCCACGAGCACGGCCGCACTGCTCGACTCCGACAAGTCAATCCGGCGTCGCAGACAAGCACCCAACAACTCTCAGACAAGCAACCAACAGAAGGACCCCGATACAGGAAGAAGGACGGACGTGTCCGGCAGCGAAAGTGAGAACCCAGTAATCCCCTCCCCGGCCCCCACGTCGACCCGGCCCAGGACGAACCGGGACTGGTGGCCGAATCAGCTGGACCTTCAGGTTCTCCACCAGCACTCGCCCCAGGCCAATCCGATGGGCGAGGACTTCAACTACGCGGAAGAGTTCGCGACCCTCGACCTCGACGCGCTGAAGCAGGACGTCTTCGAGGTGATGACGACGTCACAGGACTGGTGGCCTGCCGACTACGGTCACTACGGGCCGCTCTTCATCCGGATGAGCTGGCATGCCGCGGGAACGTACCGCATCGCCGACGGCCGCGGCGGTGGCGGCGCCGGCGCTCAGCGCTTCGCCCCACTCAACAGTTGGCCCGACAACGCGAGCCTCGACAAGGCACGCCGTTTGCTCTGGCCGGTCAAGCAGAAGTACGGCCGGAAGATCTCCTGGGCGGACCTCCTGGTCTTCGCCGGTAACTGCGCCATGGAATCGATGGGGTTCAAGACGTTCGGGTTCGGCTTCGGGCGAGAGGACATCTGGGAACCCGAGGAGATCTTCTGGGGGCCCGAGGACACCTGGCTCGGAGACGAGCGCTACAGCGGCGACAGGGAACTCGTCGGTCCCTTCGGTGCCGTGCAGATGGGACTGATCTACGTCAATCCGGAGGGGCCCAACGGCAACCCCGATCCGATGGCTGCCGCCGGGGACATCCGCGAGACATTCAGGCGTATGGCGATGAATGACGAGGAGACGGTTGCGCTCATCGTCGGCGGCCACACGTTCGGCAAATGCCATGGCGCGGTCGATCCCTCGTACATCGGGCCGGAACCCGAGGCCTGCCCCCTTGAGCAGCAGGGCCTCGGCTGGCGTAACACCTACGGAAGCGGCGTCGGATCCGACGCGCTGACCAGCGGGCTTGAGGGCGCATGGACCACGGAGCCGACGAAGTGGGACCACGGATACCTGGACAACCTGTTCAAGTACGACTGGGAGCTGACGAGGAGCCCCGCCGGCGCGCATCAGTGGACTCCCACGGATCCGTCGGCCAAGGACGCCGTGCCTGATGCCCATGATCCGTCGAAGCGGCACGCTCCCATGATGCTGACGACGGACCTGGCGCTGAAGCTGGATCCGATCTACGGGCCGATCACGAAGAGCTACCACGAGGACCCGGACAAGCTCGCGGTCGCGTTCGCCAAGGCGTGGTACAAGCTGCTGCACCGCGACATGGGACCCGTCTCGCGCTACCTCGGCCCGTGGATTGCCGAGCCGCAGCTGTGGCAGGACCCCGTTCCTGAGGTCGATCACGAACTGATCGCGGACGCGGACATCGCCGACCTCAAGGCCAGGATCCTCAGCTCGGGACTGTCCCTCTCCCAACTGGTGACCACTGCCTGGGCGTCAGCGGCGAGCTTCCGCGGCACCGACAAGCGTGGCGGGGCCAACGGGGCACGGATCCGACTCGCGCCGCAAAAGGACTGGGAGGTCAACGACCTGCCCGAGGTGGCCGAGGTGGTGCAGACCCTTGAGCAGATCCAGCAGGACTTCAACGCCTCTCAGACCGGCGGAGTGAAGGTCTCGCTGGCGGACTTGATCATCCTGGGCGGGTGCGCGGCCGTCGAGCAGGCCGCGAAGAACGCGGGGTACGACATCACCGTCCCGTTCGCACCGGGACGTACGGACGCCTCGCAGGAGCAGACCGACGTCGAGTCGTTCGCCGTGCTCGAACCCAGGGCGGACGGCTTCCGCAACTACCTGCGGGCGGGAGAGAAGTTGTCGCCGGAGACCCTCCTCCTGGACCGCGCCAACCTGTTGACACTGACCGCTCCCGAGATGACGGTTCTGGTCGGCGGTATGCGGGCCCTGAACACCGGCTTCAAGCGATCCCCGCACGGTGTCTTCACCGACCGGCCGGAGGCGCTGACCAACGACTTCTTCGTCAACCTGCTCGACATGGGGACGGAGTGGAAGGCGTCGAACTCGGCTGAGAACGTGTTCGAAGGCCGGGATCGCGCCACGGGCGAGAAGAAGTGGACGGCCACCGCCGTCGACCTCATCTTCGGTTCGCACTCCCAGCTCCGAGCCATCTCGGAGGTCTACGCGTCCCAGGACGCGGGGGAGAAGTTCGTGCGCGACTTCGTGGCGGCCTGGGACAAGGTGATGAACCTCGACCGGTTCGACCTCGCCTGAGCCCGATGTCCCGGTCGCCCATTCACCGGCCGGCCGGGACACCTCGGAACCCAGGGCTGTGACGAGCGGTTCTTCCAGGATCGGACCCGTTGCTCTGGATCAGCTCGGCGTTGATCCATTGGTCCCAGCAGGTGACAGGAGACCGGTCAGGAATCGAGAAGCGCCGGTCATCGGGCCGCACCTAGCGTAAGGGCCATGGCAACCATCGAATCCCTCACCCTTGAGGTGGCCGACCCCACGGCCGCCCACCACTTCTACACCACCGCCTTCGGGCTGGACACGCGGATAGGTCTGCGGGCATCGCAGGCACCCACCACCGGCTTCCGCGGCTTCACGCTGGCGCTCACGGTGTCCCAGCCGGCCAACGTCGACAGCCTCGTGAACGCTGCCCTGGACGCCGGCGCCACCTCGCTGAAGCCGGCCGCGAAGTCGCTCTGGGGCTACGGCGGTGTCGTACAGGCCCCGGACGGGACGATCTGGAAGGTCGCGACCTCGGCGAAGAAGGACACCGGCCCGGCCACCCGGGAGATCGACGAGATCGTGCTCCTGCTGGGAGTCGAGGACGTCAAGGCGAGCAAGGAGTTCTACGTCGGCCAAGGTCTGGCCGTGGCGAAGAGCTTCGGCGGCAAGTACGTCGAATTCGCCGCCGAGGGGCCCAGTCCCCTCAAGCTGGCCCTGTACAAGCGCCGCGCCCTGGCGAAGGACGTAGGTGTTCCCGCCGACGGCGCCGGATCGCACCGGATCGTTCTCGCAGGCACCGCCGAGCCTTTCACCGACCCGGACGGCTTCGCCTGGGAGGCCACGTCGCTCGCACCCGCGTCGTCCTGACTCCGGCCTCGGCCCGGCGCCTGGAAGGAACTGAGGCGGTGGGCAAACCAGGCACGCGGGAGTCCGGGGTGGGGGAGGGCCGGGTTCCCATCGCGGCTACCGTTGCCCAGAACCCCACCGAACCGATCCCTGGAGAGCCCCCGTGCCCGTACCCCTCGGCGAGGACGTGTTGACGCTGCTGCGTCGCCCCAGCACCTGCTACCTCGCCACGACGATGCCCGACGGCTCGCCCCAGCTCACCCAGACCTGGGTCGACACCGACGGTGAGCACGTCCTGATCAACAGCGTCGAGACGCATCAAAAGACGCGGAACATCGCGCGGGACCCGCGAGTGGCCGTCGCGGTCGCCGACCCTTCGGATCCTTCCGCCTACGTCCAGATCCGCGGCCGGGTGGTGCGGGTGACCACCGACGGAGCGGTCGACCACATCGAGGCGCTCGCGCAGAAGTACCTCGGTGGGCCCTACCCCTGGTTCGGCGGCCGCGACCAAGTCCGGGTGATCTATGTGATCCAGCCCGAACGCATCACCAGCCCCCGCGGCTAGGCCCATTGTCTGGAACGTCCGAACGGCAGCGGCTGCCCCTGGTCACGGGTCCACTGCCTCAGGGGCGGGCCCAGACACGGGCGTGGCCTGTGGCCTGTGGCCTGTGGCCTGTGGCCAGTGGACTTGGGCGTGGTCAGGACGGGAGGGCGCCGAGCTGGCGCAGTTGGGCGAGGACGTCGACGACACCCCGGATCTCGGCGATCCGCCCGCCGGCGAAGCGGAGGATGAAGATCTCGCTGTAGCTGACGGTCTTTCCGGTGGGCGGCAGGCCCTGGTACTCGCCCCGGTGGGTACCGGTCACCGTGTTCCTGGAGACGACCTTGTCGCCCTCCGCGATCGTCTCCTCGACGGTGACGTGGAGGTCGGGAAATGCGCGCAGGAGCACCTCCCACACCCGCTTCATGGCCTCCGCTCCCGTCGCGCCCACCGGTACCGGCGCGTGGAAGACCAGGTCCGGTGCGACGAACTCGTCGATGGCCTTCGAGATGACTTCCAGGTCACCGCTGTTCACTGCGGAGTGGAAGCGGTTGAGCGTCGCTGTGTTGCTTGTTGCCCCGGCTGCCGACATGCGCTCTCTCCTCTGGTCTGCGCCTTCGCCGTGTGCTGAACGGCGTCTGAGCAGTAGGACGGCACGGCCGCCGGGAATGTGACACGACGCGCGGACGACGGCCGGGAGTCGTTGCCATGGCGGCGGGGTCCACGTGTAGCGGTGGTTGCGAAGCGCTTGCGGCTTGACCTCAACCGCACTTGATGTATGAGAGTCCATGTCCATGACGCGATTCATGGACCTCGTTCGCCCTGCTGCTGGAACAGCGTTGTGGAGTGAGTGGCTTACTGGTACCGCCGAGCGTTCGCGTGCGGCCGCTGACGCTCTGATTGATGAGTGGGCGGCAGCCGCGACACCGTCCGGGCGCCTGGCACAGCACGTCTTCCTGGCCACGGATGGGGCCGGTCTCCTCTTCCATGCGCAGTGGACCAGCGATGAAGAGCACCTGGCATGGGCTCGTGCCCGCCGCGCCGGCGTCGTCAGTCGTGTGGACACGCTCGTGCCGGGTATCGAGCGCCCCGGACTGACCCGAACTCGCCTGCACCACAGCGTTGTTCACGACGCTGAACGACCAGCCGGCGTCTTCGTGGTCAGCGCGATGCCGGCGGGCGATGTGGATCTCACGGGCGTGCCGGCGCCGGGTTTGCTCGGGGCGTACGTCCACCTCACACCGGATGGCGAGCGTGCGATCGTCGTCGCAGAATGGACCGACGTCTTGTCTCATGAAGCCGCCACCGCCGGTGACGTCAGCTTCAAGCGGTACACGCTGTACCACTCGTTCGTCGACGACGTCTGATTCTCCATTCCGTTCCGCGGACAGGGCGATGTATTCGCCAATCCGCACAACGGAGCTGAGCGGCCGCCTGGCAGGCAGCCGCACCGCTCCGACCGGGCGGCCGTGGGAGAGGCCGCCCGGGCGGAGCGTCGTGCGGGGGTGCCTGGGAGGGAGGGTAGGGGTTGGGTGTCAGGTACGGGGCGCTGGAGCGCGAGCCGTGTGAGCTGCCTGAGCTGATGTCAGGTACCTGTCATTCATAGGTGTAGAACTTGGTGTGGTCCAGGAGGTCCGCCGGTGTCACGTCGTTCCACGGCTTCATCGTGTCGTGCAGGTCGACCACGTCGGGGGTGTCGGCGGTCGGGAGATAGCCCGAGGTGGGATGCAGCTTCTGCCAGTCGGCCCAGAGCTTGTCGATGAAGCAGTGGTGCAGCCAGAAGACCGGGTCGTTGGGGGAGGCGCCGGTGGTCATCTGACCGCCGACCCAGACATGCACCCGATTGTGCAGGTTGGGGCCGCGCCAGCCCTCGATGTTGTTGCGGAAGCCGTCGGACGCGCTGTTCCACGGGGGCGCGTCGTAGACGTTCATGGCGAGCACCCGGTCGACCTCGGCCCGGGTCGGCAGATCGCGCACGGCGGTGCCGAGGGAGCGGCGCAGGAACGTCCGGCCGTCCACCCTGAGGTTCATCGGCCACCTGCCGCCGCTGAAGGCGAACGGGCCCGAGGTCACCCGGCCGTCGCCGCTGCGCCCGTCACCTCCGAGGAAGTCGTCGGCCCACAGGGAACTGCGGGGGCTGCGGTCGACGGTCCAGTCCCAGTAAGGCAGGGTGACCGAGGGAGTGATGCTCTGCAGCGCCTGCTCGAACTGCAGCAGGAACCTGCGGTGCCAGGGGAGGAAGGACGGCGACCGATGGCCGGTCCGCTCCCCGTCGTCGGTGTCGCCGATGATGAACGCGTTGTGGGTGCTGATGAATTCGTCGTAACGGCCGGCGCGCTTGAGCTCCAGCACCGCGTCGACGAAGTTCCGCTTCTCGGTGGCGGTGAGGTTCGCCTGGTTCTTCCTGACTGCCATGTCGAGGACTCCTCGGTGGGGGGACGGGCAGGGTCGGGACTCAGCCGGTGATGACGGGGACCAGATCGGCGCCCTGGAGCCCCCGGACGGCAGCGCGCGCCAGGGCGTGCGGGGTGCTGAACTTCTCGTAGTGGTTCACCAGGCTGATCCAGGTGCCATCGGCGTTCCGCATCACATGGAGGTCGTCGTTGTCGATGCGGACGACGAAGTCCATGCCGTCATGCGGGCCGGCGAGCCGCTGCGCCCGCTTCCCGTGGCCTCCATGACCGCCGGGCGAATCGCCCGCGTCCGCCGGCCAGCCCGCTATGTGGCGGCCCTGGTACATCTCGTCGAACGGCTCGGGTTCGGGCATGTCGTGGCCGCTGCCGGAGTGCCTGGCTGCCGCCGGGTGTCCGTGGCCGTCGGCGGTTCGTGTGACGGTGCCGCCGGCGTGGGCGACCGGTGCGGCCAGCACCACTCCTGCGAGCGATGCGGCACTGCCGTGCAGCACTTGGCGCCGGGTGGGACGGGACATTGTCCACTCCTCTGGTGGGGCCTCGGCTCCCCTCCGGGGCGCGGCCGCCACGGAGGGCAGGAGCCGGCGCGCCGACGATCGGAACGCGCCGCCCCATGCTGGCAGGGACCAACGGATCATCAAGTCGGCCCGCATGTTCGGGCCACGATGGAACAACTCCCCTACCGAAGTGCAGAATTCAACGGCGTTGATCGTCCTTGTGTGGCGGTAGGGACGCTCCCCGGAAGCGGATATTCCGCGGTTTCCGCCGCCATCCACCGCAGATCCTTTTCTCCGCACCACACATCGTGGTGTCGCGCGCGGCCCGAACTCGGCGCAAACGGAGGGGGTTTGGGTATCCGGGGGTTTGGGGCGCCCGGGGCTTGGATGCCTGAGGGTTTGGGTGCCTGAGGTTTGCGGGCGGTTCGTCTCCCGTCCGGCCTCCGGTGCCGGGAGGCCGGCGTCAACCAGCTGCGTTGGGGCGTGCCTGGAAACCACCGGGCTCGGGCAGCAGCGCCGGGTGGCTTCCCAGCCGTCCGGCTCGGGCATGCGGCTGGTCGTCGACGATGAGCACCCGGGTTGTCGAGGGAGGTGAGCCAGCCGGTCGCGCGGTGCCGCCGCCGGGAGGAAGCGGCGGGCACCACGTCGGTCCCGGTGCTGGGCGAGGTCAGCCGGTAGCGGCCGTGCCCCAGCTCTGGCTGATGACGACCTTGGCATCGCTCTGCTGGGTCTCGGTCGGGAAGCTCGGCGTACCGGAGACCTTCGGCAGCTTCGCCGCCGCGGCCCTGTCGAGCGTGCCGGCCTTCTTCATGGCGGTCATCAGAGCCGGACGGGCGAATCCCTTCAGTCTGAGGTTCTGGCCCTCGGCGCTGTAGAGGTACTCCAGCCACAGGCGCGCGGCCGCGGGGTGCGGCGCATCCTTGTTGATGGCCTGCGAGTAGTACTGGGAGAACTTGCCGTCCGAGGGGACCACGACCGTCCAGTCGAGACCCTTGGACTTGAACTCGTCGGTGTACCCGGCGTTGAGGTAGTCCCAGTCGATGCTGATCGGCGTCTTGCCCTTTTCAATGGTGGCCGGGGTGGATTCGACGGGCGTGTAGTTGGCGCTCTTCTTCAGCTTGGCGAAGAAGTCTACGCCGGGCTGGATGTCGTCGAAGGAGCCGCCGTTGGCGAGGGCGGCCGCATACACGGCGCCGAAGGCCGAACCGGACTTGGTGGGGTTTCCGTTGAGTGCGATCTGCCCCTTGTACTGCGGTTTGAGCAGATCCTTGAAGCTGGTCGGGCAGGTCTGCACACGCCTGGCATCGCAGCCGAAGGAGATGTAGCCGCCGTAGTCGTTCGCCCAGCGGCCGATGGAGTCCCTCTGCACATCGGGGATGTCAGCGAAACCGGCGACCATGTACGGCGCGAGCAGCCCTTCCTGGGCGGCGCTCTGCGCGAAGGAGCTGCCGAGGTCGAGGACGTCGGGCGCGTTGTCCTTGCCCTTGCGTGAGGTGACTGCGCTGATTTCGTCCTGGCTGGCGCCGTTCGGGTTCTCGACCTCGATCTTGATGCCGTACTTCTTCTTGAAGCCGTCCATCAGGGCGCCGTAGTTGGCCCAGTTACGGGGCAGCGCGATCGCGTGGAGCGTGCCCTCCTTCTTGGCTTCCTTGGCCAGGGCGTCGATACCGCCGAAGGCCTCGGCCGTGGTCGCGGTGGCCGCGCTGCCCTTTCCGCCGCCGGTGCTCGACTCGTCGGGGGACGCGCTGCAGGCGCTTAGGGCGGGTGCAGCGGCGAGGGCGAGGATGCCGGTCAGGACGGCAGTCCTCGGCAGGAACACGGTCACGGTCTCTCCAGGGGTACGCACAGAGCATTGAGGGGAATCATGCGGGGCCACACAGGGGATGCACGTGGGGGGTGAGCACCTGTCCGACGACTTGCCTGAACAAGTTGGGCCTCAGTAGGCCCAACTATGGTGTCCGTCAGGTAAACATTGGTAAAACTAATGACTCCGATTCCCTCACAATCGCAGCTCGGAGGGGTCACCGTGGCGCCTCCCCCAGGCTGGCCGTGCTCCACAATTTGCACACAATTGCGCGCGAGAGGGATCACAGCGGCACGCCCCGAGAAGATCACCGGAGGTTGAGGTGGGTGATCACCGGAGAGGGCTGCGCCGTGGAAAGTCTGCCGAGTCGTGCAGAGCCCCGCAGAGGCGCACGCGAGGGCCGCGAGGCGTCCGGACACTCGATGTCGCCGCATACCCCGCCCTATTGCCGCCGGGGAACTCCCCACGACTCCCACCCCGCCTGGAACAGCGGTGTTGCACAACCTCCACCGACGGGGCGACGTTGGCGGCGAAACCGCTGGACGACGCAATCAACCAGGCAAGGCGGACCGCGGCCGCGTGAACCGGTACGGCCGTGCATGCGTCACCGAGACAGTCGCGTAGCGGCGTGCCCCCATCGCAATGCGGGGCAATTGCGGTCATAACGTCCCGCCGTGGAGTGGAATCGAAGAGGAGCTTGATCGCGGTGATCCGGCCGTCGTGGAACCGGCCGTCGTGAGCAGCGCTAACGCAGCGAACGACGGTAGGCGCCTCTGTAGGCTGTCCTGTATTGGGGGGAGCTCATGCGCTTTGTGATGACCGACAACTATGCCGCGCTTGTCATGTCCGTCGACGCTGGGCTGCTCGTGGTGGGGGCCGTGCAGTCCCACGGCACCGTCAACACGGTCAGGGAACGCATCAGAGCCGTGAATCAGCGCCATGCGGCAGCCATGACAGTGATCGCCGACCGGCTCCGTGCGGGTGAAGAGCCGACGAACGCCGAATTGTACCGGGCTCATGATTTGTCCCGAAAAGCCACCGGAGACCTGCGGCGGCGATTCGAGAGGCCGGCAACCGTGGGCCTGATGTGGGCCGTCATGTCGTTCTGGCTCGTCATTTCCGTGATGGCGACACTCTGGTGGTCGGCAGTGGAAGGACATGGCCAAGCCTCATGGCTGGCCGAGGGCACGTTGGCAGCTACGGCCCTCGCCACCATCGTCCTGCTGGCAGAGACCATCCTCCGTTTCTGTTGGGCGGGCGAAGCGGCGACGGACGACTTGGAGCAGGAACAACTGCAACGCCAAGTTGCTGCAGTCCACATGGACGCCGAGTTGGAACACCGTGTGAGGCAGCGCCTCGATGAGTTCGCCCGGGGCGGCCGCCGCTGAGGCCGTGGAGCACGCTCGGACGCCCGGTTGTTCTGCTGCTGCGGTAGAAGAGCCGAAGAGGGGATCGTTGCTCCCACGCAGGACCGGCCTGAAACCCGCCCCACAGGCTGTTCAGCCGCAGTGGCCGGCCTCGGTCACGTACTGGTCTGCGATCTGCCCACGCCAGGTGACGCATTCGAAGCGCGCGGGGATGTACACCGGCCCGGCATAGGAGGTGTAGGCGCCCGAATCCGAGGCGCTGACCTGCGTGTTGTTGGTCTGGTACACCTTGGCGTGCAGGTATACCGCCGCACCCGAACGGGCGCGCACGGTCACTGCGCAGTTTTCCCCGGTCGTGGCGTTCCACGTCAGGTACGCCGTTCCCAAAGTGCCGATGTTGCTGAAGTCCACCACCTTGTATCCCGCCCCGCAGACCCCGTTGTACGCGGCGACGGCAGACGCGGCGGAACTGTTCGCGGCGGACGCGGGCATCGCGAACGCAACGGAGCCGACCGTTGCGGCGGACGCCAACACCGTGGCCACGACGGCCCTACGCAGAGGCTTCATGATTCTCCCCGGTTCACTCAGGGGCGCTTGTTGCACCCGATGAGGAAGACCCCTGAGGCGCGGGGGAGTTGTGGCAGGGTATGTCACCATCGTGTCACCGTGGCCGCCGTGCCCTTGGCAGTAAAGCGGACGAGGGGTTCGCTCGGTGAGGCTGGCGGTGATCTCTGATACTCGCGGATGAAGGGGCAGCTATGGGCGAGATCGCTCCGAGGGAGCTCATCTGCCTCGCCGATGACGAGGGAAACAGCGTCACCGTCAACGTCCTGGGGCGCGATCCCGGGTGGAGCGCCGGACTCGATGCCGAAATCGTGGTCAGGACACCTTTCGTGTCCGGCCGTATCGGCCTGGTGCTGTCCACCTCGAAACTTGAAGACTGGTCCAACGCGCTGAACAGACTCGATGCGGGCGAGGAGGGTGCCTGGATGGAGATGAGCAGGGGGCCGTCCGTCTTCATCCAGCTCATCGGCGAGCGTGACTGTCCAGAAGTGGTCGTCGAGGACGAGTCGGGCTCCATGGTCACCGTGCGGGTGCCAGTCGTCCCGCCGGACGACTGGATTGCCGACCACCGGGAGCGTCTACGCAAGGTGATGGGGTACTGGGTCCCGATGCTGTCAGCGTAGGGGGCCAGCACAGGAAGGAGACCTTCGAGGCAGGAGGGCCCTTCAGGACAGCCAATCGGTGTAGTGGGTGGGGGCGATGCGGGCGTCGTTCGGGGCGGTGAGGACGTCGTCGGGGGCGGCGGCGAACATGCCGGCGCTGTCGTCGGTGACGACGGAGCGCCCGTCGCCCTTGGCGGTCAGGGTGAGTCGGCCAAGTTCGTCGAGGGGGTAGACGTCGGGCCCTGCGATGTTGAGTACGCCGTTCAGGGGGCTGCCCGCGGCGACTTCGGCGACGGTCCTGGAGACGTCCGCAGCGGCGATCGGCTGGATGGGTGTACGTGGCAGGCGCACGGTGTCGCCCTCGGTGGTCATGGCCAGGGTCGCGTCCATGAACTCCATGAACTGGGTGGCGCGGACGATGGAGTACGGGATCGGTCCGGCCTTGAGGATGTTTTCCTGAAGCACCTTCGCCCGGTAGTAGTCCAGATCGGGCACTTGGTCCACGCCGACGATCGAGAGGATGACGAAGTGTCTGACCCCGCTCTTCTCGCACGCGGCGAGAAGGTTGTCCATCGAAGTCTGGAAGAAGGCGAGCGAGGCGTCGTCGAAGGTGGGGGAATTCGTCAGGTTGATGACGGCGTCGGCGCCCGTCACGGCCGCATCCAGCCCCTGGCCAGTGATGATGTCCACGCCCGTGGACAGGGAGTGCGGTACGGCTTGATGTCCGGCCGCGTTGAGGTTCTCCACCACCCGTGAGCCGATAAGCCCGGTCCCGCCGACGACTGCGAACTTCATGGCCAACCTTCCTTCCGCAACGCTGCCCGATATGCGATGTATGCGGTCCTAACCGCCCTTTACGTATACCCGCACTCGGGCACCGCCGCCGCAGCGATCACGCGACACCCGCCGGCACTCGGCGGCACTCAGGGGCGACCCACTTCGGCCACGCCGGGTCGCGCGCGCCGATGCTCGTGGCCAAGGCGCGGCACCAGAAGTCGGAGAACGCCCGGCGCTGCTTCCCTCTGGTCGGAGGCCCTGGCCTTCGAGGAATGCGAGCGCCTTGGAGGGAGTGCCGGGCTGATGCCGGGGCGCTGGACAAGTTCGGGTGCGGTCCTGCCCCCTCCGCTATAGCGTTCACTCCCACTCCATTGCAATGACCATGGCGTTGGTGTTGCGTTACCGGCGAGATCGTTGCAACATTTTCCTGGCTTTTACCTGTGCTAATGCCTATTCCAGGCAATGAGCATGTTGCCGACGCATGGAATGCAACGTAGCGTTTCCGTTGCCAGAAACACCCGGCGAGCACAGGAGAGCACCATGCAGAAGTTCGACACCCCCGCCCCGATCTCCGCCGTCCTGGACATTCCCGCCGGACGCATTCAGTTCATCGCCGCCGACCGGGCCGACACCACCGTCGAGGTCCTGCCCGCCAAGCCCTCCAAGAGCCGCGATGTCCAGGTCGCCGAGCAGACCACCGTCGCCTACGCCGATGGCGTCCTGCGGATCCGCACCCCTGAGCCCAAGAACCAGCTCTTCGGGCCGTCCGGTTCCGTGGAGGTCACCGTCCAGCTGCCCGCCGGCTCACGTATCGAGGCCAAGACTGCCGCCTGCGAGCTCCGCGGCGTCGGCCGCCTTGGCGATGTCGTCTTCGAAGGGGCCTACCGCCGGATCAAGATCGACGAGGCCGCGAGCGTCCGTCTCACCGCGGTCGACGGCGATGTCGAGGTCGGCCGGCTGGGCGGCCCCGCGGAGATCAGCACCGCGAGGGGTGACATCCGGATCGCCGAGGCCGTAGGCGGGGCGGTCGTGCTCCGTACCCAGTCCGGCGACATCACGGTGGGCGCCGCGGCCGGCGTCTCGGCCGCCCTGGACGCCGGCACCAGCTACGGCCGGATCAGCAACACCCTGAAGAACAACGGCACCGCCGAACTCGACATCCGCGCCACCACCTCCCACGGCGACATCACCGCCCGCAGCCTCTGACGGAGCAGAGCCAGGACCGACCGGCCGGGGCCACCGCGGTCGAGCTCCCGCCGGGTCGTCGTCGACGACCCGGCCGTCCGTCCCCAGGGGCCTGCGATCCACGCGGCAGGCCCCGGAGGCGCCGTACAAGACGCCTCACACGACCAGGCGCAGCCAGGGGAACACATGGCGAAGAACAGCACTTCCATCTCCCCTGAGGCCAGTTGGCCACTGAGGGGTAATGGCGGCGAGTTGTCGCCGAACTGGGGGGCGGGTTGGCGGCACATTCCCCCGGCTTCTCTCCGCAGGCTCTCTGGCTTCGCCCTCGCCCTCCCCCTCGCCCGCCCTCCCCCTTGTCGCCGGTGTTCCTACTGAGCGTCTTTGTTGGCCTTGAGTTTGTGCCACACGGTGCTGAGGGCGGCGAGATCGGTCTCGTCGAGGAGGTCGGTGAACACGGGAGCCAGGCAGGCGCGGCGGGTGGCGTCGGCCTCCTCGAAGAGTTGATGGCCTTCCGGGGTGAGGGCCACCTCGATCGAGCGGGCATCGCGTGGGGAAGGGGTACGGGTGACCAGTCCCCGGCCCTGCAGGGCATCGACGACCCGGGACACCTGGCTGCGACTGAGCATGGTGCTGTTGCCCAGGACGGAGGCGGGGACCGGGTCCGGGCTGGAGGCGAGCCAGAGCATCACCTCGAACCATGAGACCGGAAGATCGTGGGCCTTCGTGAGGGCGCGGTCGACGCGCTCGGTCAGCACGGTTCCGGCCCAGACCAGGCCGTAGAAGGCGTGGTCGGCCACGGGCATCTCGGCCTGGGTCAGCTTCTTCTTCGCCATGCGTCCAGCCTACAGGGTTGCGTGTGCACGCACACAATGCTTATGGTGTGTGTACACGCACTTAAATTAGCCCCGGTATCCGGAGTCGGATATCCGGACCCGAGAGGTTTTTTGCCATGTCTTCCCAGTCTTCCCCGTCCTCCCACACGGTTCCCCAGGCTCCCTCGACCTCCAAGGTCGTCCTGATCACCGGCACGTCCTCCGGCATCGGCCTCGCGGCCGCGGTCGCCGCGGCCCAGGCCGGATGGCGTGTCGTGGCGACGTTGCGCAACCCGGGCCGGGCCGACGCGCTGCGCACGGCCGCGGCAGAGGCGGGGGTGGAGCTCGACGTCCGGCGGCTCGACGTCATCGATGAAGCCTCGGTCACCGCGGCGATCGACGGGGTGATCGCCGACTACGGCAGGCTCGACGCCGTGATCAACAATGCCGGCGCCGGCCACCTCGGCACCCTGGAGAACGAGAGCGTCGCCGACGTGCGCGAGGTGATGGAGGTCAACTTCTTCGGCGTGCTCCACGTCTCCAAGGCGGCCCTTCCTCACCTGCGTGCCGCCGGGGGACGCCTGATCACCGTCACCAGCGTCGGGGGAGTCGTCGGTCAGCCCTTCAACGAGGCTTACTGCGCGGCCAAGTTCGCGGTCGAGGGCTTCATGGAGAGCCTGGCGCCCGTGGCGGCCCGGCTCGGAGTCAAGGTGTCCGTCGTCGAGCCCGGCGCCGTGGCGACCGAGTTCGTGAACAACCTCGGGGTCGATCTGGAGGCCGAGGTGGCCGCCGCCGGCCCCTACGCAGACACCTTGCAGGCCTACCTGGACCGTACCGTCGCCCAGTTCCTCGGCAGCAACGCGCAGACGCCGGCCGAGGCGGCCGAGGCCGTCATGGAGGCATTGGAGGCCGACCGGCCCGCGTTCCGCATCCAGACCTCTGACTGGGCGCGCGGTTTCACCGGCACCAAGCTGACCGACCTCGATGGTTCCGCGGTCCTCGGCGTCACCGGGGGATGGGTGGCCTGATCCGGGGCCGGTTCGAAGACGTCGCCGCAGGAGGCCGCGTCGGCGCGTCGCCGCCTCGCCGTACGGACGATGACGGCGCGGCGCCCGGCGTGCCCTCCCGGCGCCCGGCGGCTCCTCCCGTCCCTCTCACCGGGTCCTCTTGGCCCCCAGCGGGCCCTCCCGGCCCCGGTGCCGGCCTGGGCTCCGTGCCTTGGGACGCGACGTCCGGTTCAACCTGCTGCGCCGGGCAGGCAGGCAGCCGGGCGTCGTTCGGGTGGGCTTACCGGCGCTTGAGACCCAACTCCCCTGCCCTCGCGGGAGCTTGTCGGTCCGCCCCGACCCCAGGGCGGTAGCACGCGACTGGACAGACATGGGTGACTGACTGGATGGACCTGGCTGGCTGACGAGGTACTCTCCGCCGGATGGGTATACAACAGCATGTGGTGACGCCGCGTGGTGACTTCTCTCGCCTTTACTCGGCGGAGCAGGTGGAAGCCATCGTCGATTCGCTCAGCCAACGAGCCGAGTTCCCCTACGAACTGACCTACCTCGGCGACGGGAGCGAAATGTGGCGAGAGGGCGAAGAGCCCTCCGATCCCGATCGCGCGCCGATGCTGGGTGACTTCGACACCCTCCTCATGCGTCACGCCGAGCAGCTCCTCGCTCTTGCCCCGTCATCAACGCCGGTGCAGATCATCGATCTCGGGCCGGGAACGACGCGGCCGGTGCGCGGTCTGATCCGTCACCTGCTGGACAGCAGCCGCTTCGCCGGCTATCGCGCGCTCGACATCAGCGCCGAGATCCTTGAGCTGGCCAGGGAGAACCTGCGAGCCGCATTCCCCGCCCACGGGGAGAGTTTCGAGCTGCGCCGTGGCGACTTCACCGGACCCGATCTCGCCGGGTTCCTCGCCACCGAGGGCGCACCTGACCACGGTGCCGATCCGGTGCGCTTCGTCGTCCTGGCCGGTGGGACGCTGTACAACTTCCTTGATCCGGCCGAAGTCCTGGGCCATGTACGTCGCTTCATGAGTGTCCACGACGTGCTGTTGCTGACCCTGCGCATCGACACCGGCGTCGACCGGCCCCCGTTCATGGATCAGGTCAGCGTGGGTGGCCCTTACAAGCCGCAGCAACTGGCGGGCCTGGACCTGCTCGCCATCGACCGGTCCTGGTACGTCACCGAAACCGGGTTCGACCCCAGTCGCAGCGAAGTCTTCGTCCGGGCACGGTTCCTGGAGCCGGTCGCGGTGACCTTCGACATCGGACAGGAACGGCGGACGGTGTCGTTCGAGCCGGGCGACACCGTGCTTGTCTGGCGCTACCTCTACCAGGACAGCGCGGCCGTGGTCGACCAGCTGACCCGTTGCGGGCTTCGGGTGCGCCTGTTCGAGCACGGTCAGGACAGACAGGTGGTCCTCGTTGCCGCGACGCCTGCGAAGTGAACTCCGCATCGGGCGGCCTGAGTTGGATCGGATGAGATCTTCCTAAGATGACCATAAGTCGGCTACATTCGGCGAGAAATCGGTCTACGACAAAAGGGTTGGCAGATGACTCTCAAGTTCCCCACTGCAGCCGAACTCCGTGACGAGCAGGACCTCAGGACCCTCAAGGCCGCCAGCAGGGACACCTGTTGGTCCGTCCAGCTGAAGGACGACGACGACCTTGAGCCCGCCGACATCCAGGGCGTGTGACGATCCCGATTGAGCTGCCCCACCACTGTCGACCACGCTGAGAGCGGCATGGCGGACATCGCGTCGGGAGGGGACGGAGCGCTCGCTCAGCCCGTCCTCTCCCTCGACGACACCCGCAAGGCCTGTGTGTCCGGCACCCACCGTGTCCTGACCCCCGCGGAGACGCTGCGCCGGATCCAGCCACTCTTCCCCGTCATCGGTATCACCCGGCTCGCCGACGTCACTTGGCTCGATGAGATCGGCATACCGGTCCACCAGGCCGTCCGCCCGGACTCCCGGACGATGTCGGTAAGCCAAGGCAAGGGCGTCACGCACGACCTCGCCAGGATTTCCGCTGCCATGGAATCGATCGAGTCCTGGCACGCCGAGCGCGTCGATCCCGGCGAGACGACCGCGACCGTTGCCGACATGGAACGCGTCTGCGGCTACCGCGTTCAGGAACTGCCTCTGGAACGTCGCCACCACCTCTGGTCCGGCCTGGAGCTCGAATGGACGAGAGCACAGCGCCTGGACGACGGCACGGACACCTTCCTGCCGACCGACCTGCTGCGCCTTGACGGCCGCGTCCGCGACACCTGGATGCCGCCACTCTTCGCCCAGAACAGCAACGGACTCGCCAGCGGCAACACCTTTGCCGAAGCGACCCTCCACGGCCTCTACGAGGTCATCGAACGGGACTGTCTGGCCCGTGCCAAGACCGGCACCTCGCCCGCCCTGGACCTGACCACCGTGGACGGCGCAGCCCGGGACCTTCTCGACCTCATGGACGCGGCCGCGGTCGTGGTTCGCGTCGAGGTGCTCCCTTCGCCCACCGGGCTCGCCTGCTTTCTGGCCACCATCTGGAGCGAAGAGTTTCCGGTGCTCTTCGCCGGCGCCGGCGCCCACCTCGACCGTGACGTCGCCCTGTGCCGCGCTCTGACCGAAGCCGCACAGTCACGCGCCACCCAGATCGCCGGATCCCGGGACGACCTCACCACCGGCGCCTACCGGCGTGCCGTAGCAAGCGGATCCGTACCTCCCACCCCTCTTCCCCAGGCCGACCGGCTCACCTACGACGAAATCGCCTCCGTCCGCAACGAATCCCTGGCGGACGACCTGAACACCACAGTCACCAGCGTCCTCTCCGTGACCGGACGGGCCCCGCTGGTTGTGGAACACACCCGACCCCAGCTGGGCGTCCCCGTCGTACGAGTGGTCTGCCCCGGCCTCAGCCACGACTCGGCATTCATGTCATGAACCGGTATCTCTTGGTCGGCCCCAGCCTGCCGGACGCCCCCGACCTGCTCGCGGCGGACGACATCACCGTCCTCCCGCCGGTAGCAGCAGGAGACCTGCTGAGACTCGCCCCTCAGGAGGGAGACGTCGTCGGCATCATCGACGGCTACTTCCGCCAGACCCGCGCGGTCCGGCACAAAGAGATCCTCACGCTCCTCCAGAACGGTGTCACGGTCCTCGGCGCGGCCAGTATGGGCGCCCTGCGCGCGGCTGAGCTCGACACCTTCGGCATGCACGGCGTGGGCCGCATCTACCACGACTACCGAGAAGGCCGGCTGACCGCCGACGACGAGGTAGCCCTCCTGCACGGGCCGGCGGACGAACGCTACCGACCGCTGTCCGAAGCACTCGTCAACATCCGAGCGACCCTGCGCCTGTGCCTCCAGGACGGGATCCTCGACGAGCCCACCGCCGGCCATCTCATCGCCGCGCTGGCCCGGCGCCCGTACCGCCTGCGCTCCTACCCGGAGCTCATCCAGCTCGCCCGTGAGGCCGGGGCACCAGCCACACACATCGAAGCGCTACGGCGGCTGTGCACGACCCGGGCCGTCAACGTCAAGCGCGAAGACGCACTGCGACTGGTCGACCAACTACGCGCGCGCACGAAAAGCCACGCGAACGACACCACGCACCACTCGCCCAAGCCCACTGTCACCCCCACCATTTACCTGCACCGCTGGCAGCTGCTGGCACGCAGCGTCGACACCGAGGACGGCGAGACCGCCGAGATGAGCGTTCTGCGAATGTGCCAGCTCTACGCCCGCGACTACCCGGACTTCTATCGTGACGTGGTCTTCAACCATCTGATCCAAGAGTGCGCCGCCCACTGCGGGACGCCGTACGCGGAGGCGACCCTCGACGGGGTGCTGGAGCACGCACGGCATCGCCACGTCATCCCGGCCCCCGGATCGAGCAAGCCCGAAGACCTGAGATTCCTCGACCTGTGGCTGACCCCGACGGAGCGGACCTCACGCCCGCTGAAGGACCAGCTCGCCAGCTTTCTCGTGCGCAGCTTCCAGCTCACGCCCGGAGCTCCCGCGGACGGCCTGGCGCTGGACGCGCTGCGCCGGCGGCCGGTCTTCTCGACAGCGGCGAAGCGCGTCCACGCCGCGAAGTCGGTGAACGACCACGCCCAGCGCAGTGAGCCCACTTTCGACATCCACACCCTCTCGGCGGCCCGTATCTCGACCCACATCAGCGAACGATGGGGCGCCGGAGCGGGATCCCTGGAACTGCACGCACTGGACCGGGGAATAAGCTCGCGGGACGTCCTGATCGCTGCGGCCCGCCCGTACTACCTCCTGTCCAAGTACAACCCGGACCTCATGGACCTGCGGATCAACCACTCGAACGCGGGCCCGCCGCCACCTCCGGAGCCACAAGGGTCGGCGCCCGGCCAGATTGCCGGCAAGAGGTAGAGCACACTCCTTCATCGGCCTGGACTACTGCCCCTTGCGCACGTCGGGCTCCGTGCCGAACCGACCTGGGTGCCGAGACGACCTGGCCGCAGAAGGCCAAGAGGTGCGCAGCGACGGGGCGGCGATCAGGGCTGCGGGGTGCGCAGTGCGTGCTCCCAGTGCTGGGTGTCTACGGCTACGGTTACGGCTCCCCGATGTCCTCCAGCCAGAGTTGCGGTCGGGCCGCGATGAAGTCGCTCATCAGCGCTACGCATTCGTCGTCGTCCAGCACCACGATCTGCACACCGTGCTCCGCGAGCCATGCCTGACCCCCGTCGAAGGACCGGGCCTCTCCGATCACCACACGCGAGATGCCGAACTGCCGCACGAGCCCGGAGCAGTACCAGCACGGAGAGAGCGTCGTGACCATGGTCGTCCCGCTGTAGGTACGCTGCCGTCCGGCCGCCCGGAAAGCGGCCGTCTCGGCATGCATGGAGGGATCACCGTCCTGCACACGCCGGTTTCGGCCCCTCCCGAGCAGGGCGCCGTCCGCGCCGTACAACGCGGCCCCGATCGGGATGCCGCCCTCCTTCAGCCCGAGGCGGGCCTCCTCCAGCGCGACGTCGAGCAGGGTACGTTCCCGGATGAGATCCATGTCCCCATTGTGCTCTTCGAGGGTTTCGTGCTCAATGGAGCCAGCGGCTGAAGGGGGACAGCGCTGTGTGGAATCCGAGCCGACGTCTGATGTCCTGGCTCTTACAAGGCACTTACCGGGGGCCGGACCTGCCACTGCATCTTGCCGCCATACGACGGCTCGAACCACGCAGGGAAGAGGTCTACGAGCACGAGTACCTGTACACATGTCTGAGCGTCCTCGACGCGAAGGCTCAGGTCCTCCTCGGCTATGACGCGCTCCTCATGGCCGCCGCCTCCATCGTGCTCTCCGTCGTCCCGGACGGGATGTCCATCGGCAAGGCGTTGATCGTCGCAGCGCTCGCGACGAGTGGTGTGTCTTCCGTGCTCTGCCTTCCGGTCGTCTGGGTTCAGTGGACGGACACGGACGAGTTCGAACGAGCGGAGGATTCCTTCCAGCGCCTGCTCGTGACCAGGAATCGGCGCACGATCAGCTACCGGGTGGCCTGGGTAATAGCCCACCTTGCCGCCGTGCTCCTGATCGTGGGCACCCCGCTTCAGTAGCCGCTGAGCAGCGCAGACCTGCACAGCTGGCCTCCAGGGGCAACAGGATGGATGGCCGAACGGCCGGCAGCCCGTCGACTTTTCGGGATGGCGAAGGCCAAAACTTGACGGCAGATGTCAGGTATCACCCCGCAGAGTGGTCCCATCGGCCCGCCTACCGTCCGGGCCCGTACGAGAGGTGCGTCCATGAACGCGTTCGACCCCCGCCCCCAGTTCCTCCACGCTCTGGATCAGCTGGAGAAGTTGCTGAGCGGCCTCGAACCCGCTCTGCTCGGCCGTCCGACCCCCTGTGAGGCGTACGACTTGCGGGCGCTGCTGAGCCACACGGTCGGCGCGGTCCATCGGATCTCCTACATCGGCGAGGGCGGCCGCGGGATGGACGTCGCCGCGGCGACCGGGGAGATCGCCGACACCGACTGGGCCGGCGCGCTCGGCAGAGCTCGCGCCCGCGCGGCAGCGGCTTGGGCGGACGGCGACAAGCTCGACCGGGAGTTCGAGGTTCCGTGGGGTGTGGCCGTGGGCCGGGTCGCCCTGAGCGGTTATGTGATGGAGATCGTCACCCACACCTGGGACATCGCCCAGGTCATCGCACCCGGGGCGGAGTTGGACGAGGAGCTGGGCCGCCTGGCCTTCTCCATCGCCCAGAAGGTCCTGCCGGCCGAGCCGCGCGGTGGCGAGATGCCCTTCGCCGCGGTCCACCCCGTCCCGGACGACGCCGACATCCACCGCCGACTGGCCGGCTGGCTCGGCCGCGCCGTCTGACCTTCCGGGGCCGGGCACGAATGGCTCCTCGCCCTCGTGCTCCACGGAGGGGAACGTTCATGTGGGCGTGACACGGGAAGACACGTCCTTCCTAGCGGCCCCGCTGCAACAGGCCGCGTTCCAGCGCCACCACCACCGCACGCGTACGGTCGTTGACGTCCAGTTTGGCGTAGAGCCGCAGCAGATGGGTCTTCACGGTGGCTTCGGCGATGACCAGGCGGCGGCCGATCTCGGCGTTGGAGAGACCGTCGGCGACCGCATTGAGCACGTCGGTCTCCCGGGCGGTGAGCGGTACCTGGACGGGCTGCCGCATCTTGGCGACGAGCTTCTCGGCCACCCGGGGGGCGAGCACCGTTTCCCCGCGGGCCGCCGCCCGGATGGCGTCGGCCAACTGCTCGCGGGTGGTGTCCTTGAGGAGGTATCCGATCGCGCCGGCCTCGACCCCGCGCTCGATGTCGGCGTCGGTGTCGTACGTGGTCAGGATCAGCACCCGGGTCCCCGGGTGCCTGGCCACGATGGCGGTCGTGGTGGCCACCCCGTCCATCACCGGCATGCGCAGATCGACCAGGGCGACATCGGGTGCGTGCCGGCCGACGAGTTCCAGCGCCGCGCGGCCGTCGGCCGCCTCGCCGACGATCTCGATGTCCGGGTCGGCGGCGAGCAGGGCGATGACGCCCGCACGCATCACCGTGTGGTCGTCGACCACGATGACGCGGACCGCGCCGCTGGTCGGGTGCTGGGTCAGGTCGCCCGTCATGCCCTCTCCTCGTGCTCCAGGGAAGTGGGTTCCACGGGAGTCGGTCCCACCGAAGTCGGTTCCGCCGGAGTCGGCTCCGCGGGTAGCAAGGGGACCGTCGCGAGCACGCGGGTCCCGTCGCCGACCGAGCTGGTGACGGTGAGCCGGCCGCCCAACTCCGCCAACCGCTTG
The DNA here is from genome assembly GCF_055657085.1 of Streptomyces sp. NPDC107765. Lineage (NCBI taxonomy): Bacteria > Bacillati > Actinomycetota > Actinomycetes > Kitasatosporales > Streptomycetaceae > Streptomyces > Streptomyces sp. NPDC107765. The sequence goes on along the minus strand of NZ_JBVKBL010000001.1, from coordinate 338,313 downwards.
CGCATCCCGTCGAGCCCGAACCCCGGCGCTTCGCCGACCACGAACCCCCGCCCGTCATCGGTGACTTCCAACTCCACCCCGTACGGCTGCTGGGCCAGCACCACGCTCACATGGGCGGCCGCCGCGTGCTTGCGCACATTGGCCAGCGACTCCTGCAGACAGCGCAGCAGCGCGATCCGGGTCCGCTGCTCGCACACCGGGTCGGCCAGTTCCGCGGTGAGCGTGAGCCCGGTGTCCTCGGTGAAGCGGTCCAGGGTCCGTTGCAGTGTGCGGGCGAGCGAGCCGGCGGCCACCCGGCTCTGCTGCGCCGAGCCCACCAGTTCACGTGCCTCGGCGAGGTTCTCGCGGGCCGTGTGCTCGATCGAGCGCAACTGCTGGGCGCTCCGTTCCGGGGCGGTGGCCAGGCCCGCCCGTGCGGCCTCGGCCAGGACGACGACCGAGGCGAAGCCCTGCGCGAGGGTGTCGTGGATCTCCCGCGCCAGGCGCTCGCGTTCCTCGGCGGCTCCCTGGCGCCGGTGCGCCTCGGCCAACCGCAGCTGGGTCTGTTCCAACTCCTCGATCAGCCGGGCCCGTTCACCGCTCTGCTCGACGACCGAATGCACCCACAGCCCGATCAGCACGCTGGCCGCGACCACGATCAGGGTGGAGACCAGTGTCGATCCGAAGAACTCGGCGCTCCAGCCCTTCCGCAGCCAGCTCCCGGCCAGCGTGGACACCGTGGCGAGCCCGGTGAAGCGCAGCGAGGCCCGCACCGTACGGCCGAACAGCCAGAAGTGCGGCAGCGTCACGATGAACAGCGCCGCATAGCCGCTCCAGACGTACGCACTGCCCCCGAGCCCGAGGACCAGCACCCACAGGTAGGTGTACGGCCGGAGGACCGGGTTGCCGGGGAACCGGTCGAGGAGCGCGTAGCACAGCACCACACAGCCCAGCAGCGCCAGCGCCGCGTAGGTGCGTCCGCCCGGCCGCTCCGTCGTGGCCAGCCCGACGAACAGTGCGCCGAACAACACCCAGCAGACCGCGTTCCAGCGGCGCAGGGTGCCGGCCCGGAACGGGTCGGCGAGGCGGCCGGAGGCCGTTCCGCCGAAGACCGTTCCACCGAAGGAGTGGGGGCCGCTCGCACCCCTCGACCACCGAGTCATGGTGATCAACCTACGCCGACCGGCACGGGCGCCGTCCGCCGCGTCCGCCGCAGCCCGCGCGCCGGCCACCAACTCGCCTCGCCCAGCAGCGTCATGGCCGCCGGCAGCACCAGGATCCGGATGATGAACGCGTCCAGCAGCACGGCCGCGGCCAGCACGAACCCGATCTGCTTCATCTCGATCAGGTGCAGGAAGACGAAGCTGGCGAACACCGTCACCATCACGACCGCCGCACTGGTCACCACCGCGGCCGAGCTGCCGATCCCGTCGACCACCGCCTGGCGCGTCGGCACGCCCCGCAGGACGGCCTCCCGGATCCGGCTGACCACGAACACCTGGTAGTCCATCGACAGCCCGAAGAGGATCACGAAGAGGAACAGCGGTACCCGGGAGCCGATCGACCCGGTGGAGTGGAAGCCCAGCAGCCCCTCGGCCCAGGTGCCCTGGAAGACCAGCACCAGCAGCCCCAGCGCGGCCGAGGCCGACAGCAGATTGAGTGCGACGCCGAGCAGCCCCAGCACCACGGAGCCGAACGCCAGCGCCGTCATGACGAACGTGACCAGCAGGAGCGCACCGATGACCAGCGGCAGCTTGGCGCTCTGGTGGGCCGGGTAGTCCGTGGTCCGGGCGACGTCACCGGTCACCCCCGCCTCCGCACCGGGTATCCGCCCGACCGTGGCGGGCAGGTAGCTGCTCCGCAGTTGGTCCAGGGACGCCCGCGCCTCGGCGGAATTCCCCAGGTACGGCACGGACAGCTCCAGCACGCTGATGCGCCGGTCCTCCGACGTACGCAGCCGCGGGCGGCCGGTGAACAGGGGGTCGGCCTGCGTACGGCGTCCCAGTTCCGTGAGTGCTCCGGCCACCGCTTCGGCGCGGTCCGGCCGGGCCCGCACCACGACCTGATGGGTGACCCGGTGCTCGGGGAAGGCTGCGTTCAGCCGGTCGTACGTCCGCATCGCCGGTACTTCCCGCGAGTGCGTGTCCCGGCCCATCTCGACCAGTTTCAGCCCCGCCAGCGGAGCCGACAGACCCAGCAGGAGCAGCACCGACACAGCCAGCGTCAGCGCCGGTCGCCGGCTCGCCGGCCGGGTCAGCACCGCCCACACCCGGCCGCTGTGACCCGCTCCGTTCCGGCCGGTCCCGGCAGTTCGCTGCCACCGCGGGCCGGGTACGGCTGCCCGGCGTTGTGCCCGCCGTTCGGCCCGCTGTCCGGTCTTGACCAGCACCGCGGGCAGCACCGTCAACGAACTCGCCACGGCGACCAGGACGACCACGATGGTGCCGGTGGCCAGCGACGAGAAGATCACGTCCGCGGCCAGATACAGCGTGGCCGTCGAGACTGCCACCGCCAGCCCGGACACCACGACCGCCCGCCCCGAGGTCGCCGCGGCCAGCTCCACCACAGCCTCCGGACCGAGCCGGCCGCCGGACCGCGCCCGCTCCTCCCGCTCCCGCTTGAGGTAGAAGAGGGTGTAGTCGACACCCACCGCGAGGCCGATCAGGATGATGACATTGGTCCCGACGCCCGCATCGGGGAAGAGGTGCGAGGCCAGCATGGACAGCCCCAGGGCCGCCGCGATCGACGACAGCGCCAGCAGCAACGGCACCACGGCCATCACCAGCGAGCCGAACGCCAGCAGCAGCGTGAGCAACGTGGCCGGCAAGGTGATCGCCTCGGAGAGCGCGAGATCACTACCGCGCTGGGCATCCACCCCCTGACTGATGGACGGCCCCCCGGTCTCCTCCACCACCAGCTCCGGATGGCTTCGCTGCACCGCCGCGGTCTGCGCCTGCAACGGCCCGACGTGCTGACGCGCGGCCAACTCCGCGCCCTTCATGGTCACTTCGACCATGACCACCGGGGCGCTCCCGTGGTGCGCGGCCCGCGGCGCGGCCACGCTCTCGACCTCGGGCAATGTCCTCATCCGTACGGCGACCTCATGTGCCGCTGCATCGATAGCGCGCCGATCCGGCGCCCCGCCCTTCGCCGACACCAGCACCTGTTCCATGGGCTTCCGCTGCAGATGCCCCTCGGCCGCCATCGCCTCGGCCCGGCCGGCCTCACCGACCCGATAGTCCTCGGTCGAGGCGCTGTGGGTCCCCACCGCCGCCCCCAGCCCGAGGCACACCACCACGAAAACCAACCAACCAACAATCGCCCGCCAGGGGTGCAACGCACTCCACCGAGCGGCCCGCACGGGTAGCTCTCTCATGCCCCGAGCCTCGCGGTTCGGCCCCCACCCTCGACAGCATCGACCGGTTGTACTTCACCTCCACCGACTGGGGGACGGAGGTGGTGGGGATATCCCTACTTCAGGGGTGAGGCTGCCCCACGGTCTTACGGTCCACGCCAGGGTTCGGCCAGGCGGAGGGCGCATTCCCACATCAATGCGTGAACGAATGCCTGGGGCAGATTGCCGCGCATCTGACGTTGTATGACGTCGTACTCCTCGAAGAAGAGCCCTGGGGGACCCCCTGGGGGACCGTAAGCCGTGCGGTTGCGTTCGAACCAGCGGTGGGCGGCCACCTCGTTGCCCTGCTGGTGCTCGGCCAGCGCCGTCGCGAAGCCGCACAGGAGAAAGGCGCCTTCGGCTTCCTCCAGCGGTCGGTCGTCGTGGCGGAACCGATAGGCGAAATGATCCTGCGACAGTTCCCGGACGTACGCCCGCAGCGTTGCGACCGTGCGTGGGTCATCGGCCGGGAGCCCTCCCCGCAACGGAGGAAGAGCAGGGCACCGTCCAGGCCCGGGTCATCGGGGGAGCGTTGCCAACGCCCCGACGGATGCAAGCACGCGGCAGTGGCCGTGGAGACCAGCCGGTCCGCCAGCGCCAGCCACTCGGCCGACCGCGTTGCCGAGACCTTCGCCTGGGCGATCGCACGCAGTCCTGCGGCGCAGATCAGCCGGCTGTGGGTCCATCGGCGGGCGGCAGTTCCCATAAGCCGGCGTCGGGCTCGTGATGGCGGCGCGCGATGGCGTCGGCGGCGAGGGACGCAGCTCGCCGGGCGCCGGCATCGAGCCGGTCGTGGCGGGCCGCCGTGCCGAGCAGCAGGAGGGCCTCGCCGAAAGCGTCGAGCTGGAATTGGTCGCTGACCTGGTTCCCGATGCGGTCGAAGCCCCCGGGTAGCCGGGCAGACTCAGCTCCTGCTGCCTCGGAATCCTGCGACCGTCGACCGTGTAGGCGGGATCCATCCGGGGACCGTCCTCGTGCAGCCGGGCCGTGAGGAACCGTACGGCGTCGTCGAGCAGTGGGTGGGCGCCGGCCGCGGCGGCCGCCTGGCCGGCGCACTCGCAGACGTGTGCCGATCACCGCAATGGCGCACTGCCGCACGGTTCCGTACTCGTCGGACGACGTGGGGACTCGACTGGCGCAGCACCTGTTTAAAACGACGGAAATTTTCACAATGACATATCGGTAATCATACAACCACGCTATGTGATCGGAGTGTCGCATGACCACCACCCGCGTGCGCCCCACGGCTGCACCCGCAATGGAGCAGCTGCCCACACCCACGCTGCGTACGTCGCGGGAGATCCAGGGCAATGTCCTGGCCGCGTTCAACAAGGACCACATGGCGTTCCGCTACATGCGGTTCCCGGAGGACAAGGCAAAGGGGCGCGGGTGGCTGTCCGTGATCCTCAACAGCGTGGCGGTGACCGCGGACGTGGAGGACTTCAACGAGGAGTTCTCGCTGGCCCGCCGGGCGTACGGCCAGGACCCGGCGAAGCAGGCGACCTGGGTCGGGGTTTCCCTCACCTTCCCGGGCCTGCTCAATGTCGCCGCGGACGACGAGCAGGTGCTCAGGGAAGACCTCAAGAACTTCCCGCAGCTGCTCAACGGTGCGGCCGCGAGTGCCGGGAAACTCAGCGACACCGGAGCGAGCGACCCGAAGAACTGGCTGTTCGGCTCGCCCAACACCATGGTGCACGCGATCCTCCTGGTGGCCTCGGACAGCAAGGAGGCGCTCGAGGCGAAGCTGCAGAACATCAAGGCCGCGGACGAGGCGCACGACATGACGCTGGTCCATCAGGACGACGGCCGGACCCTGCCCGGCAAGCTGAAGGGACATGAGCACTTCGGCTACAAGGACGGCATCTCCCAGCCCGGCGTCAAGGACTTCCACCGCGAGGAGCCCACCAACCCGGGCTTCCGCGAGAACCGCCCCGGAGCCAAGCTCATCGAACCGGGTGAATTCGTCTTCGGCTACAAGACCGAGCCGAACAGCAAGAACCGCACCGGCCCCGCCTGGATGAAGAACGGTTCGCTCCAGGTCGTGCGCCGCCTGAGCCAGGACGTCCAGGGCTGGCGCGACGCGGTGGCAGAGCAGGCCGGGAAGTTCGTACCGGAGCTCGACGCAGCCCAACTGGGGGCGTGCCTGGTCGGCAGGCACCTGGACGGCACCCCCCTGGCGGCCCCCACCGACCGCCTGAAGGGCCTCGGCAGCGACGCCAACGATTTCGACTACGCGGACGACCCGGACGGCGGCCAGACCCCCTGCGCCGCGCACATCCGCCGCACCAACCCCCGCAAGGCCAGCCCCGACATCCCCGTGGACAGCAACCGCATCATGCGCCGGGGCATCCCCTACGGCCCCCTCCTGGAGGAGGACCCCACGGCGGACCGCGGGCTGATGTTCGTCTGTTACGGCACCTCAATTGACGAGCAGTTCGAATTCGTCCAGGCGATCTGGTCCAACAACGGGAAGTTCACCCCGGGCAAAGCGGGGTCGCCCAACTGCCTCGACAAGGTCACCGGGCCCGACGGCGGCGGCGAGATCGCGCTCGACCCCCCGCGCGGACCGAAGGCCACGATCACCATGGCGCAGTGCGTCACGACCAAGGGCTCCGTGTACGCCTTCACCCCCTCGATCACCACGCTGCGCCACCTCGCTGCGGGCAATCCGTTGCCCAGAGGTTGAGAGCGGGAACCCTGAACATCGAAGCCTTGCCGGTGTGGGCCCAGCGGCCCCGCGCCGGCAAGGCGCAAGACCCGTTGGCGGTCAAGCAACGCCCTCAGTTCCCACCGGCGTGGTAGAGCGCGTGGACGCGGGGAACGTCGATGGGCTCGTCTTCGGGCAGTGGGAGGAAGTGTTCCACCTGCCAGGTCTGTGTGCTGCGGGCCTGGCGGTTGGTGGTGGTCACCCATGGCGGATAGACGCGGAACGCCCGTTTCCCGCCGGAACCGTTCGTCGACACGACGTCCCGTTCACGGAGCACGTCTCGCGGGAACACGAACTGCCCGAATCGTTCGCCCTCGCGGGCACTGATGACGAACAGATCAACGGGATCCGCGGCATCGAAGGGCTGGATCGGCCCGCCCTCGGTCCTTTTCCACACCGTGACGAACTGGCCGACCTTCGTCGGGGTCGTCTTGGCCACGCGGAACCTGACCGAGAGGCCGTCCAACGTGAATGCGCAGGCCCCGTACTCGGCACTCTCCGCTTCGGGCGCCGGCTGTGAGCAGGTGAACCCACACGGGTCATACACCAGCGCCTTCGCCCTCAGCAGGTCACCGGGGATCCCCGGCCCGGGTGCCCAAGCTCCAGTGTCCCGGCCGCCGAATGTCCGAGACTCTTCACGTTCCCTCGCCATTCCCGCATCCTGTCATATATCGAACACGCGAACGAATTCGGCTCACCGGGCCAACTCCTCGGCCGCCCGCATCTCCGCAATCCGCCTCCCGCGCCCCGTGTCTGTGCCACCGAATCTTGAACGTTTGCGAACCCATCGAAGCCGGCGAGCCGGTCCGGGGCGGGCGGCCGACTCGGATCTGCCAGAGCGCTACGTCCCCTTTGCGTAGATATTCTGTGGAGTGTGATCGAGTCTGGACGGCCGCGGCTCCGTCGTCGCCACGGCCGGTGGCTTGTGCGGCTGTCGCCGGTGATCCTGACCGTCGTCATCGCCAGCCTGGCATATGCCACTCCGCCGGAAGTGGCCTTCAGTCGCCTCCTGCCCGCGGCGCCGGCCCTCGCCGCCGCCATGTGGCCGGTGCTCCCCACCGTCCTGCTGGGCACGGTCTGCCTCTTCTTGATGATCGGCCTCAGCCTCGTGTTCCCCGGCCTGGGAACGTGGTGGACGGCTGCGGGGATCATCGCGGTCACCGTGGCGGCCGCGTACGGAAGTCATGTCCGGCTCCAGCGGGAGCGGACCCTCTTTCAAGTGCGGCTCGTCGCCGACGCGGCGCAGCAGGTGGTGCTGAGCCCGATGCCGCGCCGCTTCGGAAGCGTCGAGATCGACTCGCTGTATCTCGCGGCCGCGGCGGAGGCCCGCATCGGCGGGGACTTCTACGAGGTGGTCGACACGCGGTACGGGGTCAGGCTGCTCATCGGCGATGTGAGGGGCAAGGGCCTGCCGGCCGTAGGGGCGGCCGCGGCGATCGTCAACTCCTTCCGGGAGGCGGCCTACGGCGAGGCCGACCTCGTCAGCGTCGCTCGCCGGCTGGACGCGAGCAGCACCCGTTACAACGCCGCCTTTCCCCCCGAGGGGCCGATGGAGCGCTTCGCCACCGCCCTCCTTGTCGAGATCCCGCACGAGGGCCGGCGCATCGAGATCCTCAACTGCGGACATCCCCCGCCGCTGCTCCTGAACCGCGGGGGACTCCGTGCTCTCGACCCCACGACCCCCTCGCCGCTGCTCAACCTCGCGGAGCTGATCGGTGATCACTACACCACCGACACCTTCGCCTTCGCCCCCGGCGACCTGCTGCTTCTCTACACCGACGGGATCGCCGAGGCCCGCGCCCGCGACGGCAGGTTCTTCCCGCTGGCGGCCTGGATGAGCCAGCAGCCCCCGACGCCGCCCCACGAGCTGCTCACGGCCCTTCACCGCGACCTCCTCCGCTACAGCAAAGGACGCCTGGACGACGACATCGCCGCCCTCGCCGTGCGCCTGTGTGAACCCGAAGTGTGAGGCCACACCCGAGGCCCCGGGGTGGGAAGAACCCTACGAAGGGCTCAGCGAAGCTGCTCGGCCAGTCCGACGACGATGCCCTCGGGGCCGCGGACGTAGCAGAGCCGATAGAGGTCCTCGTACTGCTCCAGCTCGCCGACCAGTTCGGCGCCGTGGGTGCGCAGTCGGGCGATGACGTCCTCGATGTCGTCGACGGCGAACATGATGCGACGCATGCCCAGCGTGTTCACCGGCGCGTCTTTCGGCTCGGCGGTGATGGCCTTCGGCCTGTGGAACTTCGCCAGCTCTACTCGGCCGTGGCCGTCCGGGGTCCGCAGCATGGCGATGTCCTGTCGGACGTCGTCGAGCCCGATGACGCGCTCGGCCCAACGCCCCTCAAGTGGCGCCTTGCCCTCCAGCTCCATGCCCAGTTCGACGAAGAACGCAATCACAGCGTCCAGGTCGTCGACAACGATGAGGACGTTGTCCATCCGCCGAATCGCCATGGTGGGTCTCCTCGGTGTGGTGCGGCCACGGTGGCCCCATCTGTCCCTGGGACGGAGTCGACAAGCCAATATCGACACCCCTGCCCCTCGCCTGCGAGAGCCGCGCGGTCTGCGCGATCTGTCAGGGGCGCGGAGCCTCAGCGAGCAGCCGGCACCACCAAGAGGCCTCTGGCCCAGAGGCCAGGAGGCTCAGTCCGTGGGTTCGGGCTCCAGTCGGTCGGTGACGATCTCGGTCATCGACAGGCAGTCGCCGCCGAGGGTGACTCCGCTCGCGGTCACGCTCGGCGTGAGGGACACCGGGCAGGCGCCGGGCCGGTTGACGGCGAAGAGTCCGAAGGTGGCCGTCCCCTCGGCGATCTCGTCACTGTGGGCGTGGCCGTAATAGACCTGAACCCCGTCGGGCTGGCAGAGCAGCACGTGGAATCCGCCGGTGCCGTCGGGCCAGGTGAGGACCAGGTAGCGCACGGAATGGTCCGTGCCGAGCGGCGCGAGCGTGGTGACCACTCCGGCCAGCGACGGGCCCTGCAGGAACGTGTCCGGCATGCTCATCCGGATGTCGGAGTCGATGCAGAGCAGCATCCGTTCCTCGCCGCACTCGATGGCGAGCATCCCTTCCTGCTCGGGCCGCACCATGTACAGCTCACCGGCAGACATCCGGCCGAGCAGCGCGACGTCCTCCGCCGTCGGCGCAGCGGTGCTGATGAAGAACACGTTGTTCTCGTCGGCGGGGATGGCAACGATGCCCGTATCGTCCGGGGCGGTGAGCTCAAATCCCGCCAACCCCGCCCGGTAGGCGATCACCGACAGTGCGAAGGCGGCCTGGTCACCGACCGGATCCCCGGCCGGGGGCGCCATCTGGGCCAGGGCGCCCAGGGAGTCGGAGAGGGCCACCTGCTGCAGGGTGCGCCAGGCGGCGAGCGCAATGACCGGTTCGTCGGAGAGCGCCGCTGCCTGGGCCAACGGCACGGCGTCGCGGCCCATCACCGTCGCCCGGTCGAGCGCTGCGGCGACCGTGAAGGGGTCCGGCGCAGGCTCCGCCACCACCTGTCCGACTGCCTGTGCCAGCGCCCCCAGCGGGCTCGGGTCGATCAGGGAGAGGATGCCCAGGGCGCGGACCCGGTCTTCGTCCTCCGCGGCGAGCGCACGGCCCAGGGCGTCGGCGAGGTCGTCGGCGTCGAGCGCAGCCAGGAGCGAGGGGTCCCCCCCCGTCCTTGGACGCGAGCAGCTGGTCAATGCGGTCGGTCATGGTCTCCGCGCCTCTCTCGCAACCCTGTGGGGTCTGACAGGGACTGGTGGGGTCTGACGGGGGCCTGTGGGGTCCGACAGGCAGTCCGACCTACAGGGTGACCTGGCAATGGCTGATCATCTTGACCGCCTGCGCGGGCGTGACCCCCGTGTTGGTCCCCGACTGCGCCCGCATGAAGTTCGCGGGGCCGCACAGCGATTCGTCCTTCTCGCAGTGCGGCAGGCCCAGGAAGTGACCGACCTCGTGGGCGAAGGTATTGCCGCTGTTCGCCGGGACGCCGTTCAGGGACACCACAGGTGCTCTCAGTCGACGCTTGGCCTTGTTCTTCCCGCACGCCCCGGGCGTGGGGGAGTACCCGTCGGCCTTGGGGTCGAAAATGCGCTTCACGACGAAGACGTCGAGAGCGTCGTTGCTGCGCACGGCAAACCGGTCGGCCAGTGCCATGGCGTCGGCCGCTCCCCTGATGATGGCGTTCGCCCCGGCGACGCTGAGCTCGATCTTGAAGCGGTTGACCGTGCCGATCACCGGACCATGTGTGGCGAAGATCGTCTTCATGACGTCCACGGAGTCGTTGACCTGCTTCGACTCCGCCGCGGTGAACGTCTCCTCGGCGACGACAATCAGATTGATGTCGACGTGCACTGCCATGCCAGCTCCAGAGGTGGCGATGTCGGAGAGGTGACGACTCCGAAGGTCCCTCCCGAAAAGGATGACGGCGGATCGGGCAGGCCGCCACTCGGCGGTTCAGTCGTCATCGGAGGAGCGGAGGATGCCGGGGAGTTCGTCCATCCACGCCAGCACCGCTCTCTCGTAATGGATGCCGAACCGCAGCGTACTGCGCTGGTACTTGTCGAACACGGGATCGGCGTCGAACTCCTGGTAGCCCTTCGGCGAAGGCCGCGCGCCCGGAATCGGTGAGGCGGTACGGGCGGGCCGACCTCGCTCGGGCGGGCTGGGCCTGGACCATGCCGGTCAGGAGGCGGCCGCTCCGTACGGCGACCCGATGTACCGGTACCTCTACGAGGGGCGGATCTGCGACCGGTACGACTCCAAGGAACCGGCGCCGGCGGCTCCGATTCCCACGACTCCCACCTTCAGGCGGCGCCGGCTCCTAGCGATGGGGGCGCGACCGCTCTCGGCCGGCTTGCTGGCTCACCGTAAGCACAGCGGTTGAGGTCCTGCGGCGACGCGTCCGTCCGTACGCGGCGCAACCAGATTGGTTCGTAGAGCGGCGAGAAAATTTCTTCGGGTTCCTGTCACACCTTGGTGGGTTGGCCCGTCGGTGCAGTGAAGCAGCCGCCAACAGGCCGATGTGAAGGAGCCAATCATGACGAACACCTCGATCTCCCGTATGCCGAACCCGTCCGAGTTCGTGCCCGAGTTGAACGACGTCAGCGCCGCTCTGTTCAGGGCCACGGGTAACCGCTCGGTACCGCGCACCACGCTGAGCCTGGTCCACCTGCGTGCCGGACAGATCGTCGGCAACACCTACCTGACGGTGCTGAACACCGGCTTCCTGCGGAAGGCCGGGGAATCGGAGGAGCGCATCACCGCCGTATCCTCCTGGCAGGACGCCCCGTACTTCAGTGACGCCGAACGTGCCGCGCTGGCCTTGGTGGAGGCCACCCTGCAGCCCGCGCCGCACGGCCAGGAGCGCGTGTCCGACGAACTGTACGCCGAGGTCGCCAGGCACTACGACGAAAAGGCGCTGGCCACTCTCACCATTGCGATCGGCCAGATCAGCTTCTTCATCGCCCTGGCTGTCATCGGCAAGCCGCAGCCGGTCAGCTCTCTCGCCGACGAGCAGTGGGACTGACCTGAGCCGTCCGTTACGCGGGTGCTGAACTCCTCGCCGGCGCCGGCATTTTGGCTGGGGGTGGACGGATGCCGGAGCAATCGCTGCGGACCGGCCTCCTCTCCACCCTCACTTTCATGGCGGAGGTTTCCGTCCGATGCCTGCGGGAAGCGGTCGGCGAGTCCAGACCTCTGGCCAAGGCACGCAAGGAGGTGGCACGCAGGAAGCGCGCGGTGGAGGAAGCCCTGGAGCATCACGCCCCGTACAGTCAACACGCAAATGGTATCCACCACTTGACGCTCGACAGAGAGTCGGTACGGCTGGCCGGCTCGGTCGGTCCGGCTTCCGGGAAATGGGGCACCGTGTCCTCGACTGTGCTCAGGGCTCAGCCTTGCCTGGGCAGGGGGTGCGGACGATTCCGCTTTATCACGCTGACTGGACGCATCAGGGCGGACCGTGCCGAACGGTACCTCTGCGGCACGCATGGTGGCAGGCTGGGTACTGACGCACGCGTGAAGGGGAGTGAGGTGAGGCCGGTGGGTTCCCATGCGGACGGGGACGGCTGTAGGGCGCTGGATGAGCATCTGATGCGCGCCGGCTACGCCCTGGATGGAGATGACGGGTGCATCGCTGATGCTCGCCACTACGCCATGGCCTTCCTCGATCGGGCCCACGCGAACCATCAGCTGTCGGTGCCCGCACGTGTGAGGGACCTTATTCAGCTGGTGGTCAGCGAGCTGGTCACCAACGCCCGCAAGTACGCCCCTGGCCCGGCTCTGATGGAACTGCGTATCAACGCCGTCAGCGTGGACGTCGTCGTATGGGACAGCGACCCCACCGTCCCAGCGGCCCGGCCCACCGATCCCGGCAGGATCGGCCAACACGGTCTGGAGATCGTCAAGGCGGTGGCGGAGGGCCTCTTCATCGAGCAGGAGCCGGTCGGCAAGCGCATCACCGCCCGCATCGCTCTGGCCGACACAGACAATCAGACGCACCACAACCACAACCCGCACCCGACGTAGCCGCCGGTACCGGGCTAGCGTCCGATCCCGCGTCGACGCTGCGCTCCTACCGCCTCAAGCGACGTACAGGCGGCATCCAATCGGCGCGCAAATGGTACATAAACGACACATGGAAACGACGTAACGGTCAGCGGGGCCATTCGGCCGCTTGGTGAATCGGGCCGCCTCCGCCATGCCGTGCACTCGTAGAGCTGGAGCTCCAGCGGTAGATCGTGGTCTCACTGGTGAGCCCGGTCCCAGTCAGTCGCAGCATCGCACGGAGATCATTCGTGGTCCTCGGTTGCAGAGGGCAGCAGCCCCTGACGAGCGGCCAGTCGGTCCAGCAGGCCGGCGAGTGCGGCGCTTTCCGGCGCGGTGAGGTCCGCCGCGAATTCCGCGTCGGCGGACTGTGCCAGTTCTCCGCAGACGGCGAGCAGTTCCCGGCCGCGCTCGGTGAGTGTCAGTAGCTGGCGTCGGCGGTCGGCCGGGTCTCTCACCCGATCAATCGCACCTAGCTTCTGGAGGTGGTCGGCGAGTGCCACGACCAGGCTGGGCGCGACACCCATCACCCCGGCTACCTCAAGCTGCGACGAAGCCCTCCCGGCGTCCAGCACGACCATCAATCCGACGTGTTTGGGCTTGAGTTCGTGGGGCTCGATGCGTTCCGCGAAGAGCTCGGTTGCCATCGCCCCGAGTACGCCGAGGCGGAAAACGACACTGGAGTTCACGTTGCTGGGAGCCACGGAGGGCATGCTACAGTAGGAGAATCATTCAGGCCGTGAATGATTAGACTTGTGACTGAAAGGGCCCGTCATGCTCAGCCCTGCCACCGTCCAACTGCACCTCGCCGACCTCCAGGAAGGCATCGTCGAGCTCAGCGGCACGACTCCACCGGCCACGATCAGGCGATCCGTCAGCTTCCTGGCCAAGCTGGCCCACCTGTTGGACATCCCGGTCACCCTCTCGGCAGCGCCACGTCCGGGAGGCCCCGCAGTCATCGAGGAGGCGTCCATCGCCGGAGCGCCCGTCTTCGTCCGTAGCGGACCGTGTGCCTGGGACGATGTGCCCACCCGCCAGGCCATCACCGCCCAGCCTCGGAAGAACCTCGTTCTCTGCGGCGTGACCAGCGAGATCGTCGTACTGCACACGGCACTGGACGCCATCGCGGCAGGCTTTGAGGTCACCGTGCTCCTGGACGCCTGTGGTGGGCTCTCGCCGCGCACCGAGCAGGCCGCCTTCCGCCAGATCGAGGCGGCCGGAGGCCGGATCACCGGCGTCGCCAGCTTCGCCTCCGACCTCGTACGCGACTTCACCACCCCGACGGGCCGCCAGGTGATCGCGGCCCTGCATGGCCTGATCCAGCAGCCTGCGGCCGACCCGGCACGGTAGCGGCCAGCGCAAGGGGCGGTCTGACGGAGTTCCTGGAGGCCGTGCGGACCTTCGTGGGCCCCTGTGGGTGGGATGCCCGTCCCCGCTGCTCAGCCCCACGGCCAGCGCGCGACCTCACGCCACGAACTCTCCAGATCTGCTGGTGAGGCAGGTCCGCAGATAGAGACACCGTTCATGCGGGCCAACTACAACACTCACGTACCCACGACATCGCTCACGTACCAACTGCAACGCTCACGGGCCAACCAGAGCCTGACTTTTCGATTACGTGATGCCTGGCAGCACCCCTGGCAACCGTCGACGTACCAGGCTGGCATGCTAGGGCCATGAAGATCGCGACAGCTCAGTTCACCTGCGTTCCTGCGGACATTTCGGCGAACGTGCAGCAGATGGCTTCCCTCGCCGACGAGGCACGTGTTCAGGGAGCTGAGCTGGTGGTCTTCCCCGAGCTGGCGCTGACCGGGTACGAGCTGGAAGCCGTGCTTGCCCGGCGTGAGCTGTGGGTGCAGTCGGGCGACGACCCGCGTCTGGATGCGGTCAGGGCGTCTGGTGTGGCCAGCGTCGTCAATTGTGTTGCCCCCACCGACGGGGAGCGACCTGCCATCGAGACGTTGGTCTTCGGCGCTGACGGCGAGCTGATCACCACGTATCGCAAACAGCATTTGTTCGAGCACGAGCAGGACGTGTTCCAGGCAGGACGGAGTGACGGGCGATTTGAGCTCGGAGGACTTCGTTTCGCTCTGGCCACGTGCTTCGACAACCACTTCTCCGAACTCGTCGCCCGTGGCGCCGCCGATGGGTGTCACGTGCATCTGGCCAGCTCGCTGTACGGCACGGGCGGCGGCGTGGAAGAGCTGGCGACGGTGTATCCGGGCATCGCCAAGAAGTTCAATCTGTACGTGGTGATGGCCAACCATGTGGGCCCTGCGGGGGAGTGGACCGGCTGCGGCCGCTCCGCCCTGTGGGCACCGGGCGGCGCCCTGCTCGCCCAGGCCGATGCTGACACGCCCATGGTGGTCACCGCAGAGGTCGGGTAGAGCCGGCTTTCTGCGCCATCCAACGCACCCTGCCCCTGGTGGCCGGGCTGGCCTTCGACGACGGGCTGCTCCGGCTGGACGAACCCGTGTGCCGCTCGGTCGGCCAGCCGCAGTTCGGCGGGGCAGGGAACACGGACGAAGGATCACCTGGCGGCACCTGCTGGACCGGTCCAGGCAATTGCCTGTGGAGATCCGTTACGGGACGGCGCTCAGGGACGTTGCATGCCCCGTACGCTGTCCAACAGGTCGAGTCCGCCGCCCGCCGATCCACGTTGCGTCCAGGAGAGCGCAATGATCCCCACCGCGCTGATCACATAGGTGGTGACCGTTGCCGGTACGTCGAGCAGGGTCAAAACGACGCCCAGTGCCGCCACCGCAGCTACGGCAGCCACCGGCCGGTAACGTCCCCGGTCTGGAACGGCTGTCACACCGGCGAGGGTTGGCGCGTCGAGAAGCGCTCCGAGGGAACCGGTGGCGTAGCGGTCCATGCTGGTGAGGACGAGTTGCGCAATGTCTCGCAGCGCGTCGTCGTCCCCCTCGTCGAGACGGGATTCAGCTTGGTGGAGGGCAGCCACCACCTTGCGGGCATGTTCGCTGAGCCCTCTTTGACGGTGGGATCTGCGGGGGACAGTACCTCGCCTACGGCTTGCCATGACGATGGCGGTTGCGTAGCTGTCCAACGCCGGAGCCACAGCTCGGAGCTTCTTGGTTCGGCTCTGGCCCCGCGCGGTTCGGGCGGCAGCGCAGGCGGAGATCGCTTTGCTGCCCAGGCCGAGTAGCTTCCACCGGCGGGCGTTGACTGACTTGGTGGACAGGGAGGGTGAGGTTCCGGTGGCTGTACCCCAGAGCAGGAGCCACGCAAGCCAGTAGAGGAGGAGGAAGAGGGTAAGTAAGCCTCCGAAGATGGCAGCGGGGACGATTCCCGCAGCCAGTTCCTCCGGTCTCGCTTGGGTGAGGCGTCGCAGTACTTCCTCCCACCAGGTCACGAAATGCTCGTCGCGTCCGGTGAAGGCATCCAAGGATTGACGTGCCGGAATGACCGTGAGACCCCACAGCCAATAGCCGGCAATGAGTTGCTTGGTCAGCGTCAGAGGGCCCTCCGCCTGCGCGTACCTCCGAAGCCCCACTCGGATCGCGGGCGACGGTCGTGAGCCGAGACAGAGGGCTCGCAGGCTCTCCTCCAACGACTTGACTGCTGTATCGCCACGACGAAGACGTAAGCGCCGTACCAGGCCGGCCAAGCGGCGTCGGGTTGCACCGATGTACGACACGCTACAAATCCTCCGTCCGGGATGCAGCCCTGGCGGCCCGCACCATGCGACGCCCGCCAGCCCCCGCCACCGTGGGGAACCGAGAAGATAGCAGTGCTAGGCGATCCGTGTGTGCCGGTACCACTTCGCGCAACAGGAGACACAGCCGGGACGGCTCTGCCAGTCTGAAGGGGTGATCACGAAGGAGGTCGCGTGAGCGACGAGGAGAAGTCCCGTCTCGGCGAGTTCAGTTCCCGGCTGGAGAGCGGCGACATCGACGTTGTCCGTGGGGCTCTGGAGGATTACCAGTCAGCGCAGGCAGACACCAGGTGGGGCGGGGACAACCCCTACTGGCCGCTGGACGACGAGGTGCGCTTCGCCGCCCGAGACCTCCTTGGGCGATCTCCGTCCGGCCGCAGCCACGCGAGCGCTCTCACCGTGTTGTGGCACCTCGCCGAGGAGGAGGACGCGGACTTGATCGCCGATGTCCTCGGAGGCGCCCCGGACGGCGAGGTACGGAAGATGGCGCTGCTCGCGGCCGGCACCGCCCTCGCGCAGGGCGAGGAGCCGAACGGGCGGCTGTTTGCGCTGATCAGCGACATGGTGCTGGACGAGCGAATCGATGTCGGGGATCGCAAGGACGCCATGCAGGCCCTGGACGATCTCGACCTCCCAGAGGTCGAGGACCTCATCGTTCGGCTCAGCGAGTCGTCCGCACTGGAACTCCAGGTGTACGCGGCAGGTTGTCTCGCGACGCCCCAGCGGCTCCGCGCCCACCGCGACCGCGTCCGGCGGCTCGTCCAGTCCTGGCCGGAGGACGCGGGTCGGGAGGCCGAGCACATTCGTCGTGAAGCGTGCGAGGGCTTCCACAGCACCTACTGGAAGGACACCGAGCTGGACGATCCCGTGCTCCGCAAGGCTCACGACGAGCTGAGGTTCCCGCTCAGCGACGAGGAATGCCTGCACGCATTCACCACCCTGCTCCGCAGCGAGGACCCGGTCGCCGTAGGTATCGCGCTCGACCATTACGAATCCTCGGAGGGGCTGCGCGGTGTCCTGGAGGACGAGGAACGTGCCGAGGCCTACCTGCCCGAGGTGCTGGCCCGCGCTCGTGAGGTGCTCCGGCGGCCGATATCTCCCGCCGAGGTGAGTGCGCTGAACATGATCGGGGCGCGGCATGCCGAGCCCCGCGACGCGGACCTCCTGCTGGATGTCCTCCTGCGCACCGACTCCAACTCCGTGCGAGCAGAGGCCATTTGGGTGGCCTCCGGCGTGCTCGATGGGGCCGAGGTGAAGGACCACAGGCTCGTCGCCGCCCTGGGCGACCTGATCTTCGACCCCTCCGTCGGCTTCTATGTCACGAAGGAGACGGCGATCCGCGTCCTGGCCGACAGCCTCGGCGCGGACGCGGACGACATTCTCCTCCGGGCGCTCCGCGAAGGTGAGCCGGAGGTGCAGGCCCACGCGGCCTATCACCTGGTCGAGACGGGAGGTCTGGATCGGCACCGGGCCACGCTGGAGGCAGTCGCCGAGAGCTGGGGTGACCAACCTCCCCATCGCCCCTGGGGCCAGGACCCCATCGAGCTGATCTTCGGCAAGCCGCACAGCATCCACTGGACAGGACATCGGCTGGCGGACCCGGACCTGTATCGCGCCCACAAGAGGCTGAGGGCTCCCGCGGTGGACGAGTCGTACCACCAGGCGCTTCGTACGCTGCTCGAAAGCGATGACCAGGCGGCCGTGGGCATCGCACTCGACCACTGGTGGAGTCCCGACGGCGCGGTGAAGCGGGGCGGCGAGGAAGCACGGGAACCGGAGAGGGCACTCGTCCTGGAGCGCATCCGGGAGGTGCTGCGGCAGCCTCCCTCGCCGGCCGGGCTCAGTCGCATGTACGGGCCCGAGGCCAAGCACCTCTCCGCGCTGTCGGCATTGGACGTCGTGGCAGCGGAAGAGCCGTCCCTGCTGGCCGAAGTCGTGGAGGCCACCGCGGACGACCGCGTGCGCCAGCGGGTTCTCGATGCGGTGGAAGCGGTGTTCAGCGACGCGGAGGAAGCTGACCTACGGCTCGTCGAGGCGCTGGGCAATGTCGCCTGCGACGAGAACGTGCCGTTGCACGACCGCCTCAGGGCACTGGGACTGCTGGATGAGTCTCCGGGGACCAACTCCGTTGAGGCGCTGGTCCGGGCGACGCGGTGCCCCGAGGTGGAGGTTCAAGCCGCCGCGGCGTGGGGGTTGATGTGGGAAGAGGTCATCGAGGACCATCGCGCCATGCTTGAGGAGTTGAGCGCGAACTGGCCTGTGGAGGACGCCCCGTGGGAGGTCACGCGGGCGCGGGACATGCTCAACGCCGCCAAGAAGTGAGGCCGGCCGCGGGCGCGTGCAGGTAAGAGGAGGAGCCCCGGGGCCGGCGCGGCTCGGCTGTCCCCGCGCAGGACCTCCCACCTCGGAGTCAGCGGTTCTCCCAGCGCACGAGGACGTCACGGCATGCCTTCGCGTGCTCCTCAGCGACCACCAGGACGAGATTGCCGGCATGATCGCTGTATTGGACCAGTACGTTGACTCCTGCATCGCCCAACCGCCGTGCCAGTGCGCCGAGTTGCCCAGGCGTCTCCTGGGCCAGCCGGGTCATGACGACATCCCGGACAGTCGCCGGGCCGAGCTGGGTCTCGCTGGCAGCCTGGAGCGCGAGCGGGCCGTTGTCGATGAGGTAGTGAGCGACGGCTTGGCCGTCGTAGGTGAACACGCCGCCGCCTTCCAGGCTCACGCCGGCGCGGCCGAGGGCTTGGCCCAGGTCGGCCAGTGCGCCCGGCCGGTCGGGCAGGTGGACCTCAAGATCCTGCAGATGGACAGTCATGCGGTCACCACCGTGGTGGTCACTTCGACGGGTACCGACAGCGAGTTGGCGATGTAGCACTCGCGGTGAGCCTGTTCAGCCAGCTCCTGGACCGTGGCCGTGTCGGTCCCGGCAGCGACCCTGACGGTGACAGCCAGGTGAATGGCACCGAGGCGGGTGGGCTTGGCCGCCAGGTCGAGGTGACTGGTCGCTTGGTCCTCGTAGGCCAGCACGTTGATACCGGCACGGGCGACGATGCCGAGGAAAGACAGCATCTGGCAGGAGGAGGAAGCCATGACGACGAGCTGCTCCGGGTTGAGCCGCTCAGGGCTGCCCCGGAAAGCCGGGTCCGCGCTCAATGCCACTTGGGTGGGGACGGGTGGTGCGATGGCGACGTGGTCGCGGGAGTAGGAGCGGATGCCGGCGGCAGTGGAGCCGTCCCAGCGCAGGTGGGTGGCGTACGTGTGCGAGCTCATGGGGGGACCGTAGGCTCGGGGTGTTTCGGTGGTCGCCGACATGTCGCACCCATATGGGGTGTCCTTGTGGAGGGATAGCAACCGGCACCCGGTGCAGAGGAATAGTAGCCATGTACATAGTATCCATGTACTGTAAGCCGGGTGAGTTCAGTAACTGAGGGTGCCACTGCAGGATTCCTGGTCTGGCGCTTGTCGATGAAATGGCGGGTGGCCGTCGACCGGGCGGTTGCGCCGTTGGGCCTGACCCATGCGCAGTACGCGCTGATGGCGTCGCTCCACGGCATGGGCCGCTCCAGACTGCGGCCCAGTCAACGTCAGCTCGCCGACACCACAGGACTCGAACCGCTCTACGTTTCCAAGCTCGCCCGTGCCCTGGAGGCCGCCGGACTCGTCGCCCGTACCCGGGACCCGCACGACCCGCGCGCGATGCAGCTGTCGCTCACCGAGCAGGGGCGCGACGTCACACGCCGAGCGATCAAGGTGGTTCAGGGACTGCTGGACCAGTTGCTGGAGCCGCTCGGGGGACAGGGCAGCCCGCGCACAAGGCAGTTCACCCGCGAACTGGCGACCCTGCTCGACACACCTCTTGATCCGCACACCGAGAACGACGAGGAGCAGTCATGACCACCACCGCACCCACAGTCAATGGCCGGGTCATAGCCCTGGCGCACTATGCCGGGCGTGCCCTCGTGGAGCGCATCATGGCCCGTCACGGCGCCACGTTCCATCAGAGCGTGGCCCTTCGGGCCGTTGTGGCCGCGGGCGAGTCCATCGGCAGGGGCGAGCTCGTCGGCGACGTCACCGGCTCGCTGAAGATCGACGAGTCGGTCGTGCGGAGCGTAATCGAGGAGCTGACGGCCACGAAGCTGCTGGAAGAGGACCCGGCGGAGGCGGTGTCCTCGTCCCGGTTGCGGCTCACGGACGCCGGACGCGAGCTGTGCGAGAGCACCGCCGCCGAGACTGCCGAGATCTCCGCCCGGCTGTACGCCGGTATCCCGGTCGAGGACCTGGCGATCGCGGGCCGCGTATTGACACTGGTCACGGAGCGGGCGAACGCCGAGCTGGCCGGCGCCTGAGGTTTGTGTCTGGCCGAGCACGATCGGGGCTTGGTGCTCCTTCTCCGGGCCCACCTTCCTCGCCTCCCTCACGTGGGGGCCTCGGATCGCTGAAACGCGTTGAGATGCTGCCGTGCGTTGGGGAGGATCTACGGTCATGGAGTTTTTCTGCTATCACCGTGATCGGGTCGACTCCGGGTCGCTGCGCGACGAACTGGCGGAGGAGCACTGGTCCTACATGGACCAGTACGCGAAGGAGTTGATCGCGCGCGGCCCGACCTTCGCCGACGACGGGGAAACGCCGACCGGCAGCGTGCACATCGTCGACCTGCCGGATCCTGCTGCAGCCCGTGCCTTCGCCTTCGACGAGCCCAACTACCAGGCGGGCGTGTACCGGGACGTGCTGCTGCGCCGGTGGCGCAACATGCTGGGGCGGACCATGTGGGATTTTCCCGGCGGCCGGACGGACGGCAATCGGTACCTGGTGCTTGGCCTCGGCCCGGAGCAGACCGCCGATGTTGCGGTGCCACCCAACCGGGACGAACTGATCGCGTTCGGGCCGCTGCTGTCTGACGACGGCACCACGTGGCTGGGCACGGCAGCGCTGGTGCGGGCCCCTGGCCCGGATGCGGCACGGGCTGTCCTGACCCCGAGCACGTACGCGGAGATCGAGGTCCACGACTGGGAGTTCGGCGGGCGGCGGTGACAAAGCTCCCCGGAGGAATGCCGCGCGTTACTGTCCCTACGACTTCGAAGAGAACGTCGAGCCCACCGCCATCCGGAGGCCAACAGCCTGAGCGGTGAGAGCGCAGTCACGGGCCGCCACCAGGGGCTGCCTGGTGAGAGAGGGGAAAGCGGGAGGTGTGGGTCCCGGAGGTTCTGGGTTCCGAGGAACCACTGCACAGTCAGGATGAGTACGGCGACTCACGCGAACAGCGGCGCCCCGCGGCGACGATGAGGGTCTGCATCGTTCAGGAAACCGGGGGACCGCTCATGCTCAGCCGCATCGCCGATACTCTGGTGCCCGTTTTCGGCCGTCTGTCGGTGACGGTCGACCCCGGCGCCGAGTTTGTGCCGGGCAGCCTGATCGTCGCCAATCACACGTCGCTGGCGGATCCCGCGGTCGTGCTCGCCGCCCTGCACCGCCTGGGTCCAGACCCGCTCATCATGGCGGCGGCGGGTCTGTGGCGCATTCCGCTGCTGGGTCGCATCCTGAGCCGTGAGGGGCACATTCCCGTCCATCGTGGCGACCGGCGCGCCGTTGACGCGTTGGAAACCGCGGCAAGGGCGCTGGAGCGGGGGCGGTTGGTCCTGATCTACGCGGAAGGTGGTCTGCCGCGGCGACGGGATGCCGCCGAGGCGGCTCCGGCGGCGTTCCGCAGTGGGCTGGCCAGGCTGGCGGAGCGCACCGGCGCACGGGTTGTGCCCGTGGGACAGGCCGGTGCGCGCCGACTGGCCTCCGGCAGCGTCGCCAAGCAGTTCGCCGGCCTGGCCACCGCGCCGCTGCGGCGGCCTTCGATGCACGTCCACGTGGGAGCGCCCGTGGAGCTGACCGGTGACCGCCTCGCGCGCACGGCCGTGGCGCGGACCGCGGTGACGGCCGCGTGGCGCACGGCGGCCTCCCAACTTGGCGAGCCCGCCGCCCTCGCCGCGTAACCCATTGGTGGGGTCCTCGGCGACGGGACTCGAACCCGCACTCCCCATCAATCCAAGGCCCGACCACTTGAGGCCGCCGCGTTCAGCCGCCGCGTTCAGTCGTCGAGTTCGTGCAGGTGACGTACGTTCCGCAAGGGTGAGCAGAAGATGATGAGCCAGCTGGTGGCGATAAGGACGGCGCCGGTGCAGATCGCGGCGCGGGGAGCGATCCAGGCACCGATCAGACCGGCCAGCAGCGCGCCGACGGACAGGGCTCCGGTGAGCAGGAACCGGTAGGTGGCGTTCATCCGGCCCAGCATCGCCGTCGGGGTCACGGTCTGGCGGGTGCTGACCGCGAGGACGTTGGCCAGGCCGGTCTGGACGATGGTGAGCATCCAGCCGGCCGCGGCCACCCACAGCAGTGGGCCTCGGGCCATGAACGGAGTGAGCAGGGCGAAAGGCCCCGTCAACATGCCGACGAGCCACAAGGCGCGGCCGTGCCCGAGGCGTCGGCCGGCAACGGGCGCGAGGAGCGCCCCAAGGAATCCGCCGAGGCCGCCGGCCGACAGCACCAGCCCCAACACGCCTGGCGACAGGTGCAGTTGTTGCGTGCACAGCACGACGAACGACACCTGACACAGCTGGATGGCGAGGTTGGTTACGGCACCTTTGACGGCGAGCGCGCGCAGCACCCGGTGACCGAGCACGAAGCGCAACCCGGCGGCCGTCTCCCGCCACAGCCGGGGCCGAGCCGTACGGTGCGGGCTCGGCTCGTTGGCCCGGATCCGCGCGATCCACCACGCCGACCACAGAAAGCCCAGCGCATCGACGGCGATGGCCGCCGCCGGCCCGAGCAGCTGCACCACCAGGCCGCCGATGCCGCGTCCGGAGACGTCGGCAACCTGGTTGAGTCCGGTGAGGCTGGAGTTGGCGGCGACGAGCCGGTCCGTACCGACAAGGGAGGGCACGTACGACAGGTGGGCGATGTCGAAGAAGACGGTGGCCACCCCGATGAGGAACACGACCACGTACAGCTGCGGAAGGGTGAGCACTCCGCAGGCCCAGGCCGCGGGCAGGGAAGCGACCAGCACCACCCTGCTCAGGTTGGCAGCGAGGAGGACGGTCCGCTTGGGCATGCGGTCGACCCACGTCCCCGCGGGCAGGCCGATGATCAGGAAGGCCATGGTGCCGAGCGCGGACAGCACGCCGATCTCACCCGCCCCCGCATGCAGCACGGTCTGCGCGAGGACGGGGATCGCCAAGAAGCTGACTTGCGCGCCGAGTCTGCCGGCCGCATCGGCCGTGTAGAGAAGCCGGAAGTTGCGGTCGGCGAGGACGCTGCGGTGCCGCTGGTCCGCGGCGGCGGGTGCGATGAGTGTGCGGGTCATGGCGCCCGAGATTGGCGGTTCCCCTCGGCCGCCCGCCATGAGTTCAGAAATACCTAAACTCAATGGGTGCTGGAATTGGAGTTCACCACCGAGGACCTGGCGCTGACCCGCTTGGCGCTCTCCCCGTTGTGGGAGGCGATCGCGAGCCTGCGCGTCCTGACCCGCCCAGACGGTCACACACTGCACCACCCGTGGCTCGCGGCCGTACGGCCGCGGCTCGCGCGGGCGCGGCTGGATCTGCGGCCGGTCACCGAACTCCTCACGCCGAAGGTCGCCGCGTTCGTCGCGCCGGCTCCGATGACCTCCGCCCCGGACATCCAGCTTGAACTCGCGACGATCCGCGCCCAACCCGCGGAACGCATCCACGCCGACCTTGATGCTCTGGGACGGCCCCGATACCCGGATCCCGCCGCGGCGGTGGAGCAGGTGGCGAGCACCATCGAGGCGTACTGGGACCTGGCGGTCGCACCGTACTGGCCGCGTATCCGCGCGGTCCTCGAAGCAGACATACGCCACCGGGCGTATCTGCTGTCCACCGGCGGAGGCCGCCGGCTCTTCGCCGACCTGGACCCCAATCTCCGCTGGGAGGGCGGCAGGCTCGAAGTCAGGCTGCGCAACAACCGCTCCGGCACCGTCGAACTGAACGGGCGGGGCCTGGTCCTCGCCCCGTCCGCCTTCGCCTGGCCCCGGATCTCGCTACTCACCACGCCTCCCTGGCAGCCGCTTCTGCGCTACCCGGCGCGCGGAACCGCGACCATCTGGGAGTCGGGCCCGGCCGCTCCCTCCACCGCGCTCACCCGGGTGATCGGCAGGCCCAAGGCGCGCCTGCTCACCCTGCTCCACGAGCCGGCGACCACCACCCAACTCGCCGCGCTCGCCGGGCTCACGGTCGGCGGGGCTTCCCACCATCTCACCGCGCTCCGGGACGCCGGTCTGGTCCGCCCCACCCGGGTCGGCCGCAGCATCCTGTATGCCCGGACCGATACGGCGGAGACGCTGGTGGGCGACGCAGTCGAACGCTGAGCAGGGGCGGCAGCTTCGCCCGGCATACGTCTTCGAACAGGGCATTTCGGGCGCGTTGTGGGGGCGCAGGTCTGCTGACGCTGGGCGTGATGCGCGAGCCCCACACATAAATGCAGGATTCCTGCCCGATTTCGGGCAGGAATTGTGGACGCTCCAGGGTGACCGCCCTAGGGTGATCACCCATGATCAGCGTGGACGCAAGAGAGACTTTTGCTCTGATATGGGGATCCCTCACCCTCACTCCCGGACTGGATGCCGCACTCTTCGTTGGCTCGGAGCCGCGTCCCTGGCGTGGAGGGGTGGCAGGCCGTGGTGTGCCACCTGGCGTCGCTCATCGAGCGGGAGCTGGCAGCAACCAACGGGTGTACACATTCTTCTGGCCATCGCCTGGGCCTGCGCGTTGATCGCCTGAGCCAGGCGGTTGATCGCCTGCGCGCACGCGGTGCGCGACCGCCCGCAACGGCCCTCGGCCCGCCGCTACTTCAATGGCCAGTGAGCCGTCGGGCGGCACCACCGCAAGGCCACAGACAGCTACCCAACGGGCGATCCGCGCATCACCCGGCCTGAAAGGACAACTGCATGAGCTCGCTCCCCACCAACGTCGAGGCCGTGGTCTTCGACTGCGACGGCCTGCTGGTCAACACCGAAGCGTGCTGGACCGTTGCGGAAACGGCGATCTTCGCGGCGCACGGCCATCCCTTCGGCCCCGAGCAGAAGGCCCTGGTCATCGGCCGGAGCGTGGAGGCCGCTGGCGAGGCCATGGCCCAATACCTGGGACGTCCCGACGCCGGTGCCGAAATCGCCGCCGAACTGCTCGGCAGAGTCCGAGAGGAGCTTTCCCGGGGCGCCTCAGCCCTCCCCGGCGCGGCCGAATTGGTGCGCGCCTGCCGGGCAGCCGTACCCATCGCCGTGGCAAGCAACAGCCCCCGGGAACTGCTGGATGTGGCCCTGTGGTCGGCCGGCCTCACCGACTGCTTCGCCCACTCCTTCGCCGCCGACGAAGTGCGTTCGCCGAAGCCCGCACCAGAGCTCTACCTCACGGCATGCGAGACACTCGGTGTGGCCCCGAAGAATTCCGTCGCCTTCGAGGACTCGGCCACGGGCATCGCCTCGGCCCGTGCTGCCGGGCTCTACGTCGCGGTCGTACCGTCCCTCGCAGGAGCCGAACCGGACCACGATTGGCTGGGCGCCAGCCTGACCGACGCCGAACTTGAGGACTGGGCCCGGGGATTGGGGACTGGGAGCTGAAGGCTGGGGTTCGCTGCCTAGGCATTCTCTCAGGCGCTCTCTCGCGGAGATCCAACTGCTCAGTGCCCCAGCCTCCTCAGAGCCGTTTCCGGGTAGCGCTCGCCCGCCACGGCTTCCTCCGGTACGGCCTTGCGCAGCAGATCGAGGTCGGCGTCGGTCAGGGCCAGTGACACGGCAGCGGCGTTCTCCTCAAGGTAGTGCCGGCGCTTGGTGCCGGGGATGGGCACGATGTCCTCGCCCTGGGCGAGCAGCCAGGCCAGCGCGGCCTGGCCGGGCGAGCAGCCGATCCGCTCGGCGACGTCCCGTACGGCCTGGACGAGTGCCAGGTTGTGCTGGATGTTCTCGTCGGCGAACCGAGGCCAGCGCCGGCGGTTGTCGTCCGGGACAAGGTCGCCGCGCGAGGAGAGCGCACCGGTGAGCATGCCGCGCCCGAGCGGGGAGTAGGCCACTACGGCGATTCCCAGTTCCCGGCAGGTGGCGAGCAGTTCGCCCTCCACCACGCTGCGGGTGAAGAGGGAGTACTCCACCTGGACCGCGCTGACCGGGTGGACGGCATGGGCTTTGCGGAGCGTCGCGGGGCTGACCTCGCTCAGTCCGATGTGGCGTACCAGCCCGGCCTGCACCAGCTGGGACATGGCACCGATGGTCTCCTCGATGGGAGTGGCGGGGTCGCGACGATGGGCGTAGTAGAGGTCGATGTGATCGACACCCAGGCGGCGTAGCGAGGCGCGGCAGGCGTGGGGAACGTAATCGGCCGACGTGTCGACCTCGCCGACCCGGCCCGTGGCCGCGTCGTGGCGGAGCCCGAACTTGGTCGCCACGACGACCCGGTCACGCTCATGAGCATGCCTACGCAGCCAGCGACCGACCAACTCCTCGTTGGTGCCTTGGCCGTAGGCGTCGGCGGTGTCCAGAAGGGTGATGCCCATTTCCAGGGCGCGGTCCAGGGTGCGTTGGGACTCCTCTTCGTCCGGGACTCCATAGGCGATGGACATGCCCATGCAGCCCAAGCCGATCGCGGACACCTCGGGACCTTCATTGCCCAGCCTGCGGTACTTCAACGAACCTCACCTTCCTCTCAGTGGGCCGAGCGGCCCGCGCCTCTTGCGACGCTTCTCAGGTCATTCCCTTGTGCCGGTTTTTCTCGAACATCGTCCCGTCGTGGGCCGCGGTGATGTGACGGGCGAGGAGTGGACGTGATGCGCGCCGTAAGGTGCCCCTTCTGCGGACGGGCGCGACTTTGTCGCCGGGGGAGAGAGATTCAGGGACACTGTCCTCATCTCGAGCTCCACGGTCGTTTCCGTGCGGTGCGGCGTAGGTGCGTTGCCCTCGAAGCGCAGTAGGCCGGTGACCTGGTTGGTTTCGGACGTTGGTGCATCGTTCTCGGGCAGCAAACGGCTGCCCGAGTTGCCGGTGATCCTGACCGACCCCGTGATCGTGTCGACCGATGCCCCGAGTTCACCGCCGGATGCTATGCAGAGTGACTGGTCGGCTGCCACATTCAGAGCTGCGTGCTCAGTCGTGCCGAGTCGTTCCGAGTCGTGGTGAGGCAGGCACGGTTTGCTGAAGCCGACCGTGATGCTCGTGGATGGTGTCAGGAGCGGCCGATGCAGTGGTCGATGCATGTGCCTGTGCATGGCAGAGAGGGTCAGCTGCAGCCGGTCACTTCCGGCGGGGCACGGTGAAATAGTCCTCCGCGGTGGAACCCCACATGGCTCCCAGGCTGAAGGTCAGGAGGGTGCCGTATCGGGCCCGCGCAGCCGCCACGCTCATCGGGGTTGTCGGGACTGTCGACCAGCGCTGGTAGATCCCGGTGTCGGCTGGGGGCCACGGGGCGGGGTCCTCGACCTGGTTCGGGAGCGGGAGGTCCGGCCGGTCCCAGTCGATCCGGAGCCCCGGAGCTGTGAGCGTCGGGGCGGGCATCAGGGTGCCGTCCGGGTTCCGGCCGTGCTTACGGTGGTAGTCGAGTGCGTAGGAAACCGTGCCGGCCGCGTGCGGCAGGTCCCGCCCCTTGCCGTACTGCGTTTCCCAGGTCGCGATGCCGGCCGCGTGGATCCGGGGCAGCACGTCGGTGATGTCGCCCCGGACGCCGAAGTAAACGACGGCATTCATGCCACATGTGAGGACGTAGGGAGACGCGTTGTTCTCGAAGACCGAGCGGTTGCTTGGCCTGGCGCAGGAGTCGGTGAAACGTGTGAGTACGTGCTCAAGGCCCTCGACAGCGGTAAGGCGCTCGATCAGGGCGTGTATCTTGCGCTCCTCCTCCGCCCGGCGGGACTCGGCCAAGGGAGATCTGGCCTGCGTCCGCAGCTTCTTCTCCGACGGCTTCCGGGAGGACGCTGTCGTCAGCCCGATCAGGGCGAACGCCAGCAACAGTCCACCCGCTTGGGCGCACCGCCCGCGGGCTCGGCGCCACCTGCTCGCCAGGGTCTCCTTCATTCCCCGCACCTCCGGCTCCACCTTTCGGTGAGGCGGGGCCGAGCGCATGAGTACGCGTACTCAGATTCGAGGGTTACGAATGTCCGTGAACGGAGGGGACGGAGGCGTCATAGGCAGGTTCCGGGGGCCTGATCCCACCAGGCGATTCTCCTTGCCGCACATGGTCGCCTGTCGTCTCAGTTTCGGTCGTATGGCGCACGTCCGGTTCGGTGGAAGCTGTTTCACGCTCAGCTCACCAGGCGTCTACGACCCCACGGGAAGGCGCGGGCCGCTGTTGTTATTGCGTACGCCAAGGAGGCGGCCCCCCCCGCCGTGCGCGCAATGGTGCAGACTGGGGGCTGGCTGGCCCCCAGTTCCGCGGAAAATTCCCCTGCGTGGCCTCGACCCTCCCTTTCCCGGGCCGAGGCCACTTCGTTGTATGGACTGCCAGTGAGGGCCTAGATCACGCGCTTGAACCAGGTGATCGGGCTGGTGGTGTCGTGGGCTTGGACGTAGACGCGGGCCGGGACGGCGACCATCCTCTGCTCGGTGTCATTGTTCTGCCGGTAGACGATATAGCCGGTGTAATACCCGCCGTTGCCCCGGGGCTCCAGCCAGCCCTTCTTCTTCCCGTCGGGCACAGTCATCTCGACGTCGGTTTCCAGGGTGCTTTGGAGCTTTTTGGTGGAGGTGGACGAATAGCTGTAGGTGAAACTCACCTCTCCGGGAAGCTCGTTCTTTCCGTCGCTGATCTTCGGTGTGATCTTTCCGCCTATTGACCAGCCTTCGGTCTCGCTCTTCTCGTCGGCCACCGAGCTGGAGATCTTGTAGGTCAGCTTCCCGCCACCGGCCAGACCGTCTCCGGCCGAGCCTCGGAGGGGGTACTTGTCGGTGAGCTTGCCGACGAAGGCGCAGGGCGGCTTCTGGCCGACGCGCGCAGGGTCGTGGTTCGGTCGATTGCAGAGCTGGTCGAGATTCTCCTGGGTCCATTCGTCCTTGTAGCCAGCTTTGCCGGTGAAGACGGGGGCGGTGTAGTCGGGCGATTCCTTGAGCCCAGAGATGGGCTGGTAGAGCCTCTTGGCGCTTTCGCGGGCAGGCTCCTTGGTGTTGGGGTCCTCGGCGAACGTCTTGGCCGCGGCCTGGGCGTCCTTGATGGCCTGATCGGGGCTGTAGTTGACCTGCCCTCCCTGTACGTCCGAGAGGTTGACCTGCTTGTCGTCGAGGCCGGTGGGCAGACCCATCACGCTCTCGGAATCCTGGAGCGGCGACCACTTGGTCAGGTCCGCCATGACCTGGTCATCGGATTCGTAGATGGTGTCGGGCACCGTGGACGAGCCCTCGGCGAAGGCCGGCGTCTGCGAACCGAGTACCGACGCACCGGCGAGAAGAGCGGTGGCGACGGCAATGGACACACGGCTGTTTCTGCGCTGACGTCGTACGGCAGCTGTGGATGCGGGCATGCGCATTCCCTTCGACCGGCACGCGCGCCTACCCCACTCGTTAAGGTGCGCATGACGGAACTGTGATGGAGAAGAACGAGGAATCAACGCTGCATCACGCAGGACGCGTTCACCGAAGTGTCCGGGAATTCATGGTGTGACGTTCCGGCGGCTTCGGTGTTCGGAGCCTTGTAGGGCTCGTTCGACCACAGAGATGGCATTCCTTGGCGTCCGGTTGCTCCGAACTGATGGGTAGCTTCCGGCGGTGTTCCGGTACGCCGGCCAGAGGGCGGAGTAGGCGAAAGGGAACGCTCGGTAGGGGTGCGGTGGCGGGGCGCGGCCCGGAATTCGGGATCGTGGACGAGAACGAGAGACTGACCGATCAGGACGGGGAGTTGACCGCCTGGTCCGGCAGCCGAATGCCCTTCATGGTGGTGTCGAAGATGGGCCGGTAGCGGGTCCACTGTGCCTCTGGGGCGGAGAGGTAGACCGTGTACTGGGTGCCGTCCGTCCCGGAGAAGGCCATTTCGACAGCCCGGAATCCGCGCTGAGTGCCGTCGAAGGTGAACTCCCAGTAGCCGGCCGGGAGTCCGCGGAAGGTGGTGCGGCTCATCCGGACGCGTTCGTAGCCGGGGTTGTCCCGGCGGGTCTGGGCCTCTTCGGTCTCCTCCCAGTGCCGCAGCGGATCCGACCCCGCGAATTTCACGACGTCGACCCGCAGGCCCACCAGCCTGGTCGGGTCGATGTAGCGGATCTCCCCGTCGGGTGTGTCCTGGCGGCTCCAGCCGTCCTGTACGGGGAGCGAGAAGCCCTGTGCCACGTTGACCTGGTGGTATCCGGAGGGCAGCGGAGGAGGAGTCGGGTTGGTGGAGGGGCGGTGCCGGGGGGTGTTGGTCGTGGAGGGGCGGGCGCGCGCTGTGGTGCCGTCGCCCGGGGGCCAGAGCAGTACGGCGCCGGTCACGCCGGCTCCGGCCACCACCGCGACCGCCGGCACCAGCCATCGCGCCCGGCGGCGGCCGGAGCGTCCCTGGCGCGCGGGGGCGACAGCAGCGGGCACCGGCTCCCGCCGGGTGGCCACCTCAACGGGAGCCACCTGCGCACCGGCCCACTTCCCCACGTCGGCCTCCTCCGCACCGGCCAACTTCCCCACGCCGGGCTCCTCCGCACCGCTCAACTCCGCACTGCCGGCCTCCTCCCGACCGACCTGCCCGCCGGCCACCTGCTCCAGGAGCCGACGGGCCGCGGAGCCGTCCATCCGCCGCGCCGGGGCCTTGACCAGCAGCCCCTCGATCACCGGGGCCAGGGCACCGGCGGCCCGGGGGTGCGGGTGGTCCTCGGCGGCGATGGCGTACGCCGTCTCGATCGCGGTGTCCCGGAGGAACGGCGGGCGCCCATCGACCGCCTGGTACAGCGTCGCTCCCAGGGACCACAGGTCGCTGGCCGGGCCGGGTTCGCCCATCGAGCTGCGCAGACGTTCCGGTGCGAGGTACTGGATCGAGCCGACCAACTCCCCGGTCCGCGTCAGCGAGGGCGTTCCGGACACCACGGCGATGCCGAAATCGGTGAGGACGATCCGGCCGTCATGCGCCAGCAGGACGTTGGCGGGCTTGACGTCGCGATGCAGCACGCCGGCGTCGTGCGCGGCGCGCAGGGCACCGGCCATCGCACTGCCGATCCGGGCCGCCTCCTGCGGCGGCAGTGCACCCTGCCGCTTGAGCAGATCGCTCAGCGTGACGGAGGGGACGTACTCCATGACGATGCACGGCAGGCCCTCGTCATCGACGACGTCGTGCACCACGATCACATGGGGATGGGTGATCCGGGCGGCACTGCGCGCCTCGCGGCGGGTCCGCTCGTGGAGGGTGCGCACCTCATCGTCGTGCAGGTGCGGCGGTACGTGGAGCTTCTTCACGGCGACCTGGCGCCCGAGCACCTCGTCCTCGGCCCGCCAGACCGTGCCCATGCCGCCCCGGCCCAGCCGTTCGATCAGCCGATACCGCCGGGCTATGAGCCGCCCCGATTCGGACACCGTCGGACCCCCTTCTCGGCTACTCGGCTTTTCGACCACGTCACGGCAACAGGTCGTCACCCTAATACGGCGACGTCGGCTGCCATGACACGGGAGCGAGTCGACGCCTCTCACCCCCAGCTTGAGCAGAATCCTCGGTCAGGCTCGGCTTCCTGGGCCCGTGACAGCTCTGGTGGGTGATCGAGGCGCGGTTGGTACGCAACCTTGCGGTGGCTGCAACACAGGGCTGGCTGACTTGCCGAGCAGGGGCACTTCCCAGACCGGCCACGTCCGGACTCGACGGGACGCCGCACGTGTGTAGCAGCCTTCGGAGGCCGCGCGTGCGTAGCAGCCTTGGACGCCGCGGGTACGTAGCCGCCTTGCCAGGCGGGGTCGTTGTGCCTGTTCCTGGAGGCGTTGGGACGCCATTGGCAGGCGCGCTTTACCGAGGTCGAGCGGTTCCCACCGGACCTATCATCGGGCCGTACCGTCCGGCACTGTGGCCGGTGCGTGCGTGCCTGGTGTCGTCGCGGTGGCCGGGGAGGCAGAGGAGGCAGGGGTGGTGGGGAGTCGGTGGGCTGCGGCGCATGCGGTTGCCAGGATGCAGGCGAGGACGGCGTAGACCGCCTGGTAGCCGCCGGTGGCATCGGCGAGGTGTCCGGTCACCCAGGGGCCGGCGAAGCCGGCGAGGTTGCTGAGTGCGTTGGTTGCGGCGATGGCGGTGGCGGAGTGGCGGCCGGCCAGTGAGCTGGTGCAGCGGCTCCAGAGGGCGGGCACGGCGGCCAGGTTCGCCGCGACGGTCACGGTCAGCGCGACCAGGGTGACCAGGGGCAGCTCGCACAGTGCCGCTGCGGTGGCGGCGAGCGCGCCGACGGCGACGGGCCCGGTGACCAGCGAGGTCCGCTCTCCTGTGCGGTCGCTGTGGCGGCTCCAGAGGAGCATGGTCGGGGCCGCGACGAGGTAGGGGAGGGCGGCCAGCGCGCAGACGCTGAAGGTATGCACGCCGGGGAAGAGGGCGGTGAGGGCCTGCGGCAGGAAGAACTGCAGTGAATAGGCCGCGAAGCACACGCCCGCCTGCACCAGCGCGAAGTGCACGACGCGCCCCAACACGGCGCGGCCGGTGGCGGTCGGCGGTGTGTCCTTGGCCAACTCGCCTTCCAGCGCCGTACGTTGGGCGTCGGTCAGCCAGGCCGCCCGGCGCGGCGAATCCGGCAGCAGGCGCAGCGCCGCGGCACCCAGGACGATGGCAGGCGCGGCCTCGATCAGAAACATCGACCGCCACCCACTGAGACCGAAGACGCCGGCATGCTCGACCAGCAGGCCGGAGGTGGGCAGACCGGCTGCCGTCGCCACGGGAATGGCCAGCAGAAACGCCGCCAGCGCACGGGTGCGCTGCTGGGCGGGGAACCAGGTGGTCAGGTAGGCGACGACGCCGGGGAAGAACCCGGCCTCGGCCAGGCCGAGGAGGAAGCGCGCCAGGTACAGGGCGCGGGCGTCGGTCACGAAGGCGGTGGCGGCCGAACACAGCCCCCAGGCAGTGACCACGCCCGCCAGCCAGCGCCGGGCACCGAACCGCTTCAGGCCCACGGCAGCCGGCACCTGGAAGAGCACGTAGCCCACGAAGAACATGCCGGCGGCGGTTCCATAGTCAGTCGCGCTCAGGTGCAACTCGGCGTTCATGGCCAGCGCGGCCACGCCGATGTTGGCGCGGTCAAGGAAGTTGACCACATACAGCACGAACAGCAGCGGCAACAACCTCCGCGCCACCGCACGCACCGCGCCCTGGCCGGCCGCCCCATCCTCCCCGTGCCCCGCCGCCCCGCTCGCCTCTTCTACCGCCATCGCTCGCCGCCTCCGCTTCTCGGGCCACCTGGTGCCGCCTGCCGCCTGCCGCCTGCCGCCTGCCGCCTGCCGCCTGCCGTCGCTGGAGTAACAACGACTCAGGCGGCCTCAGGTGTGCGGTACGTGCTCCCGTGGGCGAGGGCTTTCTGTGGGCGCCCAGCTCCTCGCCACCGCTGGTGCCGGCGGTTACTCCTCCAAGTCCCCGACTCCGTACCACGCCGGTCGGTCGGAAACCGGGTGCGGACCGTCGGTGCGGTGGTGTGTGATCGGGCGCATGGCGATTGTGTTGGGCAAGCCGGGGGTCGACGGGCTGAGCGAGGTGGTGGGCGTGCTGCGGGAGTGGCAGTACGACGGGGCGCCGATGCAACTGCATCCGGGGGACGTGGGCTGGTTCTGGCGGTCAGGTGCGGAAGCGACTGCCGCGGCGGTCAGGACATGGAGCCGGGAGGGGCAGGTTCTCGCCGTCGGGCTGCTGGACGGTCCCGGGCTGTTGCGGCTGGCGATCGCGCCAGACGTTCACCGGGACGAGGAGCTGGCGCAGCAGTTGGTGGAAGACGTGACCGAGCCGGGGCGCGGCGTGCTGCCCGAGGGGAAGGCCAACATCGAAGCGCCGATGGGTGCGCTGGTCCAAGATCTGCTGTCCGAGGACGGCTGGAACGCCGACGAGCCATGGACGCCACTGCGCCGCGACCTCACGGAGCCGGTGCCGGACCCAGGCGTGCGGATCGAGGTGGTCGGGCCGGAGCGGGCGCAGGTGTTCGCCGCCGTACATCGGTCAGCGTTCGACGGGTCGAGGTTCACGGGCGAGCGCTGGCACGCGATGGCGGCCGGATTGCCGTACGCCGACGCCCGGTCTTTGATCGCGTACGAGGACCAGGGCAACGCGGTGGCGACGGTGACGGTGTGGTCGGCCGGTCCGGGGAGGCCCGGGTTGCTCGAACCGATGGGCGTGCACCGGGACCATCGTCGTCACGGCTACGGCGAGGCGATCACCGTCGCCGCGGCCGCCGCACTCCAGGAGTTGGGCTCGTCGAGCGCGATGGTCTGCACCCCGAGCTCCAATGTCGGCGCCGTCGCCACCTACAAGTCGGCCGGCTTCCAGCAATGCCCCGAGGTCCGGGACCGGTACCGGGACGCCTAGCGTCGTGTCTCCTCGATCACGAGCGGAGCCGGACGAGGAGTGCGGCGTGCGGCAGCGGTGACGGTGGAGAGGAAGAGGTGTTGCACCTGTGGACCACCCTGGCGGGCAGGTCCCGCCTGCGCGGGGAGGAACCACGGGGCGTCGCGCACTGACCTGACCGGTCCGGAGCGCCGGCAGAGGGCTTCAGATGGCCTCGCGGATGGCCCGCTCGAAGCCCTCGACGTGACCGCGGGCGAGCTGTGCCGCCTTGTCGGGGTCACCGGCGACGATCGCCTCGATCAGGGGTCCGTGCTCTTCGACATGGCCGGCCATGTCTGACATGCGCTCGACGAACAGGCACCAGATGCGGGTGGCCAGGTTGTCGTGGCGGACGAGGGTGTCCTCCAGGTACGGGTTGTGTGTGGCGGCATAGATGGTGCGGTGGACCTGAAGGTCCAGGCGCATGAGCTCGTCGGCGTCGCGGCGGCGGGAATCCACGCTCTCCAGCTCCCGCCGTACGGCCGTCAGGGTCGCGCGGTCCGCAGTTGTGGCGCGCCGCGCGGCCTGGGCGGCGGCCAGTGGCTCCAGCTCCAGGCGGACCTCGGAGATGTGGGCGAGATCGGTGATGTTGACGTCGGTGGCGAAGGTGCCGCGCCGGGGATAGGTCGTGATCAGCCGTTCGTACTGGAGCCGCTTGAGCGCCTCGCGCACCGGCGTCCGCCCGACGCCCAGGGAGTGTGCCAGCTGGTCCTCGTTGATCGGCGCGCCGGGGCGGATCTCGAGCATGACGAGCCGGTCGCGGATGGCGCGGTAGGCGCGCTCGGCGAGGGAGAGCTCCTCGCCCCTGGGCTCGGTCGCCACGTGCTGCATGAGGCCCCCTTGACGTGTTCAGCAAGCTCCCATACCTTAACGCACAGTCTGATATATCAGTTGCTCATTAGTTGGCTCCCAGAATGGTGTGCAGATGGCAACGAACCCGTCGATCGCCACGGTCGCCTCGCCCCTCACCCTCCCGCTGAGCACGATCGACCCGGAGATCGCCACCGCGGTGGACGCAGAGCTCCAGCGTCAGCAGTCGACCCTGGAGATGATCGCCTCGGAGAACTTCGCCCCGGCCGCCGTGATGGAGGCCCAGGGCTCGGTGCTGACCAACAAGTACGCCGAGGGCTACCCGGGCCGCCGCTACTACGGCGGCTGCGAGCACGTCGACGTCATCGAGAAGCTGGCCATCGACCGGGTGAAGGAACTGTTCGGCGCCGAGGCCGCGAACGTGCAGCCGCACTCGGGCGCCCAGGCCAACGCGGCCGCGATGTTCGCGCTGCTCAAGCCCGGTGACACGATCCTCGGCCTCGACCTGGCGCACGGCGGTCACCTGACCCACGGGATGCGCCTCAACTACTCCGGCAAGCTGTACAACGTCGTGCCGTACCACGTGCGTGAGTCCGACCTGCGCATCGACATGGACGAGGTCGAGCAGCTCGCCCTCGCGCACCGGCCCAAGATGATCGTCGCCGGTTGGTCGGCCTACCCCCGCCGCCTGGACTTCGCCGCGTTCCGGCGGATCGCCGACGCCGTGGGCGCGTACCTGATGGTGGACATGGCGCACTTCGCCGGCCTGGTGGCCGCCGGCCTCCACCCGACCCCGGTGCCGTACGCCGATGTCGTGACCACCACTACGCACAAGACCCTCGGCGGCCCGCGCGGCGGTGTGATCCTCAGCCGCGCCGACCTCGCCAAGAAGATCAACTCCGCGGTCTTCCCGGGTCAGCAGGGCGGTCCGCTGGAGCACGTCATCGCGGCAAAAGCGGTGGCTTTCAAGGTGGCGGCGGGCGAGGCGTTCAAGGAGCGCCAGCAGCGCACCCTCGACGGCGCCCGGATCCTGGCCGGACGGCTGCTGGCCGACGACGTGGCCGAGGCCGGGATCACCGTGCTGACCGGTGGCACCGAGGTCCACCTGGTCCTCGTCGACCTGCGGAACTCCGCTCTCGACGGGCAGCAGGCCGAGGACCGGCTGCACCGCATCGGCATCACCGTCAACCGCAACGCGGTGCCCTTCGACCCCCGCCCGCCGATGATCTCCTCCGGGCTGCGGATCGGAACCCCGGCCCTGGCGACCCGGGGCTTCGGAGCCGGGGAGTTCCGCGAGGTCGCCGACATCATCGCGCTCGCCCTCAAGGAGGAACGCGCCGACGAGCGCACCGATGAGCTGCGCGGCCGCGTCACCGCGCTCGCCGGGAAGTTCCCCCTCTACGCCGACCGGAACGGATTCGCCGGATGACCACCACACCCCTCCCGGAGCACCCCGACTGGCTCTGGCGCAACCCCGAGCCGCGCTCCTCGTACGACGTCATCATCGTCGGCGCCGGCGGTCACGGCCTGGCCACCGCCTACTACCTCGCCAAGCACCACGGCATCACCGATGTCGCCGTCCTGGAGAAAGGCTGGCTGGCCGGCGGCAACATGGCACGCAACACCACGATCATCCGCTCCAACTACCTGTGGGACGCGAGCGCCGCCATCTACGAGCGGGCGCTCAAGCTGTGGGAACAGCTGCCGGAGGAGCTGGACTACGACTTCCTGTTCAGCCAGCGCGGCGTGCTCAACCTCGCGCACACCCTGCAGGACGTCCGCGAAGGCGTACGCCGGGTCAACGCCAACCGCCTCAACGGCGTCGACGCCGAATGGCTCGCACCGGACGAGGTCGCCAAGGTCTGCCCGATCCTCAACGTCTCGGCCGACACCCGGTACCCGGTCCTCGGCGCCACCTACCAACCGCGGGCCGGCATCGCCAAGCACGACCACGTCGCCTGGGCGCTCGCCCGCCGGGCCGACGACATGGGAGTCGACCTGATCCAGGGGTGCGAGGTCACCGGCTTCCACAAGGACGGTGACCGGGTCGTCGGCGTCGAGACCAGCCGCGGCCGCATCCACGCCGGCCGGGTGGGCCTCGCGGCCGCCGGGCACAGCAGCGTACTGGCCGAGCGGGCGGGCTTCCGGCTGCCGGTGCAGTCCCACCCACTCCAGGCACTGGTCTCCGAACTGCACGAGCCGGTGCACCCCACCGTGGTGATGTCCAACCACGTGCACGTCTACGTCTCGCAGGCGCACAAGGGCGAACTGGTGATGGGCGCGGGCGTCGACGCGTACAACGGGTACGGCCAGCGCGGCTCCTTCCACGTGATCGAGCAGCAGATGGCGGCCGCCGTCGAGCTCTTCCCGGTCTTCGCCCGCGCTCATGTGCTGCGCACCTGGGGCGGCATCGTCGACGTCACGCCCGACGCGTCCCCCGTCATCGGCACCACCCCGATCGAGAACCTCTACGTCAACTGCGGCTGGGGCACCGGCGGATTCAAGGCCACCCCGGCCGCCGGCCTGACCTTCGCCCACACCATCGCCACCGGCGAGCCCCATCCGCTCAACGCCCCCTTCGCCCTCGAACGCTTCACCACAGGCGCACTGGTCGACGAACACGGCGCCGCAGCCGTGGCCCACTGAAACGCCGCTGAGAGAAGGACACCGTGCTGCTGATCAGCTGCCCCTGGTGCGGTCCGCGCGACGAGACCGAGTACCACTACGGCGGACAGGCCCATGTCCCCTACCCCCAGACCCCCGCGGACCTCACCGACGAGCAGTGGGCCGAGTACGTCTTCTACCGCGACAACCCCAAGGGCCACTTCGCCGAACGGTGGATGCACGGCCTCGGCTGCCGCCGTTGGTTCAACGTCCTGCGCGACACCGTCAGTTACGACGTCCTCGCCGTCTACCGGCTCGACGAACCCCGCCCCGAACTGCCCCAGGCCGGAGAGAACCGATGACCGACCAGCACTTCCGGCTCCGGCAAGGCGGCCGGGTCGACCGTGGCACCGTGCTGCGGTTCA
Organism: Streptomyces sp. NPDC107765; assembly: GCF_055657085.1. Taxonomy (NCBI): domain Bacteria; kingdom Bacillati; phylum Actinomycetota; class Actinomycetes; order Kitasatosporales; family Streptomycetaceae; genus Streptomyces; species Streptomyces sp. NPDC107765. The sequence continues at coordinate 299,698 of NZ_JBVKBL010000001.1, read as the reverse complement.
CCGTCGACGGCCGCGAGCTGACCGGCCACCCCGGTGACACCGTCGCCTCCGCGATGCTGGCCAACGGCATCATCGAGGTCGCGCCGTCCCTCTACCGCGGCCGCCCGCGCGGCATCGTCGCCGCCGGTGTCGAGGAGGCCAACGCCCTGCTGCAGATCGGCGGTTCCTGCTCGGAGGGCATGCTCCCGGCAACGGCGGTCGAGCTGTACGACGGCCTGTCCGCCACCACGTTGTCCGGTATGGGCCGGCTCGACCCGGCCCCCGACCCCGCCGTCTACGACAAGAAGTACCTCCACACCGACGTCCTGGTCGTCGGCGCCGGACCGGCCGGGCTCGCGGCCGCCGCCGCTGCCGCCGACTCCGGCGCCCGGGTGGTCCTCGTCGACGACCGGCCCGAGCCCGGCGGTACGCTGCTCTCCGGGCGCACCGAGACGATCGGCGCGCAGCCCGCCCTCGCATGGGTCGCCCACATCCGCGCGGCGCTCGACGCCGCTCCCGAGGTCACCGTCCTGCCGCGCACCACGGCGTTCGGTTCGTACGACGACAACTACGTGCTGGCCCTGCAGGCGCGCACCGACCACCTCGGAACTGCCGCTCCCGAGGGTGTCTCGCGCCAGCGGTTGTGGCACATCCGCGCCCGTCAGGTGGTCCTGGCGACCGGCGCGCACGAGCGTCCACTGGTCTTCGCCGGCAACGACCGGCCCGGGGTGATGCTCGCCGCGGCCGTGCGCTCGTACCTGAACCGGTACGGCGTGGCGCCGGGCTCGCGGGCCGTGGTGAGCACGACCAACGACAGCGCCTATGACACGGTCGCCGATCTCCACGCCGCCGGTATCGCCATCGCCGCCGTCGTGGACGCACGTCCGGAGCTGTCCCACCGGGCCGCCGAGGTCGCCGCGGCGACGGGCGTGCGGGTGCTGGCCGGCAGCGCGGTGGTCGACGCCGCGGGCGGGGGCCGGCTCACCGGAGTCACCGTCCAGTCCCTCGACGCCGACGGCCAACTCGCAGGCACCCCGCAGACGTTCGACTGCGATCTGCTCGCCGTCTCGGGCGGCTGGAGCCCGGTCGTGCACCTGCACAGCCAGCGGCAGGGCCCGCTGCGCTGGGACGAGGACCTGGTCGCCTTCGTGCCCGACGGCACCGTTCGGGACCAGCGCGTCGTCGGAGCGGGCCGTGGAACGTACGACCTCGACGACTGTCTGGCCGAAGGGGCGCGGGCCGGTGCGCAGGCCGCGACGGACGCCGGGTTCCCGGTCGCCGTACCGCCGCCCGGCGATGCCCGGCCCGTGAGCCCGACGCGTGCCCTGTGGCTGGTCCCCGCCCCCGACGGCGAGCCCGGCGCCTGGGACACCCACTTCGTCGATCTGCAGCGCGACGTCACCGTCGCCGATGTCTGGCGGTCCACCGGAGCCGGCATGCGCAGCGTCGAGCACGTCAAGCGCTACACCTCGCTCGGCACGGCCAACGACCAGGGCAAGACGTCCGGTGTCAACGCGATCGGGGTGATCGCCGAGGCCCTCGGCGCGGGCGCGTCACCCGGGGAGATCGGCACCACGGCCTACCGTGCGCCGTACACGCCGGTGGCCTTCGCCGCCCTCGCCGGGCGGGAGCGCGGCGAGCTGTTCGACCCCGAGCGGACCACGTCCCTGCACAGCTGGCACCTCGCGCACGGAGCGGAATTCGAGGACGTCGGACAGTGGAAGCGCCCCCGGTACTACCCCCTGCCCGGTGAGGACATGGACACGGCCGTGGCCCGCGAGTGCCGCGCGGCCCGTGGGGGAGTGGCCTTCATGGACGCCTCCACCCTCGGCAAGATCGAGATCTGGGGCGCGGACGCCGGCGAGTTCCTCAACCGCATCTACACCAACGCCTTCAAGAAGCTCAAGCCCGGCATGGCCCGCTACGGCGTCATGTGCAAGCCGGACGGCATGATCTTCGACGACGGTGTGACGCTGCGCCTGGACGACAACCGCTACTTCATGACCACCACGACCGGCGGCGCCGCCGGGGTCCTGGACTGGCTGGAGGAGTGGCTGCAGACCGAGTGGCCCGGACTCGACGTCCACTGCACCTCGGTGACCGAGCAGTGGACGACGATCGCCGTCGTCGGCCCCCGCTCCCGCGAGGTCGTCGCCCAACTGGCCCCCGACGTCGACCTGTCCGCCGAGGCCTTCCCATTCATGGCCTTCCGCGAGACCACCCTGGCCTCCGGTGTCCCGGCCCGCATCTGCCGGATCTCCTTCTCCGGCGAACTCGCCTACGAAATCAACGTCTCCGCGTGGTACGGCCTGGCGGTCTGGGAGGAGGTGGACGCGATCGGCCGCCCGTACGACATCACGCCGTACGGCACCGAGACCATGCACGTCCTGCGGGCCGAGAAGGGCTACATCATCGTCGGCCAGGACACCGACGGCACCGTCACCCCACAGGACGCGGGCATGTCCTGGGTGGTCTCGAAGCAGAAGGACTTCGTCGGCAAGCGGTCCTACTCCCGCGCCGACACCTCCCGCACCGACCGCAAGCAACTCGTGGGCCTGCTGCCGAGCGATCGCCGGACCCGGCTGCCCGAGGGCACCCAGCTCATCGCGCCCGACGTGCCCCTCACCCCCGAAGCCGGGCCGGTGCCGATGCTCGGCCATGTCACCTCCAGTTACCACAGCGAGGCGCTGGGCCGACCGTTCGCCCTCGCCCTGGTCGCCGCCGGCCGGGACCGCGTCGGCGACACGCTCTTCGCGCCCGTCGGCGACGACCTCGTACCCGTCCAGGTCACCGAACCCGTCCTCTACGACCCCGAAGGGACCAAGCGAGATGGCTGAGCCGACGTTCGCCCCAGGCACAGGCACAGGCGCAGGCGCAGGCACAGGCCCAGTCGCACTGCGCAGAAGCCCGCTGACACATCTGGAGGAGCGGATCCGCGCCGCCGCCGTCACCGGCGCCCGCGGCGTCACGCTGACCGAGTGGCCGTTCCTCACCATGGTGAACCTGCGCGTCGCCCCCGCTTCCGAAGCGGCCGCCCGCATCGAGAAGGCCCTGGGCGCACCGCTCCCGCGGCAGTGCGGCCACACCTCCGCATCCGGCCCCCACACGGTCTGCTGGCTCGGCCCCGACGAGTGGCTCGTGCTGTCCCAGACCGAATCGACCGCTGTGACCGCCGAGTTGCGGGAGGCGCTCGCCGAAGCCCCGGGCTCGGTCGTGGACGTCTCCGCCCACCGCACCACGCTGGAGCTGAGCGGCCCGAGCGCCCGGCAGGTGCTGGAGAAGGGCTGCCCGCTGGACCTGCACCCCCGTTCCTTCGCACCGGGCCAGGCCGTGTCGACCACTGTGGGCCCCGTCGCGGTCCTGCTCTGGCAGGTCGACGACAGGCCCACGTACCGGCTGTTCCCGCGCTCCTCGTTCGCCGACTACCTGGCGCGCTGGCTCATCGATGCGATGCGCGAGTACCGCGGCCCGAAGGTCCCCTGATGGCACTCGGCCCCGGGGCCCACCTGCGATTCGGTCGGCGGGCGGTCAGCCTGGACAAGGCTCTCAAGGCTGTGCGCGACACCGGCCCGGACATGAAGAGCAAGTACAAGGAGTCCGCCCGCGGCGGCCTCGCCGTCAACGTAATCGAGTGCTGACACCATGACTGATCTCGCAGCTTCCGCCACGGCGCCGCCCGTCGAGCACATACTCACCGTCGACTGCCCCGAGGCTCCCGGCATCGTGCATGCCGTCTCGCGGTTCCTTCTCGAGCACGGCAGCGACATCATCGACAACCACCAGTTCGGTGACCGCCGCGACGGCCACTTCTTCATGCGGGTCCGCTTCGCCACCTCCGGCAGCGAGAACACCACCGAGGCTCTCCGCCGGGACTTCGCCACCGTGGCCGCCCCCTTCGCGATGCGGTGGCACCTCGAACCGGCCGGCACCCGGCGCCGCGTGCTCGTCATGGTGTCCCGTCACGGCCACTGCCTCAACGACCTGCTCTTCCGCACCCGCAGCGGTGACCTGCCCATCGACGTGGTCGCCGTGGTTTCCAACCACCCCGACCACGAGGCTCTCGTCAGCTGGCACGGCATCCCGTTCTTCCACGTGCCGGTCACCGCCTCGACCAAGCCCGAGGCCGAAGCGAAACTCCTCCAGATGGTCGACGAGTTCGATGTCGACCTGGTCGTGCTGGCCCGCTACATGCAGGTCCTCTCCCACGACCTGTGCACCCGACTGGCCGGACGGACGATCAACATCCACCACTCGTTCCTCCCGAGCTTCAAGGGCGCCAAGCCCTACCACCAGGCACACGAGCGCGGCGTCAAGCTCGTCGGCGCCACAGCCCACTACGTCACCGCCGACCTCGACGAAGGCCCGATCATCGCCCAGGAGGTCATCAGCGTCGACCACAGTCACACCCCCGACGACCTGGCCGCCATCGGCCGCGACGCGGAGTCGGCAGCCCTGGCCCGAGCGGTCCGGTGGCACTGCGAGGGCAGGGTGTTCGTCCAGGGCCGGCGCACGGTGGTCCTCCGCTGACGGCCGGACGACTGCTTCGAACGCTACGGCCGTCGCCCCGCACGGGGCGGTGGAAAAGGGTGACTCCCTCACCCGGGCGCCCCTACCGGATATGCCCTCACGTCTCCAGACTGGGAAGGCACCCGGGCGGTATCGCGCCGCTCGGCCGACAGCGCAGGCACCGGGAAAGGGCACAGCACGATGACAAGCGGTGACACCGCGGTACTGGACGACCCGGTGGGCGAGTCGCTACGCGGCCGCCACGCAGGTCTCGGCCGCCGACTCGGCCGGGCTGCCACCTACCTGCCGCACGTCGCGACCTTCTCGTCGGTACCGGCCGACGCCGACGCGGCGGACTGGGCAGACCTCGCGCGGCTCCTCGGTCACGAGGCGTTCGCCGACATGTTCAGCTGCCCGGCGTCCCCACCGTCGGACTGGGAGCAGGTCTTCGTCCTCGAAGGCCGACAGCTGATCTGGCCCGGCAGCAGCCGCCCCGCCCAGGCTCCGGCCGCGACCGGCACCGAGGTGGTCGAACTGGGCGCGGCCGACGTACCCCAGATGCTCGACCTGGTCGCACAGACCCGACCGGGACCGTTCTGGCCACATACCCACGAACTGGGCACCTACCTCGGTATTCGCGACGGCGGCAGACTGCTGGCGATGGCGGGCGAACGGCTCCGGCCACCGGGATGGACCGAGATCAGCACCGTCTGCACAGCCCCCGAGGCACGCGGCCAAGGCCACGCCGCCCGCCTGGTCAGCACTCTCATAGCTCGCATCCTGGCTCGCAACGAACGCCCCTTCCTGCATGCCGCCGAGACGAACACGGGCGCGATCGCCCTCTACGAACGACTCGGCTTCGCGACCCGCAAGCACGTGACCTTTCGCGGCTTCCGCATTCCGTGACGGGGACTGACCGGTCAGGCATCGCACGACTGTAGAGAGCGGGTTTCGCAGTCCACCACCGCGGTGTCGTTCGACCGCGGTGACACCAACTGCAGCGACCCCGTGTAAGCGGCTTGTGAGCCGAACATGAGCGAGGGGGCCAAGACTCGTGGTGTGCCGGTCACGGCGGCAAGCCCTTCGTGCCGCGCGGCCGGCGTCAGCTCCGTTCCGGCCGGTTCGGAGCTGACGCACACCCCGCTCGCCACGGGCGCCGCCTTCCCAGGGCGGCCACACCCGAAGTGGTGAACGGACCGGACGTAATCCGCCCTTCAGGTGCAAGCAAGGGAAGCAGAAATGAACGGACGAGTACGCAATCTTCTCCCGTCCAGCAGGGGCTGGCGGGCGAGGGCGGCCGCGGTGGGATCGATGGCCCTCGCGGCGACGCTGTGCCTGGCCATCAGCCCGGCGCAGGCGGACGGCGGCGGAGGCGGCTGGGTGACGTCGCCCCCTTCCGGATACACGCCCGACCCGGGCCCTGACTGGAGCACTCCCGAGGCGATCGCGACGTTCCTCTCCGATTGCGGCCAGGACTGCACCTTCACGCCCACCGCATGGGTCGGTGAGCCGTCCGAGGGCACGCCGACGATGCTGGGCAAGCCCCGCGAGAACTGCACTACCGAGAACGTCGACTTCAACTACGGCGAGTCGGAGACCACCGGCGAAACGACGATCATCGGCCTGTCGCTCGGTGCGAACCCCGTCTCGCTGCTGCCGAAGATCGAGCACAACTGGTTCACCCAGAACACCGAGAGCACCACGACCACGGGCACGCTGAAGCCCGGCGAGGTCGGCTGGTTCGACGAGGTGACGGTCAGCCGCAAGGCGAAGGGGAACTGGCAGCTCGCAGGAGTCGATCAGTCCAACCCGTTCGCTCCCGTGAACGCGCACAACACCCATGGGCCGCACGAATTCACTGACGTTGAGTCGGACATCAGTTACAAGGTCATCAGGGTCCAGTCCCGCCCCATGACCGAAGAGGAGCGCACCACCAAGTGCGGCAACTCAAGCCCTAGCTAAGGAAGTTGACGCAGCAAGTCGGTTGACTCACCAAGGCGGCTGACTCGCCAAGGCAGTCGGCGCGCCTTGCGGTGATCGCCGACATCCCGTGATCGGCCCCGCTGGGACGAGGTCAAGCCGGCCCCGGTTCGGACCTCGAAATCTGACACCGGTGACCAGCAGGTCCGTCCTGTCTCCACCACCTACACGGCCGACCACGCGGCAGCCCCAGGTCACTGACCTGGGGCTGCCGCTGTGAGCGCGACATGACCCCGGACGCGGACGCGAGAAGGCCCGCCTCAGCCCCCCACAGGCGACCCGAACCCCACACCGTAAAGGACCGAAATCCAGTTGCCCAGAAGCGGTGAAGCGGGGTGGGTCCGGGTACCGCGCCGGGCCGCGGACCCACTCGCTGTCAGTGGGGGGACACCTGCCGCTGGTCGAAGTGGGCGAGGAGCCGCCGTACGGCAGCGTCCCGGGCGCACCGCGGCTCCTCCTCCGCGACGCGCTGGGCGGCGTAGATGCGTACCAACTCCGATTGCACGTAGTGCCCTTCGACGTTTTCTTCGAGGAGGTGGGCGTCGCACAGCTCGGCGAGACGACGGCGGGTGCGCTCGACGTTCCAGCCGGCCAGCACGCCGGCGTCCTGGTCCTTCACGCACGGGCCGGGGTGCAGACCGAGGAGGCGGAAGAGCCGGGCGGCGCCGCTCGACAGGGCGCGGTAGCTGAGATAGAGGGACGCCTCCATGGTCAGATCGGCGTCGTGCGCGGACAGCTCCTGCAACCAACGACGCTCATCGGCCAGTTTGCTCGTCCAGCAGTCCAACGACCACTCGGGGTGCGCCATCAGCCGGACCGCGGCGATCCGCAGCGCCAGCGGCAGCCGGTCGCACCGTTCGACGAGCGCCCGGGCCGCCGCCGGGTCGGCCTCGACGCGCTGCCGCCCAAGCGCGTTCCTCAGCAGTTGCAGTGCCTCCTCCGTGGTGAGCGGCCCCATCCTGACCAGTGCGGCGCCGTCCCGCACGACCAGTCCACTCAGTCGCCGCCGGCTGGTCACCACCGCCAGACAGCCCGGAGTGGAGGGCAGGAGGGGGCGCGCCTGCTCGGCGGTGCCGGCGTTGTCCAGCAGCACGAGCATCCGCCGGCCGGCGAGCAGCGAACGGTAGAGTGCCGCCGCCTCCGTCACGGACTCGGGGATCTCCGCTTGAGGAACCCCCAGGGCCCGCAGAAACGCCCCCAGTACGGTGCCGGGCCGCATCGGCGGCCGCTCGAATCCGCGCAGGTCCGCGAAGAGCTGCCCGTCGGGGAACTCCGCGGCGCGGTGGTGCGCCCACCGCACCGCGAAGGCGGTCTTGCCGGCCCCGCCCGCCCCGGCGAGCACCACGCACGCCGGCCGCGGCACCCGCTCCAGATGCTGGTCCAGCACCGAAAGTTCCCGGTCGCGGCCGCAGAAGTCCGCCAGTGCGGGCGGAAGTTGGGCGATCCTGGGCGGCAGGAGCCCGAGCCGGTGCTCGCAGACATACGCGTACGGGGCGACGTACGGCACCCCACCGGGCCCCATCCCGCCGGGCCGCACCCCATCAGGCCCCATCCCACCGGGCCGCACGCCATCCCGCCGCACGCCACCCGGCCCCGCGGTCGACGGCCTCGCAGGGGGAGCCGGCGGCGGCCCCGCGTGCGCCGACGCGGCCGGTGCCGGGTGCCGTGCCGCGGACTTCGGCCCGTCGGTGGCAGGCGCGCGGCTGCGGCCGCCGGCGAGGACCGCCAGGTACGCCTCGCTGAGCGCCGGACCAGGGTCGATGCCCAGCTGGTCCTTCAGATGGCGGCGGGTCCGGTGGTACTGGTCGAGGGCCTCGGCCTGCCGGCCGCTCGCCTGCAAGGCCCGCATCAGCAACGCGGTCAGCTCCTCGTGGAGCGGATGCTCCACGATCCACCCGGTCAACTCCGTGACCAGCTCGCTGTACCGGCCGAGCTGCAGCAGCCGTTCGCCAAGCTCTTGCAGCGCGGCCAGCCGTGCCTGCGCCAGGCTGACGCCCACCGTCCGGCGCACCCGCTCGCCGGGCACGTCCGCCAGCGCCTCGCCCCGCCACAACTCCAGGGCCTGACGCAGCATCACGACCGCCGCCCGGGGATCGGCGTCCCGGGCGCCTCCGACCAGGCTGCGGAAGCGGTTCACGTCCACCGAGCCGGGATCGGCGAGCAGCATGTATCCCTGCCCCCGCGTGGCGAGTTCCGCATGACCCGCCAACAGCCCGCGCAGCCGGTGCACATGGTTGTGGACCACGCCCCGCGCTCGGGCCGGCGGCTCCCCGTCCCACGCCAGGTCGATCAGCCGGTGCACCGGGACCACCTGGTTGATCTCGCTGATCAGCACCGCGGCCACGGTACGGATGCGACCCGCCCCCAGGGCCAGTGACAGGCCCTGGTCCGTCTCGATCTGAACTGGCCCTAGGAGCCGCAACTGAACCATCGTGCCCTCTTGTGCGTACCGCCGAACGGCGCGTGCCTCCTGAACGCCCTTGCTCAAGTACTGACTGCGGAATTGACTACAGGGTTGACGGCCCCGCCTTCCTCTCACCATGTGGAACGTCTGGCGCATCAGGGCCGTGGCCGGACCGGTCCGATGCGGCTCGATGGGGTCGGCGATGCGGCTCGTGGGTCCGATGAGGTCCGATGTCGACCCGACCCCTCCCCTCGTGCCGACGTCGCCTCAGTGACTTTTTCGCATTGATGGGGGATCGACCCGGTCAGGATGCTTTGTCATCGATTGGTAAAGGCGCCGGGCAGGGTGCAACGGGCGGGGCGGCCGGCTCATCTGGGTAGTCAGCGAGGCGCACCGGGCGCCTACGCGAACGGGTGGGTCTCACCATGTGCGGGAGGTCCACGGGAGGGAAGTCCATGACCAGGACTAAGAAGACCGGGATGAGGGCGCGGGGCGGTCGTGTGGCCGTGGTCGGTGCGCTGGGTCTGGCCTCGGTGGCTCTGGCCGCAGTGCCGGCATTCGCCAAGGGCAGTGTGGAGATCACCGCGCCGCACACGGCGCATGTCGGCAAGACCTTCACGGTCAAGGCGCACGGGGACGACGACGCTGCCAGCTACCTGCAGATATGCCTCGAGGGCCGCAGCGGCGGCAAGGCGTGGCACCGGGTGACCTGCGGCGCCGTGGTCGACACGGGCACCGAAGCGCGGGCCACCGCACACGTCAAGGCCGCGCACCGCGGCACCCAGCAATACCGAGCGGTTCTGTACGGCCTGACCAGCCCGCACGACCGCCACCCCGTACGCGAGAGGACGTCTGCCGTGGCGAAGGTCGCGGTTCGCTAAGCCCAGCAGCGTGACCATGGGCAGCCAGCACCACCGTTGCCTGCGGCCGCGCGCGGTTCAGTGCCTGTTCTGCAGCACAAAACGTAGTCAGCGCACGGACGATGAACCGTCACCGCGCTGATGATGACGGTCACTGAACTGACGATGAATGACGCGCCGATGCCCCGACTCCACCGGTCGTTGTGGGGATAGCCGGGGGCGTGCGTGACGGCGGCCTGTACGACCCCGTTGGGGTGGTGCAGGCCATCGCCGTGTCCAGAGCCGGTTGCGGGTTCGGGTTCATGCCATTGCGTGGGTGGAGCTGGCGGAGATCCCGGCGGGCCGATCGAGCTAGGTGACGGGATCGAGTTTGGCCGTCTCGAACGTAGGCGATGTCATGTGCCTCGAAGGGGCCGTAGCGGTGAGCGGCCCGCCACCAGTAGCCGTGGTGCATCGTGTCGCCCAGGCACGCGCCGAGGCCCCGTGAGGGCCGTGGCCGTCTACGCTCCCCGTTCCTCCGGCGTCCCCGTCGGCTGCGGCGCAGTCCAGCTGGTGAGGAGCCGGAGCGCCTGGGCGGTGTCGGACGAGGGCTCGACGTTGTAGACGCACAGGGTCTGTTCGGCGTCGCCGGGGACCTGGAAGGACTCGTAGGAGAAGGACAGGTCGCCGACCAGGGGGTGGTGGTACTGCTTCGTACCGTGCGTGCGGCGCAGCACCCGGTGGTCGTTCCACCAGACCGGGAACTCCGGTGACTTGAGGGTGAGTTCGCCGATGAGGTCGGCGAGCCGGCGGTCGTCGGGGTGGCGACCGGCTTCGAGGCGCAGGATGGCGACGGTCTCGGCGGCGATGCGCTCCCAGTCACCGACGCGGACGCGGGCCTCGGGGTCCAGAAGGTAATAGCGGGCCAGATTCCGCCGGGTCGCGGGCAGGGCATCGAAGTCGGTCAGGACTTCGCGGGCCAGGCGGTTGGACGCCAGGACGTCGGTGCGCCGGCCGAGGATGAAGGCGGGCACATGGTCGAGGGTCTGCAGCATCAGGTGCAGGCCGGGGCGCACGCGCTGCGGGCCGGCGGGGGCGCGCCGGGCCGGTGCGGGACGGGCCAGAAGATCGGTGAGGTGCTCGCGCTCGGCGGCATCGAGCTGAAGGGCGCGGGCCAGGGCCTCCAGGACCTCGGGGGAGGGGTTCTGCGCACGGCCCTGTTCGAGCCGGGTGTAGTACTCGGTGCTCACCCCGGCCAGGCGGGCTGCCTCGTCACGACGCAGGCCGGGCACCCGGCGGATCCGGCCGTCGGCGGGCAGCCCCGCCTGGTCGGGGGTGATCCGGGCCCGGCGGGTGCGCAGGAAATCGGCGAGCTCGCGACTACGGTCATCCATCCCCCCAGTGTGACGGGCGAAGGCGGGCCACACCGGGTGCCAGGTGGTACTGCCAGTACCTGCCTTGCGGATACCTGCCTGCTCAGGGCCCTTTGTGGCGTCCAGTGGGACGTCTGCGGGTGGTGTTCTTGTGAAGGGCCCGGCGGCGACAGACCGCAGACCCGAGCCCCTCATCCCACTCACCTCGAATTCCCACCCACTTTGAGATCTCACCCACCACGAAATCTCACCCCCTTCGAAAGGTGTCCCATGACCACCACGCAGACCGCTTCCCGTCCCCTCTCCGGCCGCGTCGCGGTCGTCACCGGTGCCTCCAGCGGTATCGGTGAGGCTTCGGCCGAACACCTGGCCGGGCTCGGCGCCCGTGTCGTCGTCCTGGCGCGGCGTGCGGAGCGGCTGGACGACCTGGTCGCCAGGATCGAGAAGAACGGCGGCGAGGCGCTGGCCCTCGCGGTCGACGTGACCGACGCCGCGGCCGTGCAGGCGGCCGCGGACCGGGTGGCGGCCCAGCTCGGAGGTGCCGACCTGCTGTTCAACAACGCGGGTGTCATGCTCCCGGCCCCGGTCGAGGAGCTGGCCACCGACCAGTGGCAGCGGCAGATCGACCTGAACATCACCGGCCTGATGAACGTCATCGGCGCGTTCACGCCGCAGCTGGTGACGGCCGCCAGGGAACGGGGTGTGGCCGACCTGGTCAATACGTCGTCGATCGCCGCGCAGAACATCTTCCCGAACTTCGCCGTCTACTCCGCGACCAAGGCGTACGTCACTCATCTCTCCCGGCACCTCAGAGCCGAACTGGGCGCCAAGAACGTCCGGGTCTCGGCGCTCGAACCGGGCATCGTCGGCACCGAGCTGCAGAGTCATGTCACCGACGCGGGGGCGTTGGAGTGGCTGGAGGGCTCCCAGCAGACCATGGAGTGGCTCACGCCCCAGGACATCGCGCAGACCGTCGGCTTCCTCGCCAGCCTTCCGCCGCGGGCCAACCTCCAGCAGATCACCATCATGCCCACCCGCCAACCCAGCTGAGTCGGAAGCACGCTTCCCCGCCGGTCGGCACCCTTCCACAACCATCGGTCGAGAGGGCCGTTGCCCTTGGCCGGGCGGACCTGCAGACGGTGGCCAGCTCCGGCATGGCCACCGTTGGTGTCATGGTTGGGCCATTGGGCTCGCCGGACGCGCGCGCCGGGCGATTGCAAGCTCGATGTGGTGGGACCATCGCCTTGTTTCGCCTCATGGAGCCAGGTTGTCATGAAAACATTCGCAGATCTGTTGAGTGCACTCTCCACTCTGGCATGGCCACTCCTCGCCGGCTTGGTGATCTGGCGTCTCTTCCCCACCATCAAGAAAACCATTGACTCTCGGGGATTCACCGTGAAGGTCGGATCGGCGGAGCTGACGGTTCAGGAGGTCTCCGAAAAGGTCTTGAAGACCACGGCTGATATTCAGGGGAAGCTGGCGTCGGTCAGTGCCTCTCCCGAATACGCCGGACTGGAGAACAGAAGCGTTCTCCGCCCCCTGCGAAGTGTCCTGTGGGTGGATGACCACCCGTCGAACAACGCCTACGAGGCGGCACAGTTGCAGGCCCTGGGCGTGGACGTGGTGCAGGTCGAGTCGACCGGTAAGGGAATCAACGCGATGTCGGTGTCGGTGCCGCCGTTCGACGCGGTCATCTCCAACATGGCGCGGAGCGAGGACGGCAGTCTTCACCCGGATGCGGGTATGGAGCTTGCCCGGGAGATTAGGGCGCGTGGCTACGACGTCCCGGTATTCATCTATGCCCCAAGCCAGGAAATTGCCAGGCGGGCCGAGATCCTGGCAGCTGGCGTCAAGGAAATCACCAGCTCGCCCACCCACCTCTTCACGCTGTTGCGCAAGGTGGGGGAGTTCCCGCACGAGTACACGACCGGTTGATGGCTATGGCCCAGCCCGTGCGCGGTTTCAGCCCAACAGCCCGGCGGCTTCCTGGCGTGCCTGGTGCAGCCATGCCCCACGTACGTCATCGGCCGAGTCGCTGACCGTGCGGAAGACGACGCGGCGCACGTCGGCAACTCCTACGTATGGCAGGACACATGCCGCCCAGATCCGTTGCAGCGGGTCGCCGAACTCGCTCTCCTCACGGTCGGCGGGGGTGTCGGAGGTGTTCAATACGAGGGCCTTGGCGGCCCTCAGAAGCCCTGCGGGTTCCCCTTCCGCAGCATCCAGTTTGTATGCGACGCCGGACACGAGGACGCGCTGCACCCAGCCGGCAAGGACGGCGGGCGGCATTCCCCACCAGTTCGGGTGGACGAACACCAGCGCATCAAGCGTGGCCAGCTCTGCCCGGTGCAGTTCCACCTGCGCATCGTGACTGCGTGATGCCGACCGGACCGTCTCCGTCTCCTCGGCCGACAGCAGCGGCGGAAAACCTTCCGCGTAGAGGTCATGCGCGAAGACCTGGCACTGCCGCTCACGCAGCTCCTCCACAACGGCATCGAACACAGCGTGGTTGAAGCTGCCCGACCGCGGATGTGCGAGGTAGACCCCTATACGCATAGTGCTTCTTCCCCCTACCGAGACGACCTGTCATCGGCTGTTGCTCCGTGTGGGCTGTGCGGCTGCCGCCCCCGTGCTGCTGATCGTCATTATCCATGGGCCTCTGACCGCAGGAACGGGCTTCGGCATCGCCCCGGCGAGCGGACCTCAAGAGTGCCCGAAGCTGCCGGGCCACCGCGGTCGGCGATCGAGGGTGCTCAGAGCCCGGCGTCGGGATCGTGCCGAGTGATCGCCGTGGGATCAGCGGGGGCTGGTCAGGGTGGCCAGGTAGTCGTCAAGGAGCTCGATTTGCCGTTGCGGTGGGAACTCCGCCGGGGCGAACAGGGCCTGGACCACCAGGCCCAGAGTGAAGGCCTGAGCGCCGGCCGCGAGGTGATCGGGGTTGCCTGGGGGGAGTTCGCCGGTTTCCTGAGCGGCAGCCACCCGCTCGCTCAGCCTGTCGCGGCTTCGGGCGTACTTGCGGGCGTAGTCGGTGCTCAGGGCGGGGTCGGAGAGTGCCGCGTCCCAGGAGGAAACCCAGATCCGGTTGCTGTCGGTGGCCTCGGGGGTCAGCGGCAGGATGTCCAGTAGTGCGTCCCTGACGGCGGCCAGGCCCTTGCCGGCTTGGCGGCGGGGACGGGAGAGGGTGCGCCGTTCGAGGAGGTCAAGGGCGTATTCCACCAAGGCTTGTTTGGTGGGGAAGTAGTGCGTGAGCAGGCCGGTGGTCGCTCCGAGTTGGGTGGCGACGGCGCGCAGCGTCAGGCTGGCGAAACCGCGTGTCGCCATGACCTGCCAGACCGCTTCGGAGACGTCGCGTCGGCGGGCCTCGTGATCTCCCTTGGTGCGTGGCATGCTCCCACGGTACATTGCCGTAACACCTGTTATGTGAATGGGGAGGCTCTCATGTTCTCACTGCCGCTGCGCGACGGTGCTCGCCTTGGTCCGCTGGAGGTCTGGCATGCCGAGGAGTTCGCCGACCATATGGACCGGGCTCGCGAACACATTCGTCCCTGGGTCGGGCCCGCGTTCGTCACCGGCGATGTGGACGGCGCGAGGGCCACCCTCCAGCGCTATGCCGAACGCCAGGCCGGCGACGGCGCCCGTCTCTACGGCATCTGGCGGGGCGAAATGTTGGTCGGCGGTGTGATGTTCACCGATTTCAATGCCGCTGCCGGTCTGTGTGAGATCGGTTGCTGGCTGGAGCCGTCCGCCGAGGGCCACGGCCTGGTCACACAGGCGTGCGGGGCGTTGTTGGACTGGGCGTTCACATCCCGGGGACTGCACCGTGCCGAGTGGCATTGCAGGGCCGACAACGACCGCAGCTCAGCCGTGGCCAAGCGGCTCGGCATGACCCTGGAGGGCGTACGACGCGAGGCATGGCCGTACGAGGGCGTACGCCACGACAAGCAAGTCTGGGCGATCCTTGCTCCCGAATGGCGAGCCCTGACCGGTCAGTGACCGGCGACGGCTCGGTCAAAAAATGGATCCGCCGTCCCGATGGCTGGCCCGCGCTCGCGTGGATCATGATGCGGGGATGACCAAGAACCCGAACGCCCCGGACTCTGCGGACTCTCAGGACTCCCCGGCCTCTCCCCACTCTGCGGCCTCTCCGTCGTCCACCGCCGTACGCCTGAAGCGCTACACACGAGCCGAGCAGAACGAAATCCTTGGTGACGTCGGTGATCCGTTCAGCGTTGCGGAGACCGGCCTGACGTGGCGCGGCAAGGACGAGCACTTCGGCATCCGCCACGGCGCACGTCTTGTCGCGCACGCAGGTCTGGTGCGACTTCCACTCACGATCGACGACATGCCGACCGAGGTCGTGGGTGTCGGCGGGGTGGCTGTGGCCGCTGATGTACGCGGCTGTGGCCTCGCCCGGCAAGTCGTCGCCGCGGCATTGGAACACGCCCGCACGATGGGCCCACGCCATGCTCTCCTGTTCTGCCGACCGCCCCTGGAAGCGCTGTACCGCCGGCTCGGCTGGCACCGACTCGACGGCGACGTCCTCGTGGAGCAGCCCGAATCCCGTGTGGTGGTGATGCCCCTGCGCACCATGGTCATCTCACTGCACGATGACGCGTCGTGGCCGTCGGGACGCGTACGACTGCTGTCCTTGCCCATGTGACTGGTGTGCGGATGCGCCCCTCGTCCCCGGCCGCCGCGGGGTTCACCCAGGGCGGCCGGGAACGAGGGGCCGGGCACAGGACCCGGGGACGGTTCAGCTCCCGGGTGGGGTGTCTGAGGTGAGGCGTTCGAAGGCGACCAGGAGGTGTTCCGGACCCCGCAGGATGGCGTTCTCCCGGTACGGCGGCGGATCGGTGACCAGGCGCGGGGGTTGCAGCCTGCGGGCGAGGGCGGTGAGCGCTATCTGTGCTTCCGCGCGGGCGAGGGTGGCGCCGATGCAGTAGTGGATACCGCCGCCGAAGCCGAGGTGGGCGTTGTCGCGGCGGTCGGGGACGAACCGGTCGGGGTCGTCGAAGCGGTGCGGATCGCGGTTGCCCGCGGCGAGCATGAGACGGATACGGGAGCCCCGGGGGATCGTGGTGCCGGCGAGGTCGATGTCGGCCAGGGCACTGCGGCCGGAGATCTGCACCGGCGGGTCGTGCCGCAGCACCTCTTCCACCAGCGGAGTGGCCAGGTCGGGGTCGGTGCGCAGCTGGGCGAGGACATCGGGGTTGCGCAGCAGGGCGAGGGTGCCGTTGGCGATCAGGTTGACGGTGGTTTCGTGCCCGGCGATCAGCAACAGGCCGAGGGTGACGCGCAGCTGTACCGGGTCCAGCACCCGGTCGGGGTCCTCGTGGAACATCAGGCCGGACAGCAGGTCGTCGCCGGGGTTCGTCCGGCGCTGGGTGATGAGCCCTTCCAGGTACTGGACCAACTCGCCGCGGGCCCGGTCGAGTTCGCGCAGTTCGTCTTCGGTCTGGGTGTCGACGGGGTCCAGGCCCCGGGTGAGTCGGCGGGCGAGGCTGCCGAAGAGGGCTTCGTCCTCGCGGGGCACGCCGAGCAGTTCGCAGATCACCGTGACCGGCAGCGGGTAGGCCAGATCGGCGACGACATCGAGTTGGCCGGGACGGTCGCTGGTGTGCGCGTCGAGGAGCCGGGCGACCAGTTCGCCGAGGTGATCGCGCATGCCCATGATGCGGGGAATTGAATTCCTGGGTGACCACGCGGCGCAGCTGGTCGTGGAACGGCGGGTCCTGCAGGAGCAGGCTCCTGGCGGGCTGGGGAACCTTGTTCTGCGGGGCGAGCCGGTCGGCGCTGCTGCGCGGGTCGTGCAGCAGTTGCCGGATCTCCCGGTAGCCGCTGACCAGCCAAGAATCGTCGTCCATGCGCAGGACCGGGTGCCGGCGCAGCTCGGCGTAGTGGGGGTAGGGGTCGGCGCGGTTCTCGTACCGCAGGGCCCGGGCGAACAGGTCGGTGGCCGAGGGCGGGGTGGATGTCGTCATGGGAACTCTCCGTTCACCGGTGTGCGGACGCGGCCGGCGCGAGGGCCGACGGCGTGCCGAGGTCGTGGTCCGGGGTGCTGCCGGCGACACGGCCGGGAAATGCAGCGTCGACGGGGTCGAGGAGGGCCGGGCCGTCGGTGGCGCCCAGCATCGGCGGGAAGGGTGCGCGGGCTGCGATGAGGGCCGCGTAACCGTCCAGCACGCGGGGGGAGTCGACCGCCACGGCACCGACCAGCCTGCCCTTCAGTCCGTACGCGGCGACGAACCGCCTCTGGTCCAGGGAACCTTGGGTGACCACGACCTGGTCGGCGAGGGCCGGCACACCGATGGACTTGAGGTAGCGGCCGAACTGGTGGGACCAGAAGGCGGGCAGCGGACGGTGGACGCGCTGATCGCCCGGGCCGTGGACGAGATTGTGCGCGGCCGTGCGTGCCTGGGCGACGGCGTTGTCCCAGTGGTCCAGGCGCAGCAGCTGCCCGGGGTAGTGGGGATGCGGCCAGCGGGCGACGTCACCGGCGACGAACACGTCCTCGACCCGCTTGCCGTCGGTGTCCACGGCCCGGCACCCGCCGTCGCTCACCACGCCGCGCCGGTCGGCAGCGAGCCCCGAGCCGGCCAGCCACTCGGTGTTGGCCAGGGCGCCGGTGGCGACGACGGCCACCTCGGCATCCACCACCGTCCCGTCGGACAGCACGGCACGGCGCAACCGGCCGGACGGGTCGCCTTCCAGGGCCTGGACCGTGGTGTCCGTCCGCAGCTCCACCCCGGCCTCGCGGTACCAGTCGGCGGCGGCCCGGCCGATCACCCCGCCCAGCGCACTGGTCAACGGCCCCCCGCTGCGCTGCGTCACCGTCACCGCCAGCCCCAACTCGCGGCAGGCGGAGGCGACTTCGCCGCCGGTGAAGCCCGCGCCGATGACCAGCACCCGGGACGGGCCGGCCACCAGCGCGCCGCGCAGCCGCTCGGCGTCCTCGCGGGTACGCAGCACATGGACGCCGTCCAGGCCACCCCCGGCACGGGCGGGCCAGGGACGTGCCCGGGTGCCGGTGGCGATCAGCAACCGGTCGTACGCCACCGACCGCCCGTCGGCCAGCTCCACCCGACGGGCGGGCACATCCAGCCCGGTGGCACGGGTGCCCAGCAGCCAGTGCGCGTCGATGTCACGAACCCGGGGCAGCACGATGTGGTCGCAGCTCAGCCGGCCGGACAGCACCGCCTTCGACAGCGGCGGCCGGTCGTACGGCTCGTGCGGCTCCTCGCCGATCAGGGTGAGTTCCCCGCTGAACCCCTCGTCCCGGAGGGCCTCGGCCGCGCGCAACCCGGCCAGAGAGGCGCCGACCACCACGATCCGGCCCGTACGCAGCCCTGCTGCGCCCGACGCGGTCACTGGTCGGCTCCGCTCACGCTGGGTGCGGGCTCGGTGGCGCCGCTGAGCGTGATCGCCTGGACCGGACAGGCGGCAGCGGCCCGCTCCACCTCGCGGCGGAGCCCGGCATCGGGCGCGTAGTCGTACTCCAGCGATTCCTCACCGTGGAACCGGAAGACCGTCGGGGCGGCGTAGACGCACTGCCCGTAGCTCTGGCAGAGGTTCAGGTCCACCACCAGCCTCAGGGGCTGCGGCGGGGACTGCGTGGTCATCTCTCTCCCTTTCCTCACTGGTCAGGGGCTCGAAAGCGGCGGCTTTCGCCTCGTGTGCGGCGGGTGGCCGAGCCCGGGCAGGCGATAGCGAGCGCCATTCAGATAGGCACCGCTATTTGGACTGTACACGCTATCCAAGCTTTTGACATAGCAGTCCCTATCTGAATAGCTTCGGCAACATGAATGCTGAGAGTGACGAACCTGCCCGCCGGCGATTGAGCCGGGCGGAGGCCAAGGCGCGTACCCGGGCGCTCCTGCTGGACGCGGCGGCGCGGGTCTTCGCCCGCAAGGGTTTCACCGGCGCCTCCGTGGAGGAGATCGCCGAGGCGGCGGGCTTCTCCATCGGCGCGCTGTACTCGAACTTCGGCGGCAAGGAGGCGCTCTTCCTGGAACTGCTCTCGCACCGCCAGACCGACCGCATCGCCGAAGCCGCCCAGACCCTGGACCGCCACGAGCCAGGCACCGGGGAAGCCGCCGCCGAACTCGGCCGACTTCTGCTCGACGTCGCCGACAAGGACATCGACTTCGCCCCGCTCCAGGCCGAATTCTGGCTCTACGCGGTGCGCAACCCGGACGTCCTGGAGGCCATGGCAGCCAACCTGCGCGCGCCCCGCCAGGCACTGGAAGGCGTGATCAGCACGTCCCTGGCGCAGCAGGGCGCCCCCGCCGAGGTCTCCGCCGAGGCCGTCGCCACCGTGGTGGCGGCCCTGTTCGGCGGCCTGGTACGCCAGCGGCGCATCGACCCCGCCAGCGTGCCCGAGGAACTCTTCGGCCAGGCCCTGAAGTGGCTGTTCGCCGGCATCAACGCAGGTACCGCACCCGCGGCCACCGGAGCGAGTGACCGGCCCGCCGCCACCGAGCGCGAATGACATCCCGCAGCGGCCCGCCGAAGGCCGCCGCGGACCGTCCACCCACCCAGGCACCGCCCCGGCCCGGTCGATGCCGCACCGCGCGGCCGTCCCTCGCCTGCCTCCCACGAAGGAAGCACCTGCATGAACGCTCACCAGAAGACGCCGCCCCTCCCGGGCCGAGCGGCCTCCCGTGACCGCAGTATCCGGATGAGCTACGCCGCCATCGGCCTGTTCATGGCGTTCACCTGGATGGGAGGAAGCGACGAGCCCTCGTGGGCCCACGCCCTGCGCGCCGCCGTCATGCTGCTGATCGTCCCGCCCCTGCTGTTGCCGGCCAACCGCCGCCTGACCCACAAGCTCTACGAGGCCGAGCACCCCGCCTGGGCAATGGGCCAGCTGATCGCCGCGCGCATCCTGATCCTCTCGGCCGGCTTCGGCATCAGCATGCTGCTCGGCATCCTGCTGGACCCCCGCGCCGACCACTCCCTGACCTCACTGGGCGTCCGGGTCCTCCTACTGCTGCTCACCGTTCCCCTTCAGATCCGCCAGGCCCACCGCACGCGCGCTCAGACCGAGCACCCGTCGGCACGTCCCACCCTGTCCGCGCCGCGCCTGATGGCCGCAAAGCTCACGGTGATCATCGCCGCACTCCTGGCGCAGTTGCTGCTGATGCCGCACCTGAGCAACGCCAGCGTCGTCGTGGCCGTAGGCATCTTCGTCGCTGCCCTCACCCTGGGACCCAAGGTCCACCACCACCTGATGGTCACCCACGCCCCCACCACGAACCGGGAGTCGGTCGGCGACGCGGTCTGACCGCCTGCGGGAGGGGGTCGCGGTCAGCCCTGGGCGAGGACCGCTACCGACGGTATCCAGTGTGCAGGAAAGAACGTGAAGTAGCAGTCCCAGGCTCGTAGTTGTCGAGGTCGCCCAGGCCGCGCTGGGCGACGTACCTCATCAGCGGTCCGGAGGCGGGACAGGCGGGGTACCAGCAGAGCTGCGCCGGTGCCTTGGGCTGGGGCGTGCGGCTCACCCGGGCACCTCGGCTGGTCTGCCACTACCGCTGTTGAAGGGCGATCGTCTTGACCCATTCATCGACGGTGACGACGTCCGCCCACTGCGGGAACAGTCGCTCGATGAGGACCCGGTGGACCTCCGGGTCGGTGTCCAGACAGGCGTCGGAGAGAACGCTGAGGCCGAAGTCCAGGTCGTTCGCCTGGCACAGGGTGGACAGCACCACAGCGCTGGTGGCGATGCCGGTGAGCACGAGACGGTCGATACCGCGTGCCCTCAGCACCACATCGAGATCGCTGCCCGAGAACGCGCTCGCCCGCCTCTTGGTGACCACCACGTCCCCTGGTTGGGGCGCGACCTCCGGGTGGATCTCGGTGCCTGGGGCGCCCTCGACGAAGAGCCCAGCACGTGCGATGGCAGCCAGCGGCCTGTTGCGCGTGCCGACTTCCGGAAAGCCGGGACGGAGCGCGATGACCACGTAGATCACGGGAATGTTCGCCGCCCGGGCTCCATCGATCGCCCTGCGCAGGCGTGGCAGGTATCCGGAGCCGTCGTCGACGAGGTCCACGATCGCCTGTTGGACGTCCATCACGAGAAGGGCGCTGCTCATGTCGTCTCCAGGAACGAAGTTCGCTTGGGTGGAAAAGGGCCGGGTTCTGCATGTTCGGACCTGCGCGGGCTCGGACATGGTGGTGGGCCTGGCGGCCTGTTGGCCTGTTGGGCAAGGTGGGCCGGGCAGGGGCGCTCAGCCGGCCGCGCGTGCGAGGCAGGACGAGGCCGCCCGGCACTGGGACAGGTCTCGGCAGGGCGAGCGGTGTGGGTGCCTCAGTACATGACGGTGATCCGACGTTCTGGCCCGTCTACCCTGACCGTGCCGCCAACGGGAATCACCACCTGCGGGTCGGTGTGGCCGAGATCGACATCGAAGACCGCCAGCATGTCCGGGGCGTACTCGGACAGCGCCCGCAGCACCGCCTTGCGCTGGGCGCTCCGGTACGCGGCGCGGTGATCCGCATCGTTGGGATTCTGGAACGACCAGGCCTTGGCGCGCCCCACCAGCAGCGCGGAAAACTGCCGTAGCAGCCCGCGTTCGCCCATGTTGCGCAGGATCCGGTAGACCGTCTCGTCCCGCGGCATCTCCTCCGAGGTCTCCACGAACAGCACGCGCCCGGCGTACTGATCCGCCGGAAGGATCTCCCGGTCGGCCATCATCAGCCACGACAGGATCTCCAGTTCCCCTCCCCACGCACGGCCCTCGACGACCCGGTCAGCGTTGTGCCACCTCCAGGCGTCCGCCGGCTCCATGGAGGGTTCGACCTCGAACGTGGCCGGGTCCTGCCACAGCTTGTCCTCGGCCCGCGTCTCCTTCGGCTCCGTGAGCTCGAACGGTCCGGAGGTGAACAGTGCGGCGCGCAGCGACGCCTCGGTCAGCGGGTGCATCGCTCCGGGACGCCCGAGCTCGACCATGACGGTGCCGCCGTGGTAGGCGACGATGCCACAGTTGGCGAGGTAGACCAGCAGGTTCGTGTTGTCGCTGTATCCGAAGAACGGCTTGGGGTTGGCGCACAGCAGGTCGCGGTCGAGATGCGGCAGGAGCGTGATCTGATCGTCCCCGCCGATGCTCGTGATGACCGCCTTGACCTCTGGGTCGGCGAACGCCGCGTGCACATCGGCCGCGCGCTCCTGTGGGGTGCTGTTCATCTTCCGGGTGGTCGGGTATTCCACTACTTTCAGGCCGAAGTCCTCACGCAGCCGCCGCAAGCCCAATTCGAAGGGCAGCGGCAGGATGCCGGCAAGTCCGCTGGACGGTGAGACCACGGCGACCGTGTCACCTGGTCCGGGCTTCGCGGGGTACAGAGGCGCTGTCATGACGCGACACTACAGAAGTGGCCCACGGAGAGGCCGTGGATTTCCTCAGCGCGCAGAGAGCGAGCCATCCTCGTTGGCCCCGACCGGCTGCGTGCGCCAACGGCCTGCTGAACTGGCCGCCGGATCAGGTGACTTCACCTGGCGGACCATGGGCGGTCGATCGGCGGGAGCACAGCCGGATTGCGGCGGCTGTGCCAGTGCCGTGAAACCACTGATCAGTGATCAGCCAGGACCAGGACCAGGACCAGGGCCAGGGCCAGGCGTCCTTTCCTATGGCGTGTGCGCTCGTCCAACGGTTCAGGTGAGTCAGGTTGAGGCGCTTGGCGCACGGCGAATGTGCGGCACGGGGCCACTTCGCACCAACCGCTTTGACTCATCCATCATTACCTGACTAAGGTCAGAGAATGTCGACGGATCAGGATCATGATCAGGCAGAGCAGGTAGGACAGGTACGGCGCTTCAACCGAACGGTCGCCGAGCGTGTGGGAGTGCTGCACGATCACTATCTGGGCGGTGCGCGCCCCTATGGGCAGGCCCGGCTGCTCTGGGAGATCGACGACGAGGGCACGCACGACGTCCGCAGCGTACGGGCCCGGCTCGGCCTCGACTCCGGCTACGTGAGCCGGCTGCTACGGGCGCTGGAGCACGACGGCCTCGTCGCCGTCGAGCCCCACCCCCGCGACCGGCGAGTACGCACCGTTCGGCTGACCAAGGCCGGGCGGGAGGAGCGCGCTCTTCTCGACGACCGCAGCGACGCACTCGCCGCATCACTCCTTGACCCACTCGATGCCAAGCAGCGGGACCGGCTGACCTCGGCCATGGCAGAGGTCGAGCGACTGCTGACCGCCTCGGTGGTCTCCTTGGAAGTGCTCGACCCGGACCACCCGGACGCCGTGCACTGCCTGCGGTCCTACGCCGCCGAACTGCAGGAACTCTTCGACGGCGGCTTCGACCCCGCAAACACCCTGCTGCCCGACCCGGGCGAACTGCGCGCACCACGCGGCCTGTTCCTCGTCGCCCGGCTGCACGGCCAACCGGTGGGCTGCGCCGGGCTCAAGCTGCCGACCGGAGCCCCCGCCGAGATCAAACGGCTGTGGGTCTGCCCCCGCACCCGAGGGCTCGGCCTGGCCCGGCGCCTCCTCTCCGAACTTGAGGAACGCGCCGCCCGGCACGGAAGTGATCTGGTGCGGCTCGACACCAACAAAGCCCTGGAAGCAGCCACCCGTCTCTACCGCAACAGCGGGTACGCCGAGGTCCCCGCCTTCAACGACGAGCCCTACGCCCATCACTGGTTCGAAAAGCGGCTCACCTGAAACGAGGACCGTTTCAGTCGGTGAGTCGGTGAGTCGGTGGTAGCGGTAGCCGATAAGGGCTGCGGCTGCGGCTGCGGTTACGTCCGGGACCCGTTGCTCGGCACCCCACGCGACATCGGGGCCTGTCAGGGCCTTGCCAGTGCCTTGCCGTGGCCTTGCCTACCAGTCAGTCCGCCTTTCGACTGTCTCCGGTTCCTTCCCCGGTGGCCGGTGCGTGGAGTCCGCCGGACAGGCTCCAGTTAGCCTTCCCGCGCCCACGGCCGTAGCTTCTCCGGATTGCGGACCACCCAGATCCGCGTGACGCGCCCGTCGGAGACGTCGAAGGAGGCCACGGTCACGACGACGCCGGCGCGCTGGGCCACCAAGCCCGGGACACCGTTGACCGATCGCTCCAGGAGTTCGAGCCCCGGAGCCTTGTCGGCAATCGCGACCATGTACTGGGCGATGCGCGCGCCGCCCTCGACCGGGCGCAGGACGGTGCCGACCATGCCGCCGCCGTCGGCGGTCATCACGGCAGCCGGGTTGAGGAGACCGACGAGAGCTGCGATGTCCTTGCTCTCCCATGCCTCTTTGACGTGCCTCACCACATCGGCCTGGCCGGTCGCGGTTGCCGGAGCGGGCGGGATGCTCACCCGCCGCCGGGCGGAGGACGCCAGCTGCTTGCAGGCCGCGGGGGTGCGGCTGAGAACGTCGGCGATCTCGGCGAACGGGTACCGGAAGACCTC
This sequence comes from Streptomyces sp. NPDC107765, assembly GCF_055657085.1. Taxonomy (NCBI): domain Bacteria; kingdom Bacillati; phylum Actinomycetota; class Actinomycetes; order Kitasatosporales; family Streptomycetaceae; genus Streptomyces; species Streptomyces sp. NPDC107765. Next base: position 275,229 of record NZ_JBVKBL010000001.1, on the reverse strand, counting down.
GTGCAGGACGAACGCCACCCGCTCGGCGGGGGTCATGGACTCCAGGACGACCAGGAAGGCCATGGCCACCGACTCGTCCAGAACGATCTGGTCGGCGGGGTCCGCGGGACCGGCAGGGTGGGCACCGCCCGCGGGGTCCCACTCGTTGCGGTCGGGCAGCGGCTCGGGCAGCCAGGCGCCGACATAGCGTTCACGGCGGGCCCGCGCCGAACCGAGCAGGTCCAGGCAGATGCGGCTGGTCACCGTCGTCAGCCAGGCACCGGGGGACAGGATCTCCTCCTGCCGGCTTCGCGGCAGCCCGTACCAGCGTGCGTAAGCATCCTGTACGGCGTCCTCTGCCTCGGTCACCGAACCGAGCAACCGGTACGCCACATTGATCAGTTGGCGTCGCTCGCCGGCGATCTCATCGGCGCCGGTCCCGACAGTCCCCATGCTTTCGGCCGCCCCCTCGCCTTACCTTTTGCCGGCCCGCGTCGTCGGGCTGGTGAGACCTTATCGATCCACTGCCCGAGGGCGGAAAAGGGGACTGTGACATGGCCACTCAGGTGACGGCGACGGCGCACGCACCGCGCAGCTTCTCGTTCCTGCAGATCGCGATCGCCCTGCAGACCCTGACCATCTTCGTTCAGGCGGTCTCCGCCGGACTGCTGCTGACCTCGTCCTACGGAGAGACGCTGCACAGCGTCGGAGCCCGGGTGATGTACGGGGCCGCGATGCTGTATGTGCTCGCGGCGGTGCTGGCGTGGAAGCCGGGCGGTGGCTCGCCCCGGCCTGTCTGGCACGCGTCAGGGTTCCTCGTACTCGCCTCGGTCCAGGTCGTGCTGGGCATCGCGCACGTTCCTTCGGTCCATCTCCCCCTGGGTGTCTTGATGTTCGGTCTGAGTGTGCTGGCGCTCGCCCGGCGCTGAGGTCCGATTGCGCACTCAGCGTGCCTGGTGCCCGTACCGTGTTCGCTCATGGGGAGTTGTCGGACCCGGTCGCCGTCCGTGTGCGGGAGGAGACCGGGGCCGGATTCCAGCGAATGACTGTCGTCGGAGGTCATGTCGACCGGATCAAGAGGCTCAAGCGCCCGATGTTCGGCCGCGCAGGGTTCGCAAGAAGTGGACCGGAGCCCCATTCCGGGGTCCTGGCGCCACTTCTGGGGTGCAGTCACGATTGGTGATCCCGTGAGGGGTGTTGCACGGCACATACAAGAGGCCCCAGCAGACCCCAGCAGGTCTCGGCGTCGTCGAGCGCCTGGCCGTACGCGGCAGTCGAAGCGGGAGTTGGCGGGGGTCACCCGTCACTGGTCATCGAGAGGTGGCTGTCGGGCGAGGAACTCCTCGAACGCCGCCTTCTGCTTCGGAGCCATGAAGCCCTGGCGGACATCGCGAGCCTGCGCTTGGAGCCAGTGCGCCTCGTCGGGGTTCAGGAGTTCGGCGACCACCACGCCTCCCCGAGCGACCGCCGTGCGCCCTCCCACGCGACGACGAAAGAGCGTGAACGCACCGAATTCCGCCGGGTGGGCCAGTTCCGGCCTTTGCGCTTCAGCTCGGTTCTCGTCCCCTCTGTCACTCATCGGGTAAGCGGCGGGGGCCCAATGCTCCCAGAGCGCCAGCGTGGCCGCGGGCACCAGCACGGCGTGCTCCGCCTCTTGACGCCCTTCCCACATGAACGTGACTCTGACGGGTTCGCCGACCGCCTCGGCCAGCCCGAGCACCCTCTCCACCTCATCGTTGATCGGGTAATCCACCACTACATCGATCTGAACTCCCATGGTGCCTGAGGCTACTGGCCGCTTCCGACATCTCAGGCTCGCTGCTCCCGCTCCGGCTCCCGCTCATCGTCGACCACAGCGCGAAACCGGGGACGTGACCGACTGAGCGCCTGTCCGAGGCAATATTGCGACGGGAGATCAACCGCTCCACACCATGTGCATGGGGACCAGAGCGGCGCGCCGTCGGCCCACCCCGCCGCGGAGCCGTTGCCTGTTCACGATGCCTTCGTTGATCATGAAGCCTTCGCCGCACGTGCCGTGGCGGTGGCCTCGGGCAGGGGGGCCGCGCGGCGGGCCACGTCGAGGAGGACGCGCAGAGTGCGTTCGGCCGGTCCGAGCCGTGGCCGCCACTGGGCGACGATGCTGACCGGGCGGATCCGCTCCGCCAGGCGCAGCGTCACCAGCTCACCCTCCTGCAGCTCCCGGGTAACTGCCAGTTCCGGCAGAAGCGACAGCCCGTGCCCGTGCCCGGTCAGCCGCAACAGTGCCGACAAGGAGCCCTGAATCATGGCCAGTTGAGCCCCGGCCAGCAGATCCCGCCCGAAGCGGTCCACCAGCATCTCTGAGGTGCAGCCCCTCTCGGCTACCAGGAAGTCGTACCCCAGCAGCTGTTCCGGCGTGACCTCCTCCTCCCGGGCCAACGGATGACTGGGCCTCGCCACCACAACCGTCCGGTCGTGTCCCACCACCGCATGCGGGCCGAGCGCACGCATGCCGTTGTCGTACTGGAAGACCACATCCAGCTCGCCCGCGCCGAACGCCTGCTCCAGCGTCCGCCGGTTGGCGACCGTCAACTCCATGTCCGCGCCGTCCTCCGCGCCGTCCTCCGTGCTGCCCGCGCTGTACTCCAACGCGGCCAGCACCTCCGGCATCCACACGTGCGCCAGCGATTCCTGCGCCCCGATCCGCAGCCGCGGCCGACCACCGCGCGCCACCCGGCGCATCTGCTCCTCCAGCTCCAGGGCCTCGCGCGCGTACGGCAGCAGCCGGGCGCCGGCCTCGCTGAGCACCGACCCCGCGCCCTGGCGCACCAAAACGCTCACCCCGAGGTCCGCCTCCAGCCGCTTGAGCTGGGCGCTGAGGCTGGACTGGGCGTATCCCAACGCCTGTGCTGCGGAGGAGATGCCACCGTGGTCGGCGACCGCGACGAAAGCGCGCAGATAGCGGGAGTCCACGACAGCAGCATAACGCCCATCGGACTTTCCGATGGGGGTATCGGAGATACGACGTCGCAGGCCAGCGGCCCGCCGGGGGAGGCTGCCGCCATGACTACCGCCGATCCCCTTTCCTGTCCTTCTGGGCTCGCCGAGCCGGGCCTGACCCCACCAACCGCACCCGCCCAGGCGCCCGCGCCGACCCCACCGACCCCACTGACCGCGCCGGCCCAGGCGCCTGCGTCGACCCCACCGACCGCGTCCGCCCAGGCGCCCACCCCGCCCAAGAGTCACTCCAAGCTGACGTTCGCCGGTATCGCCACCGGCAATCTGCTCGTCCTGCTCGACACCTCGATCCTCAACGTCGCGGTGCCCGACGTGCAGAAGTCGCTGCACCCGGCCACCGCCGCCCTGCCCTGGGCCGTCGACGCCTACACGGTCGTCTTCGCCGGACTGCTGCTGGCCGGTGGTGTCATCGCCGACCGTTGGGGCGCGCGCCGCGTCTATGCCACCGCGCTCGGCTTTTTCGCCGCCCTGTCCGTGGTGTGCGCCTTGGCGCCGAACGTCGGCGCCCTCATCGGCGGCCGCGCACTGCTCGGTGCCGCGGGCGCCGGCCTGGTGCCCGCCTCCCTGGCACTGCTGATCCACCTCAACCCCGAACCCGCGCGCCGCACCCGTGCCATCGGTGCCTGGACCGCGCTCAGCGGCCTGGGAGCCGCCGCCGGACCCGTGCTCGGCGGCGCCCTGGTCGAACTCGGCGGCTGGCGACTGGTGTTCCTGGTCAACCCTCCCATCGCATTGGCAGCTCTGCTGCTGGCCCGTCGACTGCCCGTGCCGCCCCTCCGCGCCACCCGCGCTCTGGACCGACCCGGCCTGGCGCTGTCGACCGCCGGACTCGCTCTGCTCACCTTCGGTCTGGTCGAGGCCGGCATCGAGGGATGGGGCTCACCGCGCGCCCTGGTCCCGATCGTCGCCGCGCTGCTCTGCTTCGTCGCCGTGACCGTCGTGGAACGCCGGGTGGCCGCCCCGGTGCTGCCGCCGGCGTTGCTCGCCCTGCCGAAGGTCCGGGCCGCCATGGTTGCCGCCGCGGTGTCCTGCTTCGCCTACTTCGGCGGCATGTATCTGTTCGCTGTCTGGCTGCAACACACCTATGACCTGACTCCATTCAAGGCCGGTCTCGCCTCCTTGCCGATCGCCTTCCCGGTGTGCGTCATGCCGTTCTTCACCGGCCGGCTCGTCGCCCGCTACGGCTCGCGTCCGATCCTGCTGACCGGCATGTCCGCCTCTGTTGTCTCCGGTGTGTTGCTTGCCTTCTGCACCGGCCATCATCCGCCGCTGCCGCTGATCCTCGCCGTCGAGCTGACGTTGGCCGCGACCGGCACGCTGTCGATCCCCGGCGCCGCCGCCGCGATGGCCGTCTCGGCACCGCCGGAGTACGCCGCAACCAGTCAGGGCGCCCTGAACGGCATCCGGCAGGCCGGCTCGGCGCTCGGCGTCGCGGTACTGGGCACCCTCGGCACCCTGACCACCTCGGGTTACGTCCTGATCTGCATCGGCCTGCTGGCGGTACTGCTGGTGGCCAAGGCGACGGCCAGGCAGGCTACCTGACGATTCATCATCATCACCCGGCACGACGCACAGAACCCGACGCCCCGGGGAATTCTCCTTCCCGCGGGGCGTCAACGCGTGGGCAGTTGCGGATCGCCGGTCGCCGGCCAGAGTTCGCCGGCCAGGGCTCGCCAGCCAGAGCTCACCGGCCAGAGTGCGCCGTGCGAAGGCAGGGCCGTCCCCGCCCCGTCGATGCAAGGTGTTCACCACGTTCGCGGGGTGATATCCCGCCCCCCCGCTCAAGCCACATCAGTCAGCGCCGGCCGAGCGGCGCGCCGTGCCAGCGCCAGTTCGCCCGGCGGGGGCGATCAGGCGTCTCCATGCGACCGGTGGCCCAAAGAAGGGTCGACCACGGGGTGTCGACGACGGGGACGTCGGGGAAGAGCCGCGCGAGGACCTGCTCACTCAGGTCCTGCGGCGGCTCCCACGTACGGTTCAGTCCCTGGGCGATGTCATGGGTGTGGACCAGGGTCTCGACGATGCCCATCGCTGCGAAGCCCTCGGGATCGGTGGCCCCGAAGACGTGGGGAGCCAAGGTAGTTGCGTCGGTGGTGTCGACGGCCATCGCGAGCAGTCCGCCGCAGGCCTCCACGACGGTCAGGAGCCCATCGGGCCCCGCGCCTTGGTCCCCGAAGATGACATTGGCTGGACCGCCCGGTCGATCACTGGAAATGCGCAGGGGGACCCGCGGTACGGCAATGGGCTGCGCGAGCCCGAACCGTAGCGCGTACGTGAGCAAGTCGTCCGCGAGGTGTTCAAGGGTCTCCCAGCACGTCCACTCCAAGCCGTCGGCCCGAGCGTGCCATTGGGGCGCCGGAACGCCTTTCAGGGCGTCGACGCAGTGGGCGACGGCCTGGCGCACGTGCTCTCCGCCCACTGGCATGCGCGGCTCTCCGGACTGAGGCATGCGGAGAGCCTACAGTCGTCGGCGTCCTCGATATCGATCTGCGCCCTCAGGCAGGTGCCAAGCCAACGCGCCTACATCTTCCACGGCACCGTCGTCGTCGCCTCATCCGACTCGGGCTCCGCAGGCGATCCACGACTGGCTAGTCGTCCGAGCCCCCAGCCGACTGAGGCACCTCGACGACGAAGAACAGGAAGCAGGTTTTGGTCGAAAGGTCAGGGAAGTCGTCGGGGAAAAGCTCGCGGGCGGCCGGGTCGGGTTGCGGCTCGCTGATGACGGAGAGGCGGAAGCCGGCGGTGGTGAAGGCATCGGTCATCGCGTGCAACGGCCTGCGCCAGAACTTCATCGGGACGGACTGCCCGTTGAAATTCCAGTCGAAGGTATAGCTGGTGGTCGCGAAATAGTCGGGCCGAGGATCCTCGATGGTGTAGGCCACGAATGGGTGCTCCAGCGACGCGATCAGCCGGCCGCCGGGCCTGAGCACTCGCCGCAATTCGGCCAGCGTCGGCCCCCAGTCCTCCAGATAGTGCAGCACCAGCGAAGCGACCACGTCGTCGAACGCACCGTCGGCGAACGGCAGACGGTCGCGCAGGTCCACCACCTGCAGGTCCACGTCGTCACCCAGCCGCTGCCTGGCCAACGCCAGCATCCCGGCGCTGGCGTCGATGCCGGTGACGAGGGCACCGCGGTCGCGCAGTGCAGAGGTCAGGGGCCCCGAGCCGCAGCCGGCGTCCAGGATCCGACGGCCGGCCACGTCCCCGGCGAGGGCCAACATCGCGGGCCGCTCGTAGTACGCGTTCACGAGGTTGTTCTCGTTCTCCGCCGAGTACGCCTCGGCGAAGCTGTCGTAGTGATTCGCCTGGGCCGCATCCGCGGACTGGCCGAGACTCTCGGGCACCTCGGTTAAGTGTTCCATCGTCGCAGCCTAGTGGTCACATGGCCGGCCGGACAGAACATGGTCCGCCGGACCTGCCGGCGCCATGAGCGAGGACGAGGCCGGGGCCGGAGCCCAGGACGGTGCGGGCGAAGGTGGCTTCAGGCAACGGTGCGTGCGGGGGGACACGGGGGTTGTCTTTTTGGCGGAGTAGCAGGCGGCGCTAGGTGGTGCGGCGCTGTGCCCAGGAGCGGATCTGTTCCAGGGCCGGGAGGAGGGCTCGACCGTCGGTGGTGAGGGTGTAAGTGGCGGGCCCGGGCGGGAGTTGGTCGTGGGTGACGAGCCCGGCCTCTACCAGTTCGCGCAGCCGGTCGGCGAGCATCTTGGTGCTGATCGAGCCAATGGCGCTGTGCAGTTCGCCGTAGCGGGCGGGGCGTGAGGCCAGGGTGTGAAGGATGATTCCGTTCCATTTCTGGCCGAGGACCTCGAACGCGGCGAGGAGGTCCGCGTCGGCGGTCAGCGGCGCAAGGGAGGGCCAGGCAGCCAACGGCTCTTGATCCTCCGTCCTCGGTGATGCGGCAGCGGGGGATGGGCCGCAGCCGGCCGGGGGGTTCCGGCTGCGGCCCGATGCTGCCTTGCCCGCTCCGCAACCCCCCGGACGAAGCGGCAGCATCGCGGGTCAGGGAAGGAGAACGACCTTGCCCTGGTTGCGCCTTGCCTCAAGGTCGGCATGGGCGGTGGCTGCCTGGTCGAGCGGGTAGGTGCGCCAGACGGGCAGGGCGAGCTTGCCGGCGGCGGCCAGTTGCACCAGCTCCGGGAGGGCTTCGCCGGCCTGGTCGGGGCTTCCGGCGCTGAAGCGGACGTCGTGCTGCGCGGCGGACATGTCGGCGATGGTGAGGACGTGTGCGCTGTCGCCGGTCAGGGCGACGGAGCCGGCGAGCACGCCGGCGCCGGAGGCGTCGAAGACGAAGTCGACTCCCCGGGGAGCCGCGGCCTTCACCCGCTCCACCCAGCCGTCGCCGTAGGGGACCGCAGTGGCCCCCAGCGCGGTGACGCGCTCGATGTCGTGCTCGCCGGCCGTTCCGATCACGGTGATGCCACGGGCGACGGCCAACTGCACCGCGATGGTGCCCACACTGCCGCCGGCGCCATGGATGAGGAGGGTCTGTCCTGCCTGCACCGCCAGCTGCCCGAGGACACGGAACGCGGTCTGGCCGACCGTGACCAGCGAGGCGGCGACCTCCCACGACAGCGCCTCGGGCTTGGCCACCGGCCGATCGAGCAGGGCGTACTCGCCGTAGCCGCCGCCGACGGCGGCACCGAGAACCTCGTCCCCCACCGCCGCATTGGCTCCCTCGCCGACGGCATCGACGACACCGGCCGCATCCAGGCCGGGGATCGCGGGGAAACGGGCGGGGACGGTGCCGGCCATCAGACCCGATCGGATCTTGATGTCGAGGGGGTTCACGGAGGCGGCCCGCACCCGGATACGGACCTGGCCAGGGCCGGGCTCCGGGGTGGTGACCTCTGACAGTTGCAGCACTTCGGGCGGACCGTGCTCGGAGAAAGTGATCGCTCTGGACATGGGAAGCTCCCAAAGAGAGGCGGAGGAGAGAGAGGGGACCGCACGCGCTGTGACTTACTGCGCACTGTGCGGTCACGCGGGTGGGGTCGCGCGGGTGGGGCTACGCCGGTAGGGCGACGCCGGTGGGGTCGCCGCTCAGGCGCTGAGGGTGGGGTAGTCGGTGTAGCCGCGGTGGTCGCCGCCGTAGAAGGTGGCCTGGTCAGGGGCGTTGAACGGACCACCGGCGAGCAGGCGGCGCGGCAGGTCGGGGTTGGCCAGGAACAGTGCGCCGTAGGCCACCATGTCCGCGCTGCCGTCCTCGATCAGCTTCAGCGCATCGGGACCGGTGACGTCGGGGTGGGTGAACGGGTTGAGGACGAACGTGCCGGGCCAGACCTTGCGCAGCCGCGGGGTCAGGTCGCGGTCCGGGCCCTCCATCAGGTGCAGATAGGTCAGGTTCAGGCCGGCGAGCCGCTCCAGCAGCGCTCCGTAGACCTCGCCCGGGTTGTCCTCGGACATGTCGTTGTACGGGTTCCCGGGCGAGATCCGCAGGCCGACCCGGTCGCTGCCGATCGCCTCGGCCACGGCCGTGACGACCTCGACGGCGAAGCGGATCCGGCTCTCGGTGTCACCGCCCCAGGCATCGGTGCGGTGGTTGGAGTTGTCCGCGAGGAACTGGTGGATCAGGTAGCCGTTGGCGCCGTGGATCTCCACGCCGTCGAACCCGGCCTCGATGGCGTTACGGGCCGCGTCGGCGAAGTCGGCGATGGTCTGCCGGATCTCCGCCTCGCTCAGCTCCTTCGGCGTGACGTACTCCTTGGGCCCCTCGTGGGTGTAGACCTGCCCCTTGGCGGCCACCGCCGACGGTCCTACGGGCACCAGACCGTCGGGCAGCAGGCTCGGGTGGCCGATCCGTCCGGTGTGCATCAGCTGGGCGAAGATCACGCCGCCCTCGCGGTGCACGGCACCGGTCACCGTCCGCCAGGCCCGCACCTGCCCGGGCGTGTGCAGGCCTGGGGTGTCGGGGTAGCCCTGGCCGACCGGCGAGGGCTGGATGCCCTCGGTGACGATCAGTCCGGCACTGGCCCGCTGCGCGTAGTACGCCGCCATCAGCTCCGTCGGCTCGGCACCGGGCCCGTAGGCACGGCTCCGGGTCATCGGCGCCATTACGAGGCGGTTCGACAAGGGCTTGCCGCCCAGGACGATCGGGTCGAAAGCAGTGGTCATGACTTCTTCCTCGGGGTGAGTGGTGCTGCGCGGCCAGGGAGCTCTGGTGCTTCCCCGGCCTGACTGTGCCTGTCTGAACAAGTAAATCACCTGTCCGAACAAGTAAGTGCCCATCGTTCATTCCCGAGGGATAGGTGTGAGGCGCGTCACGAGCTCAGGGGCCGGGGTGGGAGGTCGCCTCCCGGTGTCGGAGTGGCCGGGTGGTGGGACGGTAAGTAACCCGATCCGCTTGGCCGGTGTGTCTGTACGCGGACGCTCGGGAGCCGCCCGGGTGGCTGGAGCCGGAGCGCTCGACAGGCGGCTACCTACCCGAGCAAGTAACTAGCTCCGTACAGAGACGGCTATCCTGATTACTGTCCGGCCAACTTCAGAGCCGGCCGGGAAGGGGAAGATCCTGATGAGCCGGGCAGCCAACCCGAAGAAACAAGTCCAACCGAGCCGGCCGCCCAAGGAGGCGCCGGACATCTCCAGCGTGCCGGTGCCCGCCGCCGCGCACGTGGGGCCCGTCAGTCACGCGATCTTCCGCGTGGCCCGCCTGCACCGCATGATCGCCGGACAGCTTCTGCGCCGGGTCGGCCTCCACCTCGGCCAGGAACTGGTCATGATGCATCTGTGGGAACTCGGCCCCCAGCGGCAGACCGATCTGGTGCGTCTGATCGACTCCGACGCCGCAACCATGACCCGCAGCATCAAACGCCTGGAAAACGCAGGCTTCGTCCGCCGTCGTCCCTGCCCCGACGACAAACGTGCCACCCTCATCGAACCGACTGCTGCCAGTCAGGCGCTGCGCCGAGAAGTCGAACGCATCTGGGCCGAGCTGGAAGACGCCTCGACCGGCGACCTCTCCCGCGATCAGGTCACCGAAACGCTGGAAACCCTGCGACGCGTCGAAGCCAGCCTCGCCCGCGCTGCCGCACACGCCGACGCGTTTGCCGCGCACGACGACAACACAACCGACAACGTGCGGAAGCCGCAGACGAGTTGAGCGCGTAATTCGTCGTCGCAGTTCACCGCCCACCTCAGGCATCCGGACATGGCAGGGAGTGCGCCTCCCGGAGTGTCCCGGGTGGTGCGCTCCGCTGAATGGAGCGTAGGTCAACCGTCGCCGGCGATCAGCAAGGACGGGCTGCTGGCGTACGTCGCGCGCGACGGCGATGACAGCGTCTCCGCCATCGACCTCACCAGAAGCCAGATCATCGATTAGGTGCCGGGCTTCCACGCGCAGTCCTGGCCGGTGGTCACGCCGGACGACCTCGAAGTCTTTGTGGTCAACAACGGCAATGAGATGGCGCGGGTGCTGCCCGCGCCGTCCGGTGCGTACCCCGACGTGGATCGACGCCACCATCGGGCAGCGCACCACCTGGACCGTAGGCCGCTTCTCCTACCTCCCGGACTCGGTGCTGACGAAGATCAGCCCAACGTCGGGGCCGCTGAGCGGGGGTGGCACTCTGACCGTCACCGGCCGGGGCCTGGTGACCACCACATCGGTGCGCTTCAGCACCGTGGCTGTCCACGCAGTCGGTGACGATCGGCGGCGCGGCGGCCGCCTTTCAGTCATCTCGAACACCCGAATCGCCGCCGTCACTTCCCCCGCCGGCATCCCCGGCCCGGCGAACGTCACTGTGACAACGACGGGCGGCACGATCACCGCGCCCGGGGCCTTCAGCTACATCTGATCGCCGGGGCTGGTCGCCGGATGTGCAGCAGAAGCGGGCGGCGGCGAGTCCGCGAAAGGCCAGGTAGTTGCGGGGGAGGGGGGCGTTCGTAGCGAGGCTGAGTCCGTCACGGGGATGCCGCGAGCTAGCTCCTGCGGCGGAGCTGATCGTCCGTGCGGATGACCTCTCGTCGTCGACGGTCCGGCCACGATGGAGTCATGGCGATCAAGCTTTCCGTGGACGATGCCGCGCGTCCGGCCCCGCGCCAGGCACCCCGCCTTCGGCCGGGCGCCTGGCCGGGGCTCGCTGCTGCGGTATGGGGGCTCCTGTTCGCGGTCCCCAGTTTCGCCTGGGCGATGGGAATGACCTTCGGCGCGCGGACGACGGTGGCGCCGTCCCTGGTGAAGCTCGCTGATGATCGGGTGGCGTGGTTCGTGGCCGTCTTGTGGGTGACCGGTCTCCTGAAGGTCGTTGGGGCCCTGATCGGTATCGGCCTGACACGCCGGCGCGGCAGACGGATCGGCCGTCTCATGGTGTTCTGTGGCGGCGGCGCGGCGGTACTGCTCGTCTGGCACGGTTGTCTCTTCGTTGCCCACGGAGCGCTGGTTGAGCTCGGGATCCGCTCTGTCGCGCCCGATCTGGCCGGGCTGACCCGCTGGTACCTCTGCGTGTGGGGACCGTGGTTCATCGTCGGCGGTCTGGCTTTCGCCGCCGCCACCGCGCGGTACGTCCGCCGACTGGATGTCCGGGGTGAGCTGCGACGCTACGGTGCTGTGGGGACGCTGGGTGCGTTGCTCCTGTCGTTGGCATCGATGGGCACCGGCATCGGCTGATGACTGTCGCACAGCCGCCGGCTACCGGTGACGTGACCAGGCAGTGGCCCGACATGGCTCTGAGGGTCGCTGTGGACCGCGGCCGACCTCCTCAACGGGCTCGCATGGGACACGCATTGGGCACTGCACCGGGCACGCATCGGGCACGCATTCGGCACGCCGCTGTGATCGCCGAACGCATCGTGCGTTCGCCTCTGCAGACTCCCTGGCGGGGACACCGCACGCGATCAGTCAGTCAGCCAGCCAGTCAACCGCCCCTACCGCCCGTCTTGGAGGGGTTGGCCTACGTCACGACTTCCCTGCCGGAATCGTCTGGGCCGCCGGGAGGTCCGGGGCTGATGAGGGTGAGTGTCGCGTCGAGAAGGGCGGAGGTCAGGGCGGGGAGTTGGTCGGGGGATTGGGACAGCAGGAACAGCCAGGCGAACACGGGTCCGACCAGCAGGGCGTTGAGGGTTGCTGGGTCGGGGCGGGTGGTGAGTTCGCCACGTGCGGTCGCGCGGTCCAGGATCTCCTTGAGGGTCTGGCGCTGGGCTCCGAGGTATTTCTGGTCGAACCGGTCACGTAGTGCGGGGTCGGCGTGGATATCGGCCAGCAGGCCCGGGATCGTCCCCTGCGGTGGAATGGCCATGCTGTCCGCGATCTCGGCGAGCACGGCAGCCAGGTCGGCGCGGAGCGATCCGCGGTCGGGTGCCACGGCCAGGAACTGATCAGGCAGAAGAACGTCAAAGATCATTTCTTGTTTGGTGGCGTGGCGCCGATAGATCGCCGCCTTGCCCACGCCCGCTCGCGCGGCCACCTCAGCCATCGTGAGCTGCATATATCCCACCTCTGTCAGCAGCTCTCCAACGGCGGAGGCGATGGCGTCGTCGACGCGACTGTCTCGGGGGCGGCCCCCCTGATTGCGGGCTTGCTTTCGCACAGGCATGGAGGCATCATACGAAACCAACAGTATCGAAACCAGTAGTTCCGAAATTAGAGGGTTCATGCTTGGGGCTTCGGGTCGATACTTGCGCGCGCCCATGCATGCACCCGGGCTGCGAGCCGACCCGGTCCGGATTGACCCGCGCCCGAACCGCGGCCCCACCACAACCGTGTGAAGTCCCGCGGTTCCACATTCGCAACAGATGGGGGATTCAGATGATCAAATGCGCCGGCTGGCTCTTGGTGTTCTTCGGGGCCGCGCACACGCTCCTCGCCCTGACGGTGGAGGGAGCAGCACGCCACGCCGGGGAGTGGCTCAGTGGGTCGCTGTGGGGCGAAGACTTCTCCGAGATGAGCCCGGCCAACAGCGCGCTCTGGCTATCTCTGGAGAGTTTCGGCCCGCCACTCGTATTGGTCGGCCTGCTCGTCCTGTGGCTGGACCGCCGCAGCATCACACCACCGCCGTTCCTCGCGTGGACACTGGTGATCTGGAGCATCGTGGACGCCGTCATCCTCATCACCACGCCCTGGCCGCTCTTCCTGCTCGCGAACATCCTGCTGTTGGTCGGAGGCCGCCGCGCCGCCCGCCGCGCCAACCCCGAGCCACACACCGACACGACGCGGATGCCGTAGGAATCCGTGCGGTGACGGAGTTGGGTCACGTGTTTGATCCTGTTGACGTGGCCTTCGACGATGCCTGGGTTCCAAGGAGAGACTGAGGCCGGCATGGTGAGGCTGGCGGAAACGGCGTCGAGATCGCAACGAGGTTCCGTAACCCTTCAGGCGGCTGGCCCGCCCGCACGCCGAGGTCAGGGCTGTACCTCCTGGCCGACTGGGCCATGAGCCTCAGGTCCGGTCCCCTGCTCGCTGCGCCGGCATGCTGCGCGGAGCGTTGGGTCCAGTTGTGCCTTGTCGATCGTGCCCGCCGCGAGCAACTGGTCTGCTGTCAATCCCCGCGCCCTGCGAAGGTCGGCTCTGGTCAGATCGGCGCCTGTCAGATCTGCGTCGGTGAGGTCGGCGTGCCGCAGCTTCGCCCCGATGAGACTGGCGTTCCTCAATACGGCTCCGTTGAGGCGCGCTTGGTCGAGGCAGCTTCTATCGAGGCGCACCGGCTCCTCCTCTGCTCGGGCATCCGTCAGATCGGCATTGGTCAGGTCAGTGTTCACCAGGCGCGCACCCGACAACTTTCCACCAATCAAGGTTGCCCGCTGCAGATCTGACTTGGACAGGTCGGCATCGCGCAGATCTGCCTCGGTGAGGTCACAGGCCACCATATTTGCCAGGATGAAGACCGCCTCGCGCAGATCAGCGCCCTTCAGCTGTGCCTTGTTGCATCGGGAACCCGTAGCCAGCACCCGTCGAAGAGCGCAGTTTTCCAGGTTTGCTCGTCCCAGCGCAGCACGGACTAGGACAGCATTGGTCAGCACTGCTCCGCTCAGCTGCGCCCCATGCAGATTCTGGCGCGTCAGATAAGCACCGGCGAGGTGATATCCGTTGAGATCGATGCGGGACGAATGCAGCTTGGCGTGTCTGGTATTCAGCGCGGTCAGCGCCGCCTGGACATCGGCCGCTGGCCTTTCTGGGCCCGAGGGCACGAGCCCCGGGGGCAGAAGCAAGCCTGGAGCCGCTGTTGCCGGCACACCCTCCGACGTGCTCTCTCTCGCCTTCGGTGCCTGACGGCGGATGAACGTACGGACGATGTGCGTCACATGCTCTGCCTGTGTCGGCGCATCGTGGATGATCTGCTGAAGGGCGAGAATACCGCCGAGACGTACGAACTCTTCGGTGGACTCCAGGCGCTCCAGGGCCTTGGAGAGCCGATCTGTCACCTGGCCGCGGCGAATGAGCCGGTAGTTACGTGCGGTGTAGAGCAACGCGATCACGCCGCCGGCAGCAGCGCAGGCCTGAACGACGGCGAGCCGGTACTGTCCGACTGCCTGTGCACGCTCTGCAGGCTTCAGCCCCTTGTACTGCGGCACGACTGTCGAGGAGACGGCATCCCACAGGTGCTGCCCCCACAGCCAGATTGCGGCTACTGCCAACAGTGCGATTGCCAGGCCGATTTGACGGTCGCGCCGGTACCGCAGCCAGAGCACCAGAAAGATCGTGACACCGACGACCAGGGCACCGACCAGCAGTACCCAAGCCGCTAGCTTGCTACCCCTCAGGAGCGTCGCGACGAGCGACATGTACATAGCGACCAAGAAGAGAATTCCTGGTAGTGCGACGACGGCAGCGAGCACAGCGCGAACGGCGCGTACCGTTTTCTTGTATGCCACCGGCTCATTCCAGCCGAAACTCGCGCTGGGCGCGGCTATTTGAAACGTTCTTGTCCTGACCGGTCCGTTTCGGGTAGCTGTGCGACACTGCCGTCCGGTCATGGTCCGTCGTGGTCAGTTACGCACGGCTGATCACCCTGGCCGTGGCAACTATGCGGCCCAAGTTGGTCATCAGGCCAGCTGGTGTCAGTGCCCCGCACGTCGACGTGTGGCCGGTGACTTGGGTGGCCGGTGGCTTGCGGGGTTGTTGACTTGTGTGGTCGGCGAGTATCGACACGGGCCACCTCCCCCCCCCGTGACAGCCAGGTCCCGCAACCGCTCGTGAGGCGCGGGTCTCGGACCGCAACGCGGGAGCGTGTAGGTCTGACGTACGACCTCAACCTCTTTCCAGCGGCGTAGGTCACGCCCCCGCGCGTGGCGCGAACCCCGCCTCCCTCAACGTCCGGAAGCGTCGCCCCACACGGCCACCCCATGACGAAGTGCCGGAAGTGACGCCCCCTCCCGGGCGCTCTTACTGCAGATCGGCGAGGAGGCCATCCAGGGCCTTCTTGAGCGCTGCGGCGTTGGCCGGATCGAACCAGGTGGTACGGATGCGCTCGTTGTTGCCCTTCGGTGTCTCGTGGTCGGCGGCGAGTTGGTGTAGAGGCCGGGTTTCGTCGCCCAGGGAGCGGCCGACGTTCTGGAACAGACCGCGTACATAGCGGTCGGCGGCGTCGGGGACGATGCCGTGGCCGGCGGCCCACGAGGTGAGCGTGGCGAGGTAGGCGTAGTGGGCGGTGAGCGTCCCGGTCAGTGCGGAGAAGACGTTGAAGGCGGCCTCGTCCGGGACGGGGAGTGCGCCGCCCAGTTGCTCGAAGAGGGAGTCCACCACCGGGTGCGAGGGGCAGGTCACTGTGACGGAGCGGCGCTCGCGCACCGCGGGCAGGGGGATGGCGCGGACGATCGGGGCGCCGGTGGCGAGGGTCCGCCGCAGGTCGTCCGTGGCAACGCCGGCCATGAGGTTGACCACGATCTTCTCGTCGTCGACCTTCAGTCCGGCGAGCGCCTCGTGGTGGCCCTGGCGGCGTACGGCGATGATGACCAGCTCGGAGCGGTCCACCACCTCCTGGTTGTCGGCGCATATCCGGACGTCCTCGTAGCGCTCGGACAACTCGGCGGCCGTGCGGGCTCCCCGGGGAGGGAGGAAGATTTCCGGCGACGCACCGCGCCCGTGCCGCAGGCCCTCGACGATGGCCCGACCGATCTCGCCCACTCCGATGATGCCGATGCGCTTCACTGTGTCCTCCTGCATGGCGTCCTCCATGTCGTCTTCCATGTCGTCCTCACTGTGTTCTTCCATGTGGTCCTTCATGGGGCGTGGTGGTGGTGACCCGTGTGGTTGCGGGTTTGTGTCGTCGGGATGGTTGTCTTTTGCTTCTCAAGTGCAGGTTCGCATAGGGCGGTTGACGTTACGTTGGCTTCGTCATCAGGGCGCTTCTCCTTCATTGGTCGATCAGTGCGATGCCGTGGTCGCCGTATCGGGCTCCTTGGGCGCCGGTGGCTGGGACGGCGGCGTCGATGTCGCGGAGGTCGGCCGCGGTCAGGAGCAGGTCGAGGGCGGCCAGGTTGTCGCGCAGATGGGGGCGGCGGGAGCTGCCGGGGATGGGGATGACGTTGCTGCCGCGGGCGAGGAGCCAGGCGAGGGCGATCTGGGCGGGGGTGGCGTTCTTTGCGGCGGCGAGTCGGGTGAGGGCCTCGACGACGGCCAAGTTGGCCTTGAGGTCGTCGCCGTTGTAGCGGGGAGCGGTGGCGCGGAAGTCGCCGCTTTCATAGCGCGTGGTGGCGCGGACGGCTCCGGTGAGCAGGCCGCGGCCGAGAGGGCTGTAGGCGACCAGGGTGGCGTCGAGGGCGCGGAGCGCGGGCAGGATGTCGTTTTCGACGTGGCGCTCCCACAGCGAGTACTCGGTCTGGACGGCGCTGATCGGGTGGATGGCGTGGGCCCGGCGGAGGGTGGCGGCCGAGACTTCGGACAGGCCGATGTGGCGCACCTTGCCGTGGGCGACCAGTTCGGCCAGTGCACCGACCGACTCTTCAACGGGGACGGCGGGGTCGATACGGGCGAGGTAGTACAGGTCGATGTGGTCGGTGCGCAGCCGGCGCAACGACGCTTCGCAGGCACGCCGTAATGCGTTGGGCGAGCCGGCGGGGACCAGGCCCTCGGCGGTGCGGCGGACTCCCGTCTTGGTGGCCAGTACGACGCGATCGCGGTGCGGTGCGAGGGCCCGGCCGAGGAGTTCCTCGTTCGCTCCGTCGCCGTAGAAGTCGCCGGTGTCGAACAGGGTCACGCCCGAATCGAGGGCCTCCAGCAGGGTGGCCGCGGCCTCGTGCGGGTCGGCGGGGCCGTAGACGCCGGTCATGCTCATGCAGCCGAGGCCGAGTCGGGAGACCGCAGGGCCGTCGGGTCCAAGGGTGGGGTGCATCGTTCTTCCTCCGTCACTTTGCCAGGGCCGCGCGGAGGAACTGGAGGATCTCCGCCTGGGCGGCCTCAGCCTGTGGTTCCATGCCGGGCAGGGTGAGGAACGCGTGCCGCGCTCCCGGGTATTCGGTGAGCCGCACGGAGGTCCCGGCCGCCTGCAGTCGCTCGGCGTAGCGGCGGCCTTGATCGGCGACCGCGTCCTGGGTGGGCACCACCACGAGCGCCGGGGCGAGCCCGCCCAGGTCGTCCGCGTACAGCGGCGAGACCGCGCCGGCGTCGGCTCCCGGCGGGACGGCGAGCCGCTGGAAGAGCTGCAGTTGCGGCAGGGCCAGGGTCGGACTGGATGCGTACTCGGCGATCGAGGGGTAGTCGAACATCGTCCCGGTCACGTCGACTGCGGGGTTGACCAGCACCTGCGCCTTGAGCTCCAGGCCGGCCTCCCTGGCCCGAATGGCCGTCAGCGCGCTGATCAGCGCGCCGCAGCTCTCGCCGAAGACGGCCGTGCGCGCCGGGTCGACGCCCCACTGCGCTGCGTGCCGCATCACGTGCTGGAGCACGTCCCAGCCGTCGTCGGCGGCGTTCGCGAGCGGGCTGCCGGGGGCGAGGAGGCGGTGCTCGACCGAGACGACGAGGGCGGGCAGCCGCGCGGCGAGGTGGCTGTTGGTCCAGTCGCACTGCACCGCTGTGCCCACGAAGCCGCCTCCGTGGACATGGACCACGAGTGGGAGATCGGTTCGGGCCGCGGCGGCGTCGTCTTCCGTGGGGGCCGGCCGGTAGACCCGGACCGGGAGGTCGCGGCCGGGCAGCGCGATCTCCTGCCAATCGATCGCGGCGCCGGTGTCCGGCTCGCCGAGGATCGTTCGCGCCGCACCGGAGGCCCGGAAGCGGTTCTCCGCTTCGCGGTAGGCGAGCAGTTCCTCGGTCGTGATCGCCGAGAAGTCCGGCTCCGGCGGCCGCTTCGCGGCGGCGATCTCGTTCATATCTGTGGTCTCGGTCATGTCTCCTTCTCCCCCCTGGCCCGATGCCAGGTGTGTCGTTGCGTTCGGGCAGCACGTTGTCCTCATTATGCACGCGGTGCGTGCATCGGCAAGTGCATAGGTTAGGCTGAGTACCGACGAGAGGGGCGACATGACAGGCCGAAGGCGATGGTCGACCGAGGAGATCCTGGACACGGCGGTGGAACTGCTGCGCGCGAGCGACGCCGAGTCGTTCAGCGTGCGCAAACTCGCCGCAGCGCTCGGGACCGACTCCTCCAGCCTCTACCGGCACTTCCGCAACAAGACCGAACTTCTGCGCGCGGTTGCCGACCGGATCCTGCTGACCGCCATGGACGGCTACCGCCCCAAGGGCGACTGGAAGCAGCGCATCACCGCCCTGGCCTTGCGCCTGCGCGAAGCCTTCGGTGAGCAACCCCAACTGGCCGCGGTGTGGGGGCGCTACGGCTCCGGCGGCACCGGGTCCCGATTGGTCATGGAGGAGGTGCTGCAGGCCCTGCGCGCGTCCGGCCTGCCCGACGAGGAGGTCCCGGTGCGCTACCACCGCATCGTGATCCTCCTCGCCGCGCTGATCGCCTCCGAAGCCGGTATCAGCTCCATCAGCCCCAAGGAGTACGAACAGGGCATGGAGCAGTTCCGCGTCGCGGTACTCGGCGCCGACCCCGAACGCTTCCCTGCCCTGGCCCACTTCGCCCGCGACATCCGCCCCCTCGGAGCGGACCGCAGCGCCGCATTCGAAGAGATCCTCGCCGCCCAACTCGCCCACGTCGAGGCGCAGATCGAGCGCCACATCGAGCCCCAGACCCAGCCCCAGATCCCCTGACGTGCCCTCCCGGCCGGCTGCTGACGATGCGGGCCGGCGCTGCCGGTGGTGGCCGCCCGGATCGTCAAGCCTTCGCGCACGCGCGGGGATCACCGCCGCCGACGCCGACGACCCAACTCATCTTGGGGCCGGGCTGGAACCGGGTTGGGACCGGGCTGAACCGGTTTGGGGCCGGGTGGGGACCGGGCTAGGAGCGGGCTGGGGCCGGCTGGAATCGGGCTGTGCTGTGACCGTCCCGCGGCCCCGGCCGTAATTCGTTTGACCTGGCCAACGGGTCAACGCTGCACTGTCGCGGGACACCACGAGGCGTGGTGCCGGTACCCCGGGGAGGCGGCAGCAGCAATGGAGATCCGTCCTACGACCGACCAGGACCTCGACGTCTTCGTCGACACACTCCATGCCGCGTTCGGGCGCTTCCCGGAAACCCCGACCGAGGGCGGCGGCGGACTCTGGTGGTCGGCGCTCGAAATGGACCGCAACCTGCTCGCCATGACGGCGGACGGGCGGCCCGTGGGCACCGCCGGTGCGTACTCCTTCGAGCTCACCCTGCCTGGTGAGATCCTCGCCCCGACGTCCGGAGTGACCGCCGTCGGCGTCCTGCCCTCGCACCGACGCCAGGGCGTGCTCAGCGCGATGATGCGGCACCAACTCACCGAGCTGCGGGCCCGAGGGGAGTTCGTCTCCGTACTGCTGGCCTCCGAGGCCTTGATCTACCGCAGGTTCGGCTACGGACCGGCGACCTACACACAGCAGCTGACTGTGCCGCGCCACCAGGCCGCCTTCGCCCTGCCCCGGGCGCGCGGAACGGCCGGTGCCCCAGCGACCGGTTCGGACATGGGCTCGGGCACGGGATCGGATACGGGCTCGGAGACCGGATCGGATGCGGGCTTGGGGACCGGATCGGATGCGGGCTCGTACACGGGCTCGGTCGAGTTGCTGCGGCGTGCCGAGTGCGGCGAGATCCTGGAAGAGGTCTACGACCGGTACCGCCGCGCCCAACCCGGCGCGCTGTCCCGGCCGCACCGCTGGTGGGCTTCGGGAGCGGGGCAGCCTCCGGTCTCTTCGACGCCGCGCTACGTCGCCGTCCACCGGGCCGCCGACGGTGTCCCGAACGGTTACGCCAGCTACTCGGTCGAGTCCGGCACCCTGACGGTCGACGAGACCATCGCCACCGACGACACCGTCTTCACGGCCCTGGCCCGGTTCGTGCTCGGCCACGACCTGGTCACTCAGGTCCGGTTCAAGCACGTCCCGCCCGAGCACCCGCTGCGCTGGCAGCTCGCGGACTTCCGCGCCGGCCAGGTGAGCGAGGACACCGACTGGCTCTGGGTGCGGCTGCTGGACATCCCGCGTGCGCTGACCGCGCGCGGCTGGTTCACCGACGGCGAGCTCGTCCTCGACGTCGACGACCCGTTCCTCGGCGAGCACGGCCGCTACCTGCTGACCGTCCGGGACAGCAAGGCCGACTGCGTCCCGACGGACCGGGAACCCGACCTGTCCCTGGACGTGAGTGACCTGGGCTCGGTCTACCTCGGCGGCACCGCCCCCAGCACCCTCGTGCGTGCCGGACACATCCGGCCCCACCACCCGGGCGCGGCCACCCTCGCCGACGCCCTCTTCCGCGCCAAGCGCCCTCCGCACTGCCTGCACTGGTTCTGACCGCGCGCTCGCCGACCTCGCACACGTCCCGCAACCGCTCGCGAACATGCACGTCGCGTAGCGCGGCTCCATTCGTCGCCTCCCGCGGTTCTGTCTTGAGAAGAACAGCACCGGGGCCGAGCATGCCTACCGCGGGACCTGCAAAGGTACCGCGGCGCAGGTGCGACGGTTACTTGCCGCTGACTTCGGTGAGAGTGTGGGCGACGAGGGCGTTGGCGTGGCCGTGGCCGAGGCCATGCTCGGTCTTGAGCCAGGCGACGAGTTCCATGTGCTTGGTCAGGGGCGTGGCGCGGATGAGTTCCTTCCATTCCGCAATCGGCCGGCCGTACTTCTTCTCGATCGAGGGGAAGTAGCTGGCGGGACCCTTTACCGGTGCCGTCATGGGTGTTGTCCTACCTCTTCACTTCGGAGAGTTCATGGAGATCACGCTTGTTGTTTGTGTGTTCAACGGGCCTGGCGGCTACGGCTAGTTCTGCGCGACCGGGGGCGCGGTGGCCAGCCGGGCAGTGATCGCGGTCAGCCACAGCAGGCCGAGGGCGGCTCCGGCGGTGAAGGCCAGCACGGTGGCGGAGGACGCGGCGAACCCCGCGAGGACGCCGAGCGGCACCAGGCGGGAACCCAGGGCCCAGCCGCGCTGTCGCCGGGCGGCGAAGTGGCGGGCCAGCATCAAAAAGCATGCGCACAGGGCGAGGAAGCCCACCATGGCACTGAGCATGTGCAGCCCGCCGTGCCAGCTGAGGGAGGCGGCTGGGGCATCGGGAGCGCCGGCGGGGAATCCCGCGCCCGGGTCGGCGGTGAACACCGCGGCGAGGACGAACGAGGCACCGAACACGCGGACCAGCCGCGGCGCCCAGCGCCCTTCGGTCGTGCCGGCCAGCGTGCGGCGGATTCCGGCGGCACCGGCGATGGCCAATGCGCCTGTGAGCAGGAAGCTCGTGACCTGGATCCATCCAAGTTCGCCCAGGCTGAGCTGACTGATCGCGTTGCGGCTGAAGTCAAAGCCGTCGCGGGCGAGTCCCTGGACTGCGCCGACGCCCAGGAACAGCGGACCGGCCGCGATGCCACCTGCAAGCAGGGCCTGCGTCTTCGGCCGTCTCGCCGATACGTAGGCGGCGGCGGACGGAGCGTCGATGGCCTGAGTCATGGAATCCCCCTGAATAGAACTAGACGGTGTGGTACTCGCTTGGAGCCGAGCGCTAGAGTAGCCACGAAGAAACTAGACTGTCCAGTACTGAGGAGAGGGTGGGGCATGGCTGTGAGCGAAGAAGGCCGGTCGGCACGCAAGCACACGGCGATCATGAACGCGGCGACCAGGGCGTTCATGGCCAACGGCTACGCCGGAACCAGCATGGACGACATCGCCAAGCTCGCCGCGGTCTCCAAGCAGACCGTCTACAAGCACTTCACCGACAAGGAGAAGCTGTTCACCGAGATCGTCCTTGCCACCACCGACCGTGTCGATGCCATGGTCGAGCTGGTGGCCGACATCCCGGCCGACGCCCAGGCCCTTGAGGACAACCTCACCCGCCTGGCCCACCAGTTCCTGACCGCCCTCACCCAGCCCGAAGTACTCCAACTCCGGCGCCTGATCATCGCCAACGCCGACACGTTCCCCCAACTCGGCGCCGCCTGGTACGAGCAGGGCTTCGAACGCATCCTGGCCACTCTCGCAACCACCTTCCAACGGCTCGACGACCACGGCCTCCTCCGCATCGCCGACTCCCACCTGGCCGCCAACCACTTCTCCGGCCTGCTGCTCTGGATCCCCGTCAACAAGGCCATGTTCCATGGAAGCCCGCAGCACACGCAGGACGAACTCGACCGCTACGCGTCCGCCGGCGTCCAAGCCTTCCTCGCCGCCTACCGCTGACCTCAACGACACCCAACGGGGCCGCCCCTCACGTGGCTTTGGACATGACCTGACGCTGGTTCGCCGTGGGCACCTGACACCAGCGAGGTGGAGAGCCAGCAGCGAGTCGACGGGTTGACGGACGCCATGGCGGGGCTGCCGTGGCGGCAGCAGACGGAGCCGCTGTGTACTGCGATGCCCAGTTCGGTTCTCGCGGCGTTCTGGCTACGTGCCTGGCGGTACTCGGCGGGCCACGGCGGCCGGTGCGTTGATGTTGAGGAATTGACGGCAGGGGGCGTCGGGCCGCTAGGAGCTGTCCGGGCGATCAAGTGGCCGCCCTGCGGCTCCGCGGGCCGGTCCGGGCCGGCCCGCGCACGAAGCCCGACAGCGTCGCGGCCGACAACGGATACAGCAACGGCCCGTGTCGTGGTACCTACGGCGCCGGGGCATCCGGCACACGATCCCGGAGCAGACCGATAGCCAGGCCGCCCGCCTACGAAAAGGCTCACGCGGCGGACGACCACCCGGCTTCGACGAAGAGCGGTACAAGAAGCGCAACACCGTTGAACGAGCGATCAACAGGCTGAAGCGTTCCCGGGCCGTGGCCACTCGCTATGACAAGCGCGGCTACGTCTTCCTCGGCACTGCAACAACCGCAGCTCTGCTCATCTGGCTTCCGAGTTGAGCCCCGACCTCACAACGCGATGGGCCGATACGCCAGGGCCTGATCGACTACCTCCTTAGCCGAAAGCTCCCGCTCCGACGGCCAGAAGATCAAGTCGCTGACATAACCGGACGGGCATGCCAGGGCTCTGTCGAGCCTGTCCAGCCAGCCGTCCACCTCGTCGTCTGAGGCGTAGTCCGCTTGCATGATCCGCTGCACGAGCGTGACGGCATCCGAGCGACTCATCTCCACAGCACTCATCAGGTCCCCCCCGCCGAGTACCGCTTCCGCGGACAACTTCACCATTGCCTCCAAACCCGGCAGCCGTTCGACAGAGTACGCGGTGGACCTCGTGGGCGGACTTCCTGGTCATTCTCGTGGGACTAGGTATGACGGCCGGGCTGCCTCGTTCGTCGGCCAGCTTCCTCTGGTCTGCCCGGTGATCCAAACGAAACGGCCTGGTTCCGCACCAGACAACGTTCGCCCTGTTGCCGGCTGGCGGTGTCAGCCCGTGCTGAGTGACGCGGTCTACTCGGCCTTGAGCTGGTGGTCAGCCCAGACGTAGCTTTCGGGCAGCAAGTCGGTGATGAGGACGGTCCGGATGAGGTCGTCTTCGCCGACGATGACCTTGAGGGCAGGGAAGTAGTCGAGAAGGACCTGACGGCACCGACCGCAAGGGGGAACAACCCCGCGGTCGCGGTCGCCCACGGCGACGATGGTGTCCAGCTCGTAGGCTCCCTGGGCGGCTGCCGCGCCGATGAGGACCAGCTCAGCGCAGGGGCCTCCGGTGAAGTGGTAGGCGTTCACCGCGGTGACGATCCGGCCGTCCTGGGCACGGGCTGCGGCTGCCATGGTGTGGTTGTCGCCCCGGCAGCGCGTGCGTGCGACTTCAGCTGCGGCCTGGATGAGTTCATGGTCGACGTGCTGGGTCTGCGTGGTCATCTTCTCCGCCTTTCTCGGGTGTCAGGCGACGTTGGCCTGCGGGGCGAGGGTGCGCAACCGAATATCTAGGGGGTGCTTGTTGGGCGTGCGGAAACCTTATGCCGCCCCGGCTCTGACAGGTGTGTGGCTGGATGGGCGAGCAGCTCCGGGCGGCGTCAACCGCCCGGAGCTGCTGTGCGGGGTGTCTAGCAGCCGAATCCGCCGGACGACGTCCAGTGGTTGAGCCGGGCCCATGTCTTGTGGCCGACGATGCCGTCGCCTTGCCCTTGTAGTGGTCGCGTCCGACGAGGGCGAGGGGGCTGCATCAGGTGTCGAAAGCGACGCCCCGCACGGGCTGCAGGCAACCGGCTTGGTCCCTCCCGCCCGGGGAACTCTTGCGGAGGCCAGCATGTCGCCCCCCGGCATGGAGAAGGGAGCCCTGGGTGAGGACAGTCGGTGCAGCGCACCCTTTGAGGGCCCGTACGCGATCACGTGGCGGGTGTGCACACGTGTCGAGAGCGACCGCGTCTCCTTCGCCTTGAAGATCACCAACCACAGCCGGGCAGAGGCCACGGTCAAGGCCCGTCTGGAGTACGCACAAGCCACGAAGTTCCACCGGTGCCCGAACGCGCCCCACCCCCAGCAGCTCAGCGTCCCGGCAGGTAAGACCCTCATCACGGATCCCAGGCAGTGCACTGCGCCCCGGAATCAAACGCCGTTCGCCTATCAGGGGGTTGGCTGGGTACTCGCTGCAGAAGCTACTGCGGGCTCCTGTGAACTGTCTCCCACCGCCCATGTCTATCCCGACCGTGTCATCTGGAAGCCGGACCTGGTGTGACGTCGAGCGCCGCCCCACCAGCACGGAGCGCAGCAAGCGACAGTCGCACGGCGTCCAGGCGCATCGCGCGGGCATGTGCAGGAACTCGTTTGCACCATCTGCGCAGCAAGTCAATTCAGAGCAACAGGACGAAGCGGCGGCAGACGTGCATGCGGCGGAACTGTCCTTATAGCGCTTCCTTTGTCCTCAGCCTCGTCCGGCACCGATCCCCAGTGACCAGGTTGATGGCGTTGCCTGGTCGGACATGCGGTGGCGAGCCGTCCGAGGCGATGCCTTCTCAGGTGCGCCGAGACAAGAGGGCGACGAACGTGATGTAGGTGATGGCGGCGGTGGCCACGAACCAGATGTACGGATCGCCGCTTCTTCCGGAGGCCAGTTCACCGATGAAGGCGCTGAGATTCCCCACGGTGAGCACAATGCCCGTGCCGGCCCAGGCCAGCCCTCCGATCCGGGCGAAGCGCTCGTCGGGAGCCTTCTCGGTGAGGCCCTGATAGGTCTCGCTCCGGCGTCCCAGCAGCACTAAGACAAGGCTGCAGACCGCCAGGATCCCGAACGTCACCAGGCCGAGAGTGAGATGGCCGCTGACAGTCGCGGCCACGAGGCAGGCGGCTCCGACGGCGAGGAAGAAGCCGGGCACGGCCCGCCTGGCTGTGTTACTGGTCAACTGCTGGGCTTTCATTGGCATGAAACATCTCCTCAACGCTGACCTCGAAGAACTTGGCCATGGACAAGGCGAGCGGCAGGGAAGGTGTGTACCGCTCGGTCTCGATGGCGTTGATCGTTTGCCGTGAGACCCCGAGGGCTGTGCCCAGCTGGCCCTGGGAGAGCCCTCGTGACGACCGCAGCTTCCTGACGCTGTTGCGCATGTGTAAAGCTTACTTGTCACCTCTCGACGCTTGTCAAGCTTGCTTTACAGGGGGTAGGGCTCACACGCCGCTTCGGGCTCCGTGTTCATCGTGCTGGTCTCACGGACATTTCGCGGCGCTGTGATCGACAAGTGCGGTCTGAACTCCGACCGCCCTATGCAAGCCCAGGCACTCACTCAGCAGTCGTTGCCCGGCGGCGGGGGGAGCGGTGGCGGCGGTAGTAGGAGATGGTGACGGCAGCAAGGAGCGGGCCCCAGAGGACCAATGGTTGGTAGAGGATGCCGACGACGAGGTTCCCAACAGGCGTCATGGCAGTGTGCGGGTATGTCCACCACCACGGGACAGTGGCCCAGAGCAGGGGCAGCGCCACCGCGCCGAAAGCGGCAGGGACGACGGCGGCCATGGGACGGAGTCTTCGCCCTCCGATCAACGGTACCCAGCGGGGCACGACCTCGCCCCAGGGCCGCACCAGACCGATCGTCAGGAAGGCGCCCAACTCGCAGAGCACGCTGAGGGTCAGCATCCACACCTTTGCCCCCATCGTCTCGAAGCCGGCGAAGCCTGCATCGCTGTATCCAGCTGGATATCCGAGCACCAAGAGGATGCGCCACAGGCCGCTCGGCAGGACCACCAACGTCGTCGAATGGGCGGCCCATACCGCCCAACCAGGAGCTGGTGCCGTGGAGGTGACATGGGTGGACGGGTTCGACTGGATGCTCATGAGAGGCATCTTCACGTGTTCCGCGGAGCGTTCCATCGTCCTGCGTGGCTGTCTCGGGTAGCCACCTGGCACGAGGCCTGGACGACGGATCCACCACGCGGGGGAACCACCCTCATACTCCGAGACGATGGACTCAGCGACTGTGTACGCGCTTCCCCAAAGCTCTTCGTCGAGCGGTGAGTTGATTGGCGAGCAGGTTGGCCACCCACGCCATCCTGCAGGTGGAGGTGCCGGATGCGCCGGGCAGTCACGTCTGTGCGACATCGGCTGCAGAACATGGGCCCGCTGGAGCCGATTGAGATCACGCACGGCAATGAAGTGGTCAAGAGGCGTTGGCGCGGCCCGAGTGGGCGGGGCCGGCGTCGGGTCTACTCGCCGAGGTCCGCTGTGAGCGTGGTGCGGGGCACGCTGACCACCGCGTCGTAGGCGTCCAGGGCGGGGACGGGGAGGAAGCCGTCGTCCATGCGGATGCAGGTCGGCTCCGGCAGGTCGTGGTCCCGGGAGTGCGCGCGCAGGGCGCGGAGGTCCACCAGTGCTGGTGCCTCCGGCACCCCCGAGAACAGGGCCTCCAGGCTGTCGGGCGGCGCCGCCGGGGCGTCGGCTGCGGACTGGCGCATCCCGGCGGGATGTGCCGGATCGGGCACGTTGCGCACGGTCCGGCCGCCGCCGCTGGTCAGTGCCACAGACACGTAATCCGTTCCGAGTGCCTGGGCGAGGGCGTGCCCCATGGGGATACGGGGAAGCGGACTGCCTTCGGGGCTTGTGGTGCGCTGAATGTGGGCGTTGTGCGCGGCGACCACGATGCGGGCGCCGGGTGCGGACTGGTCGAGCAGCTCCAGCAGGCTGTCGGCCAGGTAGCGGTCGCGGGCGGCGAGATCGGCGGCGTCCGGTGCGCCGCCGAAGAGTTCGGACATCGCGCGCTGCATCTGGTCGGTGCGCCAGGCTGCCCAGACGTCCGAGAGAGCGCGTTCGTAGGCGTCGGGTCCGCTGCACCGGACGTAGATTTCGCGCATGGCGGTGACGCGGTTGAGCAGTCGGCCGAGCGTTGCCGAGAGCCGGTCCTGCGGCTCGGGGCCGAGGGCGAGGCGGGCGTGGGCGGAGACGAGGCCCGAGCCGCCCGTGAGCGGCTCTGCCAGTTCCAGGGCGGTACGGGCGTAGCGTGCCGCGCCGGGATCGACTTCGGCCAGATACCTGGCGACCGGCTCCAGTGCGGGCGCCAGCGAGCCGCCGGCTGCCGGGATGTCGAGTCCGGCGAAGCGGACCGGGTGCGGTGCCGTGACGTTGTGGGAGCGCAGCCACCGTATGGCGTCGCGGCCCTCGGCGGACTGGCCCGGGTAGCCGTCCGGATGAGGCGTGAGCAACGTGTCGAGGTCGCCGTCACCACCCTGCACCCAGGCATCGACGGCCCGTCCGGAGGCAGCCCCGAACTCCACGGCGTAAACGGTGAATCCGCATTCCTGGACCAGAAAGCGCAGTATGCGTGCGCGCAGCAGCCCGAACTCGCGTATCTGGTGGGAGTTTTCGCCGAGAGCGACCACTCGCGCCTCGCCGACGAGTCGGCGCAGCATTGCCAGATCGTCGAACGGGGCATGGGGATCGTCGGCGGTCAGGCGGATGGCGTTCCGGGTTGTCCATTCAGCGAGGGTGAGTGGATGACTGGTGCCCATGATCGCGACCCTAGCAGTCGGCGCTCAGGTTGGGGCGTCGGTAATGCCGCGGCCGGAACAGCAGCACGTAAGGACGGCAACCGGCGGGTCAGCGGCCGCGTTTGTGGCGCAGCAAACTCCTCATTAGGGCTGTGCCTGCAACGGTCCTTACAAAACAAACAGACGCGTCAACCATGGAGCGCGAACGACGCCCGGTCCTGCCACTTCGTGCCGTCATGCACCACGAGGTCAACTGACGAGACTCGGGAGGTGAAGGGCGGTTTGCTGAGGACGTCGGCCTCGATCTCCTCCAGGACAGCATCGTCCTGGCCGTCGGCGACGGTCAGGTGGGGTACGACGTCGGTGAACCTGCCGCCGTAGGGAGGAGCCTCGGGCCACCGGTCAGTGATCACCTCGGTGAGCCGCCGCAACGGCGTGTCCGGCTCAGGACGGAGAAACAGCACACCCGGAAACCGCCCGCAGCTCTCGAATCGCAGGTCAAAGGCATGATGCCTGCCGAGCACGTCAGCGAGAGCCGAGCAGACACGCTGATCCATTCGGCTCTCGTCGAGGAATGGGAAAAGCACCGTGATATGTGCGGGAACGCCGGCCCGGGCTGACGGATCGAACCGTTCACGCCATGCGCGGACGGCCGGCTCTGCTTCCGGGATCCTGACGATGAGTCCCGTCTGCCCTGCCTGAAATCCACTCGTGCTGTCGTCTGTCATGCCACGGCATGCTGCCATCTCCGAGGCTGACAGGGCCCGGCGTGCCGCCTCCACGCGCACCCTCTCCACGTACGCCGCCGGCAGGGTGCCGAGTTCGGTGGTGAACCGGCGCTGTACGTGATGCGGTGGGGATCCTGACTGGCACGGCCCTTGACGTGTTTGGAAGGAACGAGCGGCGGAGCCGCGGTGTCGGCGGCTTGTCGGGGGCTGTCGCTGGGGTGTTGGTGGCATATCGGGGACTGTCGGTCCGGTGTCGGTGGTGACTGGCACCTTTCGAGAGGTCCTGCCGGGTGTCCACCCGGCTGTGGGTTGGGAAAGGTATCTCTCTCGTGCATGACGTAGTGATCGTGGGCGCTGGCCCGGTTGGTTTGTTCCTTGCCTGCGAGCTTGGGCTCGCTGGTTGTTCTGTCCTGGTGCTTGAGCGGGAGTCGGAGCCCCGCTCTCCGTTCAAGGCGAAGCCGCTCGGGATGCGGGGCCTGTCCGCCGCGTCGGTCGAGGCGTTCTACCGCCGCGGGATGTTGCACCAGTTGCGGGCTGCATCGGGTGCCCCCGCCGACTCCGGCGCGGATCCCGATGCGCACGAACCGTTCGCCCTCCGTGGCGTGGGCCATTTCGCCGGCATGGTGCTCGATCCGGCCCAGGTCGACGTCGCCGCCCTGCCGTACCGGCTTCCCGGCCCGGCGATGGAGAGCATGCTGACCTACCTCGAAGCGGTCGAGACGCTGCTGTCCGAGCAGGCCTCTCGGCTCGGCGTGGAAATCAGGCACGGCGCCACGGTCTCCGCCATCGCCCAGAACGATGAGGTCGCGGTCGCGCGAGCCGGCGGGCACGAGTACGCGGCGCGCTGGGTCGTCGGCTGTGATGGCGGACGCAGTGTGGTGCGTGGGCTCGCTGGATTCGAATTCGTCGGCACCAAGCCGCAGTTCACCGGTTACACCATGCACGCCACCGTCGCCGATTCCGAGAAGCTGCGCTCCGGGATCCACCTGACGCCGACGGGCATGTACCTCCGGCCCTCGGAAGGGCACATCGCGATGATGGACTTCGACGGCGGCGCGTTCGACCGATCGCAGCAGCCGACTCGTGACCATCTCCAGGCGGTTCTGCGCCGGGTATCCGGCACCGAGGTGACGCTGAGCGAGGTGCATCTCGCATCGAGCTTCACCGATCGGGCGATGCAGACGACGACCTACCGACGGGGACGCGTCCTGCTCGCGGGCGACGCCGCTCACATCCACTCGCCCCTTGGCGGGCAGGGACTCAACACCGGCATCGGCGACGCCATGA
Source organism: Streptomyces sp. NPDC107765 (assembly GCF_055657085.1). Classification (NCBI taxonomy): domain Bacteria; kingdom Bacillati; phylum Actinomycetota; class Actinomycetes; order Kitasatosporales; family Streptomycetaceae; genus Streptomyces; species Streptomyces sp. NPDC107765. Next base: position 245,002 of record NZ_JBVKBL010000001.1, on the reverse strand, counting down.
ACCTGGGATGGAAGCTCGCGGCGACCGTGCACGGATACGCGCCGGACGGGCTGCTCGACACCTACACCCGCGAGCGCCATCCGATCGGCGCAAAGGTGCTCGACTGGTCGCGCGCCCAGGTGGCGGCCATGCGGCCGGACCCGCATGGACGGGCGGTGCAAGGAGTGATGCGCGACCTGATCGGGACCCGTGACGGAACGACCTACATGTTCGAGAGGATCTCGGGAGCCTCCATCCGTTACGACCTCGGTAGCGAGCATCCCCTGGTCGGCCGCAGCGCCCCGGACCTTCGCCTCGAAGACGGCACTCGGCTCGGCGATCTGATGCGGGACGGACGGGGCGTCGCGCTGGATTTCAGCGCCGACCGGTGCCTGCATGGTTCAGCGACGGGCTGGGGGAGTCGGCTGCGGTATGTAGCCGGTCCGGCGAGGAACGACCTCGGACTGGGGGCCGTGCTCGTCCGGCCCGACGGCGTGGTCGCGTGGGCAGGTGAGCGCAATCCTGATCGGGAAGCGTTTGAGCGGGCTGCCAGTCAGTGGCTCGGGGGTCCGGAAATCTGAAGCAGCTGGCCCGTTCTCCTCAGCATTCCTCTCCTCACCCGAGCTTCCGGTCTCGGGTTCGGCTACCCGCTGCGCGTCGCGGGGGAGTGGGGGCCCCGGCACCCGGAACGGCCCGTGACCTGGCTGAACACCGCACACGCGGGCGACAAGGTAAGGGGCCTCGAAGGCTTGGTCGCGTGACCGGGCCTCGCGATCGGCCGCAACACCGGCGATCGCGAGGGGCTCGGCCGGCCAGGCCACCCCGGGCGGGCCGCGGGCACAAGTTCCGAAAACCCTCCGTCAGTTGAAGGATGTAACACCGCGTGGGCCCTCGTACGTTGGCACCGCCGCAGCGAGCCTCAGCCGCGGGTGGGGGTTCCTCTCCTGTCCGGAAGGCATTGCTGCGGTGAAAAGGCTGGTCATCGAACCCGCCTCACAGGCAAGAACTGCCGAAGGAGAACAGACCAACCATGATCACCGAGTCGACCCCCCACGGGTCGGTGCGGCGGACGATGGCCGCATTCGCCGCGGTTGCCCTCGCCACGCTCGCCACCTCAGTGTCGCCGCTCACCACCGGAACGGCCCACGCGGACACCCCCACTCTGGCGGGCCTGTCCCTATCACCGCGCCTGCCCCAGGCGGACGGCCTTGCGGCGTCCTTGGACCTGGCGAAGGACTCGTCGGACTACGGAACCGAAATCGTCATCAACAAGTCGCCGATCGCGAGCTGGAGCATCGTGCCCAACGGTGACGGTAGCTTCCTGATCCGCAACGACAAGACGCAGAAGTGCCTGGACTTCAACACCGACAACAACCATCTCGTCGAGCCGGTGTACTGCGACCAGAAGAACAGCAAGCAGAACTGGTACCTGCAGCCCTCGGCCGGTGGCGGCGGTTACTACCTGATCCGCAACGTCAACACCGACAAGTGCATGGATGTGTTCGGGGGAAGCAGTAACGACGGTACGACAGTCGGCATCTCCGGCTGCAACCGCGGCAGCAACCAGGAATGGACGATCGGCCCGACGCCCAGCCCGGGTTACACGGGTCCCACCCTCTCGGATCTGGCCACCGCGTACGCGCTGAAGCAGTGCAGCAACGGTTCCAGCATCATCAAGTCGTGTGACTACGACATCACCGGCGACAGCGTGGCGTCCGTGGGGAACCTGCATCGGGTCAGCTCCAACGTGTGGAACAACAGCACCGATCCCGCTGACCGGACCATCACCTGGACGCAGACCTCGTCCCAGACCAACACGGTGGGCACCTCCCTCACCGTCACCAGCGAGGTCGGGATCAACGTGGAAATCGTCACGGCCAAGGTCAGCACCGCGATCAGCGCACGCTACGAGCATTCCTGGACGCAGACCGACACCGTGAGCGATGCCAACAAGATATCCGTGAAGCCGAACAACTACAGCTGGGCGATGCGAGGCCAGCTGATGAAGACGGTGACGGGTAAGTGGACGTTCACCAACGACCTCGGTGACACCTGGTCCGGCGAGGGCACCGCCACCGTCCCCGCCGTCGACGGCACCGACGGGCTCAGCAGCAACCTGGTGCTGTGCACGAGCGACAGCCTCGCCAAGGAGTGCGTCGACAACCGGTAACCAGCGCCGGGCTGAAGAGCACTGCACGTCGATGTCTGACGGCGCACCGTCGGACAGTTCCCCGGCCTCCGCGTACGGAGCCGGGGAACACCGCGTCGGCCCGCCGCACCCAGCACCGGTCGGCGCCAGACGCCTACGTGGGTGACTGGCCGGAATTCTGCCGGCGGGTCACCTCCGCGGCGATCTCGACCCGCGAGGTCATCGCCAGCTTCCTGAGGATGCTGGACACATGGGTGCTGACGGTGCTTCGCGCGATGCACAGCCGAGCCGCGATCTCGGGATTGGAACACCCTTCGGCCACATGCTCCGCAACCAGTCGTTCCGTATGGGTGAGTGCCTGCCAGCCGTCGCGGACGCCGGTCCGGGCCCGGTGGGAGCCCCGGCGGACGGCGACCGCTCGCAGCCGGGACGTCGCCTGTGTCACGTCCCAGACCGCGCCCAGCTGCGTGTACGTGTCCAGCGCCTGATCGAGCAGGAGACGGGCCTCGTCCGGTCGCCCTCGGCGGGCCAGTATTTCCGCCGCATCGGTACAGGTGTGTGCCGCGTTGAGGGGCCGCGGAGCGTTGCGGTAGCAGCGGACCGCTTCCATGAGCAGGTCGGGGTCCTCGTTCAGCAGGCCCTGGCAACGGTAGGCGTCACCGAGGTGGTAGAGGCCGCCGCTGTGCTCGGCGCGCTGCTGCGCGGCGGCGGCGTATCGTCGTGCGTTCTCGTGATGCCCCCGGGCCAGGGCCAGTCGGACCAGATCGGGTGTCAGGAAGCCCAGGATCAGCCGGCCGGGCAGGTGGCCGACGCCCTTGTCGAACGCCTCGGCAAGCCGGAGGTACGCGCGCTCGGCATCGCCCTGCGCCTCGTCCAGAAGGGCGCCCGCGCACAGCGGCAGATACTCGTAGAAGGCGGCTACCGTCACGTTGTCGATCTCGGGCAGCGTGGCCTTCAGGTGTGCTTCGGCATCGGGGCGCCGGCCTCTGTGCACGGCGATCATCGCTGACACCGCCCGCAGTGCCCGGCTCATCGAGGCGACCTGGCCTCCGTAATCGAGACCTGCTGCGACCTCCGCCAGCGCATCGTCCCAGCGCCCCGAGTGGAAGGCGAGCAGCGCGCAGGACAGGTGGTACCAGGGCAGGAAAACCCCTCCGGTGCGCTCCGCCGGTCTTCGTACGGCGGCGAGGGTCTGCCGGGCGTCCTGGCCGAGGTCGAGGTCGATGTAGCAGTTGCCCAGGGAGAGTTGCAGCCCCAGCCACTGGGCCGGGTGCATCGTGTCGGGTGTGAGGCGGGAGGCCTGCCGGGCCAGTTCGACCGCTTCTGCGTCCGGTGTTTCGAGAAAGCGCTTGGCGGCCAGTACGTGCAGGGCGCTGGCCAGGGCGGAACCGTCACCGGCCTCGTCGGCGAGGCATCGGGCACGTGAGGCGACCGCCCCGGCTTCGGTGAGGTCGCCCAGCGCGAAGAGACACACCGCGCTGAATGCCTGGAGCCGGACCCTCTCGATCGCCGGTATGTCCGGGCTCCGGCATCCGGCCCGTGCCTCTGCCAGTGCCAGATCGGGTCGGCCGCGGGCGAACGCGGCCTGGATGACGATCCAGCGCAGCAAGCATTCCGGACCGGGTTCCGGTGCCTTGGCCAGTGCGGAGCGGGCGCTTTCCTCCGCTTCGGCGAGGTGACCGGCGGACAGCTGTGCCACGGCGTGGTGCAGTGGGAGATTGCCGTACCCGGCATCCGTGGGATCGCCGAGTTCCAGCGCCGTGGTGATCAGCCGCAGCGCCATGGCTGGTGCCCGGGTGGTGAGCCGTGCCGCGGCTCCCTCCAGCCACCTGATCAGGAAATCCGGGCTCGGCACCCCGTTGAGCAGGTGCTCGGCGACGCGTTCGGGCGCCGCCCCGGATTCGGCAAGACACTGTGCCGCTCGCGTGTGCAGCATGGCCCGCAGCGGTCCCGGCACGGCGTCGTACAGCGCGTGCCGGATCAGTTCGTGGCGAAAGCCCAGGAACGGGCCGGAGTCCGTCAGTACTCCGGATGCCTCGGCCTCCGCCATGATGGTCAGCAGGTCGCGTGTCGGGATGTCCGCGACCGCTGCGAGTTCGGCCGTGGTGCAACTGGCGCCCAGTACGGCGACGATGCGCAGCATCTGCAGCACGTCCTCACGCAGGTACCGAAGCCGGTGGGTCACCAGAGCGGTCAGCGGCGGCAGCGAACAGCCGGCCGCGATGTCCGCCATCGAGTCGGCGCCGGTCTCGATGGCGTGCTCGCGCTGCAACGCGGCGATCAACTCCGTGAGGTACAGCGGGTTTCCGGCAGCTCCCTCGGCCATGCGCCGCAGCCGCGGGCCGACCTCCCGGCCGCACAGCTTTCTCAGCAGGGTCGCCACGGCTTGCGCATCCAGTGGTGCCAGTTCCAGCAGGGTGTGGTTGCCGGTGATCCGGTTTCGTGACAGGCGGTCGACGTCCCCCGCTCCGGGCAGCGGCCGGTGGGCGCCCACCACCAGCAGCGGCAGTTGGTGCACCGACCGCACCAGCTTGTGCAGCACCGCCACACTCGCCGCATCGGCCCACTGGAGGTCGTCGAGGAACAGCGCCAGAGGGCCCTGCGCGCACAAGTCCTCGACCAGCCCGACCATCGCCTCGATCGTCGCGGCGTACGCCCCCGCCGCCTCGCTCCTCGCGCCCGGCAGACCATAGCGGGCATCGCCCCGCAGGACCTCGGCGGCCTCCGCCCGCCGGTCGTCCGAGGGGGACTCCTCGATCCTCAAGCAGCTTGAGATGAAGGCGAACGGGCACGGCCGGGCCAGGCGCTGGGCACGGCCGTACAGCACCCGTATGCCCAAACGCCGTGCGTCCGCGGCGGCCTGCTCAAGCACCGCGGTCTTCCCGAGACCGGCCTCACCCACGACGAATCCGGCCCGACCTTCCCCCGCGAGCGTGGACTCCGCCAACCTGGACAGCTCCGCCAACTCCGCCGCACGACCCAGAAGACGACCTTCAAAAGATGTCATGCAACCCCCACGCGCCATGCAATGTCAGGGATTTCATAGCACACGTCTTGGATATGCCTAGTAAAGGACCACTCTCTGGACGGATCGTCAGTACGCCCACCCCCACGCAAACGACAGTCCTCGGGCACCGGCCGGGCACCGCCCCGCCCTCCCGAGGACCGCGACCCCATCGCGCCGGCGGGCCGTTCGGATGACCAAGGACGGCCCTTCAGGTGATCTCCCGGACTCCTTACGAGGAGGCAGCCGCCGCAAGGGGTACGGCGTTGCAGCAAGCACGCCCCTTGAACCCCACGAGGAGATCGGCCATGTACGTAGCAGTCCGGCGGTACGAAGGGGTGACCGATCCAGGCGAGGCGGCACGCCAGGTCAAGGAAGGGTTCGTACCGCTCGTGCGCCAAATCCCCGGCTTCGTGGCCTACTACTGGGTCGACGCCGGGAACGGCGTGATGGTCTCGACCAGCGTCTTCCGCGACCAGGCCGGCGCCGAACAATCGGTCTCCAAGGCAGCGGAATTCGTACGGGACAACAACCTCGCGACGCTGCTGCCCAACCCACCGCAGGTCTCGGCCGGAGAGGTCGTGGCCTCCGCGGACTAGCCGACGGCCGGCACCGCAAGCCTGGCGAAGGCCACTGGACGAAGAAGTCGACGCGAGCCCTTGCCGGGTAGTTCCGCGAGCCCGGCAGGGGCCCCTTGGCGCGGGCCCGGGCCGAGCTGTCCGAAGCACGGCCCAGACACCCCGCTGACCAGGCCGGACAACGGCCGGGCTGTCCCGGACATGTCCCGGACGGTCGAACGGTTCCCTCGTCTTGGCTGCCCTGGCGAGGATGGCGACTGCCCACAACACTTCGACCGTGAGGGGACATCATGCGTACCCGAATATGGATCACCAGTGCCGCGATGGGAGCCACCCTGCTGATCGGCGGAGCTGCTGCCACAGCGCAGGCAGCGCCCTCGTCCTCGTCGAACGGCACGACAGCGAGCAGTACGTCAGCCGCGGGCGGGATCTACGTCGGTACCTACCGCAGCCTGTCGGCCTGCAAGGCGGACGGCCGGAACTCGGCCCAGCGGTGGACATGCGTGCCCCGGCCGGACGGCAAGTTCGACCTCTATGTCTACAACTGAGCACCGAGCACTGAGCACCGAGCACTGAGCACTCACACTGAGCAACTGAGCAACTGACGTGGCGTGAACCCCGGTTGGCGCGTGCCCCTGTGAGAGGCACGCGCCTTCTGGTTGCCTCGGGGCCGCCGCGAAGGGCCGCCGGGCCGCCGGCAGCGTCGCTGCTTGCATCCGGGGTCGGCCCCAGCGGTGCCGGCGTTCGCTGCGGATCCAGAAGCGGTCGCGGCGCCGGGCGGCCAGGGCTCGAAAGGGCTCGACGCCGGGAGCAGACCAACGCCCCGGACCCCTGCCCGGCCCCCGCCCCGCCACCCGCCGCCCCGGCCCGCGCGGTGCCGGGCCCGGCGCTGCTGATCAAGCGGGTGGCCGCGGTGCCCGGGGACCCCGTGCCCCGCGACCGGGTGGCCGCGCTGGCCGGCGTTCCCGAGCGGTGCGTGCCCCGCGGGCAACTGGTCCTGCTCGGCGACAATCCGGGGGCCAGTTTCGACTCCCGCCATCGGGGCTACTTCGCGGCCGCGCATGTCGTGGGAACGGTGTGGCGCTCGCTTCCGGCGTCGACACGGCCGCAGGGCGGCGGCCGTCGTCGGGACGGTGATCGCTGAGTCCTTGCGGCTCGATCGGGCCGGAACGGGTGCTACCAGCGATCCCACCAGGCAGGCAGTTCCGGGACGTCGAGCAAGAACCCCCGTCGCCGGCCGGGCAGTACGCCGATCGACGACTCGGCGGGGTGGCGACGCTGGAAGGCGTGGGCGTCTTCGCCGTTCTGCCCGGAGAACCGGAAGACCTTGCTCGCCTCGTGTGGGCGCCCGTTGAGGGGATCCGGCCAAGCCACCACGAGCCGCACCGTCCAGTGGCCCGGACCTCGCGGGTTCTTGGCGAACGAGGTGCGCGCCGCGACGACCCGGCCCTGTACGGCCGGGCCGCAGCGGCGCAGCCGTCGCAGGTGCCGGTAATGCGCGAGGCGCAGCAGTCTGGTCCAGCCGATGACCGCGGCAGCAGTTCCGGCGATGCCCGCCAGCGGGATCGCCGTGTCCACGATGGCCGGGTCACCGGTCAGCGGCCTTGTGAGGACGGCGGCGGCCATCGCGCCCAGAACGAACCCGAAGAAGGGCGCGACGATCGCTCCCACCACCAGGAGCGCGATCCGGACGATCCGCATGAGAGGCGATCCTAGTTTCTCGCCTCCCGGGCCGACTCCGGCGCCGCGCTCCTGGTGTGGTCGGTCACGTCAGGATCTCGATGTACCCGTCCGTTCCGTGCACGCGGATCCGCTGCCCGTCCCGGATCAGCCGGGTGGCCCGTTCCACGCCCACGACGGCCGGCAGGCCGTACTCCCGGGCGATCACCGCGCCATGGGTCATCAGGCCGCCCACCTCCGTCACCAGGCCCGCGGCTCCGACGAACAGCGGCGACCAACTGGGATCCGTGAAGGTCGTGACCAGGATGTCACCCGCTTCGAGATCGGCCTCCGCCATGTCGAGGATGACGCGGGCCCTTCCCTCGACGGTCCCGGCGGAGACCGGCAGGCCGATCAGGGCGCCGGCCGGCACGTCGTCGCGCCGGTACGACCCGGTGACGGCCTCGCCGTCCGAGGTGAGCACCCGGGGCGGTGTGAGCGCGTGGTACGACCGGAACGCGTCCTTGCGCTGCTGGATGAGCTGGTCATCCACCTGGTGCGAGCGCACGGCGTCGTGGAACTCCTGGAACGTGAGGTAGAAGACGTCCTCCTTCTCAGGAAGCACACCTGCCTGCACGAGGCGCTCGGCCTCCTGCAGCAGGGCCTGCTTGTAGAGGAAGTAGCGGCTGACGATGCCGTACTTGGGGTACTCCCGGTACCCGATGAAGGTGCGGACCCGGTCGATCATCCGCTTGGTCTCGTCGGCTTTCCGGTCCCCGTCCGGCAGGGCCCGCAAGCGTGACAGCACGTCCTGTTCCTTCGTCTGCGCCTTCTGCCGGCCTTCCTCGAAGCGCCGCACGGCGGCGCCCGGTGCGAAGTTCCTGACGTTGTCGAGGATCACGGGCACGAGCGTGGTGGGGCGCTCGCGCCAACGCGGCCTGGTGATGTCGATCTCGCCGACGCAGCGCATGCCGTACCGGTCGAGGTAGCCCTCGATGGCGTCGCGTGCTTCGGTCCCGCCCGCGCGCTTCGCCAGCTCGTCCAGGAAGGCGTCGTCCTCGACGTCCTCGACGCCCTGCAGGAACTCCACCACCTCCGGGTGCGGGCGGATCACGTCAGCGACGTCGAGCAGCGCCAGTCCCATCTCCGACGTGACGTTGTCGGGGGCGGACAGCGTGAGCGTGTCGGCCGCGTTCTTCTCGCCCAGCCACTCCTGCAGCGTGTCGTTGAGCCACCACGTGGCCTCCATCCCCGCCATGATCGCCTGAAGGCTCAGCGGATCACTGAGGACTCGCTTGTGCTCCTCGAAGGCCTCCCGCAGGAAGTCGAACAACGCCGGTCCGGTCTTCGTCCGGATGTCGCGCTCCAGGGCGGCGATGGAGGCTCGGCTGCGCTCGATCAGCTCGGTGACGATGGCCGGATCCGTCTCGATCGGCGCGGACGCACCGCCGGCCGGCGGCCCGCCGGACTGCGGCCTGCCGGGAGGGGCGTCCGGGAGCGACGGGACGAAATCGTCGCGGTCGAGGACGGTCTCCAGCGCGTCCCTGATCAGCGGATCGCCTCTCCCCAGGACGTCCAGGAGGCCGGCGCGGCTCGCGGGCGAGGCCAGGCGCCGGGTGACGTCGACGAACAGCCTCCCGCCGGCCTCGTGCATCGGCACCATGGCCGTCAGCTGCCACATGGAAAGCCCCAAGGGCTTCATGGGGTCGGTCATCATCTGCCCATGACCGACGGAGACGTAGACGTGATTCTCCTGGTCGCCGGTCTCGGGGAGGGGAAACAGCGTCGTGATCGGCCGGCTCTGAACGATCTGGAAGCCCCCGTCGACCAGGCACCATTCGATGTCCTGCGGGCGGCCGAAGTGCGCTTCGATCCGACGCCCGAGCTGCACGAGCCGCACGACCTGTGCATCCGTCAGCGCCGGCTGCTCCTGCCGCTGTGCGTCGATCGCCACTTCCTGCGTACCGCCGGCCGGCAGGGCGTGCACGGCACGCTGTTTGGCGGCGATCGTCTTGGCGACGACCTCGCCGTTACGCACCTTGAAGACGTCCGGGTTCACCAGACCGGAGACCAGGGCCTCGCCGAGGCCGAAGCCGGCGTCCACGGTGGCGACCTGCCGGTTGCCCGAGACGGGGTCAGCCGTGAACAGGATGCCGGCCGCCTGCGGGAAGACCATCTGCTGTACGACCACGGCCATGTGGACCGTACGGTGGTCGATACCGTTTTGCTGGCGGTAGGTCACGGCCCGCTCGGTGAACAGCGAGGCCCAGCACCGGCTGACGTGCTGGAGGACCGCCGTCGGCCCCACGACGTTCAGGTACGTGTCCTGCTGGCCGGCGAACGAGGCCGTCGGCAGGTCCTCTGCCGTCGCGCTGGACCGGACGGCGTAGGCGGCTTGCTCGCCGAACCGGGCGAGTGCGCGGGTGATCGCCGCCGCGAGATCGCCCGGAAGGGCAATCCCTTCGATGGTCCGGCGAATCTGCGCGCTGAGCGTGCGGATCGCCTCCCGGTCGTCCGGATTCACGCGCGCCAACTGGTCGAGCCGCTCGTGGACCGACGGCGCTTCCGCCATGACCCGCCGGAAGGCGTCCGTCGTCACGCAGAACCCACCCGGCACGCGGACGCCTTCGATCCTCGACAGCCCGCCCAGGTGCGCGCCCTTGCCGCCCACGACCGCGACCTGCGTCTCGTCAATGTCCCAAAGATCCCGCACGTACTGCTCAGTCATCGGGCTACCTCCTCCGTGCCGTGCACCCGCAACCGCAACCGCGCTGCCGGTCCCCCCACTGATTCGACGTCACCGCGTCCCCCGTACGTCGACAACAACACACGCACGTCGTGCCCCTCATTTCCGCAGGTTGTGTGGCCTCGGCCGATGATTCTGCGCTGCCCCCCGGGTCTTGCCGCAAGCCCCCCAGTGCGCTATACGTTGAGAGTGGCAAGGAGAGAACTCTCCTTGCCTTTCCCTTTGCCCCTAGCCGACCGCTGGGGCCTTGCCGTCCCGGCCAGTTCGTCCACGCTCGCGCCGTCGACCACGCACCGCACCCCGACACCCCGGCGCTCCTCGGCGCCCGCCCGGGCATCGTCGCGGTGCATGCCGGTCGTCAACCGTTCCATGAGCATTCAACTGACTGCTCCTGGTCATCGTTGGGGACGGCCTCTACCGTCCTTGAGGCTCTCGAAGGAAGGGACTCATGGACGCACTCCTCGCAGTCCGGGCTCGCGGGATCACCAAGTCGTTCGGCGATGTCGTCGCGCTCGACGGCGTCGACCTGGAGGTGACGCAGGGGCAGATCCACGGCCTGGTCGGACCGAACGGTGCCGGCAAGACGACCTTGCTCGGCCTTCTGCTGGGTCTGGCCGTCGCCGACAGCGGCAGCCTCGACATCCTGGGTACACCGGTCGGGCGGACGCCCGACGCTCCCGACGGTGTCGCGGGCTTCGTGGACGGCCCCGGTCTCTACCCCTCGCTCACCGCCCGGCAGAACCTCGCCGCGCTCGCCGCTCTCCGCGGCGACGACACGCGGACGACGGCGATCGACGACGCGCTTGCGCAGGTCGGGCTCACCGATGTCGCCGACGATCGGGCCCGCGGCTTCTCCCTCGGCATGCGACAACGGCTGGGGCTGGCCGCGGCGTTGCTCAGCAAGCCCCGGCTGCTTGTGCTTGACGAGCCGTCCAACGGGCTGGACCCGGCCGGCAAAAAGCACGTGCACGGTGTCCTGACCCGGCTCGCGGCGGACGGCACCGGCGTCGTGCTCTCCAGTCACCGCATGGACGACGTCGAGGCCCTGTGCTCCGACGTCACCCTCCTCGCCACCGGACGGGTCGTCTTCTCCGGGCCGCTCGGCAAGCTGGCCGCCGAGGAGCAGGAACTCGACTACCGGATACGCACCTCCGATGCGCCCGCCGCCCGCCAACTGGCGGCCGGGACGGCCGGGATCCGCCTCGTCGAGGACGCCGGGGCACGGCACGACGCGCAGGCGCTCATCGTCCGCGCGCTGGTGCCTGCCCTCGACGAACTGGTGGTGCGGCTGGTGCGGGCGGGCGTCGCGGTACGGGAGCTCTCCCCCCTGGTGTCGCCGCTCGAAGCAGCGTTCCTCGCCCTCACCGAGCCTGAGGAGGCCGGACGATGACCGCGCCCCTCACCCACGCCCAGGCCCAGGCCGAGCCCCACGGTGCCGGTGCCCGCCGCGCCTCGGTGGCGCGTTGCTACCGCTTCGAGCTGGTCAAACTGGTCTCGCAGTGGCGGATCCGCCTGCTGGTTCTTGCCTGTTGGATCGCGCCGGCGCTCTTCGTCGCCGCGGTGAGCCAACAGAGCACGCTCCCCGTCGACACCCTTTTCGGCCGCTGGATGCACGCCACGGGATGGGCCGGGCCGCTGGTGGTGCTCGGTTTCGCGGGCACCTGGGCGCTGCCGCTGCTGACCTCGCTGGTCACCGGCGACGTGTTCGCCGCCGAGGACCGGCTCGGCACCTGGCGCCACCTGCTCGTGGCGGTCCGGTCGCCCAGGCGGATCTTCGCCGCGAAGGCGTTCGCCAGCCTCACCGTCCTCCTGCTGCTCGTGGCCGGACTGGCCTGTTCCAGCGCGGCCGGTGGCGTCGTGGCGGTCGGCAACCAGCCGCTGGTCGGCCTCGACGGCCACCTGCTGACGCCGGCGGACGCCGCCGTCAAAGTCCTGCTCGCCTGGGTCTGCGTCCTCGCTCCGACCCTCGCCCTCGCCGGAATCGGACTGCTCGGGTCCGTCGCGCTGGGGCGCTCCCCGATGGGACTGCTGCTGCCCGTGCTCGTCGCCCTCGCGATGCAGCTCGCCCAGATGATGCCGCTGCCCGTCGCCGTGCGCCTCGCCCTGCCCAGCTACGCCTTCATCGCCTGGAACGGTCTGTTCACCGGCCCGGCCCAGCTCGCCCCGCTCCTGATCGGCATCGGTGTCAGCCTGGCGTGGGCCGTGCTGGCGACAGCGCTGGCCTATCTGCTGTTCCTGCGGCGCGACTTCACCAACCTCAGTGATGACGGCTCGGGGCGCCGCGCGATCACGTTCGGAGTGCTGCCGCTGACCGGGCTGGTCGCCGTGACGGTGGGGGTCCTCACCACGTCGCTCACGACCACGGCGACCGGCTCCGGGATCGGGCAGGAGAAGGTGCAGAGCTCGGTCGCCACGGCATTCGCCCACCTGTACCGCATGCAGACCGAGCAGCTCCACCGGCCCGCCGTCACCGAGGACCGGCTGAGAGCCACGGCGACGTGCGACAAGGGCAGCCTCCAGGTCGCCGCGCAGGGGCCGGGCAACGACTGGCGCTGCGTCGTCTCCTGGCATCTCCCCGGCGTCCAGACCGCCGGGCAGGCCATCTATCAGCTCGACGTGACCCCGGACGGGCGGTTCATGGCTGATGGCGATGGGCCGAAGGAAGTCAACGGCTACTTCCTGGTGCGGACCCCGGAGGGGGACGCCCCGAACCCGCTGTGGCAGTTCGACGGCAATGTCGAACTTCTCTCCACCTCGAAGGGATGACTCCATGCAGGTCATACGCCGCCGTCGACATGACGAGAAGGAACGTTCCGGCTTTCTCGACAGACGCTTCAGCCGCTTCAGCCGCCGCAGTGCCCTGGCAACGGCCACCGCGGTCGTTCTCGCCGCCACGGCCGGCATCGGTTATGCCCAGACGCACCAGTTCGGCACCGACCAGGTGGGCCAGCAGACCGCTGACGGCCAGGTCGTCTCCAGCGACCAGTACATCGCCCCGTACGGCGACCGTCTCGTCATCGACAACGGCAAGATCATGTCGTCCTCGGTCAGCCCGGACGGCACCCACGTCGCGGCCTCGCTGACCGACGGCGGAGCGGCGCTGGCCATCGTCGACCGCAAGAACTGGAAGGTGCAGCAGCTCGTCAGCGCCTCCGCATCCTCGAACCCGCGCCTCAGCAGCAACTCCGTGGGCCAGGAAGGCCCCACGTACTCGCCCGACGGCAAGCAGCTGTGGCTGGGACAGACCGACGGCTACACCAAGCTCACCGTGAACCCGGACGGCAGCGTCAGCAACCCGACGTTCCTCAGGATCCCGGCGGACGGCGCCAAGCACGCGCTGGTGGGGGAGCCGGTGTTCTCGTCCGACGGCTCCACCGTGTACGCCGCGGTCAACGGCCAGAACAAGGTGGTCGCCCTCGATGCGGCGACCGGGGCCGTCAAGCAGAGCTGGGACGTGGGCAACGCCCCGCGCGACATGGTCAAGGTCGGCGACAAGCTCTACGTCAGCAACGAGGGCGGCCGTCCGGCCAAGCCCGGCGACACCACGATCAACTCCTACAACACCCAGGTGCCCGCCAACCCGAAGACCGGTGCCACCACCAGCGGCACGGTCAGCGTCATCGACCTGGCGAAGCCGGATGGCGCCGTCAAGAGCATCGACGTCGGTCTGCACCCGACCGCCCTCTACGCCAAGGGCGGGGCACTGTTCGTCACCAACACCGCCACCAACGACGTGTCGGTCATCAACATCGCCGCCGACAAGGTCGTGCAGACCATCGCCACCCGTCCGTGGCCGGAGGCGTCGGTGGGTTACGAGCCCAACGCGGTGACGCTCACCGACGACGGCCATCTCCTGGTGACGCTCGGCCGCGCCAACGCGGTCGCCGTATACAAGTACAAGAGCCCGCAGGAACCGGTCAGTTACGTCGGCCTGCTCCCCACGGACTACTTCCCCTCGGAGATCGCCACCGTCGGCAACCAGGTGCTGGTCTCCAACACCCGTGGCATCGACGCCCGTCGCCCCAACCCCAGCGGCGCGCACGGCACCCACGACACCACCTCCAGCCTGCAGCGCTTCACGCTGCCCGACGACAGCGCCATCAGGTCCCAGACGGCCAAGGTCTTCAAGCAGAACGGCTGGCTGGGCCACTCCGTCAAGAAGGCCGACGGCAGGAGTACCGCGAAGCCGGTAGCGGTCCCGCAGCGGCTCGGCGACCCCTCGCCGATCAAACACGTCTTCCTGATCGTCAAGGAGAACCGGACCTACGACCAGGTCTTCGGCGACATCCCGCAGGGCAACGGCGAGGCGAAGCTGGCGCAGTTCGGCGAGAACGTGACGCCGAACCAGCATGCGATGGCCAGGCAGTTCGGGCTGTACGACAACACCTACGACATCGGCACGAACTCTGCCGAGGGCCACAACTGGCTGATGCAGAGCGACAATCCGGAGTACACCGAGTCCTCGGCCGGCGAGTACCAGCGCAGCTACGACACCGAGAACGACGCTCTCGGCCACCAGAGGTCCGGTTTCCTGTGGACCGGCGCGCAGGCGGCGGGCAAGTCCGTCAAGGACTTCGGTGAGTTCCAGTCGGTGGAGAGCAAGCCGTCCGGAGCGTCCTGGCAGAACCTGTACTGCGACGCCAAGACCATGGACGCAACCGGGAAGCCCACGGACTACCCCATCAATGTCGGGTCGGCGATCCCCTCGCTCAACGACGTGTCGGTGCCCGGCTTCCCGATGTTCGACCTCGACGTCCCGGACGTCTACAAGTACCAGATCTGGAAGCAGGACTTCGAGAAGAACGGGCCGGCGAACCTGAACATGTTCTGGTTCTCCAACGACCACACCGGTGGTCCCGCGAGCCCCTCCGCCCAGGTCGCCGACAACGACCTCGCGGTCGGCAAGATGGTCGACAAGATCTCGCACAGCAAGTACTGGAAGAACTCGGCCATCTTCGTCGTCGAGGACGACTCCCAGGCCGGCCTCGACCACGTCGACGGGCACCGGGCCCCGATCCAGATCATCAGCCCCTGGGCACAGCGCGGCAAGACCGACAGCCACTACTACACCCAGATCACGGTGATCCGGACCATCGAGCAGATCCTCGGGATCCACCCGATGAACCAGAAGGACAGCGCGGCCAGCCCCATGAGCGGCGCCTTCACCCGCCTCCCGGACACCACCCCGTTCACGGCGCAGCCCAACCGCGTCTCCCTCACCGACGGCCTGAAGACCCAGCCGCCCTGCGGCTCGGACACCCCGGCACCGCAGAGCCCGAACGCAGCGGCCGTCGCGCCCGCGAAGGTACCCGCGGACAAGCAGGACCTCGCGGCAATCTGGGACAAGTGGAAGTCCAAGCAGCGGCTGACCGGCCCCCACGCCATCCCCGACTACGCCAACCCCGCCCAGATGAACCACCTCACCTGGTACGAGACGCACAACTGGAACAAGCCGTACCCGGGCGAGAAGAAGATCTTCGCGCCGCAGGATGTGCCGGGGGCGTACCTTCCCTCCTCGGAGAACGACGGCTGACGTCTGCCGGAGGCTGACCGCCGACCGGCTTCACCGCGGCCCGGACCTTCTTGGTCCGGGCCGCGAGCATCGCCCTTCTCGTTCTCCGCACGCGGCGCTCGGTGCCGGAGGGCGTCTTGGCAGTGCCTGGGATCCCGCGCCACGTCAGGAGACCGGGCGTCCCGCTGTCAGTGCCGTCGAGTAGGTTCTGCCCGTTCGGCCTGACTGGCGGGCCACTGAATGGAAGGACTCGTCGCCGTGAGCATCCACCTGCACCTGCGCGCCGTCGCGGAATCCGAGATCCGGGACGACCACACCTGGCTTGCGGCGTTCATGGGGAAGGCTTGGGAGAACCACCCCGACGAGTACGCAGCGGGCCTCGCCGACTCGATCGACAAGGTCTGGAGCTCAGTCAATGACCTCTACGCCGCAGCCGAAGTCCTCGATGCAGATGCAGATGCAGATGCAGATGCGAAGGCAGATTCTGACAAGCCCTGGACGCTGCCGATCTACGGCGGCCGCCCCGTGGCGCACAGCACGGACGCAGACCCCTCCAACCCACCCCTGGTGCTTCTGGAGTCGCCCGGGGTGTCACAGGCCGCACACTTCCTCGCGAGTGTCTCCTTCGACGAGTTGTGGAGCGTCGCCGGTGCCAAGCTCGTCGGCTGGGGCCGGGACGAGGAACAGGCCAGGCAGGAGTTCCTCGCTCATCACGGGGACCTCCAACGGTTCTACGGGCGGGCGGCTGCGGCAGGCCACGGCGTGGTCAAAGCGGTCTGGGCTTGAGACGTCGTCGCCTGCCGGCCGCAGTCATTCGTTGAGGGCTGCGACCTGCACAGTTGCCCACGCCGGCGCCGGGGGCGAACTTCACTTCCGCTGACCCACTGCTGCTCTTGCCGCGGCCACGAATGCGGCGATCGCCGGATGCGTACCGCCGCCCGCGCGGAAGGCGACCCTCGATCGACGGAACAACGGCAGCTTGGTCAATACGACGCCCGCCGGGGGATGCGCAGTGGCCATTTCCGGTACAAGTCCGGCACCTTGCCCGATGGCGGCCAGGGCCAGCGCTGTGCGGAAATCGTTGACCTGGTGGTGGATTCTCGGCTGGAACCCGGCCGCCTGGCAGGCGCGTACGGCCATCGCGTGACCGGTCGTGCCGTCGCGTGCGGTGATCCACGGGACCTCGGCGTAAGGACCGAGCAGCTCTGCCAAGGTGTTGCCGCGGCTGGTGGTCTTGGTCGCGGTGTTGGTGGCGAGGTACATGGGCTCCTCCAACAGGGGCACCTCGTCCACGGTGGTGTCCGGCGACGCGGGTACGAAGTCGTAGTCGTGGACAAGGGCCACGTCGAGTTCGCCGGCTCGCAGGCCGTCGGAGACGCGCGCCGAGTCGATCTCCTGCACCATCGGTTCCAGTGCGGGATGCCGTTGGGCCAGCTCGGCCAGCGCGGCGGGAACGATGGTGTGGCCACCGGAGGGGAAGGTCCCGATGCGCAGCGACCCGCCGATGCCCTCGCGCGCGTTGGCGAGTTCGGCGACCGCCAGTTCCAGGCGTTCCAGCACGGCATCGGCGTGTGCGACGAGGGACCGGCCGGCGGGCGTGAGGATCACACGCCTGCCGCTGCGTTCAAGCAAGGCCACGCCTGCCTCACGTTCCAGCACGCTCAGCTGCTGGGAGACGGCAGATGCGGTGAAGGTCAGCGCCTCGGCCACGGCGGCGATCGTGCCCCGCCGGTCCAACTCGCGAAGCAGGTAGAGACGACGCACATCAAGCATAAGTTCAGCTTAGGTATCACGGCAGAAATCAGCAATGGACCTACAGGATCGGCATGAGCAAGGGTGGGACCATGAAGTCCGATCCGAAATTCACCGGCCTGTACGTCCCCCTGGTGACTCCGTTCACCGACGATCTGCGCTTGGCGCCCGATGCGCTGGCCCGACTCGCCGACGAGGCGCTGTCGGCGGGTGCCTCCGGGCTCGTCGCCCTCGGCACCACCGCGGAAGCTGCCACATTGACCGCGGAGGAGAAGCAGACCGTGGTGGAAGTCTGCTCAGCCGCCTGCCGGGGACACGGCGCCCCGCTGATCGTCGGGGTCGGCACCAATGACACCGCCACCGCCGTCGAGTCGCTGCGCGAACTGGCGACCAGAGGCGACATAGCCGCGGCGCTGGTTCCCGCGCCGCCCTATATCCGCCCCGGTGAAGCGGGGACACTGGCGCATTTCACCGCGCTGGCCGACCACGGCGGCATACCGCTGATCGTGTACGACATTCCCTACCGCACCGGGCAGACTCTCAGCGCCGACACCCTTGCGGCACTCGGCCGCCTGCCAGAGGTCGCCGGGGTCAAGCACGCGACCGGCGCGATCGATGCGACCACGGTCGAATTGCTCGACTGCGCACCGCACGGTTTCGCCGTGCTCGGCGGCGACGACGTGGTCATATCACCCCTCGTCGCGGCGGGCGCGCACGGTGGAATTCTCGCCTCGGCCAATCTCCGTACCGCCGACTACGCCGAACTGATCTCGTTGTGGCGCCGCGGCTCCGGCGTACCCGCCCGCAGGCTCGGAGCGGAGTTGGCCCGCTTGTCCGCTGCGCTATTCGCCGAACCGAACCCGACAGTCATCAAGGGAGTGCTGCACGCCCAGGGACGCATTCCCAGCCCGGCCGTCCGGATGCCGCTGCTGGCCGCCTCCACCAGCTCGGTCCGCCGAGCAGCGCTCCTTGCCGGCAGCCGCACTCCCGTAGGGGCAGCGGCAGCTCACTGAACCAGATCTTCGCTGACGTCCTGGCGGCGGAGGGAAGCGACGTCCTGCCCCTTGATGCGTCGGGCGGGTGTGTGCCTGGCCCGTTGCGAGGACTCGGCCCACGTCATGCCGGGTGGCCGGGCGGCGGTTCTTCGCATCCGTCGGTCGGCCGGGGCCGGGACGAGGCGTGATCACCGCGGCGACATCCGCACCAGGGCCCAGGCAGACTGCGTCCAGTACCGCCATCCCAGTTGTACGGCTCTTCCCCGGCGCTCTGTGAAGTCCTCTGCCGGACAGCCACACTCCGGGCCCCGCGTCTTCCCCAGGACAGAGGGGGGTTAGCCCCACCATCGACCGACCCGTTGCCCAGATGGTCCGGCAGGCATCGAACAACGAGGCTGCATGCATACGGATCCGCCAAGGAAAAAGGACCCTCTGTGTTCAGTTTCAAGCCGCTGCGCCGCCGTACCGCCCGCACCGCTGCCGTCGGCGCTCTCGCCGCCGCGGCCTGCGTCACGGTCATGGCGGGCAGCGCCGGTGCCATCGTCAACGGGTCGGACTCCGCCGAGAGTTACCCGTTCATGGCGGTCATCCCGGAGTCGGCCCCGGACCAGGGCCTGATCGATGGGAACTGTGGGGCGTCGCTGATCGATCGGCAGTGGGTGCTGACGGCGGCCCACTGTGTGAAGGGCGAGGGCCTCAAGCTGGACGGCATCGTGCGCATCGGCAGCAAGCACCGCAAGTCCGGCGGCACCGTCCGGAAGATCGACCGGACCTTCGTCCACCCCGGCTATGCGAACGGCGACAACAAGGTCGCCAACAAGAACGACATCGCCCTGATACGCCTGGACCGCCCGGTCGCCCAGCAACCCATCAAGATCGCCGAGCAGGTGGGGCGACCCGGCACGCCGACCCGAATCCTGGGCTTCGGCACCACCGTCGACACCGAATTCAGGTTCCCGGACCGGCTGCAGGAGCTGAACACCCGCAGGGGCGCCGCGTCCGAGTGCGCGCCCGGCTACGCGGACCGGACCCGGCTGTGCACGCTCACCACCGTGCCCAAGGCCATGGCGTGCTCCGGGGACTCCGGCGGGCCGCAGGTCCAAAAGGGCCAAAACGGCCGCTGGGAACTGATCGGCGTCACCTCGGGCCCCGGCGCCCCGAAGGTGCCGTGCTCGCAAGGCCCCGGCCTCTACACCAGCGCGCCCGCCTACGCGGGCTGGATCGCCAGGACCATGAAGACCAACAGCGCCCCGTCGACTGCGGCCAAGGACTCCGACCTCGCCGAAACCGGCACGAACGACAACACCGCGGCGATGGCCGGCATGGCTGCCGTGCTGATCGCCGCCGGTGGCGGCGCAGCCCTCGCAGTACGCCGCCGCGCGGCCCGCGACACCGCCTGAGCCAAGCCGTCACACCCAAAGGCGGCCCCCCGGTTACGGGGCCGCCGCCCTTTGCCGCGACACGGCACTGCCGTCATTTCCCGTGAACCTCCACGAGTCGGCTGGTGACCGGACAGCAGGTGGTCGGCTCACCGACCAACCACACCTTGACGTCACCGAAGTCGACCTCAGCCTCCTGCGGGGCTGGTGGGACTGAGGGACGAACGCCTCCGCCGCTGCCTTCCCGGACGCCGCCAGGAGCGCAGGCTTCCGGCCAGCCACGTAGCACCTGCTCGATCACCGACTGGTACGGATCGAGCGCGGTCGCACGCGACGGGAGCTTCTTCCGCGGCTCCGGCCATGCAAAATTCACCGCTTTCCGCACCGCCCGGTACGTCCCCCCGCACTTGCGCGGCCCGCATCGACATCCCAGCACGGTGGTCACGCCGGATCGCCGCATACCACTCGACCTACGACGTCTGCGGGGCCGCAGTGCTGATCCTCACCACCTTCGGGGAGCAGCAGAACGTGCTGCGCGCCCTGGCGGAGGGCAGTGCAGGCTTTCTGCTCAAGACGTGGACTCGCTGGCGTCCGGCCAGAGCGTGCGCCGTTCCGAGCAGGCCCGCCTTGAGTGGAGACCATATCGGACCGCGAGTTGGAGATGAGAAACGACGGCACTGCCGTGCTCAAGAACGCCGAAGGGGTCGTCCGCGGTCGGTCGGTGGGACGCTACGAAGGGCACAGGACACCTACGAATCTTGTCAGGGCGCCGTATCACGCAGGTCAGGGCGGCGGTCCCTGGGCAGTCCGAAGCCTGCGCTCTACGCGACATCCCGCCCTCCAGGCGAATCACGTCGAACGACTACCCAGCGATGAGGACACATCCCCGCTCGGGCCCGAATACGACCCACGCCGTCACTCATCCTCGCCCGAGCCAGGCGTGAACACCGTGCCGAGGTCGTACTGCGCGATCCCGAAAGGTTGAAAATCGGCATCGGCAAGGACGCGGTAGAGGAACTCCGAGGTGGACATGTCGTATCGGTGCCATGGGCCGCCGTCATGGGACCGCGCAAGGACGGGGTAGTCGCCAGGCCGCTCGGCATCGATCAGCCAGCAGTACTCGTCGGCCCACTCGGTGGAGCCCCACTCAACCAGTCCCTTGCCGCCCGGCGCGTAGACCGCATAGGGATCGACGGCGGAGACGCCTCCGAACGTGCTGTCCTGGTCGACCAACAGGTCGACCCGCCAGTGTTTCAGGAAGTCGAACGCCCCGCGGCCCTCGTCCCGCCCCAGAAAGTAGACGGAATCACTGAAGACGCCGCCGCCGAACGCCTCGTAGAGCTCCTTGTAGTCCGCCGGCAGCGGAACCCCCAGCTCTCCCTCGATCGCCGCCCAGTCTACGGAGATCCCGAGCGGCTCCCACCCGGTCAATTCGATCACTCGCTGAACCCACATGCACCCATCTTTTAGCACTGACCTTCCTTCCGCTGTCCTCCACGCCTACCACCGACACCCCTGACTGCGAAGAGCCGATGACCGTCGCCGATCAGTAAACGCAGACGTACTGATCGAGGACGTTGCTCGAAGGCGATGGATGGCTCTTACAAGCCATCTCAATTGGTAAGGCTGCCGTAGCAGATGAGGGTGCAGGAATGTACAAGACCGGCGTGCCAGTCCGGGCCAGTCCCTAGGGATCAACGCCCGAGGCTCCCCTCAACGACATCCCTTGAAGGCTTGAAAGAGGTCCACATGACCGTGCCCACTTCGCGCCCTACCTGTGTCGACGCGACTGAGGTCGACAGCCGCTATAAGTTCGTCGTCGCCCTCAAGGCGAAGCTTCCGCCCGGGGTGGCGGCCAACGCGGCGTCGCACCTGTGCCTGGGACTGGCCGCCAAGGCAGCCACCGAACAGCCGGAGCTGCTGCGCAAGATGTCGTTCCTTACGTTCTCGGACGCTGACGCCGGCAGCCACGCCCCCATTTCCGGGCTCTCCCTCGTGGTCCTCGAAGGGCGCCCGGCCTGGGTCCGGCGACTGCGCGACCAGGCCGACGCTTCAGGGCTGCTGTACACCGACTTCACCGCAGAGATGACCGGGGATACCTACGCAGAACAGCTCGACCGGATGAAGACCACGCCGGAGCAGGCGCTCGACTACTACGGAATCGCCGTCTTCGGGCAGCGCGATGTGCTGGATCCGCTGACCAAGAAGTTCTCCCTCCTGCGCTGACCTCCCGCCGAGCCCGACCACTTCGTCCAGTGCTCGCGCTGGACGAGGTGGCCTCGTCGTTGCCTGGACAAGCGCTCCGGCAAGGAGCCGCCGCGTCGTCGCGGGTCGCCTCAGCCGGCTGGCTGGGGCCGGGAGTCTCCTGCCGGATCGTACGCACTGGCAGGCACGAGAACTGGCGACAGTTGAAGAGGAGAGTCCACCAGTATCACGTCCGTTGCACACGCGTGGGCTGAAGTGCGGCTCAGCCGGCGGGGATCTTCGCGACGGCGGCCTCGATGTGCCCGTCGACCAAGGCGGGCGCACCCACAAGCGTCACCAGTACGTTGCCGCGGCGGACGGCGGCCGTCTTCAGCACTGAGGTCCCTGCCGGGCCGCTGAACGTGGTCGTGTACGCGTAGGCGTCGGGACCCGGGACGGGAGCGGCATCCTTGTGCACCGTGACGGTGACCGGGGTACTGCCTGAGGTCATGGTGTAGGTGGGACAGGCCGTCTGGGCATGCACGAGCCTGCGCAGCCCCGCCGACAGCTTGGACGGCGTATCGCTGTCCAACTCCTCTCCCAGCGTCGAATCCGCGCCGAACGTGAAGCCGGCGGAGGTCTTCGTCGCGAACTCGACTTCGTCGCTGTGTTTGCCCAGCTCTTCCAGAGCGGGGCACCCGCTCATGCCTATGTCGTCGTACCGATGAGGGTCGGCGGCCTTCTCATCCTCGGGTGTCTCGGTCTGGGTGTACCCCGGCCCCAGGTCACCAGTGGTCAGCAAGAGGTGACGCAGCCGTTGGCCCTGGACCGGCTTGAGGTTGGTGGAGGCACTCGGCGTGGCCGGGGAACTGGAATCTGCGGTGGCGGAGGCTGTCGGTTTGGTGTCGTGCTTGCCAGTGGTAGGAGTGTTGCTGCATCCGGACGCCAGGGCCAAGATTCCGCAGGCAGCCGCGGCTGCCGCCACGCTGATTCGACGCTTCTTGGTCTGCACTGGCCAACCCCCGTTATTCGACAACGGGCATGATCATATCGGCGTTCGATCATTCGACGATGCGAAGCCCAGTGAGGTGGCGTGATCATCGCTCTCCATCTGTCGAGATGTCGTGGCGAGCGGCTTTACGGCCCTCACCACCTCAGGGAGAAACGGGATCCACTTGCCGACGGCCTTGGTGGCTGTCTTGGACCGCCATGGTCGTCCCACCCCGCGCACCGAGCGGCGGCCCCCGCCCCCCCCGGCATCGCGCCGTCCGCCGCGCCAACCCTGCTTGGCTCCCTTGTGAAAGCCTGTGGATCAGTAGCTGTTCACGTTGCCTTGTGGTGCAGGGGGACGAGCCCTTCGATAGTGCCCAGCCAGGCCTGCAGAGCAGGGCTCGGGGCTGGGGTCGTGGTGAGCAACAGCGCCCGGGCCGCCGGATGTTCCGGAGCATAGAGGTCGTCTTCAAGGACTGTGAGCACACGCGTTGTGCTGGCGTGACGGCCAATGACCACATCACGGGAGTTGAGCCAGAACCTCTCTAGGAACAGCGTTGGCGACCGGTTCCTGAGGCAGTTGATGATCACCTGGCTCACGGATCTCGATGAGAAACGACGGCACTGTCGTGTTCCAAGAACGTGGGAAGGCCAGCCGTTCGTCAGAGCGACTGGCCGCCGAAGGCGTCGTCCGCGGGCGGTGGAACGCTGCGGAGGGGGACCGGACACCTACGAATCTTGGTCAGGGCGCCGGGTCACGCAGGTCACGGCAATTCCTGGGCACCCCGAAGCCTGCCATCTTCGAAGGTTAACGAACAACGGTGCAAAAACCGGCGCTTGTACTCTCCGTCACGATCCGCCCCGGGTACGACACACCGTCACTCACCCCTCGCCCGAGCCGGGCGTGAACGTCGTGCCGAGGTCGTACTGCGCGATCCCGAACGGCTGGAAATCGGTATCGGCAAGGACGCGGTAGAGGAACTCCGAGGTGGACATGTCGTACCGGTGCCATGCGCCGATGTCATTGGACCGTGCGAGGACGGGGTACTCGCCCGGCCGCTCGGCATCGATCAGCCAGAAGTATTCGTCGGCCCATTCGGTGGAGCCCCACTCAACCAGCCCCTTGCCGCCCGGCGCGTAGATCGCATAGGGCTCGACGGCGGAGACGTCTCCGAACTTGCTGTCTTGGTCGACCGACAGGGAGACCCGCCACTGTCTCAGGAAGTCGAACGCGGGGCCTTCGTCGCGCCCCAGAAAGTAGAGGGAATCACTGAAGACGCCGCCGCCGAACGCCTCGTAGAGCTCCTTGTAGTCCGCCGGCAGCGGAACTCCCAGCTCTCCCTCCATCGCCGCCCAGTCGACGGAGATCCCGAGCGGCTCCCACCCGGTCAGTTCGACCACTCGCTGAACCCACATGCAACGATCTTTTAGCACGGGCTTTCGTTCCGGTGTCCCTCAGCCCCCTCGTCGCTCACGTCAAGATCGGCAGCTATCGCAAGCAGCCGTCATCCTCGCATCGCTCCTGATGTGGGCGTGACATGTGAAGACAACTCCTAGTGGTCGGCGCCGGCACTGGGGCCGCCGTACTGGCTTTGATCTCAGCCGAGTTGGGGCGGCGCGGCATTGACCCCGTGTACGTGACCGCCCACCGCTTTCACCTCATCTACCTGTGCGGCGGGGCACTCCTGGTGGCGGCTGGCGGCCCCAGTCACCGGTGGGTGGCCGAGCCGTCCGCCCCGCTCCTGCTGGGCGTACTGGCGGTGGCTATCCCGCTGTTCCTGCTGCAGGCCGGTCTGCAGCGCGGGGATCCGATGGTGGCCATGGTGCTGCTGACCACCTGCCCGGCGCCACGTACCTAGCCGCGTCCGTTTTCCACGGCGGGTTCAACGTCACGTCGCTCGCGCTGATCTGCTGCCTGATCGCCGTGGCCCCGTGGTACGCCTGGCTGTCCAGGCAGGAAGCAACGGACCGCCGCGGTGGGGCTGTACAGCATTCGAAGTACAGCAACCATCGTGACCACAGGCACCTGAAGCCGACTGCCCGCAACGGCCCCGCCTCGCCCCTAACGGGCCATCTCAATTTGAGAGTCTGCGGTAGCAGATCAGGGTGCAGGCGATGCTGATGAAGGCCAGGAAGTGGTCGGCGTTGCGCTCGTAGCGGCGGTGGAGTCGGCGGCAGCCAGCGAGCCAGGCCATCGTGCGTTCAATGGTCCAACGGTGGCGTCCCAGCCGCTGTGAGGTCTCGATGCCCTTGCGGGCGATGCGGTGCCGGATGCCCCGCGTGGATAACCATCGCCGCAGGTGAGCGTAGTCGTAGCCCTTGTCGGCGTGGAGCTTGCCGGGCTTGCGCCGACGAGGACCTCGGCGCGAGCGGACCGGAGGTATGCCTTTCACAAGCGGGACCAGGGCCGGGCTGTCGTGGAGATTGGCACCTGAAATTCCGACGGACAGGGGCAGACCGTTCCGCTCGGTGATCAGGTGGATCTTTGAGCCGTACTTGCCTCGGTCGACAGGATTCGGACCTGTCAGCTCCCCCTTTTCAGGGCCCGCATATTCACCGAGCCGATCGCGCAACGAGACCAGTCCAGGTCGCCGCGGGAGCCGAGTTCGTCGAGGACCAGGCGGTGGAGCTTGGCCCACACGTGTGCCTTCGTCCACTCGGTGAAACGGCGGTGAGCCGTTGCCCCGGACGGTCCGAGAGACGCTGCGGGCAGCTGCTGCCACGTGCAGCCCGATGTGGCGACGAACACGATCGCGGCCAGAACCTCGCGGTCGCCGTGCCGACGTCGGCCGCCACCCTGAGGTCGCGTCGGCGCCTCAGGCACCACTCTCTGGAACAGCTCTCACAACTCGTTCGGCACCAGCCGCTCAACGATCCCCACCACAGCCGACAGCCTACCGAGCCAATTGAGATGACTTCTTAGTGGTGCCGTTGAGGTGCATCCAACGTGGCGGATGTGTCGCAGGCGTGGGGCTCACTGGGATGCACCGAGGTAACGATCACTCCGCTGATCTGAGGTTTTTGCGCTGGTTGGCGTGGAAGCGCGCTTTCTTCTGACGATTCCCGCACGTGTTCATGTCGCACCATTTGCGGGTGCGACTCTGGCTGGTGTCGAAGAAGGCGGCTTGGCAGGTCGGTGATGCACACAAGGCCAATTTTCCGTCTCGTTCGCCCGCGAGGATGCTGATCGCGTCGGCGGCGATCACGCTGAGGGCATCTTCGACGCGGGAAGCCGAGCTGAGCCGCCATTGCCGCTTGCCCTCGGGTGTCAGGATCGCTGCGGCCCGACCCTGAGCGCTGCAGTCATTGATGACTTGGACAGCAGACGCAGGGAGAGCGTCCTGGATCGCGGCCGCTGTCGCGGCGGCGTGAATCGACTCCCTCAGTTCCCGAGCGAGGTCGAGCTGGGCAAGGGTGCAGGAGTCCACGGCGAGGCCGTTCACCGCCAGCCAGTCGACGAGTCGGTGCGGCGTGGGAATGCGCTCCACGGCGTCGCCATGCCGCTCCGACAGGGTCCCCGTGAAGCTGGTTGCCAGCACCTTACCGAGGCGGAAGTCAGGGAACTCAGCGCGCATGGAACCACCTTAGCCGGTTGCGGCGTGGCTCGGAAACCTGCTAGAACCGGCTTAGCCGGTTCGCGATAGTTCGCAGCCGGTCCCGCGATGGCCAGGAGGTCTCATGCTCCGTCCAACCAGCGACGTGCAAGCATTTGAAGCCCACGCAACCGACGCCGATCTCGACGATCTACGCGCGCGATTGGCCGCGGCGCGACTACCGGAGGCCGAGACGGTCTATCGCGCCGCGCCCGACCCTCGCCGATGGGAACAGGGCGTTCCTCTCGCTGACCTCGTCGATGTCGTGAACTACTGGCGCACCGGGTACAACTGGCGGTCGTTCGAAGAGCGCCTCAACCGGATCGGCCAGTTCCGCACGACCATTGATGATCTGGGAATCCACTTCCTGCACTGCCGATCCCCGCGCGCGGATGCCACTCCTCTGCTCTTGACGCACGGCTGGCCAGACAGCATTGCCCGGTTCGTCGATGTAGTGCAGGAGCTGGCAGATCCGAAAGATGCAGACGCACCGGCGTTCCACGTCGTGGTCCCGTCGCTACCAGGCTTTGGTTACAGCGACAAGCCGGCCACCACGGGGTGGGGAACCGAAAAGATTGCGGCCGCATGGGTAGAACTGATGGGAAGGCTCGGCTACAGCAAGTTCGCAGCCCACGGCGGTGATTGGGGAGGTAATATCACCACGGTTCTCGGCGGCAGGTTCCCGGCGCACGTTCTCGGCATCCACACAACGTTCGCGGAGGGACCGCCCGGGCTGACAACGGACGGGCTGACGGCGGTTGAGCGTAAGTGGACCGAGGAAACCCGCGACTTCTGGCGCCACCGCGCGGCGTACGCGAAGCAGCAGGCGACCCGACCGCAGACCATCGGCTACTCGCTCGTCGACTCACCGGTCGGGCTTCTTGCCTGGATCCTCGACAAGTTCGCCGAGTGGTCAGACACCGAAGACAGCCCGTTCGAGACGATTTCCAGAGACCGCATTCTCGACAACGTCACCCTGTATTGGCTGACGCGGACCGGCGCATCGGCGGCCCGCATTTACTACGAAAGCCACAACTCGCTGGACCCCGAACTTCGGGTCGACGTCCCGTCGGCAATCACTATGTATCCCCGCGACGTCGAGAAGTGTCCGCGCGCCTGGGCACAGGAGCGGTACCGACAAATCGTCCGATGGAGGTCGCCCGAAAACGGGGGGCATTTCCCGTCGCTGGAGGTTCCCGACTATTTCGTCAAAGATCTACAAGAGGGCCTCGCGGCAGTGCTGGCCGCCAATCAGTGAACGCCGCTGGGTGCCAGCACTCGATCACCGCCTGATCCGCTCAAGGCGTTGCCCGACGGCCTCCAGACCGAGTTCACCGAGTTCACCGAGTTCACCGATTTCCTCGAGCCCATCGAGACGGCAGACGTGCACAGGCGTGCTCAGTGACTCTCCCACACACCGCGACACGAAGATCGGCAGTCACTCAAGGTAAGCGACCACCAGAAGTGGACCAGAGCCACTACTGCTCGATAAATCCAGACCCACCGTGGTGAGGTCGTAGATGGCGCTGCTGCTTGACGAAGTCCGTGGACTGACGCAACAGGTCCTTGGTTGCTCGTTTTTGCTGACCCAGGTCGCTGGTCACCTCGTCGTGGCCGGAGGCCAGATGCGGATCTTCCGGTGGATTTGGCGGTCATGGGCCGCGTAGGTGAGGGCGTCGACCGTCTGATGTACGAGGTCTGGGCCGAAGGGAAGGTCACCCAGCTCCGTGCGCTGCACGCCACATGCGTGGACGGTGACGACCTTGGCCGGGTCCAGGAAGCTCGTCCTCCACGGTGCTTGATGGGGGAGGGGCGGACGGAACGGTCGTGGAGACCTCTGCCCTGACCGGTGTGGCCGCCACCTGCGGCAATAGGGCAGAGGTCTGCACTGGCAGGGCAGGGCAGGGCAGGGTTCTGCACCGTCGGATGGTGGGGTGACGTTCTTCCTGCCCAACCTGGACCTCACTGCCCTGCGCCTGGAGCTGGGACGGTTGCGGGGCGAGCGCGGATGGATCCACGACGAACTCGCCCGCCGCAGTGGCCTGGCCAGACGCATTCTCATGCATCCTCATCGAAATCGAGCAGGGCTGCACCAACGGCCGCCTCAACACCTGGCACGCCTCGCTCACGCCCTCGACGTCCCCGTCGTCCCGTTTGAGAGACCGGGCTCCCGCCGCGACGGAAAGTCGGATGCGGGTGCTGCACTGCCACCCTAGGCTGCGCTCGCGGCAAGTGTGAGGAGCCGTGTGACCGCCGTGTGACCGTCAGTGGATCGGAGATGCTCGGGGTATGACCAGTCAACTGTTCGCGATCTGCTTCAATGCGACCCGGCCGGCGAGCCTGGCGCGGTTCTGGTCCGGGGTCCTGGGCTGGGCGTTGGCCGACGGTCCGGACGACGACATCGCGATCCTGCCCCCTGATGCCGCCGGGTTCCGCATCCGTTTCCTGCCGAGCCAGGAGCCGAAGATCGGTCAGAACCGAGCGCACTTCGACTTGACGAGCACCTCCCCGGAGGATCAGCAGCAGACGGTGGCCAGGGCCCTGGAGTTCGGCGGGAAACACATCGATGTGGGCCAACTACCGGATGAGGGGCACGTGGTGCTCGCCGATCCAGACGGCAACGAGTTCTGCGTCATCCAGGCGGGCAACAAGTTCCTCGCCGACACCGGCTTCATCGGAGCGCTGGCCTGCGACGGTACGCAGGAGGTCGGCTATTTCTGGAGCGAGGCGCTGGGGTGGCCGCTGGTCTGGGACCAGGACCAGGAGACGGCGATCCAATCGCCGAACGGCGGTACGAAGATCACGTGGGGCGGTCCTCCGGTGGCACCGAAGACGGGCACGAACAGGCTGTACCTCGAGCTGGCGCTCCCCACCGACGCCGACTGGGAAGCGGAGGTCGACCGCCTGGTCTCGCTGGGCGCGACGCGCACCGACACCGGTGCGGGCGACGGAGGCCGGGCGCTGCTGCTCGACCCCGACGGCAACGAGTTCTCTGTACAGAGGCCCCGGTAGCGGGACCGTTGTCCGGTGGGCTGTCGGGTTGGCGAAGCTGTGGAGGAAGTGAACCAGTACGCCGCGCCGATGAAGGACGCGACCGCGACCGGCGCCAGCTGCGCGCGGCCGACGCGGCCGAGATCGTAGATCAACAGAATCAGGCCGGCGGTGGCCACCAGCTCCCCCAGCCACAGGTGGCCGGCGAACCGGTCGTGGGTGGACCACTTCACCACTGGCTGGGCGAACATCGCGGAAGTGCGCCCCGGAGACCGGGCCGAGCAGAGCGATCAGCGTGCCAAGGCCGAAGAGGATCCCGGAGAAGACCGACAGTCAGGCTGCCCCGCTCGGGCCGGTCTGGGAGTGCCGTCTTATGGTTCCGGGATGAGTAACTCTGCTGCGGCTGCTGTCCTCACCACCGCTGACCTGCCTGAAGCGATACGTGCGGTGCGTACCTTGCTGGGCATGGCAGACATCGGTCAGGCAGAGGTCGACTTTGAAGCCGTGATCAGGTCTCCGGATGTCCTGGCGCAAGTACGTCACGTACTGCCTGACCTCGAATGGTGGGCGTCGGCCGGCAAGGAGCACGGTTCGTCGGAGGCCGGCGACAACCCTGCAGACTGCCTGCCGATCCAAGTGTTCGACTGGGGTCGTCCGCTGGACCGCGCCGAGCCCTTCATCGGCGCTCTGGGGCCAGATCCCGCGGCTGTTCGGTGGGATCTGAACGCATGGCCTGCGGTTCCCGAAGCGGGACTGGAGGCGATCTCGCAGAAGTACGCGTACCTCACCCTGACAGTGAATTCCCGGGACCTCTACCAGGACGAGCCGTCGCAGGACCACACCGTCCACGTGCACGTCCGGGACCGGAACGGCGACCAGATCGCCCGCGTCCATTGGCTCGCCGATCAAGTGGGTGGCCGCTTCGCAGGCAGGGTGGAATTGGCGCCTCTGTAACCGCTCAACAAACAGGCAAGACCGCCGTCTCCCGCTGCCTCTGTCACATGACCGGCCGGACAAGTCCTAGTCGTTCCTTCGCGTGCCGTGCCCTTCGCAGACGTGCCCCAGCGGGCACACGCAGGGCACAACCCACCGAAAAACCCTGCGGATTCTGCCATTTCCCTGCCATATTGCTCAAGTCAGAGAGGTCCCAGCCGCGTCAACGCCGGTCATCCTCGGCGTCGACGCTCTCCGATTGCTTGCCAGAGCTACGAGGGACGCCCGGACCGGCCGCGAAGGTATCCAACCCTGCTGGAGCACTGCGACAGCTTCATCGACGAGTTCGGCACGTGATGAGACTGGTCGATGCCGGTTCGCTGATCAAGTATGATCATGGTGCAGCTTCGGCCTGAGGGCGGGAGTCGCGCGTCTGTGGTCCAAGGAAAGACGTCCACCAACCGGTGGGAGATGCAGGTGCAAGGCCTGCCGGGCGCTCCACCAAAAGGTCTCTTACCCGTGCCGGGTAAGAGACCTTTTCCGTGTCGGCCTGCACGGCGTTCCGTGGCTGCGCCTGCGGGGTGTCCTTCTGGCACCGGATCGAGGCGGCGGCCAGTAGTAAGGGTCCTAAGGGCGCTGGTGAGCGTTGCGCTCTGCTGCGGCATGCCACCATCCGGGCGGAGATGAGCCAGTGACGATGGCGGTGGGCTGGTCGGGGTGGAGCCCGAGCCGCCGTAGCGCCTGGGCGCGGATGCGGACGTCGAACCAGCCGTGCCAGTGGCCGTCAGGACCGATGCCGCAGGCCAAGCCCCACTGGATTTCATGAGGATCGAAGGGCATCCAGTCAATGCCGCGGTCGCGCAGTCAAGCGCGTGCTGCTGCCATCGGCTGAAGACGCCCCGGGAGGTTCTCGTACGCGGCGATGGTGATCCAGTCGGTGCTCGGTGTATCCATGGCATCCATGATGCCGTGCGGCCGCGCACACCTCATCGTCACCCGCACATCCCCGGGCCTCAGGCATCCGCACACCGACCTGATTCAGTGAGCCATTGCTGAAGTCCTCCGCGACGCGGCCCACACCACGGGAGTGGTGGGTGAGATGCGTCCAGCGCAGCACCGCGAAGCCTGTAGCAGCCTGGGAATAGGGATCGGCACCGTGCCGGGGCCTGCTGCGGATACGGGCCCGTAAATGTCAGGTCAGAACGTCCAGGTCGTGTACCACGTGGCCTGACTGGTGGGTTGGGCCAGGTCGGTGGTGACTCCGGTGAGGCGGCCGTCGGAGCCGCGGGAGCCGATGTAGCGGCCCCTTGCGCCATCACTCCAGGCGATGACGAAGTAGAGGGAGCCGCCGTCCACGAACCCCTGCTCGATGGTGCCTGTCGTCGAACTTCCCGTCCTGGCGGTGCCGGTGAGGTTGCCCTGGGCGTCCTGAGTCACGGAGAGCGTCGCATTGGCCGAGTTGCTCTGGTAGATGGTCCAGAAGCCCCCCACGTTGAAATCGGCGGCCGCCGCCCTGACCAGCGGTGCCACGGAAGGCTGGTGCGCCGTCGCTGCCTGGGCGGCAGGGGCGAGGGTGAGGCCACCCAGGGCGACGGTGAGCGACACGGCAGCCGTGGCGAGTCTGGCACGCATGAGGATTCCTTCCCATAAAGGGTCATTTGAGCGGCATGGGTGCTACTGCGAGCCCTGAGCCTGGCAGTAGCGGCTGTGCCCGGACAGACGAGAACCGGTCATTGCGGCGCGGACGGTCTCGTCCTTGGTCAACGACGCGCTCACCGGCGGCACATACGACATCGACGCGGTCAGTAGCTCCTCCAGCCGCACCAGTCCTACGGTCATTGCCGGAGTGACGACTGGCCTCCGGGCCGGTCCCGCTTCTGCCCCCGCTCTACCCATCAACATTCCGCCAACTGCCGCCATACTGAAGTCATTTGGTCGCCACGCAGGCATGAACGGTGAGGGGGCAACGTGGTGCCGCAGCACTCCGAGCACAACAGACCGGACTTACGGACCGACGCCGAGGCCAGGACGACGTCCGACATCGAAACCACGACCGGCATCGAAACCACGACCGGCATCGAGACCACCCCCCACATCGACGCCGACACCTACCTCGTCCGTGTCTCGCGTGATGAGTTCGCCCGGCGGGTGGTGGCTCGGGTCGCGCCCGAGGAGCTGCCGGCCTTCGCGCTGCTCTCCCGGCCGCGCGCCCGTACGCCGAAGCTGCGGGACACGCCGTTGGGCAGTGGTCTGGACGAGATGGTGGGGGTCGTCACCCCGGTGGGAGTGCTGGTCAGCGGTTGGGCGCTGACCGCAGTGGCGGGAGGCGCCGCCGACGAGATCAAGAACCGCAGTATGCGCCTGACCCGGACCCTGCTCGACCGGCTGCCCCAGCGCCTGCGGCGCCGGGCGGAGACCGAGGAGGTGGCGGTGGCCGTCGCGGCGCTGAGCACGGAGCAACTGACCAGCGTACGGGCGTCGGTGCAGGCAAAGGCGGTGGCGCTCGGGATGCCGGCGGACCAGGCCGGGCTGCTCGCCGATGCCGTGGTCGGCGAACTGGCGCTGCTGAGACCCGACGGGGAGGAGGAGCCGACGCGATGAAGCCCTCTGCCTCGCGCCCTTCGTACCCTCCGCGCCCGTCGGGCCCTTCCGGCTCCCTCGACATCGAAGCGTTCCCCTCCGACCTGTCGCTGATGCTGCTCCTGCTGGTGGTCACGGTCCTGGCCCAGGACCTGTTCTTCGCCCTGTGGATGGCCACGTTGCAGGCACCCGTGAGGGGGCTGTGCACCGGCTCGTCCCTGGACTGTTCCAGGGAAGCCGGTGCGATGGTCAGCGGCACGGTGAACTACCTTCTGATGCTGCTCACGCCCGGGCTCGTGATCGGGGCGAGCACCACCTGGCGTCGGCACCGGCGTTCCACGCCGCTGGCCGAGACCCCGTTCCACGGTGCCGCAGAGGCGGTGGGGAGCCTCATCCGGGAGGCCCGACTGAGTCGGAAGCCGGTGGTGATGGTGGACCGGCGGCTGGCGTCGGGAGCGTACGTCACCGGTCAGCAACGTCGGCCCCTGCTGATGCTCGGCCCGGAACTGCTGGTGTTGCGCGAGAAGGGCGACCACGGCCGGCGGATCTTCGAGACGGTGGTCCGGCACGAGCTGGCGCATCTGCGCGGCAGGGACCTGCAGACATACCAGATGCTGACGGTGTTCCGCCCCTCCAACCTGTTCGCCGGGGCCTTCATCGCGTTCGCCATGACCCTGGACGTGCTCAACCGCAACGTCACGCCGGGCGCGCTGCTGGTCACCCTGCTCCGGGTCCTTCTGCTCACGCTGCTCGGCGAGCTGATCGCCCGCGCCTACCTCCGGATCCGCGAACACCATGCCGACCTGCACGCCGGAATGACCGACCGCGACGGACTGCTCGCCGCCCTCGGCGCGGACAGCGGCCGGGCGGACGGAACGGGCGCGGCACGGCTGCGGTCCTGGCTGCGCCACCACCCCCTGGGCGACGAACGGCTGGGCGTGGCCAGGACACCGGGCCGGGTGCTGGCCTCCTCGCCGGGGCGGGTGTTCCTCGGTGCGACCGTCGCCGGTGTGCTGCTGCCGACGCTCCAGGACATGCTGCTGCGGTTCTACGGGTCCGAGAGCGGGGCCTTCACGGTGATTCCGTGCGGGGTGCTCGTCGGGTTGGGTTTGACGCTGTTCGTGGGGTTCACGCTGTGGCGTCACCAGTGGTACGCGGCAGGTCTGGCCCGGCTCGGCCGGTCGGCGCTCACCGGCCTGATCGTGGCGGTGGGGGTGCTTGCGGGCGGTTGGCTCGCCCTCTACACGCGGGTGGCCGGCTTCGGTTTCTCCGGCATGCCGCTGGCGCCGTCGTTCCTCGCCGTGTTGGTCGTCGCGGCCGTGCTGCTGTGCGGCTGGCTCACGGTCGTCGGGGCGCAGTGGTACCGGGGCGACCCCGAGGCGCAACGCGTTTCCCGGTTCCTGAAGTTGGCCGTTGTGCCGGCGTGCCTGCTCGGCGGGTGGCTGATGGCCGGTGTCTGGACGTGGGGAGTGGTCCTTCAGAGCGTCCTGACCGCTTGTTCGACCAAAGGCTATCGGTGTGTGACGCATGCGCCGGAGCGGGACGTCGCCAAGGCGGTGGCCGGGCTCTTCGGACCTGGACCGGTGCTGGTGGCGGTCATCCTCATCGCTCTGGGCGTCCCGCTGGCCGCCCGTTTCGCCGCGCCGGTCACCGCCAGGATCCCGCGGGGAAGCCGGCCGCCCGGGCGCACTCCATGATCGGCGGCGGACTGGCGCACGGCGCCACCCGTGGAGGCGGCCCCGTGGGTGTTGCCCTTGGCGACGGTCAGCGCGAAGTCCACGGTGACCGGCTTGGCCACGCCGCGGATCGTCAGGTCACCGGTGGCCCGAAAGCCGGTGCGGGCGTGCGGTTGGTCCGTGTCGGGGGGAAGCCGAGGGACGGGCGGTGGCTGCATGGAAGAGGGTGTCGCGCAGGTGGTCGTCCCGTAGGCGGTTGTGAGTCTGGATGCTCTTCGCCCGGATCGCCAGCCGGATGCTGGACCTCGACGGGTCGTCGCCAGCGACGTTGAACTCATCGACATATGAAGCCCGTTGAGAGTTACGCAGCCAGCTGTGGTCGCTGCCGGACCTGCCGGACCTGCCGGATCTGCTGGACCTGCTCAACAGCGGGGGGCCATCGAAGCTCTCCGTGCTCGCCCGGGACGGTGATCTCGGGTGAGGGAGGGCGCTGGTCACAGCCGGGCGATGATCAATGCGATGTCGTCGAGGCCGCCGCCGGCCAGGCCGAGGCGGGCCAGGACGGTGTCGGCCAGGTGCTCCGGGGTGAGCTGGCTGGACTGGCCGAGGGTGTCTACCAGCCGGGCCAGGCCGGTGTCGATGTCTTCGTCGCGGCGTTCGATCAGGCCGTCGGTGTAGAGCACGAGGGTGTCGCCGGGGCTGTAGGTGGCCGTGGCCTGGGGGCGGGGGACGTGTAGGGGGCGAACCCCCAGGGGCGGGTCGGTGGCCTGGTCCAGCAGCTCGCAGGTGCCGTCGACGTGCACCAGGACCGGGGGCGGGTGGCCGGCGTTGCTGTAGATGATCAGGCAACTTGTGGGGTCGACCAGTGCTTTGACGGCGGTGGTGTTCAGCGCGCCGTCGACCGAGCGGGCGTACAGCCCCAGTACCTCCAGCGCCTGGGCCGGCCGCTCGAGGGCGCGGATGGCTGCGCTCAGCGCGCTGCGGAGCATTCCCATGACCGCGGCGGCCTCCAGGCCGTGGCCGACGACGTCGCCCACCGCCACCGAGAAGCGGCCGTCGGTCAGGTCTGCCACGTCATACCAGTCGCCGCACACGTTCAGCGACCCGGCCGCGGGCAGATAGCGCACGGCGACGTTTTGGTGCCGGGCCAGGTCCGGTGACTGGAGCATGCCCTCCTGCAAGGTGACGGCCACCTGGCGCTCGCGGGCGTGGGCCTGCCGCAGCTCCTGGTTCAGCCGCTGCAGCTCCCGGGCTCGCGCGTACAGCTCGGCCTCCAACGCTTCGCGCTCGGTCAGCTGCTCGGTCGGCGGCCGGGCACCGGTGCGCGCTTGGACGAACGCGGTCACGTCCTCCACCCGGTGGATGATCCACACCACCGTGCCGTCCGCGGCAAGGATCGGCGTGTTGACCGGGGACCACCACCGCTCCTCAAACACCCCCGGCCGGCCCATGATGGGGATGTCGTACTTCTGCAGTGCCATCGGGTCGGGCTCGCCCGTGGCCAGGACCCGGTGCAGCGAGGCGCTCAGGTTCCGTACCCCGTCGGCCTCGGGGTCGTCCGGGTTGTCCGGGAAGGCATCGAAGACGTATTTCCCGATCAGGTCTTCCCGCGTGCGGCCGGTCGCATCGAGGTATGCCTGGTTGACCTCCACGATCGCCAGATCCGTCCCCAGCACCAGATACGGGCTCGGCGTCGCGGCGAACAGCGCTGCGTAATCCATATCCGCCATGGCCGCCGTCCCTTCCGCGCCCTTCGCCCCGGCCCACCCCCGACCGGTCCTTTCACGCTACGGTCCGTCCCACTCACCCGCCTGCCAGGACGACGTCGGCCG
Source organism: Streptomyces sp. NPDC107765 (assembly GCF_055657085.1). Lineage (NCBI taxonomy): Bacteria > Bacillati > Actinomycetota > Actinomycetes > Kitasatosporales > Streptomycetaceae > Streptomyces > Streptomyces sp. NPDC107765. Next base: position 208,470 of record NZ_JBVKBL010000001.1, on the reverse strand, counting down.
TTCTCTTGCGCCCCAATGGCTTGCGGGGCAGGCCAGGCGGTCCAAGCTCGTGCGTCTGTGTCTCAGCCTGGCGGCTGGGCGCATGGGAGGCACGGGCGCATGAAGCGACCTGGGCGCCCTGTCCTGGAGCCCCGGGTGCTGTCACGGCTCGGGCAGGATCGGCCACGCACTGTGCCGGCAATCTGTGCTGGGATGAGCGAGCAATCGCGGGCTGAATGCCCGGCGGGAGAGGGAGGATGGCGACGGGGCGTCGCTATGACTGCCCCGGGGATCCCGGCGGTGGCAGCCAGTGCGGGCGCCGGTCGGTCGGCGAGATCTTTGACGAAGGCCCGGCTGGTCAGGTCAGCGGCTGCGTGTCGGGGATCTGGGCGGTGAGGACTCGTGCGGCTTCGAGGGGCAGGCGGGCGGCCCGGGCGGTCCGGGCGGCCCGTTTCGGCACGTTCGTCGCCGGTCAGCTGGCGTCCCAGTCCCGCGAGGGAGAGGCGGACGGCTTCCTCGGCGTTCTCACGGGTTGAGTAGGCGCCGTCGAGCGGACCTTCTCCAGCATCTGCTCGTACGCTACGCCCTGTCACAGGGCAGGGCTGGAGCGGTGCGCTCTGGTCAGACGTCGCTGTGGTGGTTGCCTTGTCGCCGCGGTGGTTGGCTTTCTGTCACCGGCTCGTGGTGGACGGTGTGCGGTCACCGCGGGTGGGCGCTCAGGTGGGTTGAGGGTGGCCGAAGAGGAGGTCGTAGCCCGCGGGAAGCTGGAGCAGGACCTCCTTGAGGAGGTCGTCGCCGGCCGCGTCGGCGACGGTACTGAGGACGGCGCTGACGTCCCAAGCCGCGGTCTGTTCGGTCGCGCCCTCGATCCAGGCCGCCGTCGCCCGCACGAACCGCTCAGGGGGCAGCGGCTCGGCGCTCTGCAGCGGGTTGAGGAGGATCAGCGCGAAGCCTTCCGGTAGACGCGCCGCCAGCTGGGCGCGTACCTCGCCCACCAGGTGTGCGCCCAGCAGGGCGAGCACCACGCGGGCCGCGCGTTCGGCTTCCTGCAAAGTGTCGTACTCGCCGCGTTCCTTCACATGGTCGAGAAACGCTTCACGTCGTACAGTCACGGCGGCCGCCACCCCTTCCTCGGTCCACGGGGCGCGGAGGACGGGTGAGGGGGAGATCAGAAACCCGTCCTCCGCCGCTGTTCAGCCCTCGTCTGTCCTGCTCAGCCAGATATCTCCGTGCGGCCGGATCCGACGCCGATGTCGATCTTGCGGGGCTTGGCGCGCTCGGCGATCGGGATCCGCAGGGTGAGCACGCCTGCGTCGTAGTCGGCCTGGATGCGCTCGGTGTCCAGCGTGTCGGCCAGCACGATCTGGCGGGAGAAGACGCCCTGCGGCCGTTCCGACAGCTCCATCTGCGCGTCGTCGGCCTTCGCCACGGACCGACGCTCGGCCTTGACGGTCAGCATGTTCCGCTCGACATCAATGTCGATCGCGTCCGCGCTGACACCGGGGATGTCGAAGGCCACCACGTACTGATCACCCTCGCGGTAGGCGTCCATCGGCATCGGGGACGGCCGCGACCAGGTGCCCGGGCCCACCAGCTGCTGCGCCAGCCGGTCGAGCTCACGGAAGGGGTCGGTGCGCATCAACATCGGAAAACACCTCCAGGAAGGTTCGGGCAGTGGCTGCCCATGCGCCTCACTGAAACCGTTGTACCATGTCGTCCAGTGGATGACAAATGTTGCGTCATCCAAAGGATGACCACCTGAAGGAGGTGCCATGACCCCAGCTGACCAGCCGGCATCGTCCAGTGCCGACGCGCAGAGCCCGGCGTCGTTCCTCTCCGCCGCGGCAGCCCTTCGAGCCATAGACGACGCCCTGCATGCCGCCCGGCACGACGTGTCCGGCACTGCCGAGACTCACGACGTCGGCCCGGAGCAGGCCCTGGCTTCCCTTCTGCTGCTGCGGCAGGTACGCGAGCAGCTCGCCGGATGGGAAACCGGCCTGATCGAAACCGCCCGCGACGCGGGTGCCAGCTGGGCCGACCTCGCCCACCCCCTCGGCGTCGCCAGCCGCCAAGCCGCCGAACGCCGCTATCTGCGCAACCGGCCCGGCCCCGCCGGAACCACCGGCGAACAACGCGTCCAAGCCACCCGCGAACGCCGCGCCGCCGCACGCACCACCGCCACCTGGGCCCGCCGCAACGCGGCCGTCCTGCGCAGCATCGCCGGCCAGATCACCGCCCTCACCGACCTGCCCACGGCGGCCCACTTCCCGCTCAGCGAACTCCACGCGGCTCTTGCCCACGACGACCCCGCAGAGCTCATCCGCCCCCTCCATGCCACCCGCCCCCACCTGGCCACCACCCACCCCGACCTCGCAGCGCAACTCGACAGCCTCACGCCCCCCGAACCAAGGACGTAAAGGATGTAACGGATGTAATGGCCGCCGCCGAGGCGCAGGGAGCTGGTGGTGAGTTCGTAGCCCGTCAGGGATGGCCAAGGTTTCCGCGGTCCGGGGCAGGGCCGAGTCGAGGCTGTCAGCAAGAGCACGGGCGACGTCGCGGGCGCGAGGGGTGGTGGTGGGGCTGTCGTCTTCAAGGGCAACAGGGGGACCTGCGGCCTGACCTGCCGGGCTGTACGAGAGGTACGCCGCCGGGGGCTGCGACATCGGCGGCTTCGTCTCCAGCCAGCTCGGCCACAAGTACGACGTCGAGCTCTATGGCATCCACATCGGCTCCGGGCTGCCGCTCGGCTTCTTCGCCGGCCCCGTGCCTGGGACTGCGCCCGGAATCGGTCCCTCACCGACGACCAGCTCGCCGACATCCGCGCCCGCATCATCGAGCTGGACCACCGCTCGGCGTCCCACCTCGCCGTGCACATGCTCGACGGCGCCACCCTGACTCACGGGCTGAGCGACTGGCCCGCCGGACTGCTCGCCTGGCTGCTGGAGGGTTGGAATGCCTGGAGCGACAACGGCGGCAACGTCGAGTCCGTCTTCACCAAGGGCGACCTGCTCACCCACGCCACGATCTACGGGGTGAACAACTCCCTCGCCGCGTCGATGCGTTACTACGCCAACGCCAACCGCTGCCCCTGGACCCCGCCCTTTCCACGGCCGCAGGCCCTGAACGACCCTGCGGACTCGTCTGGCGACGGGCCAGGCAAACGTTGCCTGGCGGTGGCGTGCGCGTCGGCCGGCCGGCCCGCACCGCCGCCCGATGATGGAGCGGCCGGATTTCTCTGCGGGGCGGCCTTCCCAGCGCTCGCCCCCACCCTCGCCGACGCCGACGCCGATTCTGGGAGTCCACGCGAAATCCCCTTGCGCAATGGTCAAGAATCGTTGACCATTGCTCGCATGCCTACCGATGATCTTCCCGAGACATTTCACGTCACGACTGACGAGCAGCTGCGCGCCGTCTCCAATCTCACGCGTCACCGGATCATGGCCGTGCTCCGCTTCGAGCCGGCGACGATTACGCAGATCGCCGAGCGGGTGGGTATTGCGAAGGGGAGTTCCAGCTATCACGTGCGGCTGCTGGAGCGGGCCGGCCTGGTGAAGGTGGTGCGCACGCGGAAGGTGCGGGGGGTCACCGAGCGGTACTACGCGATGGCCGCGCGGGCGATCGTGTTGCCGGATCCGGGCGAGGGAGGGCCGGATGTGTTGATGCGGCATGCGGTGGCGGATCTGGAGGCGTCGCCGGTGGATGGCGAGCGGCACGTACGGATGGCGCATCTGCGGCTCACCGACGAGCAGTTCGCTCAGCTGGGGGCGCGGCTGGAGGCACTGGCGGATGAGTACCGGGAGCTGTCCGATCCCTCGCTGCCGGACGCGACACTCGTCTTCGCGCTCTTCCACCCGGCGCCGCGCGAGCAGGCCGAGGGAGACTCCCAGTGATCAAGGACAGACAGAAGCTGCCGACCGGGTTCGGGCGGCTGTGGACCGCGCAGACGATCTCCTCGCTCGGTGATGGGGTAACGCATGCCGCGCTGCCACTGCTCGCGTTGACGTTGACGCGGGATCCGATGGCGCTCGCCGTCGTCACGGCCGCGGGGACGTTGCCGTGGTTGCTCTTCGGGGTGCTCGGCGGTGCGTTGGTGGACCGATGGGACCGCCGGCGCACGATGTGGGTCGCGGACACGGCACGTGCGGTGCTGCTCGCGATACCCGCGGCGGCGGCCGTGCTCGACGTGCTGAGCATTCCGTTGCTCGCGGCCGTCGCCTTCCTGCTCGGTCTCGGCGGACTCTTCTTCGATACGGCTGCCACGGCCTATCTGCCAGATCTGCTCCGCCGCGATCCCGCACTCCTGGAGCGCGCCAACTCCCGCTTGCGCGGCGCCCAGACCGCCATGTCGGGCTTCGCGGGGCCGCCTGCGGGCAGTGCCCTGCTCGCGCTGGGGCGGGCGATTCCGCTGCTCGCCGACGCGGTGTCGTTCATGCTCTCCGCACTGCTCGTACGTACGCTGCCCGCCATGCCGCGGCCCGTGCCGGAGGTCCGCGAGTCGCTGCTTCGGCAGGCGCGGGCCGGGGCCTCGTACGTCTTCCGGGACCGGGTGCTGCTCGGCCTCGCGCTCCGCCCGGCGGTCGGGAACGTCGCCTTCCTCGCCGTGGAGACCGTCCTCGCCCTCTTCGCGCACGACCGCCTCGGCATCGACACCTACGGCTTCGGCCTGCTCCTCACGGCGGAGGCCACCGGCGGCCTGCTCGGTGCGGGCATCGCCTCCTCCCTTGGCCGACGACTCGGCACCGGCACCGCACTGACCTGCACGGCCGCCGTCGAAGGGCTTGCCATCCTGGGCCTGGCCGCTGCCCCGAACCCGTATGTGGCCGGCCTCGCGCTCGCCGTCTGCGGGGCCGGCATGGGCGCCACGATGGTGCTCGGGCCCTCCCTGAGGCAGGCGATCGTCCCTGCCCACCTGATGGGCCGGGTCGCCTCCACCTCCCGCATGTTGGCCATGTGCGCGGCCCCTCTCGGGGCCTTCCTGGGCGGCTGGCTGGCCACCACCTACGACGTCCGTACCCCGCTCTACGCGGCCGCCGTGCTCCTCCTGGCGATGACGGCCGTCACGGCATCCATGACCAGCAACCGCCGGGTCGAAGCGGCGCTGCGTGCCGCCGCCCCGGCCGGCGGTCCAGATCACTCAGCAGGCAAGGATCCCGCCAAGGAGAGTGCACCCGACTTGTTGTGACGCCTGCCGCGACGGCGTCACAACGAGTCGAGTGCCAGGCGCCGGTGGGGCGCAACGAGTAGTCGGGTCGGTCAGCGACGTCCTGGTGTGGCGACTTCGCCGTCTCGTCGACCTGACTGCCGCAGCACCGTCCCGGGCCCCGCCCGAACAGGGCGGACCCTGCCCTGTTCGGGCGGCGAGCAGAGCACTCCCCAAGCTCTTCCCGGTGTCACTCTGGGCCTGGGCCTGGGCAAGGGCTGAAGAGGAGCCGCCCGTGGGGCTGCGAAGCGACGAACCCCCGCCGGCCCCTTGACCGCGGATGCCCCTTCATTACGGGCAGGGCGTCGTGGGAGCGGTGGCTCAGGCCGGCAGTGGTGGCTCAGGCCGGCGGCAGCTTTCCGTGGCCGAAGAGCTTGCGCTCGTCGTGCAGGGCGAACGGCGTGGTCCTGAGGTCGACGATCTGGATGCCGAAGACCTTCAGTTGCAGCATCAGTTGGGTCTTCAGGTCGTAGCCTGCGCTGAGCGCCCACGCCGGGGCACCGCCGCCGGTGGCCGCCGCGGCCCGCCCGGTGAGGTGGACGGACAGGTCGCCACCGACGCCTGCGGTGTCGTAGAGGAACACCTGGGCGTGTGCGCCGACGCGGGCCGTCGCGGTGGCCGCGCCCTCGACGCGGGGTGTGCCGCCCTTGGTCTGCTGGTGTGCCTCGTGGAGCGGCTGCCAGCCGTGCCCGCGGTCGTACTTCGCGCCGACGGCGAACGAACCGGTGGTGCGCTGGTCGGCGTCGAGGACGATGCGGCCGCCGGCGGTGAAGCGGTAGGTGAAGGTGACTTCGGTGCTGACCACGACGGGAACGGGGCCCACCCAGAAGACGTGCCGGCCGGTGACCGCGGCCAGCGGCACCGAGACCTGCCCGGTGTCGGCGGTGCCGCGCACCTTGCCGTGCACCTGCCAGCCGTAGGAGTAGGAGCCGCCGAGCCCGATGGCGGCGCGCTCCGGCAGCACGTTCAGTCCGCCGCGCTTGTTGTACTGGAAGATCAGCTCCGGCCGGAACGTCACCTCGCCGGAGAGCCGGGCGGGAGACTTACCGGTCGCCTCCACCCCCTTGGGCAGCGGCACGTTGACGCCCAGGCGCAGGGTGGTGAGTCCCTTCCGCGCCTCGGGCGGCAGCGACTCGCCCGGGGCGGTGGCGGCCGCGCCGGCGCCGGTCAGCCCGTTGCGCGGCGTGGTCGAGGCGGTGGCCGACGGGCTCGGGGAGGCGCCGGCCGACGCGTCCGGGCCGTCGCCGGCGGGCGTGCTCGGCTCGCCGGACGGCGTGCTCGCACCGTCGGACGGGGTGGCCGGGCCGGTGCCGGGGGAGGGGTTGCGCACGCTGACGCCGGACGAGAGCGGCTTGACGGTGAGTTCGCCGGGCCGCAGTGCCGCGCGCCGGTCCACCTTCTGGTCGCCGAGCAGCTCCGGGAGGGTGGCCGGGACGGTGGTCACCTGGACCTCGCCGCCGTGGGAGCCGGTGACCTTGCCCACCTTGAACAGCGCTCCCGAGGGGGCGTGCCGGTTGGGTGCGGCGGCGATGACGTCGCCGGTGCGCACGGTCTTGCCGGCGGACGGCTTGAGCACCGCCTGCCTGCGCTGGGTGTCGTAGGACGCCAGCTGTACGGAGACGGAACGGCCGGATCCGGCGGGCGCGTTGGACGGCTTGGCGACGACGGCGCCCTCCGGGCCGGAGGCTCCGGCACCGTCGTCCGCCGCGGCATCCGGGGCGGCGGACCCGTCGGCCCGTATACCGGCCGGGGGCGTGCCGGGGTCCTTGGAATCGGAGAGCAGGGCGTGGGTGCCGAGGGCGGCGGGGACGAGTACGCCGACCGCGGCGGCGGGAACCGCGATACGGCGCCAGGAAACAGCCATGGAATTCCTTGGGGTGCGGGGGTGGTGGGAAAGCGGGCCGCCTACCGGTCCCCGACGGATCCTGACGACGGCACAGAAGTCGTCCGCAGATCGAACGTCTGTAGGGGTTCGGGCGGCTTCCTCGTAGCATGGCGACGAATGATCGCTTTCGCCATGGGGAAAGACACCGAGTCGGGAGGGGACGGGTGGAGACTTCCACAAGGGTGCCGGAGGCCGTTGCCGCACTGCATGCCGCCATCGACGCCCTGACCAACGAGGTCATCCACGCCCTGCGGGCCCAACTCCCCTCCTACGCCGAACTCTCGGCGGACCAGCTCCGGCCGCGGGTGACGGTGTCGCTGCGCAACGGCCTGACGCTGGTGCAGCACTGGTCCGGCCAGCGGCAGCGCTCACCGAAGGCCACGGTGCACGGCAGCGTCCCGGCCTATGACCTCCCGGCCTATGACCTCCCGGCCTATGACCGACCGGCGTACGAGCTCCCGGCCGGACACCTCGCCGAAGTGACGGCGCTGGCCCGCTCTGTGCCCGTCGAGGACATCATCTCGGCCTACCGGATCGGCTCGGACATCGTCTGGCGGCGGTTCGGCGAGGAGATGGCGGCGCGGCAAGGCACGGCCGAAGACCTCCTGCCGATCGCCGAGACGCTCCGCGCCTGGGCAGCGGCGACCACCATGCGCATCGTCCGCAGTTGCCGCGCCGACCTCCAGCGAAGAACGGTGACCGATCGGCGGCGGGCGGCGCTGGTCCGCGCGCTGCTGCTCGGCGAGGCGCGGTGGGCCGACACCGGCGCCGACGGCCGGCCGCAGGACGGGGAACTGGACGCGGAGTTGGACGGCGCCTTTGACCGCAGCGCACTGCACCTTGCGTTCCGGGCCCGGCTGCCCGGCCCTCCCGGGCCCGACACCCCGACGTACACCCCGGCCCCCGGCCCCGCCCCGCGCGGGCCCGCGGAGGACCCCGACACCGCCGACGGCACCCTGGCCCGCACCGTCGATCTGCTGCGCCCTTGGCTTGCCCTGGATGCCTCGGGGAGGCCACTGGTGACGACGGTGGACGGGGAGGTGGCGGGGCTGCTGGCGGCGCGTCCGGAGGGGCTGTGCCGCAACCTGGTGGTGGGGCTGGGCGCCCCGGCGCCCGCTTCCAGGCTCGCCACGGAGTTCGTCCGGGCCACCCAGGCTCTGCGCGCAGCGGTCGGCTCCGGGCTCGTGGGGGTGTTCACCCACGAGGAACTGGGGCTGCGGGCCAGGGTTGTGGCGCTGCCGGACGTGGGCGAACAACTGGTCCGGCTGCGTCTGGCGCCGCTGGCCGAACGGGGCGAGGACGGCGTCCAGTTGGAGGAGGCCGTCGCCGCCTACCTACGGCAGGGGATGCGGTTGGAGGCCGCCGCGCGCGCCCTGTACGTCCACCCCAACACGCTGCGCAACCGGCTCCGGCGCTTCGAGGAGATCACCGGAACGAGCCTGCGCGATCCGGCCGACCTGGCGGAGGTCTGGTGGGCGCTGGCCCACCGCCGGATCCACGGCCCGGCGAGCTGACGTCCGAGCATTGCGGCCAGATGTACATTCCCCTCCAGGTTCTGTGGCAGGGACGCTCCACGTGGCCGGTTCAACTGGCCGCCCCAACGTCGTGACATTCATGGCGAGTTGCGGCTTGCCGCCGGTAGTGGCTGGCGCGTGATCGCTGCGGCGGGCGCGGGTGCCGGTCGAACGAGTCGAGCCGGTGGGCCATGTCGTGGAGGGGTTGGACGGTCTTCGTCGGCGCGCAGGACCGCGGGGAAGGCGTGGGCGAGCATCGCCCGGGTGACCAGAAGCGGGGCCGCAATTCAACGCGGGGTCGGAGACCCGGGGTCACGAACGGGCTGACCGACGTCGGATGGCCAAGTGGGACGGAAGCGTTCGACGAAGTCTGTGAAGTCATTCCGCAGATAGCGAGAGTCGGACGGTTTCAGCCGGATCTGCTGGCGGCTGTCAGCCCACCAGATCTCGAAATCGGCAATTGTGCCTTCCACTGGCCAGTCAGTGCTCTGTTCCGGAAGCAACGCGACATCGACGAAGCCCCCGACACTGAGGCCGATGTCCACGAAGATCCCGATCGCACCGGGCCGAGGAACCTTTACGACGGTGCCCTCGAAGACCTGCCCGAAGCGCAGGCCCCTCCGCATCCGAACCCACTCGGCATCTGTCACCACGAGCGCATCCTCGCACTTTCGCCCGGGCCGCATGAAGGTGACGGAATCGACCGGTACCTGAGATGGCCGGCAGCCGTGACCGAAGGTGACGCCAGCGCCCGCTAAGGCGTGTCCCGTAAGGGGGCCCTGTGCTGGAAGGGGCGCGACTCGATCCGCCTGCTTGTCCCTGCCCACCCGTCCCCTTGTCAGATCCATGTGACCCTCATTATCTTGACGTCAAGATTTCCGCCTAGAAGGTGAGGAGGAGAGATGACTCAAGAAGCGCTCGGATACGCCTTGGGCGGCCTGCATCACGTGCAGCTGGCCATCCCTCCAGGAACTGAAGAGCTCTGCCGCGACTTCTGGGGAGGCGTTCTCGGGATGACAGAGCTCAAGAAGCCGCCAGGGCTAGCGGCTCGCGGTGGGTGCTGGTTTGGCGGCGGTGGTCTGGAGGTCCACTTGGGGGTGGAAGAGGACTTCCGTCCGAACCGGAAGGCGCATCCGGGCATCCTTGTGACCGCGCTCCAAGCGCTTGCCACGCGATTGGAAGACCACGGGGTGAGCGTCACTTGGGATGACAACTTCCCTGGACATAACCGCTTCTACGCGTTCGACAGGCTGGGCAATCGGCTTGAGTTCCTTGAACCTGTCGGCGATCGCTGATGGAGGCATGACTGCGGGATGACCCGTAACTGCTGGTTACGAGAGAGATGATCGCGCCGTGACTGAAGTGATCACGGGGTCGAGGCCGTCCTGGATGGCGCCCTTCACTGGGCTGAGACCACGTCAGTTGGGCAAGCTCATCACCGCCTTGCGGAACGGTGCTCGCACTCCAGCCACGTAGGCGGTGCCGCAACAAGGGCACCGTGCTGATCGTGGACGGAACCCTAGCCCCCAGTGCGACCACACCGTCGCCGAGCAGTCGAAGAACCATCGATACTCCACCAACCACCAGGTCGTGATCGACGTCGATACCCGGCTCGTCGTCGCAGTCGGCCGGCCGGTGACCGGCAACGGTCCGGGAGCAACGGCTCCCTCCGCATCCACTGCGTATCAGTCAACGACCCACCCGAGCCAACGACGGGGTGTTCCCAACGAAACGTCCTAGGTGTCCGCGTTGGGCGGCATGTGGGCCGTCCTACCGCTTGCGCTCCGAGTCACAGGCGGACGGTGATCAGGGCGATGTCGTCGCGGGCGCCGCTGCTGACGTCGAGGTCGGCCAGTAGGGCATCGGCCAGGTCTTCCGGGGCGAGTCGGCTGCACGGGGCCAGGGCGTCGGTGAGGCGAGCGAGGCTGGTGTCGATGTCTTCGTCGCGGCGTTCGATGAGCCCGTCCGTGTAGAGCACCAGGGTGTCGCCGCAGGTGTAGGAGAGGCCGGCCTGAGGGCGGGGGACGTGCTCGGGGCGGGCCCCAAGCGGCGGGTCGGTGGCCTGGTTCAGCAGCTCCCAGGTGCTGTCGGCGTGCAACAGGACCGGCGGAGGGTGACCGGCGCTGCTGTAGATGATCAGCTGGCTGTCGCAGTCGACCAGGGCGCTCACGGCGGTGGCACCCAGGGCCCCGTCGATGGAGCGGGCGTACAGCCCCAGCACCTCCAGCGCCTGCGCGGGGCCGGGGACGGCCCGGATGGCCGCGCTCAGCGCGCTGCGCAGCATGCCCATCACGGCGGCGGCGTCCAGACCGTGACCGACCACGTCGCCAACCGTGAGAGCGAACCGGTTCCCGGACAGGTCGACCACGTCGTACCAGTCACCGCACACGTTCAGTGACCCGGCGGCCGGCAGGTAACGCATCGCGATGTCCGGATGCCGAGCCAGGTCAGGCGAGTGGAGCATGGCCTCCTGCAACGTCACGGCCACCTGGCGTTCGCGGGCATGGGCCTGCCGCAGCTCCTCGTTCAGCCACTGCAGCTCCCGCGCCCGGGCGTACAGCTCGGCCTCCATCTCCTCCTCCCGCCTGCTCGGCTCCGAGCCTGGCGGGCGGCGGCGGGAGCGGCGGGCTTGAACGAACGCGGTCACGTCCTCCACCCGGTGGATGATCCACGCCACCGTGCCGTCCGGCCCCAGCACGGGGGTGTTGATCGGGGACCACCACCGCTCTTCGAACACTCCCGGCCGGCCCCCGACGGGGATGTCGTATTTCTGCAGTGCCATGGTGCCGGGCTCGCCGGAGGTCAGGACCCCCTGTAGCGAGGCGTTGAGGTTCCGGACGCCGTCGGCATCGGGGTCAGCGGGGTTGTCGGGGAAGGCGTCGAAGAGGAACTGCCCGACCAGGCCCTCCCGAGTCCGGCCCGTCGCCTTCAGATACGCCTCGTTGACGTCCACGATCACCAGGTCGCGGCCGAGCACCAGGTACGGGCTCGGCGTCGCGGCGAACAGCGCCGCGTAGTCGATCTGCGGTGTCGTCACGTGCTCCCTGCCAGGCCCCCTGGCCGACGGACCTACTGTTCAATCTACGAGGCAGGCGATGTCTCCGCGCGTTGCAGTGTCCGGGGGACGGGGCGTACCCCGTGCGCACTTGTCCTCGGCGGGCAGCCACAGCACGGTGCTACTGGGAACATCAATAAGCCAGAAATCTATGTCAAACCCAGGAATTGGTCAAAGCTGCCGTTCCACAATTGCCACATCCCGAGCTCGCCCCGCTCGGGCAAAGGCGCCCTTCGATGCTGTTGCCGCACATACCAATCGTGATCCTTTATCACGCTTCCGAGTTTACTCGAACCGCCTGGATATTCTTGGGGCGCTAGGATCTGGCCGACTTCGCCAAGACCGGCGGGAACGTACTTGAGCGCCCATGCCTCAGCGTCGCTTTTCGTCGCGTATCCGGCTGTGTGCAATGTGGCGAAGGCCGAAGTTGCAAGCTTCCGATAGCGAGGAAATGTTCGCTTGGCGACGTCATTGATCATGTAGGCGTTGACGGCGTCGGCGAATCCGCTGAGCCTGGCCCTCCCGCCTTCGGCCTCGATGGCGCCGAGAACTCCGGTCCTGAAGATGCGTACCGCCCTTGATGGCGGAACCCCACCCGTCGTCGACCTCTCGGCCAAAGCGAACGCGCTGACAAGGCTCACCCCCGCAAGATCGAATATTCGTACCTCGATGGACTCCGGGTCAGCAGGCCAGTTCTTACCCGTCCAGTCGATCAATTTGTCCCTGGCGAGTTTGGTATGCATTCCGTGGACGAGCTCGGAAGCGAATTCTCCGAGCAGTCCGGAAATTGCTGATCCGCCACCGCTCGACTCGCCGGACGAGGTCGAAGAAATGTCTTCCAGATGCCTCTGAAATACCTCGTAAGGACCGCTTCGATCGAGAGGCATGACCGCCACCATGTGTCTGGAACGTTCGGGCGTCACCAAGAATCCTACTGCGGATGAGCGTCATCGCATGATGGCATCAACGGCCCCATGAGCAGCGCCAAGGATGAGCAGCGCCAAGGGGACTGGATGCGGGTGTCGGAGCTACCTGGCGATCACCCAACCTCTTGCCGCCAGCATCTGGGTGCAGGAAGGCTCCGCGCCACTCGCCTTCGCGCGAAGGAGGCGCTGCTGGGCGCGGCGCGGGTGGCCGCGCTGCACTTGGTACGCCGCCGCAGTGACGTCTGCGCCGATACCTGAGCAGGCCTGTTCGCTCGGCGGAACTCACAGTCCCGGGTTGACCCGCAGCCACGGGTCTCGGGAGAGCCGACCTCAGCGGGCTGCCCGGCAGCCGCCCGCGCCGACCGGTAGGTGCCGTGCAGAGGCGCGGTCCGCCCACGACGCGGGGGCCCGTGGGGTTCGGGTTACCGTCTTGTCCGGCCCCTGCGGGACCCGCTCACCACCGTGCACCCGTGTTGGCGGCGATGTCCTGCTCCGTCCAGATGATCTTGCCGGTCGTCGTGTAACGGGTGCCCCATCGCCGGGCGAGTTGGGCCACGATCAGGAGGCCCCGTCCTCCCTCGTCGGTGGTTCGGGCATGGCGCAGGCGCGGCGAAGTGCTGCTGGCGTCGGAGACCTCGCAGATCAGGCCGCGGTCCCGGATCAGGCGCAGACTTACCGGTCCGGTCGCATGGCGGATGGCGTTGGTGACCAGCTCACTGACGATGAGCTCCGTGGTGAACGTCAGGTCGTCCATGCCCCACTCCGCCAACTGCCGGCCGGTGAGGGCGCGGGCGTTCGCCACGGCCGCCGGGTCGCTGGGCAGGTCCCATGACACGACCCGGTCCGGAGCCAGGACGTGGGTACGGGCGAGGAGCAGGGCTGCGTCGTCGGACGGCGGACCGGTCAGCAGGGCGTCGACCGCACCCAGACCGATCTCCTCCAGCGTCTGGGCGGGCGCCACGAGGGCGTCGCCCAGTCGGGAGAGCCCGACGTCGAGATCCCGGTCGAAGGTCTCGATGAGGCCGTCGGTGTAGAGGGCGATGAGGCTGCCTTCGGCCAGCTCCAGTTCCACGGACTCGAAGGGGAGGTACCCGAGACCGAGTGGCGGTCCGGCGGCCAGGTCGAGGACGTTGGTGGTGCCGTCGGGGCCGACGATCACCGGTGGGAGGTGACCGGCCCGGGCGAGCGTGAACCGTCTGCTGACCGGGTCGTACACGGCGTACAGACAGGTGGCACCCATGAACGCGGCACCCGCGGGCTCGTCCTCGGCCTCCGCCGGCCCCATGAGCCCGATGACCAGGTCGTCCAGGTGAGCCAGCAGTTCGTCCGGGGGGAGGTCCAGATCGGCGAGCGTGCGTACCGCGGTACGCAGCCGCCCCATGGTCGCGGCCGCGTTCATGCCGTGTCCGACGACGTCCCCGACGACCAGGGCAACCCGGGCGCCGGAGAGCGGAATCACGTCGAACCAGTCACCGCCCACACCGCTGGGGGCATCCGCCGGGAGATACCACGACGCCACCTCCAGAGCGGACCCTCCTGTGAGCTCCTGCGGCAGCAGGTAACTCTGCATGGAGCGGGCCGCGGTGCGCTCGCGGGTGAAGCGGCGCGCGTTGTCGATGCACACCGCCGCGCGGGAGACGAGTTCCTCGGCGAGACGCACGTCGTCGTCCTCGAAGGGACCCCGACGCCGGGAGCGGGCGAACGTCGCCACGCCAAGGGTGACGCCGCGCGCCCGCACCGGAACCACCATCAGCGAGCGGAAGTCGAACTCGCGGATGGAGGCGCCCAGCGACTGGTCTTCGGTCACCCAGGCGCTGGTGGAGCGGTCCAGGATCCGTTCGACGAGAGTCCTGCTTTCCAGCAGGCAGCGGGTCACGGGCGACGAGGAAGCCCGCCGGACCGTTTCGCCCACGGCCAGAGACGCCTCCGGACAGCCCTCGCGCACCGACTGCTGCCCCGCTCGGCGGATGACGGGCGTCATGCCGACCGGTCCGGGAGCCGGCTCCTCGCCCCTCATGACCGAGTCCAGCAGGTCGACGGCGACGAACTCGGCGACGGACGGTACGACCTCGTCGGCCAGTTCCTGCGCGGTCCGCGTCACTTCCAGTGTGCTGCCGATACGGGCACCGGCGTCGTTCAGCAGAGCCAGGCGTTCCTGGGCCCGCCAGCGCTCGGTGACGTCGATGACCATGTACCAGAGGCCCACGTACCGGTCCTGACGGTCCTTCATGGCGAAGAACGAGGCGGAGGCCGCGCGCGAGCGGTCCGGATCGGCGTAGCTGGGGCCGCGGAACTCGTAGTCCAGCACCGGGTCCCCGGTCTCCAGAACCCTGCGCATCCGCTCCTCGAAGGCTTCCGCCTCGGCCTTCGGCAGTACCTCTCCCACCTGCCGTCCAAGGCGTTGTTCCAGGGGGATCAGGCGACCCAAGGGTTCGTTCACCCAGACGTAGCGCAGATCCGTGTCCAGGATGGCCATGCCGACCGGTGCGTGGGTGAGGAACGGCGTGAGCATCAGCTGGCTCATCCCGCCTCCCGGCATCCGCCAGAAGGCCCGTTTCGGCGGCTGGCCGACGAACCGGCCGAAGACCAGTGCGGCGACCGTGGCGACCAGTACACCCGGGACCATTTCGTAGATGCCCGATTGGAGTGGCCCGAGCAGCGCATTGATCTTTTTCCAGAGAAGCACCGTGGTCGCGCCCGACACGATCCCGGCCATGGCTCCCGCCCACGTCATACGCGGCCAGTACAGCGAGAGGAGGATGACCGGCCCGAAGGCGGCCCCGAAGCCCGCCCAGGCGTAGGCGACGATGCCCAGCACCCCGCCGCCTTTGAGCGCGATCAGGAAGGCCACGAGGATCACCGCGACGATGGCCCCGCGGCCGACCCGCACCAGCACCCTGTCCGGGGCGCGCCGGTTGAGGAACGCGCGGTAGAAGTCCTCGGTGAGCGCGACGGACGACACGAGAAGCTGGCTGTCCGCGGTCGACATGATCGCGGCCAGTACGGCGATCAGCATCACCCCGGCGATCCAGGGATTGAGCAGGAGGCGGCTGAGGACGATGTAGACCGTCTCGGGGTCGTGGAGCGGCGTACCGAGCCGCCCGATTCCCACGAGGCCGACGAGTGTGGCACCGGCGAGTACGACGATGACCCATCCCGTTTCGATACGACGGGCCGCGGGGATGGCACGCGTGCTGCGGATGCCCATGAAGCGGGCCAGGATGTGCGGCTGTCCGAAGTAGCCGAGCCCCCAGGCAAGCAGCGAAACGATCGCGACGGCGCCGAGCGGCCCGCCTGCCGACCACTGCCCGTCGGCGTAGTTGACCTTGGACCCCATGTCCAGCAGGCCCGGCGCCTTCTTGTGGAGGGCATCGGCCAGTTCCCGGAAGCCTCCGAGGGCGCCGATACCGGTCAGGGGGACCACGAGCAGGGCGAGGAACATCAGCGTCGCCTGCATCACGTGCGTCAGGCTCACGGCGAGGAAGCCGCCCAGGCCCGAGTAGATGACTATGACCAGGGCCATCAGGGTCACCCCGAGCCCGAAACGGACGTCGAAGACATGCTCGAACAGCAACCCGCCGGCCACCAGACCACTGGCGACGTAGACGGTGAAGAACACGAGGGTGACCACCGCCGAGACCATCCTGAGCATCCGGGTGCGGTCCTCGAACCGCTCCTCCAGGTAGGCCGACAGGCTCAAGGCGTTCTCGGCACGCTCGGTGTAGGTGCGCAGCCTCGGCGCGACGAACCGCCAGTTGAGGTAGGTGCCGACCGCCAGGCCGACTGCGATCCAAC
Organism: Streptomyces sp. NPDC107765; assembly: GCF_055657085.1. Lineage (NCBI taxonomy): Bacteria > Bacillati > Actinomycetota > Actinomycetes > Kitasatosporales > Streptomycetaceae > Streptomyces > Streptomyces sp. NPDC107765. Next base: position 192,116 of record NZ_JBVKBL010000001.1, on the reverse strand, counting down.
TGGCGCCGATGCCGGCCGCGTACACCGCTCCGGGAAACGCGAGAAACAGCCAGCCGGACATGTCACTGGCCCCTGCGGACAGGGCGGCGACCAACGCGCTGAGCCCGCGGCTCCCCAGGGCGAAGTCGGCGAAGGTGCGAGTGCGGGTGTACGCCCAGACACCCACTCCGATCATGGCGACCGCATACACGAGGAACGTGGTCACGATCGGTGCACTCAAATCGAACATATTCTCCTCGCCTGCGAGGTTGATGAGCACCGGGCGCGACCAGAGGCGCGCCTGGGAGCCCGGTCCACCCTGGCGGGTAAATGTACCGATTTGTGTGGCCAGGCGGCGGCCGCCACCTCCACGCCGGTGTCGAACGGCCTATCCGCGCCACAGTCGAGCGCAACGCTGCCGAAGGGTTCAGCTCTACCCGCGGTCGGTGCCCTCGCCGGCCGGCTCGGAACGCCGGTTCGCCGTCAGAGCCAGCCGTTGCGGCGGAAGGCCCGGTACAGCAGTCCTGCTCCCAGCGCCATCACGGCGAGCGCGCAGGGGTAGCCGTAGCGCCAGTCCAGTTCGGGCATGTGGGTGAAGTTCATGCCGTAGATCCCGGCGACCATGGTGGGGATGGCGAAGATCGCCGCCCATGCGCTGATGCGGCGCATGTCGTCGTTCTGCCAGGTGCCCACCTTCGCCAGATGGGCGTCCAGGACGGAGACGAGCAAGTCATCCAGGGCGCGGACTTCGGTGTCGGTGCGCGTGAGGTGGTCGGTGACGTCACGGAAGTACGGCACGACCTGCCGCGGCCAGTCATCCCGCGCCGTGGTGAAGGGCTGCAGCACCGGGACGAGCGGCTGGACGGCGTCGCGGAACTCCACCACCTCACGTTTGAGGGAGTAGATCCGCTCGGTCAGGTCCTCGTGGGCGGGTGAGAACACGCACCGCTCCAACTCCGTCAAGTCTGCGCGTACTTGGGCGGCGGCCTCGGCGTAGGCATCGACGATCACATCGGTCACCGCGTGCAGGACGCCTACCGGACCGAGCCGTGCCATCTCCGGCTGCTGCGAGAACCGGCGCGCAGCCTCCACCGTGGGGTCGTCCGCGCCGTGGCGTACGGTCAGCGCGAAGGACGGGCCGAGGAAGATCATCACCTCGCCGGTTTCCACATCCGCGGTCTGCTCGACGAACCACAGGGTCTTCACGGCGACCGCCAGAACGTCGCCGTAGCGCTCCTGTTTCGGTCGCTGGTGGGCCTGGACCGCGTCCTCGATGGCCAGCGGATGCAGCTTCAGGTACTCGCCGAGCCGCTGCAGTTCCTCCTGGCGGGGATCGTCCATGCGGATCCAGGCGAACTCATCCTGCTTCAGTCCAGCCAGACGGTCCAAGGCGGCCTGGTAACCCCCGTCCTGCTGCCGGCAGTCGATCGGCTCGCCTTCGCCCGTCCGCTCCTGGTAAATCACACACTCCATACCTTCTCGGATGCTTCCGCCGCCGCATTCCATGCTCATGCTTTCGAACGGCGGCATCCTTCACCGCCCGTCCACACCTGGCCGTCACCGGGCCTTCACGGGGGGCGACTGCCGGCCACCGGGGGGCACGGTCGACAAGAGCCCTAAAGAGTCGATTGTCCACTTTCGTCGGGGGTAGATGGCCTACATGGTCACCACGTGTAACTTTGTGCCGGGAGCCCTTCGTCAGAGCCTTCATGGCCGCCGACGGCCACGGCACAGGCGTCCGGGCCGTCGACGCGGCAAGCTCCACCGGCGGGTGTTGGCCTACCGGGATGTGGCCATCTTCCATTCCCCGCACCCGACGCGTAAGCAGGCTCAAAGTCTGCTGCTGGTGTACATCCGCCGCGTCGTCGGCGAGGTCACCTACGAGGTATGCGAACTCTGTGCGAGTGGCCTGATCACCCAGGTCCGCGTCGCTTCGCCCTTGCAGGACAGCGGCCTGGGTACCCGCGCCGTAGCGCACCTGCGCGCCTGCTACCCCGATGTCACCTGGCGCAGCTGCCTCACCCAACGCATGACGCGGGACCTGGCCCACCGCATGCGTCTGCCCAACGACCGGACCGCCCTGTCGTGTCCACACTTCACCCGCGCTGCCTTCGAGGACTGCGGGAAACCTGGCCGCGCATGACGCTGATACGTCCTGTCGGGACGGCTCCACGTTCGGGCCCACAGTGCGTGGCAGTTCGTCCTCTCGTACGGCGTGCTCGGGTTGGGCCGTGGATTGGTCTGTTCGGGTGACGTCGGGTCAAGGGCGTGGTGTTGTATTGGTTATTTCGGGTTAATGGTGGTGACCGTTTTCCGGTGGGTTGCCCATCTCTCCGGGGAGAGAGGCAACCCTGTGGTGCGCCGCTGCGCGGGAGCGCGGGCGCGTGTATCGGTGCGTCCTCTCTCTGTCCCGGTGTGCAAGCGGTGATCCGGTTCGCGAATGCCGGCGCCATGCGACGCGGGCCCCGGTGGGAGTTCTTGGGCGGCCCTCTCAGCTGAGAGAGGTTTGTCATGGATCCAAGTACAGGTTGGTTGGGAGCTCCGGCGGTGGCTCGCGGAGCACGGCCGGTTGTTCCGGCCGGTGGATCTGAGGTAGCCGCTGTACGGGGGCTCGCGGCCACGCCGTTCAGTGCGGCGTTCTCCACGGTGACGATCCCGGCGGGCACGACCCCGCTGGCGGTGGCGGTGGCGCCGAACGGCAACGTCTACGTCGGCAACGCCAATTCCGGCAACGTCACGGTGATCAGCAGCACCACGAACACCGTCCTGGCCACCGTCCCCGCCGGCTCGAACCCGGCCATGATTGCGGTGGCGCAGAACGGCAACGTCTACGTCACCAACCAGAGCTCGAACAACGTGACGGTGATCGACAGCGCCACCAACACCGTCCTCGCCACCGTCCCCGTCGGCGGGGGCCCGTTCGCACTGGCGGTGGCGCCGAACGGCAACGTCTACGTCGCCAACAGCACGTCGAACAACACGACGGTGATCAGCAGCGCCACGAACACGGTCCTGGCCACCGTTCCCGTCGGCGCGGTCCCGGACGCGGTGGCGGTGGCGCAGAACGGCAACGTCTACGTCGCCAACCGGAACGCGGGCACCGCGACGGTGATCAACAGCGCCACGAACACCGTCATTACCACCCTCCCCACCGGTGGTTTCCCGGGCGCGGCGGCGGTGGCGGCGAACGGCAACGTCTACATCGCCAACCAGACCTCGAACAACGTGACAGTGATCAACAGCGCCACCAACACCGTCATTGCCACTGTCCCCGCTGGCACGGTCCCGGGGGTGATCGCGATCGCGCCCAACGGCAACGTCTACGTCACCAACACCGTTTCCAACAACGTGACGGTGATCGACAGCACCACGAACACCGTCCTGGCCACCGTTCCCACCGGCGGGGGCCCGTTCGGGGTGGCGGTGGCGCCGACCGGCAACGTCTACGTCGGCAACAGCAATTCCAACAACGTGACGGTGATCAGCAGCACCACGAACACGGTCGTGGCCACCGTCCCCGTCGGTGCGTTCCCGTTCTCGGTGGCGGCGGCGCAGAACAGCAACGTCTACGTCAGCAACGCCAATTCGGCCAACGTGACGGAGATTTCGCCGTTGACGGTGACGACCTCGCCGGCGTCGCCGGTGTGCGGGCAACCGGTGACGTTCAGCATTTCCGGGGGGACTCCCAACGGGACCGCGGTGGTGAACTTCGGGGACGCCAGCCCCACGGTCACCGTCCCCCTGGACGCCACCGGGAGCGGGCAGACCACCCATACCTACACCGCCGGTACGTTCACCGCGACCGTGAACGGCAACCCCACCTCCGTCACCGTGAGCCCCAACCCCACAACGACGACGCTGTCGGTGACGCCGAACCCCTCCACCTGCGGGCAGAGCGTGACCGTATGCGCCACCATCATCCCGGCGCCGGCCACCACCTCGGTGCCGACCGGCACGGTCACCTTCACCCTCCCCAACAGTCAGACCCAGGTGGTCCCCGTCAACGCATCGGGGCAGGCCTGCTTCACCACCACCGCCCTGACCACCGGCACCCTCACCGCCACCTACAGCGGTGACGGCTGCTTCACCGGCTCCTCCACCAGCACCTCCGTCACGGTGAACCCCGCTCCGACCACGCTGACCGCGCAGCCAGGCATCATCCGGCTCCGGCTGACCCCGCTGCCCGAGTTCTACATCCCCACCCTCAGCGCCACCCTGACGACCACCTCGGGGATGCCGGTGGCCGGTCAGCCGGTGACCTTCACCGCCACCACGCTCTTCGGCCCGGTCAACCTCGGCACCGCCATCACCGACGCCAACGGCACCGCCACCCTCCACAACGCCGTCGTCCCCGTCTTCGCCGTCGCCACCCCCTTCTACACCGCCACCTTCCCCGGCAATGCCTGCTACACCGGCGCTACCGCCCACGGCATCCTGGTGTTCATCCCCCTCCCGGGCTGAGCTCATTGGCTCCGAAAACCCCAGGTCACCTGGTCTGCGGCCACGGTGATCCAACAGACCACGGCGCTGGAGGGGTGGCAGAACAACCCAGGTATCGGCACGTGCTCGGTCGCCTGCGCCACACACCACGGAGGTGAACCCCGTTACGTGGCTACGACATACCCGACTTGAGTCATTGTCAGCGCCCAAGTAGGTTCGCCACGAATCGAGTTCTTCTACGCACCGGCGTCCCTTCGCCGGAAGGATGGACGCCGCATGGGTTCCCACGCCCGCCCGAACCGCATACACCGCACCGGAGTCCGGATCGCGATGGTTGCACTTGTCGGTGCCGCCCTGCCGATCACCGCCGGCGGTCTCGCCGAGGCGGCCACCCCCGGCGCCACGCACTCCGCTGACGAGAACGACCGGCAGGGCGGCGCGGCCACCACACCGGCCGGCCAGAAGCAGGGAACGCAGCGGCAGTTCCGGTCTGTCCAGGCGGCCCGGCACGCTGTCCAGGACAAGGCAGCCGATGCGCAGAACGCGAAGGATCAGGCCGCTCCCCAGATCAACGCCGATCACGCCTTCCTGCTGGACGCCGGCGACGGCAGCCAGGAGCGGGAGCTGTGGGGTGGGGCCAAGGCGGACGAGAGCGTGTCGATGGCCAGCACCACCAAGATCATGACTGCCCTCGTGGTGCTCAAGCACCCGGAGTGGCTGAGCCGGCAGATCACGGTGAAGCAGGAGTACCGGGACTACGTCCAGAAGGTCGGCGGCAGTACCGCCGACCTTCAGACCGGCGACACGCTGACTGTCGAGCAACTGCTGCACGCCCTGCTGATCCCGTCCGGCGACGACGCCGCGATGGCCCTGGCCGACAACCTCGGCTCCGGGGACACCGCGGACGCGCGGATCGCCGACTTCGTGTACCAGATGAACACCGAGGCGCAACAACTGGGCCTGATCGGCACGCACTTCGACGGCTTCGACGGCATCTCGCACGGCAACAACCACAGCACCGCCCGCGACCTGGCCAAGCTCGGCCAGCGCGCCATGCTGCAGCCGGTGTTCGCCGACATCGTGAAGAACAAGCAGTTCAAGACCGAGGCACCGGCGGCCAACGGTCGCACCCGGTACTACACCTGGAACACCACCAACAAGCTGCTGAGCAGCTACGACGGCGCCCTGGGCATCAAGACGGGCAGCGGCCCGGAGTCCGGGTACGCCCTCGTCTTCGCCGCCAAGCGGGACAACCGCACCCTGGTCGGCGCGATCCTCAAGGACGACGAGGGCCGCTTCGAGGACGCCACCAAGATGCTCGACTGGGGCTTCGCCCACTGAACAGACAGCGCCCCCGGCGCTGAACGCACACCGCGTGCGGCGCCGCCGACCCTGCCCCAGCCCTTGTCCCGCCCCAGCGCCACGGCACCACCAGTTTTTTGTCTGTTGGTGTCATCCTCGCCCCACGTGTCCCGGCCGCTGGCCAGAAATCCGCAACGCCGCGTCGTCCCCCGACAGGGCCGTGCTCAGGGCGCTGCGTCGATGGATTCCCAACTTGCGGTAGCTGTGCGTCAGATGGGTCTCCACGGTTCGGCGGGCCAGATGCAGCAGATCCGCGATCTCCGCGTTGGTGCGTCCCCCCGCGGCCAGTTCGGCGATACGGCGCTCGCTGTCGGTGAGCGAGGCGGCACCGGTCCGTGTCGCCGGACGGCGCGCGCCGCCCGCCCGCAGTGCCTCTTCCGCCAGGTCCCGCAGCCGTATCGCACCCAGGCGTTCGGCGAGTCCGGCCGCCTCCCGCAGGATGTCGCGGGCGCGGGACGACTCGCCCGACGCGGTCAATTGACGGCCCAGGGCCAGCAGCGCCGCCACGATCTCCGGTCCTGCCGGGCCGCTACGCAGCAGCCGTACCGCCTCCTGCGTCAGCTCCAGACCCCGGCGCCCACCGGTCGCGGTGCCGAGGACACGCAGTGCCCGGCCCACCGTGCGGGGCGTGTTCCACACCCGGGCCAGGCGCAGCTCCTCCTCGGCCAGGGCGAGCGCCTCCCGAGGGACGCCCAGGGCCAGATGGCACTCGGCGGCCGCCGTGCGCCACGGGGTGACGACCGGGCTGAACACCTCCCGGGCCGACTGGCGGCGCCCGCACTCCAGGAAGTCGTGCAGGGCTCCCGCCAGGTCACCGTTCGCCGCGCGCAGCTCCCCGCGCGCGTACAGGAACCGGTTCAGCTCCCAGGAATCCGGCGCCGTCCGTAAGTCGAAGGCCGCGGCCAGGCGTTCGGCCTCGGCGGCGCGGCCCGTCGCCACGAGTGCCGTCAGCGCGTGGGCATGGGCGTTGGTCGGGGCCGCGGCGGCGGGCGGCGGGTCGGCCAGGAGGCGTGTGTAGTCGGCCCGTGCCGCGACGATGTCCATACGGGTGTTGAGCAGCGACCCGTGCATGGGATGCAGGAAGTCGGGGCGCTGCCCGGCCAGACCGCGTTCCACCAGCCGTTCGGCCTCGTCGAGTTCGTCGGCCCACTGAGCGACCGCGGCGACCGTCCCCAGCAGGTACGGCTCGGACAACGGGTCGGCCGGTTCCGCCAGCAGACCGCGCAGGCGCAGCATCGCCTCCCTCGCCGAGCTCAGACCTGCCGCGACCGCGTACTTCACCAGGTACGCGTGACCGGCCGTGCTGATCGACTCCGGCGAGCGCTCGGCCACCTCGGCCAGCCGCTTGTACGCCTCCTGCCGCACCAGCTGCTCGTTGTCGGACAGTTGCAGGAACGCCTGCCGCAGGATGCGCACCAGGTCGGGACGGTCGTCGAGCGCGTCGTACAGCGAGCGCAGCACCTCGACCCCCGCGCTGGTCCTGCCACGGCCGGTCAGCGCAGTCCCCAGGGCGACCGCGGCGCGCACCCGTTCCTGCGGCGGCCCCGGCAGCCGCAGCGCCTCGGTGAGCCGCAGGATCGCGGCCGAGGAGCCGGGCACCGCGTACTCCAGTGAGCCCAGCTCGGTCAGCAGGCGTTGTCTGCTCTCATCGGAGAGGGGTTCGTCCAGAGCGCGGCGCAGGAAAGCCACCGCGTCCTCGATGTGCCCCTCACGCAACGCCAGCGAAGCGGCGTCCTGAAGCACCGGCAGTGCCCAGGGCGCGTCCACCACGTCGGTGAGCAGCAGTTGACGGGCGACGAGCTCGCTGGAGACACCGCGGTGCAGCATCGCCTCGGCGGTCGTCCGGTGCGCGGCGCGCCGCCGGGCCGCGGGCACGCCGGTGAGCATCTCGTCCCGCAGCAGCGGATGGGCGTAGCGGGGGCGACCCATGCCGTCGGGGCGCAGCAGGCCGAGACCGGTCATCGCGGTGATCCAGCCCGCGACCCGGGCCGGGTCGGCGCCGGAGAGTTCGGCGAGAAGTGAGGGAATGTGGAGGACGGGGAACCCCGCGCCGGGGGCGGGTCCGTGGTCCCAGCCCTCGTCCAGGATCGCCAGCGTCCGTGCCACCTCCGCGGTGCCCGGCCCCGCGCAGTCCAGCCACCACTGCACGGCCGCCGAAAACGCTCCCGGGTACAGCGCGGCCGAGGTGTCCGGCACGACCGGGTGACTGCCGTCGGAGAGGTCGTCCAGCAGGGCGCGCAGCAGCAGGGGGTTGCCCGCGCTGGCCCGAACGCAGTCCTCGATCCAGGCGTCGTCGGCGTCCGGGAAGGCCGAACGGATCGCGGTGACCGCCGAGGTGTCGGACAGCGGGGTCAGGGTGTGGGTGGTGACCAGGGAGGGGGAGAGGCTGTGGGCGAGGCCCTGTGCGGGCGGGTCGACGTCGTACTGGCTGCGTTCGGTGGCCGCCAGGACGATCGGCAGCCGGTCCACGAGCCGGGCGGACTCCACCAGCCAGCGGCGGGACGCCGGGTCGGCCAGGTGCACATCGTCCACGGTGATCAGCAGCGGCGACTGCTCGGCGTACGCACGCAGTACCCGTCGCAGCCCGGTGCCGGTCGCCCGTTCATCCCCGTCCCATGCCGGATCGGCGAAATCGGGTATGGAGCAGAAGAGTTGAAGGACCGTGGCGAAGGGGATCGCGGAGTCGCCGGCGGAGCAGCGGGCGCGCAGCACCTGCATTCCGCGGGCGGCGGCGTCCTCGGCGGCGGCCTCCAGGACCGTGGTGCGGCCCGTACCGGTGGCACCGCGCAGCAGGACCAGACGACCGGTGCCCGCATGCGCGCGCTCGGTCGCGGTGGCCAGCAGCCGTGCCGCTTCCCGTCGTGCACATGCCGGTCGGGACATCCCTGCCTCCTTGGGTGGACGTGAGCGTCCTCACACACGAGGACGCAGTGCGCCGGACATCGGTGGCGTGACCTCCACCGTGAGAAGAACCACCATGGCCGCGCACCGGTGCGACGGAACCGGGATGTCGCTTTTGCCATCACGTTCCCACTGTCGTGGTTCTGGCCGTCCGATCTCGTGGTCCGTGTTGTGGTGCTCCACGATTGCGCTGGTCACGGGCGTCACATGAAGGTGAACAGCCTCCGCACGCTCTGACCTCACAGAAGTGGCGGGGTCGTGGACAGGAGGCAGGGTGCTCAACTCCATCCGGATGACACACGCCGGTACACCAGACGGCACCGCCGTGCCGCCGGCTCGGATTCCCGCGGCGGTGCAGCGCGCCGGCGTGATGAAACGCCGTCAGCAGACGGGCTGTTTACGTCCGGCGTGCCTCGTGACGGCGAGCACGCAGCCCTGCCCCGAGGACGAACCCCGACTCATCTCCGCCGTGTTGGTCGGCCCGATTCCCGGAGACGCGCTCCCCACCACCGAACTGCTCGGCCCCTTCGGTGCCTTCCGGCCGGACCCACCGAAAGCGAAGCCTGGCACCACGCCGGTGGCGGAGATCGTCATATTCGTGTCCTTGCTGCCAAATGACACGGCGGGCCATGATGATTCGGTGACCCAACGGCGCGTCGTCTTCCTTGTCTATCCGCAGTTTCAGGTGCTGGACCTGGCGGGACCGCATGAGGTGTTCGCGCAGACGGAACGGTGGGTGCCCGAGGGTGAGGGCTATGCCGTGGAGATCGTCGCGGGCCGGGCCGGAGCGGTGCGGGCCTGTCACGGGATCGACGTTGCGGCCGGCAGTGGCGTCCAGCAGTGTGAGGGACCGCTGGACACGCTGGTGGTCGTCGGTGGGCCGGGCGATCGGGAGGCGGTGGACGATGAGGAGCTTGTCGGCTGGCTCAGGGCGGCGGCCGGCCGGGCCCGGCGGGTCGCTTCCGTGTGTACGGGCGCGTTCCTGCTCGCGCGGGCCGGGCTGCTCGACGGACGGCGCGCGGTGACGCACTGGGCGGCCTGCGAGCGGCTGGCCCACGAGCACCCGGACGTCACGGTCACCCCGGACCAGATCTTCGTACACGACGGGGCGGTGTGGACCTCCGCCGGCATCACGGCGGGGATGGACCTGGCGCTCGCCATGGTCGAGGAGGACCACGGGCCCGAGGTCTCCCGGGCCGTCGCGCGGATGCTGGTGATGTTCGTCCAACGCCCGGGCGGCCAAGCACAGTTCAGCACCCAGCTCGCCGCGCAGCGGCCCACGCGGAAGCCGCTGCGGGACGTTCAGGCATGGGTCACCGACCACCTCGCTGACGACCTGACCGTCCGGGTGCTCGCCGAACGCGCCGGTATGAGCGAGCGCAACTTCACCCGCGTCTTCCGCGCCGAGACCGGACTCACCCCGGCCGCCTATGTGGAGACCGTCCGCATCGAGGCTGCCCGGGCTCTGCTGGAGACGACGGACACCACCATCGACGCGATCGCCCGGGCCTGCGGATTCGGCTTCGCCGAGACCCTGCACCGCCGCTTCAAACGCACCCTCGGCGTCACACCGGGCCAGTATCGCCACCACTTTTCCAGAGCGGGGTGAAGGAGCGCCCGGGCCTGGCCGTCGCGGTGAGAAGCCCGCGTGCCACCGGCAGGTCTCCTCGGGCGCCTTCGGGCACTGTGGGTCGTAAAGCACCGTTGGCCCTCCGCTGACCCGGACGCCGACCTGGTCGTGGGACTGCACGTCAACGGCCGCACCTGGCACGAACCGCACATGGAGCGCACGTTCCAGGTCAGCGCGACGCGATACACCACGACCTCGGTCTCATCCCGCCGCGCACACCGCTCCCTTTCCTGTCCACCGTCCCGGTACACCGCTGATCGGAGCAGTCTCGATGAACGACACCACGTCGGCAGAGTTCTCCCCGCCCCGGAACACAACGGCGGGTGGGCACCCGTGGGACTCCACCGGGCGACGGTCGGCGACGGCCGAGCTCTTGGAGGTGCAGGGCGACGCAGTCAGTGGTTACGGCTGAGTGGCCAGGTCGGTCTGCGTTCCGTTCCACTTTGCAAGCCGGACACATCGCCTGGCTGATAGCACAGAAGCAGGTTATGCATGGCAGTCTCGTCAGGTTACGACGGTAGTGGCGTAGCGGCAGCTCCTTTCCGGGTGCTCGGGCCGCTTGAGGTGTGCGGCGAGCGGGGGGCCGTATCCGTGGCACCGGGGCGTCAAGAGATCGTCCTCGGGGCGCTGGTGCTCGAACTGAACCGGGTGGTGGAGACGACCCGCCTGGTGGATGTCATCTGGGCACACCGTCCGCCGAAGACCGCACGCGCCCAGGTGCAGATCTGCATCTCCCGGCTCCGCAAGGCACTTTCGGACGGGGGAGTCGACGCCACCATCGAGACCCGTGCCTGTGGGTACATCCTGAGGGCGCCGGAGGATGCGACCGACATCGGCACCTTCCGTCGCCTGGTCACAGAGGCGCATGCGCTGGCCCGTGACGGTCTGAAGATGCCTGCGGTGGACACGCTGCGCTCGGCGATAGGGCTGTGGCGGGGGCGGTGCCTGGCCGGTGTACCCAGCGAAGTCCTGGCCGGTACGGCAGCGCAGTGGGACGAGAGCCGCCTGGAAGCGGTGGAGACCTGCATGCGGCTGTTGCTGGAGCTGGGCCGGCACGAGCACCTGGTCGGCGAGCTGATGCAGCTTGTCGCCGACCATCCGCTGCGTGAGCGGCTGCGGGGGCACCTCATGGTGGCGTTGTACCGCTCGGGCCGGCAGGCGGAGGCGCTGGACGTCTACCACCAGGGCCGCGCGATGCTCACCGAAGAACTGGGCCTGGACCCGGGAAGGGAACTGCGCGACCTGGCGCAGGCAATCCTGACCGACGACGCTGACCTGGCACTGGCCGAACCGGACGAACCGGTCGAACCACGTTCTCTCGCGGTGACGCCGCTGACTGAGGCGGTGCAAGAGCGCAGTGCCGATCCCGACCCGGTCGTCACCCCCAGGCAACTTCCCGCCGACATCGGCGACTTCGTAGCCGACGACACGATCGTTTCAGCGGTCTGCGACGCCGTCACCGCGGGACAGGAAAGGGGGCAACTGAACGTGGTCCTGGTGCTCGGCAGACCCGGTGTCGGCAAAAGCACGTTGGCCAGGCACGTGGCGCACCGACTCGCGACCGAGTACTTCCCGGACGGACAGCTCTACTGCGACCTCCGAGGGCCGGGCGGACAACCGGTGGGCCCCGCCCAGGCGTTGGGCCGGTTCCTCCGAGCGCTGGGCGTACCGGGCCAGGCCATACCCGATGCGCTTGATGAGCGCGCGGAGATGTACCGCAGTCTGCTGGCCGGTCGCCGGATCCTGGTGTTGCTGGACGACGCGGTGAGCGAGTCGCAGGTGATGCCGCTGCTGCCCGGAACCGGCAGCAGCGGCGTGCTGGTCACCAGCCGCGGCCAGCTCACGGCGTTGCCGGGCACACGCCGGTTCAACTTGGAGCCGTTGAGTCCGGAACAGGCCATCCAGCTCCTGGGGCGGATCATCGGAGAGCACCGTGTGGAGAGCGAGCGGGAGGCAGCGCGGGTCGTCATACGCTTGGTGGGCGGGCTGCCCCTCGCGCTGCGTATCATCGGCGCGCGCCTGGCCGCGCGCCCGCACTGGTCACTGACCTCCATGTGTCAGCGGCTTGAGGACGAGCACCGCCGGTTGGACGAGCTGGCACACGGCGAGCTGTCGATCCGGGCAAGTCTTTCGCTCAGCTACGACGGCCTGGCGGCGGCCGACCGTCGCCTGTTGTGCCTGCTCAGCCTGGCCGAGGGGACGGAGATCCCGAGCTGGCTGGGTGCCGCCCTTCTCGACGACCGCACGCCGCACCCCGCTGACCTGCTGGAACCACTCATCGACAGCCGGCTCCTCGACATCACCGCCATGGACCGGGGCGGGGAGTTCCGATGCGGACTGTCGCAGATCGTACGGATGATCGCGCACGAACGGCTGCCCGCGGAGATTCCCGAGGCAGAACGCGCCGGAGCGGTGCGGCGCATGGTCGGTGGCTGGATGGCGCTCGCCGAGCGGGCGCACAAAGAGATCTACGGCGGTGCGTACACCCTCGTGACGGGCCGGGGTGAACGGTGGCATCCGCCGGAGGACCAGGTCCAGCGGTGCCTCCGCGACCCGCTCGGGTGGCTGGAGAGCGAGCAGACCAACCTGTTGAACGCGGTCGAGCTGGCGGCCCGGTCCGGGCTGGACGAGTTGTGCTGGGAGCTGGCCACGACTCTGGTGACGCTCTTCGAGGCCCGTGGCTATCCCGAACTCTGGGAGCGCACCCATCAGGTGGCGCTGACCGCGGTACAGGAGGCCGGCAACGAACGGGGCCGGGCAGCGGTACTCGGCTCGTTGGGGACCCTGCACCTGTACCGGGGCGAGCATGAGGCAGCAGGCCCTTACCTCAGCACCGCTCTGGAGATCTTCGAGCGCATCGGGGAGCCGAGTGGCCAAGCGCTGTGTCTGCGTGACCTGGCGCGCATCGAGCGGCACCATGCTGACGAGGATCGGGCGCTGACCCTCTACGAGAGCGCCGAGCGCAACTTCGTGCGGGCGCAGGACGTCATCGGCCGGGCATACGTGCTGGGCGAGATGGCACACATCACGATGCGGCGAGCGGACTTCGCGCGAACCCGTTCGTATCTCGACGAGGCGCTCGGGATCTGCCGGTCAGCCGGCTTCGACCGGGGCCAAGCCCTCGCACTGCGGCGGCTGGGCCACATGCTGATGTACCAGCAGCGGTACGAGGCGGCGGAACGGACCCTGCTGGAGGTCCTCGCCATGGTCGGGGCGAGCGGCGACCTGGTCGGAGAGGGGTATGTGCTGCACGACCTCGGCCGGGTCAACACCCACCTGCGTCGGGTGGAACAGGCCGTCGAGTACTACTCCCGATCGGCCAGGATTCGGGAGCGGATCCTGGACCACAGCGGGGCCGCCGCCGTACGGGCTGACATCGTTGCCACCCTGGGCAGGACGATGACGCCGGTCGGCTGATACCAGGAGGCATGCCGGCCCGTCACGACCACGGCGTGTTGTCGGTGGGTGGTGCGCCCGCCGACAACACGGCGATCGGGCCCTGCTCCACTCCGTGCTGATGTCCCACAGCGCCGAGGACCGGCACGACGACGTCCCCCGTGGCAGCCGGCAACTTCTTGATGGCCATCTCCGTTCTCCTCCCTTCGCCACCCGTTTCGCAATCCGTCCGGGTGTTGCTGAAACCAGCGTGAACCAGGTGCCCATCGCGGCCGCATGCTCGCGCTATCACCGATTTACCCCGCACCCGTCCCGCGGTGGATGCGCCGTGATGCCGGGCCGATAGGGCGACATCGGAGATTGGGTCCTGCCGACCTCGGCGGCCCCTTCAGGGGACGGCCCTCAAGGAGTGGTCCGAATGACCGTATTGACCCGGGACGCGGTGACACCCGCCGCGTGCGGCGTCCCGGAAACCGAATCGCAGCGCAGCGCAAAGATTCAGGGGAAGGTGCACGGCCGATGACGATGGACGCGGAGTTCTACTCCCGGGTGGCCGAGCGGTTCGGCGGCTACCTGAGCGATGCGCGGAGCACCGACGTATTCGCCGACGGCCGCCCGGACGCCGTCTTCGATGAACTGGCGATCGCCCTGGGAGCGCCGGACGCCCGACTGCTGGATGTCGGCTGCGCCGACGGGCGTAGTTTGCTGCGCATCTCTCGTGCGTACGGCGCCGTGACCGGTATAGATCTGTCGCCCTCGATGCTGGAATGCGCCGCGCGGTACCGAGCGGAGGCAGGTCTGTCGCACGTCACGTTCGAGCTGTGCGATGCCGCCCACACGGGGCTGCCCGATGGGTACGCCGATGTGGTCACTTCCCGCCGCGGTCCGCTGATCCCCCGTGAATTCGAGCGGGTGCTGCGCCCCAGCGGGGTCGTGATGTACATGGGGATCGGGGAGCAGGACGCGCGAGAGCTGAAGGAAACGTTCGGTCGCGGCCAGAACTTCGACAGCTGGAACGGCAGGCCCTTGTCGGAGGAGATTGCTCAAGAACTCTCCGATGCTGGTTTCGTCGTGACAAGAAACCAGGCGTTCCGGTTCGAGGAGTTCTACCACTCGGCGGGCGATCTGGACACCTTTCTGCACCAAGTGCCGATCCTCGACAACTACGATTCGGCGGCGGACAAGGAGGCATTCGATCGATATGTCGCCGCGGTGACCGTCGAACAGGGCGTCCGGCTGAGTCGGCATTGGTTCATAGTCCAGGCGCAGAAGCCCGCGGCCGTCGAGCCGTCCCACTCATAGGAAACGGTGCGCCATGGAGCAGGATCTCGTAGTCAACGAAATCTTCGGTCCGACCGTCCAGGGTGAGGGCCGGTCCCTGGGACGCAGGTGCGCGTTCCTGCGACTCGGCGGGTGCAACCTGTCGTGCTCGTGGTGCGATACGCCCTACACGTGGGACTGGACCGGAGCCGGTGAGAGCGGGGTCGCCCACGATCCGCGTAAGGAGCTGCACCGCCGCCCGGTCGACGAGGTCGTCGCGGAATTGCTCGGATTCGACACCGAGCTGATCGTGATCTCCGGCGGTGAGCCCCTGGGCCAGCAAGAGCGGCTGATTCCTCTGGTGGCAGCACTGACCGGACGCGGCAAAGAGATCGAGATCGAGACCAACGGGACGCACGCCGCGCACCCCGAACTCGTTGCCGCCGGCGTCAGGTTCAACGTCTCGCCGAAGTTGTCGCACTCGGGCGACACCCTGCAGCGCAGGATCGTCCCTGCCGCCCTCGCCAGTCTTTCGGCACTGCCGGAAAGCACGTTCAAGTTCGTCTGCCAGAACACCCGTGATCTCGACGAAGTGGCCCAGCTGGTTGCCGCTTTCGACCTGCCCTCGGTGTGGATCATGCCGATCGGGCGCAGCGCCGACGATGTCACCAAGCATATGAGCGAGTTGGCCGACGCGGTGGTAGAGCGCGGCTGGAACCTGACGACCAGACTGCACACCTTGGTGTGGGACGACAAACGCGCCGTGTGAGCAACGGTGCGCGCAAAGCAGAAGGGAACTCGGATCGATGGCATTTCGCATCACCAAGAAATTTGAATTCTCGGCCAGTCATCGGCTTGCCGGCCTTGCTCCTGAGCACCAGTGTGCCCGAATGCACGGGCACAACTATGTGATCGAGCTGGAGCTTGGAGCCGATGATGCGGATCTGTTGCCCGTGGGCTTCGTTCGGGACTACGGAGAGTTGTCCGCATTCAAGGCATGGCTGGACGATCACCTTGATCATCGGCATCTCAACGATGTGATGGACGAAAATCCGACGGCCGAGAACATGGCGGCCTGGCTCTACAAGACATGGTCGATGAAGTTTCCCGAGTTGACCTGCGTGCGTATCTCAGAAACTCCCAAGACCTGGGCCGAGTACCGGCCGTGAGGCCGGTAACTCCGAAGCCCGGACGAAAGGTGACCACATGTCGATGACAAAATTGGACCTCGATGGTGACCCGTCAGCGTCGAGGACGACCGAGGACCCCCTGGTCGAGATCGCCCGCCAACTGTTGGTGGAGATCGGCGAGGACCCGAATCGCGACGGACTGCGCGACACACCGGCGCGGTTCGCCCGCTGGTGGCGAGAGTTCATCAACTACGAACCGGGTTCGCTGGGCACGCTCTTCGAGTCCATCGGCACGAGCCAGCTCGTAGTCGTCTCAGACATTCAGGTCTGGTCGCTGTGCGAGCACCACCTCCTGCCGTTCAACTGCTCCGTGACGATCGCGTACCGCCCGACGGGGCAACTGCTCGGCCTGTCGAAGTTCGCCAGGGTCGCCCATCAGTACGCGCACAAGCTGCAGGTCCAGGAACGCCTCGTGGACCAGATCGCGCTTGAGATCAGCACCCTGAGCGGCACCCCGGACGTCGCTGTCATAGCGAAGGGCGAGCACCTCTGCATGTCGATGCGCGGCATCAAGGCTGCCGCGCAGATGACCTCGACCGCATATCGCGGGGAGTTCAGCACGGACCCCGGGCTCCGGGGCGAGCTGTTCGACCTGCTCCGGGCGTGACCAGTCATCGGACTCCGAAAGTGCGGCGTCCGGCGCGGCGCTCGGGACGGGCGTGACGCTGCTCGCGAGCTCACTCTCCGGACCGCTGCGGGGGCCGACTGGTCGATCGCGGCCGATGGCACACAGGGGAACCCGGTCCGGTCGACATGAAGGGACAACGATGAACGAAAACGATTCCTCGACGCCTGCGGAAGCGGCTCGGCTGCGCCCCGTGCTGGACGCCGACCGGCTGGTGGCCGACCTCATGACTGCGCGCGACCACCTGTGGGATGAGCAGAGCTCGCACGAGAACGGGCGAGTGTCCAGGTGGGCCGAACAGGACTGGCGCTGCCTCCCGGTGCGCAGCCCCGGTGGCGACAAGACACGTACCGACCCAGGGGGCCCTGGCAGTGCGGAGTTCGCCGACACCGAGTGGCTGGACCACATGCCGTACGTGCAGGAGGTCCTGCGCTCGATCCCCGGACCCCTCTACGCAACCCGATTCATGGATCTCGGGCCCGGCGTCGTCGGATACCGCCACTGCGATCCCAAGTTCGCCCCGGACTGGGGCATGGCCCGGCTGCACATCCCGGTCATCACCCACGAGGAAGCCTCGCTGGACCTTGACGGCGGGATCTATCGCTGGCAGCCCGGTGAGTTCTGGTTCGGCGACTTCAGCCGCAAGCACCAGATCCAGAACCTCGGTACCGAGCACCGGGTGCATCTCGTCGTGGACGTGCTCGTCACACCGGAACTCGCAGGGCTGTTCCCGGCTGACTGGGCCGACTACTTCAACGGCCCGGATGTGCTCTACAACCGTCCGGCCGTGGCCACGACCGACCAAGAGCGGGAAGCGGCGCGGTGTTCGTTCGACGCGCCGGCGCACCTGCTGGAAATAGAGGTGTTCGGGTCGCTCATCGGCCCGCAGCCGCAGGCCACCTTCAGCATCGTCGACACCGGCACGGAGCTGGCCATTCGATCTCCCCAGGACCACCTCTTCCCGCTGGTGGCCCTCGGCGGAAACGAGTACCGCTTGGTCGGGTGGAGCGAGGAGCGAACCGTCACCACGAGGCTGGACGGTCCGCGGCCCGAAGTCGAACTGACCTACCGCAAGGGCCACCGATCGACCCGGCTGCTCGTCCCGGCCACACCGGCACCGTGACACGCGCCCGCACGTCCGCCACCGCTTCGGGGCACAGCACACCGCAGCCCTGATCCTCAAGCACCGATCCTCCATCCCTCTCCGTCTGCCGGAAGGCGACGCATGCCGAAAACTGTCGCAATCGTGTCCGGCGGCCTGGACTCGGTCACCATGGCCTACCACCTCCAGGCACAAGGACACACCCTCCACCTGCTGTCCGTGAACTACGGCCAGCGCCATCTCGTCGAGCACGAATTCGCCGCGAAGGCGGCTCGATCACTCGGGGTGCCGCACGACGTCGTCGATCTCAGCCCCGTAGGCAAGCTCCTGAGCGGCTCCTCGCTCACCGACCCGACCGTCGACGTGCCGGATCACCGGAGTGGGGCGTCCGGCGGGAGCCCGAACGTCGTACCCAACCGCAATGCCCTCCTGCTGTCCGTCGCCTTCGCGGTCGCCGTCGCCCAGAAGGCGGAAGCGGTGGCCGTCGGGGTGGTCGACGACCTCCAGGCCGCGCCCGACAGCAATGCCGCGTTCATCGATTCCTTCCTCGCCATGGAGCGGATCGCGACCCGCGGATACGCGCACCCCGACCTGACCCTGACCGCGCCGCTGGTCAGGCTGCGCAAGAGCGACGTGGTGTCGCTCGGTGAGGAACTCGGCGTCCCCTGGACCGAGACCTGGAGCTGCTTCCGTGGCGATGCGCTGCAGTGCGGACGGTGCGCCGCCTGCCGGGAGCGGCAGGAAGCGTTCCGGGACGCCGGCGTGACCGACCCGACGCACTACCAGACCAGCGAGGCGAAGGAGCTGCCATGACCGACCGCTTTCCCGTGCTCGACCTCCGTGACGCCGCCGGTTCACAAGAAACCCGGGCAGCGTTCCTGAACCGGTTGCGCCAGGCCATCCACGAGATCGGCTTCTTCCAGCTCGTCGGCCACGGCATCGAGGACGCCGAGGACATGCTCGAACTGTCCCGCCGGTTCTTCGCCCTGCCCGAGGCCGATCGGCTCGCGCTGAACATCCTCGATTCGCCGCTGTTCCGCGGCTACTCCGAACTCGGCCGCGAACACACCAAGGGCATCCCCGACCAGCGCCAACAGCTGGACATCGGGCCGGAGCAGCCCGCGAGGACGCCCGCGCCCGGCGAACCCGCCTACCGGTGCCTGATCGGCCCGAACGAGTGGCCCGCGGCGATGCCCGAGCTGCGTCCGGCCATCGAGTCATGGATCACCCGGCTGACCGATCTGTCACATCGGCTGCTCCGGCTGATGCTCGAGTCGCTCGACGCCCCCGCCGACTTCCTGGACGATGTGGTCGATCCGGATCCGCAGATCCACCTCAAACTCCTGCACTACCCCGGCCCCACGCAGACGAGCGAGAACGCCGGCCCCGGCCAGGGCACCGGCATCCACAACGACCTCGGACTGCTCACCCTGCTCGTCCAGGACGGCAACGGCGGCCTCCAAGTCGCGGTCGAGGACGACCAGTTCGCCGACGTGCCGGTGATCCCGGGGGCGTTCGTGGTCAACCTGGGAGAGCTGCTGGAGGTCGCGACGAGGGGCTATGTGCGTGCCACCCTCCACCGGGTGGTCCGGCCCGCCCCGGGCGTCAACCGCTACTCCATCCCCTTCTTCTACAACCCTCGGCTGGACGCCACGATGCAGCCACTGCCCAGCCCCTACGTCGAGGGCGCCGGCGGAGTCATCGACGTCGCCGGCAACCCGTTGTTCGCCCTCTACGGCGACAACGTCATGAAGGGGCTGATCCGCTCCTTCCCCGACATCGTTGCCCGGCACCACCCGACCCTGGCCGCGGTAGCCGGGGCCAGGAGTTCCTGACACCCGGCGGCCGAGCACCTCCTCACCGCCCGGCCCGAGCGGGCGGGCCTGGCGGTGGCGTCGCCGGCCGGTCCGGCGGGGACCGAACGAACATGAGACAGGGCGAATTTCATGAGAATCAACCTTCTCGGGCCGCTCCAGGCCTACGGGGACGATCACCGCGTCGACATGGCGCCGGCCGCCCAGAAAGTACGTCAGACACTGGCAACGCTCGTGCTGAACGCGGGCCGGGTGGTGCCCTTCGAGCAACTCATGGACGAGCTGTGGAACGACAACCCGCCGGCCAGCGCACACACCGCGCTGCAGACGTATGTGTACCAGCTCAGGAAGCGGTTCTCCCTCGGCAATCCGAGGAGCGGCGGCGCGGTACGGGCGGCCGGGCCGCTGCTGGGCACGGTCGACGGCGGCTACCAGCTGTCGCTGCCCGCCGACCACGTGGACGCCTTCCGGTGCGAGCCGTTGCTCGACCGTGCCCGGGCGGAGTTCCGTGCCGAGGACTTCGCCCAGGCCCGTGACACCGCCGCCGCCGCGCTGCAGCTGTGGCGGGACGATGCCCTGGTGGACGTGCGCAAGGGGCCCACGCTGAAGGCCGAGGCGGCCCGCCTGAAGGAGTTGCGTACCAGCGCACTCCACCTGCGGATCGAATCCGACCTGCACCTCGGCCGGCACCACGAGGTGCTCGGCGAACTCACCTCGATGGCCGGGCGGGAACCGACGGACGAGCGGGCCCAGGGCAATCTGATGACGGCTCTCTACCGCATGGACCGGCGGGCGGAAGCGCTCCAGGTCTACCAGCGCGCACGCGAGCGGATCGCCACCGAGCTGGGCCTCGACCCTTCGCCCCAACTCCAGGCCCTGCACACGGCCGTGCTCACGTCGGACGAGGCGCTGCTGCGCCCCGCCGGGCGGCTCACGGCGGTGACCGCCGCCACCCGGGTGCCCTGCCATCTGCCCGCCCCGCGCGAGCGTCTGACCGGACGCGCCGGCCAGCTGGCGCGCCTCACCGCGGTGCTGGCCGGCCGGGCGCGGGAGGACCGGCCGCTCGTGATCGTGGGGGGCGCCCCCGGCACGGGCAAGAGCGAGCTGTGCCTGCACGCCGCGCATCAGGTGAGCGGTCACTACCCGGACGGACGGCTCTATGCGCGTCTCCGTGACGGCGCCGGCCGGCGGGTGCGGCCCGCCGAGATCCTCCGCTCGTTCCTGCGGGGACTCGGCGCGACCGAGGAGCAGTTGCGACTGGGCACGACCGACCTGAGCCTGCTGTTCCGCACCTGGACCGCCGACCTCCGCGTCCTGGTGGTGCTCGACGACGTGTGCGACGTACGGGACTTGACCCCACTGCTGCCCTCCGGCGCCGGCTGCGGCGTGGTGATCGGCAGCCGACGGCGGCTGTTCGTGTCCTCGTCGGCGGTCCACGTCGAACTGGCCGGACTGCCCTTCGACGACTGTCTGCACCTGCTGGCCTCCTCCGTGCCGAGACACCGGATCACCATGGACCCGGAGGGGCTGCGACGGCTGGCCCGGTTGTGCCGGGGGCTGCCGGGCGCGCTCTTCGCGGTCGCTTCGCAGTTGCGCCGCCGCCCGCACTGGACGGCCCGGCAGGCCACTGCCTGGGTCCTCGCGTCCGGCGGCGCCGACAGCGATCCGCTGGGCGTGCGGGCCGGATTCGACCGGACGCTCGCGACGCTGCCCGCCGAGTCGCGGCCCCTGGCGTACGCGCTGCTGTCTCCCGGCGTCCCCGACCGGCTCACGCCGGCGCTTGTCGCAACGGCCCTGGGGATCAGCGACCAGCAGGCCGAGGACCTGCTGGAGGAGCTCGCGGAGAACTACCTGCTGCGCGCGCAGCACCCGTGCGTGAACGGCCGGTTCTCCTACGAATGGGAGCCCGGGATACGCCCGTTCGCGGCGCGGCCGAGCAGCGCGCCGGTCATGTGCTCCGCCTGACGGCCACCGCTCCCGTACCACCTTGCCCGAACCCGTCCCGCAGCCGATCCTTGGAGAATCGTCATGCCGCAGCGCCCGAAACTCGTCCTCGCCGGTCAGTTGTCCGTGTTCCCCTGGGTGTTCGATGCCGCCGAGCGCGCCGGTATCGACCTGATCCTCATCCCCAGGGGGGACGACTCGGCGGAGTCCGCCGGGCGGGCCAACGCGGTGGTCGAACTGCTGCCGCTGGACATCGACGGAAACCCGGACGGTGCGTTGTCCGCGCTCGCCGACCGCTACCGGCAAGAGCCCTTCGACGGCATCATGTCGGGCAATGAAAGGGTCATACCGTTCGTGGCGCGGGCCGCTCGGGAGCTGGGACTCACCGGGCTGACCGAGGAGGCGGCGGCCGTGGTGCGCGACAAGCGCAGCATGCGCCAACGCCTGCTGGAAGCGGGTCTGGGCGTGCCCGGCTTCGTGGTCATCAAGGATCCGGACGGCTGGACCGACGCGCTGACCTTGCGGTTCCCCGTCGTGGTCAAACCGGCGAACGGCCACTCCAGTTTCGGTGTGATCCGTGCGGACGACAGGGACAGCCTTGAGCAGGCCGTGGCCCGCACCTGGAAGCTCGTCGAAACCCACCTGGGCGCCGCCCACGGACCGGACCCGGACACCGGTGTGCTGGTCGAGGAGTACCTGGACGGGCCGGAGATCTCCGCCGAATCCCTCGTGTACCACGGGCAGGTACGTGTCTGTGCCGTCAGCTGGAAGGGACAGCTGACGGGGCCCTACTTCGAGGAGACCACCTTGCGGGCCCCCGCCCAGCTGCCGGCCGAGATACTCGCCGCGATCGAGGCGGAGGTGATCGGTGCCCACCACGCCTTCGGCGTCACGGCAGGCACCACGCACACCGAACTGCGGCTGGTCGGCGGGGTGCGGCCGGTGCTGCTGGAGATGACCGCGCGCCTCGGCGGCGGGGGCAATATGCACCACCTCGCCCACGTCAGCAGCGGGATCGACCTGGCCGCCGAGGCACTGCGCATCCACCTCGGCCAGGAGCCCCTCTGCTGGCGTGAGGAGCCGGCACCGGCCGGCCACGCGGCGGCGTACCTGGTGCCGATCGGCAGCGGCGGACGGGTCAAGCAGATACGCGGCTTGGACGCGGTGCGTACCGACCCGCAGGTGGACTACGTGGTGCAGACCGCGGGCCCCGGCGCAGTGCTGCGCCCCTATCCGGACTGGTCCGGAAACCCGGCGGTCGTGCTCTCCCACCACGCGTCGGACGCGGAGGCCGAAGCGTACCTCGACCACCTCGCCCGGACGCTGCACGTCGAGTACGAGGAGCAGGAGTGAGCACCCGCCACGACCCACCACGCCTCTGGCGATCTGCCCGCGGCGACCGCCGTCACCGGGCGTGACCGGACCATCGGCCGCACCCGACATCAACCGCACCCGGCCCGGCCGGAAACGCCGGCCCCGCCGGGACACCCGTGCAAAGGGGAAACACCATGACCGACAGCACCAGCAACACGCTGACCACCGCACCGCAGCTCCGTGACGGCGTGCCCACCTTCTCGGAGCAGGTCCGCCGCACCGGCTTCGTCGTCCTGCGCACACCGGAGCTCGCCGGGCTGATCAGCGACGCCGACCTCGAGGAACTCCGCGGCGCCTGGGAGAACCTGCCGGTCGACACCCAGGTCGACGGCGTCGGCGTCTACCGCGAGCGCCGCTACGGCCGGCTGCGCGTCGACGTCGACGGCGACCACGTCACCTTCGAGGTCCTGCCCAACGCCGTCTTCCGCCAGGACGCCATCCCGCTCTGGAAGGGCAAGGACCGGGTCTTCGAGCCGATAGCCGAGGACGTCCTGCTCAGCGCCGGCATGCGCGCCCTGGTCAGCTTCGACGCCCGGATGGCGACCGCGGTCAACGGCAACACCTCGTGGACGGTCGGGGTTCACCTGGTCCGCGTGGTCGCCCGCGCCGGCGCCGATGGCCTGCCCACCCCCGAGGGCCGCCACCGCGACGGCCATTCCTGCGTCGGCCTGCACCTGATGCGCCGCGAGGGCGTCAGCGGCGGCCTGTCCACCGTCCACCCCAACGACGGCAGCGGCATCGTGCAAACCACCCTGCTCCAGCCGCTCGACTCCATGTTCTTCGACGACAACATGATCACCCACGAGGTCTCGCCGACCGTCTCCGAGGGCGCCTCGGGCGTGCGCGACATGCTCCAGGTCGACTTCAACCCGGTGGTCTGAGCCCATGGACCGGCCGAACGCGGCGGAGCTGCTGCACGATGTGCGGGGCTGCGGCACGGTGCCGGGCGGCGAGATACCGTGCTCGTGCCGGACGAACGCGCGCTCCGCCACCACTCGCCCTGCGTGGTGGTGAGGTGGACGAGGAGCACACAGCCGGCTGAGTGGCGTCAGCCAGGCATGAAGGCATAAAGCAGCCACAGACCCGGGCCGGCTCTTTCGTGGATTCATTCCTGTAGGAGCCGGTCGGGTCTACGGCGTTGGACAACTCCTCCTACCAGGGCGGCAGTTGGCCTCAGCAGTACGGCTCCCAGAGCTCGTACCTCAGGGCGTCGGAAACCGCGGGCGAGGAGTCGCGCAGGCGGGTGAGCAGGGCGCGGTTGTGCTCGCGGATCTCCTCGTCGTACCCGGCCAGCGGGCTGTCCTCGGACAGGTCCAGCAGCCACAGCGGCCGGAGCGTCGCGCCGCGCAGCGCCTTTCCTTCCGCGGTCTCGGTGCCCGCGTGAATCCAGCGCACTCCCGGAAGCCGCGCCGCCATGTAGTAGGTGAGGTTGAAGTACTCGGCGGCCGAGGCGAGTTGGTCGTGATCGAGGCCGAGCCCCCGCAGGTACACGGTGTCGCCGCAACGGTAGTACAGGCAGAAGCCGACGGGCGGTTCGCCGGGGCGCGAGCACAGCACCACTTCGGCGCGCGAACCGGCGAGTTCCCCCTGCTTGCGGAAGGACTCGGCCATCGGGGCCACGTCGACGGTTCTGCCGTAGCGCAGCAGCGAACGGGCCAGCAGCCGGGCGACGTCCTGCCAGGACTCGGCGAGCGTCCGGTGCTCCACCTCGTATCCGGCCTTCTCGAACTTCCGTATCTCGCTGCGGATACGGCGGGCCCGGTGCGCCGACAGCGACTCCAGCCAGGCGTGGAAGCCGCCGGGCGGGATCTCGATCCAGGCGTCGGTCTTCAACGCGACCGGGGCGGTCCGCACCCCCGCCGCACGCAGCGCCCCCACGTCCTCGGTGGTCAGGTACATCGCCACGCGGGCGATCTTCGACTCCTCATGCAGGGGTGAGCGCAGCGCGCGGACCGCGTCGAGCACCGCGGCGGCGGCCTCGGTCCGATCGGTTCCCTCGCCGGTCAGCAGGTGCGCCAGGTAGCCGCGGCGCTGGCCGATGAGCAGGCCGCCCGGCTCGGGCGCCGGCAGGCCGCGCGCGGCCAGCATGTCGTGCCACCGCAGGTCCGGGGTGGGCTCGTCGGTCACCGCCGCCACCGGGATCGCGGCCCGGCCGCCGCCCGAAGTCTTCACGTGCAGTCCGCCGGAGACCGACCCGGGGTCGAGGGCGCACACCCGCAGCCACAGCGCCGACGAGTAGAACCTGCCGTCGGCGAGCCGGTCCCACTCGGCGTCCCCGAGCCCGCCGATGGCGTCGGTGAAAGTGTCCGTCGTGGCGGTCATGGCGCCTCCCATAGTCTCGGCCTGACCGTGCCCGCGGGTTCGCTGCGCGATCGGACGCTGAGTGTGCCGAGCATCTTGCGTAGGTGATAACTGATCGTGTGCGGCGTGCGGTTGATGCGGGTCACGCTCCGGCTGTGGGTGAGGTCGTCGCTGACCAGGGTGGCGATCACCCGGTCGATCTGCCCCAGGCTGGCCGGATGGGCTGGACGGCCAGGGCACCCGCGGCCGGGCGGGCGGGCTCGCCGGGCCGTACGGAATCGCCCCGAGCCCCCGGCCCGCATCGGTTTGGGCAGCGACTCCAGGACGGCCTGCCACACAGCGGTTGGCTGAAGGCCAGCCGGTCGCTGCCGCTGACGATGCCTCCGACATGGGGGGAGCGGGTCGAGGGACCGGACTTGCCCATGTCGAGTGGTACAGGAGTGACCAGCCGGCCCTAGCACAAGCGCATATCGGTGCCAGAGACGCCGCTGAACCCGCAGGCGACGAGCCTATCGCCGTCGCGGGCCGGATGCAGGCCGAAGGTGCGCCCGTCGCAGCGGTGCGATGCACTCCTGTAGTACGAGGGCGTGCGTGGTGCCGGCCGTCATGCCGTCACCGTCTCAAGGTTCTCCGAGAACGGCACGTCCAGGGCGAGCAGCGGCTCGGTGTCCCGGCACACCACGTGGGCGGGGCGGGCCGGGCCGGACGGTTGCGGCAGATTGGCCACGTCGTTGTAGGTCGCGATGAGCAGCCGGCGGGTGAACGGGGACATGTTGGGTGCCGAACCGTGCACGATCTCCGGCGAGAAGAACACTATGGAGCCGGCAGGGCCCTTGGGGCCGGACATTCCGTGGCGGCTGACGAGTTGGGCGAGCTGCCGCGGGGTCAGCGAGATGTCATCGGGGTCCAGGTGCTGGTCCGACTTGGCGGAGTCTTCCCGGCCCTCGCGGACCAGCCCATCGCGGTGGGATCCGGGCAGGAAAATGACTGGCCCGTTGAACTCGGTCACGTCGTCCAGGAAGACACCGACGTTGATCTGCCGGGGGGCGGGCAGGCCGTCAGCGAGGCGCCAGGCGAGGTAGTCCTGGTGCCAGGCCCACTTGTCGCCGCCGAAGGCAGACTTGGCGTTGATCTTGAACTGGTAGATGTAGACGTCGTTGCTGAGCAGTTGCTGGACGGGGCCCAGAAGGCGCGGGTCGCGGATGAGCCTGGCGTACTCCGGTTGCCGCTGGTGTGAGGAGTACACCGCGCGGACCTCCGTCCCGCCTTCCTCGGTGACGACCTGCGGGCCGGGGATCACGCTGTCACGCTCGAAGGCGGAGCGCAGTGCTTCCACTTCTCGCTGGTCCAGCAGGGATTCCAGCAGCAAGAATCCGTTGGAGCGGTATTCGTCGACTTGCATGTGGTTCAGTCGCATGCTGAGGCTACTCCTGAAAGTGAGGGGGAGTTGACGGAGCATTATTCAGCTCATGAAGTGGCCGCCGCCGATGATGAGTTACGCCGCCGACGCAGCGGCCGCGGGCGGTCGGTCTGCCATGTCTGTTCCTGTGATCGAGTCGATTCCGGGCGTGACATTCCCGCCTGGCTGAACCATTCCGTCCAGGTGTTCAGGCATTCTAGTGTTAACACAGATTCTCCGTGCCCACAGGGGCCGTTGACCGGTAATTGAGCCGCAATTGAGTCGCGCCGAAGACCGGGGTGAAACAATGAACCCTGCGGGCCGAGGGGCCCGGTCGCCATCGAGCAGAGCGGAGACTTCATGTCGGCGGAGCGGGTAACGGCCCAGTACAACGAGGAGTTCAGCACACCGGGCAGCGACTTGCCAACGGTCGCCCAGCACGTCAAGAACTTCCCGACGCTCGCACCTTGGCATGGCGAGTATTTGGCCAGACCCCTCTTCGTCGCCGAGCGTGAGATTCGCGATTTCGGCGATGACCTGCAACACCTCCTCACAATGCTTCTTTCCTTGCCGGACCGGATGTTCGGCGGTGATCTGGAAGCATTTCGCTCGGTGCTGGGCATCAGCGACGGCCACTGGGAAGCGATACGGCAGTTCGGTGACGTACTGCCACCCCACTATGGCCGGGCCGACATGTATCACGACGGCACCTCATTCAAACTCCTTGAGTTCAATCTGGGGAGCGAGGCCGGCGGCTGGGGCCTCGCGGGTGAAATCTCCCGGGCGACGATGGAGGTCGACGCCTTTGCGGCCTTCGCGCGCCGGAATCGGCTGGGTTACGTGCATCCCGCTCGCGCCGCGGTGGAGGCGCTGCGCCGCTTCGGCGCCCGGGTGGCACCCGGGCGCGAGCCGGTGGTGGCCCTGCTGGAATGGCGTGGCGGTCTGGCGGACTACGGCGCCGCCTGGCTCAACGACCTGTCCGCACTGCGCTGGGCGGGCCTCGACATCCGGATGGCCGAGGTCTCCGACGTGCACGAACGCGGCGGGGCGCTCTACCTCGGGGACACGAAGATCGACGTGGTCTACCGCGGCTTCGTCCCGGACCAGATCGCCGAGGAACCCGACGGCTGGGACCTGGTCGCGCCCCTGCTGCGTGCACACCGGGCGGGCGGGACGCTGCTGTGGACGCCGCTTTCCAGCAACATGCTCGCGAACAAGGCATGTATGGCGCTGCTTTCGGACCCGAAGTGGCGGCGCAACTTCACCGCGGACGAGGGCCGGCTCATCGACCGGGTGCTGCCCTGGACCCGGCTGATCAACACTGACGCGCTCAAGACCGACACCGACCTCTTCGACGCATGCCTGGAGCGGCGCGATCAGTTGATCCTGAAGGTCAACGCGCGCGGCGGCGGAGTCGGCGCCGTGGTGGGATGGGAAACGGACGACGCCACGTGGCGGCGGGCTCTGGAGGACTCCGCCGCCGAAGGATGTGTCGTACAGCAGAGAGTGATCCCCCGGCCTGAGCTGGTCGTGGACCCGGTATCCGGGAAAACCGAGGAATGGCATGCGGCCTATGGCATGTTCTACACCCCGCAAGGTTGTGCAGGAGTATTCGGCAAGCTGGTGCCGGCCGGTTCGGGCGGCATCATCTCCGTCCTGTCGCATGCCAAGGCGCGCAGCGCGGCCGTCTTCCATAAGAGCGAGCTGCCCGTCTGGGGCGAAGTGCCTGCCGTGGGCGAATTGCCGGCCGATGCAGCGAAGTAAAGAGAAGTCATGATGCCGCAGCATTCCCCGGCGCCCTCGGCGTGGCGGCGGATCCAGTCGGCCTGGGGTCTGCCGGACCTCGCGGGAAAAGGCCGATTCGTCACGGCCAATCTGATCGACAGCCTGGGAAACGGGTTGGTGACGGCGTTCATCGTCGTCTTCTTCGTGAAGACGACGTCGCTGTCGCTGGTCGCCGTCGGCGCCGCGCTGACCGCCGGCCAGCTGCTCGTCCTGCCCTTTCCGCTCTTCATCGGGCGCCTGTTGGACGCCTACGGTCCGCGCACCGTGGTCGCCGTGGGCAACTGGGTTTCGGTGGCCGGATTCATCGGTTTCCTGTTCTCGCACGCGGCCTGGCAGATCGTGCTGTGGCAGTTCGTGGTGCAGCTGGGTTCCACCGCCTTCTGGATGGGCAGCAGTCCGCTCACCGTGCTGGTCGCCCGGGGCGTCGAGCGGGCCCGCTGGTTCGGCTTCGTCCGTGCCCTGCGCAATGTCGGCGTCGGTTTTGGCGGCGCCGCGTCCGCGGTGGCCCTGAGCATCGGAACCGTCGCTGGGCTGCGGGCGGTCATGGTGATCAACGTGGTCACCTTCGCCGTCGCAGGCTGGCTGGTGATCACCTTGCGGGGCGCGGACACGAGCGAGGTGGCCGGCGCCGGGCCCGCGGATCCGAAGCCCGCGGAGTCGAAGCCTGCCGAGCGGAAACCCACCGAGCCGAAACCCGCCGAGCCGAAACCCGCCGAGCCGAAACCTGCCGAGCCGGAGCAGGCGGCCGGCGAAACCACCGGACAACCCTCG
This sequence comes from Streptomyces sp. NPDC107765, assembly GCF_055657085.1. Lineage (NCBI taxonomy): Bacteria > Bacillati > Actinomycetota > Actinomycetes > Kitasatosporales > Streptomycetaceae > Streptomyces > Streptomyces sp. NPDC107765. The sequence goes on along the minus strand of NZ_JBVKBL010000001.1, from coordinate 162,843 downwards.
GGCGGCTACCGCACCGTGCTGAAGGACACTCGGTATCTGCGGCTGGTCGCGACGAACATTTCCTTCGTCTTCGCCTCCACGGTGATCACGGTGCTGCTCGCCGTCTACGCGGCGGACAACCTCGATGTCGGCTCCTGGATCGTCGGCGTGCTCATCGTGCTGAACACGGCCATGGTCGCGCTGCTCCAGACGCTCGCCAGCCGGTGGATCGAGGCCCGCAGGCCGGTGACGGTGCTGGTGCTGGCCCTGCTGCTCAACGCGGCGGCGTTCGTCGTCTTCGGCATGCTGCTCGTGCTGCCCGGCTGGGCGGTGATCGCCGGGCTGCTGATCGCGATGGTGCTCTACACGGTGGCCGAGATCCTCAGCTCGCCGCCGACCAGCGAACTGAGCGTGGTGATGACGCCCGAGCATCTGCGGGGCCGCTATCTGGCCGTCTACCAGCTGTCCTGGTCGATCGGCAGTGCCGTCGCCCCGGCGCTGCTCACCGCGCTGTTGGAGGGCGGTGCGGCGTTGCCCTGGGTGTTCCTCACCGCGATCAGCGTGCTGGCCGTACCGCTGGCCCTCGGGCTCGACCGGCGGCCCGCGGCCACGAGCCAGGCCGCACCGGCCGGGGACGTCGCCCCCGTGGAGCACCTCGACGGCGACCCCGTCGGCTGAGCCTGCCCACGCCTGTCGAGCGCGCACCGCGCTCAACGCCGACCGCCGCCCGGCAGCACACCGGGCGGCGGTCGGCGTTTGCCATGTCCCTGAGCAGTTGCCGCGTGCCGCACAGTCCCGCCGCCTTGCCTTCGCCGTGTTCTGTGCGCGGACGACGGCGCAACCGCGGTACATGAACGCCTACGCCGGCGCGTGACTCGACGGGTAGGCGTCGACCAGGACGACGCTTGTGCTGTGGGGGCTGCTCATCGCTGTGTGCCCGCCTCCAGGGCCTCGGCGAGGCCCGCGACGGTGGGGTTTCTGAAGACCAGGGCCGGCGAGACCCGGCGCCCGAGTCGCTCGCCGAGCCGGCCCGCGACCGTGGTGATGGTCAACGAGGTGCCGCCGACGTCGAAGAAGTCGTCCTGTGGCCCGAAGTCATCCTCGACGCCCAGGCACTCCCGCCACACTTCGGCGACGAGGAGCTGCTGCTTGGTGACGGCCCGGCGGGTGGCGGGGGCCGGGGCGGACACCGGGCGTGGGTCGGGCAGTGCGTCCCGGTCGACCTTGCCGTTCGGGGTGAGGGGGATCTCGTCGATCACGGTGTAGCTCTGCGGCAGCATGTACGGCGGCAGTTGCTCCGCCAGGTGGGCGCGCAGTTCCGCCGGGTCGGGGGCGGGTCGGCCGGGGTGCTCGGGGATCAGGTAGGCCGCCAGCTGGTCCACACCGGCCCGGGTGCGGCGCACGGCCACCACGCAGTCGGTCAAGGCGGGGTGGCTCTGGAGTGCGGACTCGATCTCGCCGAGCTCGATGCGGAAGCCGCGCACCTTGACCTGGTGGTCGTTGCGGCCGAGGAAGACCAGATTTCCGTCGGGCAGCAGCCGGACCACGTCGCCCGTGGCGTACATACGGGCGCCGGGCTCCGCGGCGTACGGGTCGGGCAGGTACGCCCCGGCCGTGCGGGCCGGCCTGCCGAGATAGCCGCGGCCGACCGCGCTGCCGCCGACGTACAGCTCGCCGCGACAGCCCGGGGCGACCGGGCGCAGCTGCGGGTCCAGTACGTAGAGGTGCGCGTTGTCGGTCGCCCGGCCGAACGGGACGCTCGGGAGATGGCTGTGCCGGTCGAGCAGCTCCTCGGTGATCGGGCAGAACGCCGAGGTGACGGTCGCTTCGGTGGGCCCGTACTCGTTGAAGACCTGGCATCCCGGCGCGATGGAGGACAGGATGCGGCGGGCCACGTCGTGCGGCACGGCCTCGGCGCCGGTGAACACCAGGCGTACGGAGGCGAGTCGGGGAGCGGGATCCGTACCGGACTCCAGCAGGATCCGCATCTGCGAGGGCGTCGCGTTGAGCGTGGTGATACCGCGCTCGGCGACCTCCCGCAGGAACTCCTCGGGGTCGTAGGCGGCGGTGGGGCTCGCCAGGTGCAGTTCGGCGCCGGACACCAGGCACTGGAAGATTTCCCAGACCGAGTTGTCGAACGCCACCGAGTGGTTGAGCAGGGCCCGGTCCCGCCCGGTGAGCCGGCACAGCCGCTGGTTCCACTCCAGGAACCCGGTGATGTTGGCGTGGGTGATCGCGACGCCCTTGGGGTTGCCGGTCGAGCCGGACGTGTAGATCACGTAGGCGAGGTGGTGCGGTTGTGCCTCCTCGGCCGGCCCGGGGTCCCCGGGTTCCTGGTCCACCGCCACCAGCCGCACGCCGTCGCCGAACAGGGCCGAGGTGGGGTGTCCCGGATCCGCGACGACCAGGCGTACGCCCGAGTCGGCCAGCAGGTACTGCAGCCGGTCCGCCGGGTAGCCGGGGTCGAGCGGGACATAGGCGCCGCCCGCCTTCAGCACGCCCAGCAGGGCGACCACCAGCTCCACCGAGCGTTCCAGGCAGACACCGACCAGGCTTTCGGGGCGCACGCCCCCGGCCCGCAGCTCCCGGGCCAGGGCCGAGGCCCGCGCGTCGGTCTCGGCGAACGTCAGCGACCGGCCGTCGCCCACCACGCAGACCGCGTCCGGGGTGGTCCGCACCTGGCGGTCCCACAGGCGGACCAGGGTGGTCGGCTCGGGCAGCGGCTCGGCCCGGTTGCCGAGGGAGAGGGCGCGCAACTCATCGGCCGAGACGATCTCCAGCTCGGACAGGTGGGCCGTGGCGCCGGACAGCATCTGCTCGATCACCCGCAGGAAGTGCCGGCCGAGGCCCCGGACGAAGTCCGCGTCGAACAGGTCGGTGGCGTACTCGACGGAGATGCTGAGGTCACCGGCCCCGGCGGCGTGGTCCGTCACGTCGAAGGCGAGGTCGAAGCGGGCGGTGCCGAGCCGTCCCTCCAGCTCCTTGCGGTCGTACAGCTCGGTGAGGTGACCGGCCCTGGGCTCCTCGTGCAGGGCGAACAGCACCTGGAAGAGCGGGTTGCGGCTCAGGTCGCGCTCCGGGCTCAGCTGCGCCACCAGCTTCTCGAAGGGCAGCTCCTGGTGCGCGTACGCCTGCCGCGCGACCTCGCGGACCCGGCCCAGCAGCTCGCGCCAGGTCGGGTCGCCGGACAGGTCGGTGCGCAGGACGACGGTGTTCACGAAGTAGCCGACCACGTCGTCCAGTTCGGGGTGCGGCCGGCCGCCTGCCAGGGTGCCGACGGCGACATCGCTCTCGTCGGCGTACCGGCCGAGCAGCACCTGCAACGGGGCCAGCAGACCCATGAACAGGGTGACGCCCTCGGACCGGCACAGCATGCGCAGCCGGTGCGCCAAGTCGGCCGGGACGCGCAGCAGTTCGCGGCGGCCGCGGTGGCTCGCGACGGCCGGCCGGGGTCGACTGGTGGGCAGCTCCAGGACGGGCACGCCGGACAGCCGGGTGCGCCAGTGGTCGAGCAGCCGTTCCAGCTCGGCGCCGGTGAGTCGCGCGCGCTGCCAGGCCGCGTAGTCGGCGTACGTCACGGGCAGCGGTGCCGGGGCGGGACGGCGGCCGGCGGCGAGCTCGGTGTAGAGCTCGCCCAGTTCCCGCACCAGCAGGTCGACCGATGCGCCGTCGCAGGCGATGTGATGGATCGTCAGCAACGTGATGTCGCGACTCGGGGTGCGCAGCACGTCCGCGCGCAGCAGCGGTGGGCAGTCGAGGGCGAAGGGGGCGCGGATCAGCTCGGTCACCAGCGCGTCCAGGTCCGCCTCGGCGACCTCGGTGCGGCGCAGCGGCACCGGTCCCGGCTCGCGCAGTTCGGGGCGGGCCCGGCCGGCGACGGCGACGAGGGCCGTGCGCAGCGCCGGGTGCCGCTGCACCAGCGCGGACAGGCAGTCCTGCAGCAGCGTCAGGTCGACGCGCCCGCCGGGCAGGCCCAGGGCGACCGGCAGGTGGTAGGCGGGCACCGAGTCGTTGAGCTGCTCGAAGAACCAGATCCGCTCCTGACCGAAGGAGAGTTCGGCGGTCACGGCCGTGGGGATCGGCTTCTCGTCCGAGGGCGCCACGCCGTCCAGGGCGGCGGCGAGCCTGGCGGGTGTCGGATGGGCGAAGACCGACTGGGCGTCGACCGGCACGCCGAGCTCCGCACGCAGCCGGGCCACGGCCCGTACCGCGGTGAGCGACTGGCCGCCCAGGCCGAAGAAGTCGTCGTACGGGGACACGTCGTCGAGCCCGAGCACCTCGGCCCACACGCGGCGCACCGCCGCGGTGTGCGGCGGCAGCGGGGCATCGTCGGGCACCGGCCCGCTCGCCCGGACCGGGCTGTGCGGGATCCGCCGCACGGCGCCGCGGTCGGCCTTGCCCGCGGGGGTGCGGGGCAGGGCGTCGAGCACCGCGTAGCCCTGGGCCACCATGTGGGTGGGCAGCCGCTGCGCGAGGTGGTCACGGACCTGGCGGGGCAGGTCCTCGGATGCGCTCCGCGCGTCGTGCGCGGGCACGAGGTACGCCACCAACTGGTCGCCGCCGGCTGCCTCGCGGTCGACGAGGACCACCGCGTCCGTGACGAGGGGGTGGCTGCGCACACAGGCCTCGATCTCGCCGAGCTCGATGCGGAAGCCGCGCACCTTGACCTGGTGGTCGTTGCGTCCCAGCACCTCCAGCATGCCGTCGGCGGACCACCGGGCGAGGTCACCGGTCCGGTACAGGCGCCCGGAGGTGTCCCCGAACGGGTCGGGCACGAACCGGTCGGCGGTCAGCGCGGGCCGGTTGAGGTAGCCGCGCGCCACGCCCGCGCCGCCGATCCACAGCTCGCCGGTGACTCCTGGGCCGACCTCCCGCCCACCCTCGTCGACGACGTACAGCCGGGTGCTGGACAGGGCCGTGCCGACCGTGACCCGGTCGGCCACGGCGTCGATGCGGGCGGCGGTGGCCCACACCGTCGCCTCGGTCGGCCCGTACAGGTTCCACAGGGTGCCGCCGGTGGCGAGCAGATCGCGGGCCAGCTGCGGATCGAGCGGCTCACCGCCCGACAGCAGTACCCGGCCGTGCCCGTCCGTCCACCCGGATGCCAGCAGCATCCGCCAGGTGGTGGGGGTCGCCTGGACGACGCTCACACCCGCCTCGGCGAGGGTGGCGGCCAGCAGCTCGGGGTCGGTGTTGGCGGCGCGCGGGGCCATCACCACCGTCGCTCCCCGGGTCAGCGGCAGGAACAGCTCCAGTATCGAGATGTCGAACGACAGCGGGGTCAGCGCGAGGACCCGGTCGTCCGCCCCGAGGCCGGGGCGTTCGGCCACACTCCGCAGGAACGAGGCGAGCGCCGCGTGGTCGACGGCCACGCCCTTGGGCAGGCCGGTCGAACCGGAGGTGTAGATGACGTAAGCCAGGTGGTGCGGGTGTACCACCGGGGCCACCGGTGCGGCCGGTTCCGCGGGGAGGTCCTCGACCAGCAGGACGTCGGCCACGCCGGACGCCAGGGCCTGTGCGCGGTGGTCCGCGTCGCACAGCCACAGCCCGGCCCCGGAGTCGATGGTCATGTGCCGCAGCCGGTCGGCCGGGTAGCTCGGGTCGAGGGGCAGGTACGCGGCGCCCGACTTCAGGATGCCGAGCAGGGCCACGACCATCTCGACCGAGCGGCCGAGACACACGCCGACCAGGTGCTCCGGTCCGATGCCGCGTGCCTGCAGCTCGGCGGCGAGTGCCGTGGCCCGGCGGTCCACGTCGGCGTAGGTGGCGCGGTGTGCTCCCGCGACGACGGCGACCGCGTCGGGTGTCGCGGCTGCCTGCTGCTCCCACAGTGCGACCAGGGTGGTCGGCGCCATGAACGATCCTTTCTCAGCCCCGTGCGGGGAAGGTGCGCGTGATCGTCTCCGCCAGCTGTCGTTCCGAGCCGCGGACATACAGGTGGGGGGCGCCCGGGAACAGGTGCAGTGCGAAGTCGGCCGAGGTGTGCTTGCGCCAGTCGGCGAGCTCCGTCCCGTTGACGCTGTCGTCGTCCGCGCCGGCCAGAACGGTCAGGGGACAGGGCAGGGGTGCCTCGGCCCGGTGCTGGTACGTCTCGCACAACGTCAGGTCCGCACGCAGCAGCGGCAGCAGCAGCTCCTGCAACTCGGGGTCCACGCCGTCGAATTCGGCGGTGGCGAGCAGCTCGTCGTCCGGCAGCGTGTGCCGCGGGTCGCGGTCCGGCAGACCAGGGGCGCGCATGCCCGACAGGAACAGGCGGTCAGGCAGGCGCGTGCCGAATGCACGGAGCCGCCGGGCCGTCTCGAAGGCGACCAGGGAGCCCATGCTGTGCCCGAAGAAGGCGTACGGCAGGTCCGTGTGGTCCGCGATGAGCGGCGCGAGCGCGGCCACGGCCTCGTCCAGGGACGTCAGGGCCGGTTCGGAGAACCGGGTCTCCCGGCCGGGCAACTGGACCGTACAGACTTCGACGGTGTCCGGCAGGTACGCCGCCAGCCGGTAGGCGGAGGCGCCGGCTCCGGCGTGCGGGAAGACGAACAGGCGTCGCTGCGCGGTGCGTTCACGGTTGCCGAGGCCGCGCAGCCAGGCCGCTGCGAGGTCAGCGGCCGTCATCGTGACGCTCGCACGGAGCGTGGGGTCAGCTCGGTCCACACCTGCTCGATGTGGTCCAGGCACTCCTGGCGGGTGCCCTGCGCGCCGGTGGCGTTCCAGCCGGCGGGCAGGGCACGATCGGCGAACCAGACCGAGTACTGCTCCTCGTGGTTCACCACGACGACGTACCGGTCCTCGGCGGGGCGCGGGGTGGATGAGGCGCTCATGCGTCAGACCCCCACCCCGGTGAAGAAGTCGCTCTCGCGGCGGCCCCGGCCCGCGGCGACCACCCGGTCGTGCACCCATTTGCCGACGGCGAGGTCGAGTACGCCGAGACCGAACGGCGAGAAGATCGCCGGGCGTCCGGGGTCCCGGCGCAGCCGCCCGCGCAGCAGGTCGCCGAGGGTGCCGTCGATGAACTCCCGGTTGCCGGTGCGCTGTTCGGTCAGGTGCAGCGAGGTGCGCTCGCGTACGGCGTGGTCGACGTCGTCGGTGACGTTCTGGGCGGCGAGGATCATCTCGGGGGCGAGGTCGCGCAGGGACAGGTGCAGGACCACCGGGTTGTGGGCCAGCAGCCGGGGATCGTGCAGGTGCGGTTCGCCGGCCACGGTGGTCAGCACCACCAGGTCGCAATCGGTGAACGCGTCCTCCACCGCGTCGGCGACCACGATCTCGGCCTCGGTGTGTTCGGCCATGCCGGCGCCGAAGCGGCCCGCCGCCGCCGGGTCGAGGTCGAAGAGCCGGAAGCCGCCGATCTCCCAGTCGAGATCACGCAGGAACCGCCACACGTGCTGGGCGATCAGACCCGTCCCCACGATGCCGACCCGGCGGGCACGTCGCGCGCCGAGCAGCGTCTGCGCGCCGAGCACCGCGGAGGCCGCGGTCCGCGTCGCCGAGACGATCGAGGACTCCATGCAGGCGAACGGGTAGCCGGTGACGCAGTCGTTGAGGATCAGCGTGGCCGAGGCGCGGGGGATTCCGTGCTGGGTGTTGTCCGGAAAGCTGGCGATCCACTTGTTGCCCGCGACCTCGAACTCCCCGCCCAGATAGGCGGGCAGGGAGATGATGCGCGACCGGTTCTGGTGCGGGAAGCGCAGGAACGAGCTGTGCGGGTTCGAGCTCTGTCCGGCGTCGTGCGCGAGGTAGGCGGCACGGACGACCTCGATGAGCTCCGGACGGTGACGGTCCGTCTCGGCGGCGACGTCGCCCGCGCCGATCACGGTCATGGGCGGTGGGGCCAGGGTGGACACGGGGTGGTTCTCCTTCAATTGACGGCCAGGGCTTCGACGCCGGCGGGCTGTACCGCTTCCGCACGCAGCTGCTGGACCCACGCGGGGTCGTAGACGGTCCGGGCGTAGGCATGGCCGCGGTCGGCGGCGATGAAGGCGACCCGGGGACGGTGTGCGCCGGGACGGTGACGAGCGAAGTAGTCCTGGACGGCCGCATAGGTGCTGCCGGTCGAACCTCCCGCGTACAAGCCGTACGTGGCGACCAGGGCGCCGCAGGCCTCGACGGCGCGCACTTCGGAGACGATCTCGACCTGGTCGATCAGCGCCTGACCGCACAGCGGCGGCACGATGCTGGAGCCGATGCCGGGGATCCGCCGCTTCTTCGGCGGGCCTCCGAAGATCACCGAGCCTTCGGTGTCGACCGCGACGACCACGCAGCCCGGGTACGTTTCCTTGATCCGGTGGGAGAGCCCGGCGATCGTGCCGCCCGTGCCCACACCGACGAAGAGGTAGTCGAGCGGGCCGGCCTGCGCGATCAATTCGCCCGCGGTGAAGCGGTAATGCGCGTCGCGGGCATCCGGATTGGCGTACTGGTTGGGCCAATAGGCCGAGTCGAGTTCGACCAGCAGTTCCTGCACCCGGGACAGCCGGGTCTTCAGGTAGCTGCCTGCCGCATCACGGAGGGAAACCTTCTCCACCCGCCCGCACAGCTGCCGGAGTTGGGCCTCGGTGGCCTCGTTGCAGTTCGGATCGATGACCGGGACGAACGAGATGCCGAGCATGCGGCAGTAGAAAGCCAGGGCCAGCGCGAAATTGCCGGACGAGGACTCGACCACCGTGGTGTCGTGCGCTATCTCGCCGCGACCGATTGCCTGTTCCAGAATCCACAGTGCCGAACGGTCCTTGGTACTTCCGGCGGGATTGCAGAATTCCAGCTTGGCGACGATGTCGCACTGCTCGTCCGCCAGAGGAATCAGCGGGGTTCCCGTGAGGCCCCGGCGGATTTGCCTTGTCCGTTCGCTCAGAAATTGATCAGCACGCCTGTGGAGCATGGGCCGAGTGTGGCACGGGGTCGATCGAGGCGGCTCAACCGCGACTCAAGTGCGGTGCGGCAAAAGCCTGTCGGGGCGGGGGAGGGGCTCTTCATCGTGAGGGGTTCACCGCATGCTCTGCCCGTGCGGGAGAACGTCGATGGGCAACTGCCGGCATGGGCCGGCATGGCGAGGGTGATGTGCCGGTAGCCGCCGATGCGGCGGCGGAGGAGGGGGGAAGTAGGCGATCTCATCGGGCTTGGCGATACCGCGGCGGGCAAGCGTCCAGCGCTGCCGGGCGGCGGCCCCGTCGTAGAGCCGTGGCCCTCTGGCGCCGTCGCCTTTCCCGCGGCTCGGTGTCCCGTACGTGATCATGTCCGCTGAAAGAAATGCCTCTGACAGCGAGAATGAGGATTGTCGAGGTCTTTGTTCCCACACCAGCCGGAGACATTTCCCGGGTGAAGAGGCGCACCGGCTGAGAATGCCGCACGGCCATGCGCGCCATACGCTCGACATATGTCCGATGTCACGTCCACCGGCGCCACAGCCGACGACCTTCCTGCACCGACCGAGGGCCTGGTGCTCACGCACTTCCTCACGGTCAGCGATGTCCCTCGCTCGCGGGCGTTCTACGCCGACGTACTGGGTGGAAAGGTGGTGCTGGACGAAAACCCCTGCATCGTCAAGATCGCCAACAGCTGGATCATCATGAATCCGGGCGGCGGGCCCACCGACGACAAACCCGATGTCGTCCTGCGCACACCGGAGGACCCCCACACCGTCTCCAGCTTCCTGAACGTGCGGGTGGCGGACATCCGCGACTTCTACGCCACGGCGAGCGCCAAAGGGGCCGAGTTCCTCACCCCGCCCATCGACCGCCGCGCCGAGCTGCGCTGCTACATGCGCGATCCGGACGGCTACCTCATCGAGGTGGGCCAGGCCACCGGGCTGCTCCAAGGCATCCTGGCGCGCACCGGCACCGAAACCTGACGACGGCGCCTCATCAGGGAGGCATCCCTCATGCCACACGAACAGATCCCAGGCATCGATCCGACCGTCACTCCCAGCGGAGAAGGCTGCGTGGAGTGCATGGCGGGCGATGGACCGGGGTGGTGGTTCCACCTGCGGCGCTGCGCGGCGTGCGGGCATATCGGCTGCTGCGATTCCTCACCCTCGCAGCACGGAACGAAGCACGCGCGCGAGGCCGGACACCCCTTCCTGACCAGCTTCGAACCAGGAGAGAGCTGGTTCTGGAATATCGAGACCGACCAGTACTACGACGGGCCGGAGCTGGCCCCGCCCCTCGCGCACCCGGCCTCGCAGCCCACTCCGGGCCCCCGTGACAAGGTCCCTGGGGACTGGGAGCGGCAGCTCCGCTGACCGCGTCCCTGGGGACTGGCAGCTCCGCTGACCGCGCTCGATCGTTGGACTTCCCGGTCCGTTCGTGCGACTTCCCGGCCCGACGTTCGTTGGACTTTCCGGTCCGGGGTCAGATCTGCCGGACCGGGTCCGTGATGCCTCCGGGGCACGCGAGCGCCGCGATGTCCCATCCGGCGCGTCCGGCCCCGGCCCGGTAGGCGCTTTCGTAGAAGGTGCGGACGGCGGCACGGGGATCGGTCTCGCCGCGGGCCGCGTCGTAGCGCAGCACGGCCAGGTGACTGTTGCCGCGCGGGACCCATTGCGCGGACGCGGGGCTGAGCGGCTCCCCGGCCAGGCCGGCGGGCTCGGGAGCGGTGTAGGAGTAGAAGGCGGGCTCGGGGAAGGTATCGTCGCCGAACCAGAAGCCGAAGCTGATCACTTCCTGGGAGTACGCCTCCCGGGTAACGGGGTCGGCCTGCCGTGGCTGGTCGATCTGTCGCCCGGAGAACCGGCTGTGGGCGATGTCGAAGGTGTGCCAGAAGTGGTGCACCGGGCTGGTCTTTCCCGAGTAGCCCGCCGCGAACTCCTCCAGCGCGGACGCCACCTGGCTCAGGACCCGCCAGTAGCGGTTGGCGGCCACGGGATCGTAGGTCGCGTGCTCGGTGTCCTGGGCGAACGGCCGGCCGGCGTCGGGCAGGTCGAAGGGCCTGGGAATGGCGATGTCCACGCGGACGCCCAGCGCGGCCAGAGCGGCCAGGGTCGCGTCGTGGAAGGACGCGACGGACTGGCCCGGAAGCGGGAAGGACCGCTCTTCGCCGTCCAACGTCGCGACGATGAGCCGGTGGTCGACGAAGTCGAAGTCGATCGTGAAGATCGGATTCCCGTCGACCTGACCCATCGGACGCGTGGTGATGCCACGCCCCGTGACATGGAACGGGACGTTCCACCAGTGGTTGCGCCGGGCGCTGGCCGCCAGGCGGATCTTGCCGATGATCTGAGCGAAGCGGTGCAGTGTCTCCTTGGTGTCCCGCCACTCCGCCAGCGGCATCGGTGGGAACAGCTCCATCACGCTCCCATGATGCCCCCGTGGGCGGCATCCGGCACCCGCGCGCCGGGGGCCGGAGGGGAGCGGTTCAGTCCTCGTCCACCTCAGTCGGCGTCGCCCGCGGTGCTGTTCGCCTCTCACCTGCGGTCACTCATCTGGTCGCACGTTGTTGAGAGCCGCTTGCAGCCGCAGCCAGGCCGGGTCCGTTGGGGTTGCGGTGGTCACGGCTGCCAGATCGTCTGATTCCCAGGTGCGGGCCCCGTCGGTCAGGACAAGGTGCGTTTCCAGCTCGCCGTCCTCAGGGACCTCAGAGGTGGCGTCGAGGAACGCGGTGACTGCGGCTCTCGACGTATCGCGGTCCGTGCTGTGGGTCTTTGCGGAGCCAGCGCGCACGGACAGGAGCACGAGATCCCCTCCACCGTTGGCGATGACGAGCTCGCCGGTCGTCACGGCGCTCAGCCCGGACACCGGGGAACCGGCCAGCACGTCGTGCTCGACCGCGCGCTGACTGTCGAGGTCGACTTCGACGAGAGTCCCCGTCGGGGTTCCGACCCAGAGCACGCCAGGGTGGGCCCCGAACGCAATGTTGTGTCGCGACCAGGCGCGCATCTGCTCAAGCCACTCTTGCGGGTACGGGTAGCCCGGACTGGGTTCGCCGAGAGTTGTCGCCAGCACGCGGTGAAGTGAAGGGACCTCGAATACGTCCAGTGAGTTCTCGTATGCGTTGCCTCGGATCGCCAGATGGCGTCCGTCTGCACTGAAGAGCGGCGTCTGGTAGCCGTCGGCATCCAAGATCAGCGCCCGGCGAAGCACTCGCATCGCAGCAGGCACGGTCTCCTGATCGACCCGCGCGAAGAGTCCGAGCGTCGCGCCTTGATTGCTGTAGAGCGTGGCCACCAAGCCTCCGGCCGGATGCTCCGCCACCCCGGTGTCCCAAGCTGGGCCGGTACCGATAGTTCCCGCAGCGAGGTCGAGGACGTCAGAGCTGTCCCATGCGCTGTCTTCCTCGCCTGACGACGGCGATGCCCACAACGTCTGACCGTCCGGGCTGAATGCCAGACTGCGGTGGCTGGCCGTGGGCGGAAGACCTTCCCGTTCGGAGAGCCCGGCAGGAGTCCACTGCACCACTCTGCCCTCGCTCGCCACCACCAGCAGTGGCTGTTCGGGATGCCATGTCACAGCGGGCGTCCGCTTCGTCCGGTCCCAACCGACGGCATCACCGTAGACAGTCGACTCGGCGCCGACAGAAACGAGTTCGCGCAGCTGCCCTGTCCGGCAGTCCCAGACATGGACTGCCGGACGTTCCGAGTCCAATCCAGCGACCAGGGGAAGCCGCGGATGACATACCAACCGCTCAACAGGACGCCCGCTACTGACTCGCACACGTGCCACAACCTCAACCATCGTCATCCCCACACCGTAGTTCTCGGTGGCTTGTGGCTTGTGGCTCGCGGATCATGGGTCATGCGGCGAGGTAGCGACGAGTGCATGACTCCCGCCCCGTACGCTCAGTCGATACAGAACTCGTTGCCCTCGATGTCCTGCATCGGGATGCACGACTCGTTTTCCTCATCGGCATACAGCGTTTGCACGTGTACTGCGCCGAGCGCGACCAGTCGTGCGCATTCGGCTTCAAGTGCGGCGAGGCGCTCTTCCCCCACGAGTCCCGTGCCGACCCGCACATCAAGGTGCACCCGGTTCTTGACGGCCTTCCCTTCGGGGACGCGCTGGAAGAACAGTCGCGGGCCCACACCTGAGGGATCCATGCAGGCGAACCAGGCATCCCGCTGCTCAGGTGGCTGCGACCGCTTGAAATCCTCCCAAGTGGCAAACCCCTCCGGTGGCGGCGGTACGACGTAACCCAACACCTCGCACCAGAAACGAGCGAGACGCTCCGGTTCTGCGCAGTCAAAGGTGACTTGGAACTTCTTGATCGCTGACATCGGTGCACCGTACCAAGGGGACTTGGGACTCTGCCGCTCATTTCCCCAGAGGGATCCACCCGCATCCCGTCGAGCCCTGGGCCACCGTGGACACCAAGTGATCAAACCGGACAATCCGCGAGAACGACGCGACCTTGGTGTCGGAGGCCATCGGTGGTCCCCAGGATTCGGGCCGGGCCTGACCATCTATCCGACCGAGTAGTCACTGGGTACGAGCACGAGACTGTGGAGACGGTGGGCGACGGCACAGGAAGAGACCGTTCACCCGGGGGCATTCGCTCGGGATGGTTCGCTTACGCCCGGGACAGGCTCTGCGCGAAGTCGAAGACCTGGTCCGGATCATAGTCGTGCGCGACGGAGCGCAGACGTTCCAGGTTCGGGCCGTAGTAGGACCTCCCCCAGTCAGGCAGGTCCGGGTCGATGTAATTGACATAGCCGCCGCTGAAACCGAGGTCCGCCAGCCCCTTCACCACCTGTCCGACACTGCGCGTCACTTCGGCTTCGGAGGCAGCCGTGGCCGTCGCGTAGATCTGGGCCGTGGCGAAAGCGGTGCGGTGCGGGAAGGCGGTCTGCTGGACGTCGACATCGGCCACCGCGCCACCGAGGGCATCGAGGATGAGCGACATGCCGCTGTGGCCGGCGAGCAGGGCGACCACGCCACCCGGATCAGCGGCGGGCGTGGTGAGCACCCGCGACGAGGCGACGAACGACTCCCGGTCGGGCCGGCCGGAGAAGAAGCGCATGGCGTCGAAGTAGTCCCGGGCCTCCACCGTACGGCGGTTGGGCTGAACATCGGCACGCGCGATGAGGCTGTCCAGCAGCGGAGTGCAGGCACTGCGCGGCCCGACGAAGCAGCCGGCCACCCGACAGCTCGGATCGCTGCCACCCGACACATTGAGGTTGGCCCACAACTCCCGAGGCGCCCCGGCGATCCACGATTGCCACGCCGTCATCACCTTGGTCACCGGCACCTTTCCCGCCGGGAACCCGAGCACGAACACGGTCAGCGGCGGAGCCGGATCGGTTGTGAAGGTGAACCGCGTAACGATCCCGAAGTTGCCTCCGCCGCCTCCGCGCAACGCCCAGAACAGGTCGGGGGTGCGAGTGGCGTTGGCTATGAGCGTCCGCCCGTCAGCGGTGATGACCTCTGCCTCCACCAGATGGTCACAGGTGAGCCCGAACTTCCTTTGCAGTACGCCGATCCCGCCCCCCAGAGCCACCCCTGAGATGCCGACCGTGAAGCAGGATCCCCCGGGCAGGCAGCGGTTCGCCCGGCCGAGCCCGCTGTAGACGTCCCGCAGTGACGCACCGGCGCCCACCGCCGCGCTGCCGTCCGCCTGGACCGACACCGTCGCCATACGCCGCAGGTCAAGGACAAGACCGCCGCGCGGCGCCGAATAGCCGACGTAGGAGTGTCCACCGCTCCTGGCGGCCAGCGGCACCCGGTTCGCGGCCGCCAACACCCCCTGACGGACGTCCTCGGCCGACTCGCACTGTGCCACGGCCGCGGGAATGTGATCGTCATTGAGCGGATTGAACAGCTTCCGGGCGTCCTCGAACCCGGGATCTCCCGGCCGCAGCAACGGTCCCTGCATCCGCTGCCGCAGCCCGTCCCAGTCCACCTTGGCCTTGGAGGGGCCGATGGCCTGCGGTGCTTCCCGGGACGCATGGAACAACGGCGCCCGCGCCATGGTCACCATCTCCTCTGCAGCGATCGAGTCCTCTGCAGTAATCGAGGAAGGCCGGTGAGCGCGCCCATTTGGCGTAGATATTTTCACGCTAACACGCAGTAATGACCCCCTCCAGTCGATCAGACACGCAGCCGTTCGCGCCCTCTACCGCAACGAAGCCGCGTCAGAGGCGTCCGACGCTGAGGGGACAGGCCCTGCGGATGCTCGATCGGCCCCCGAGACTTGGTCTCGGGGGCCGATGTCATTGGGCTCCCTGCACGGCGGGGCTCCCTGAGCTGTGACCTGCGTGGATGACTTCTACTGATCCCTCGCCGCGATGGGAAGGGTGTTCTCCGTACGGAGGCAAGAAGCCGCCCCGCACCAGCGCCTGACATGAGCAGCCCGTGTCCCGTCGGGATGCGAGGACGGGGCGGCAACGGCGCGCCAGGCATCCCATCGCGGTCCGCTGACATCGTGCTGGTGGGTCACACGGCGGCAGTCAGGGCGTCGAACTCGTCGTCGGTGAGGGTGATACGAGCGGCCTCGGTGTTTTCCTCCAGGTGGGCGGTCTGGGAGGTGCCTGGGATAGGGAGGATGACCGGGGAGCGGCGCAGCAGCCAGGCGAGGGCCAGTTGGGAGGGACTGACGCCGTACTGTTTGGCGGCGGCGTCGAGCGGACCGCCAGGGCGGGCGAGTTCCCCGGTGGCTATGGGGAACCACGGGATGAAGGCGATGTTCTCGCGCTCGGCGTACTCAAGGACGTCTTCGGCGCTGCGGTTGGCGAGGTTGAACAGGTTCTGCACGGAGGCGATGTCCGTAATCGTGCGGGCCTCCTTGAGCTGCTGGACGGTCACTTCGGAGACGCCGATGTGGTGGATCTTCCCCTCCTGCTGAAGCAGAACGAGCTCGCCCAACTGGTCAGCGAGCGGCACTTTCTCGTCGATACGGTGCAGCTGGTAGAGGCCGATGCGTTCGACGCCGAGGTGGCGCAGGCTCAGCTCCGCCTGCTGACGCAGGTACTCAGGCCGGCCCACGGGGCGCCAGTCGTCGGGGCCGGGGCGGGTCAGCCCGCCCTTGGTGGCGATAAGCAAGTCGTCGGCGTAAGGGTGCAGGGCCTCGCGGATGAGCTGCTCGCTGACGAAGGGGCCGTAGGAGTCGGCCGTGTCGATGAAGTTGATGCCCAGCTCGACGGCGCGGCGCAGCACCCGTATCGCTTCGGCTCGGTCCTTTGGCTCACCCCAGATGCCGGGGCCGGTGAGTTGCATGGCACCGTAACCGAGGCGGTTGACGGTGAGGTCTCCGCCGAGGGCGAAGGTGCCGGAGGCATCTGCCGGGCGGGAGCTGTTCTGGTGGCTCATCTAACTCACTTCTTTCATTGGGGAACCGTGTCGAAGCTGCCCGTCGAACCCACGGGATAATCGGGCTCGAGAGTCCAAGGTCCAGC
The DNA here is from genome assembly GCF_055657085.1 of Streptomyces sp. NPDC107765. Taxonomy (NCBI): domain Bacteria; kingdom Bacillati; phylum Actinomycetota; class Actinomycetes; order Kitasatosporales; family Streptomycetaceae; genus Streptomyces; species Streptomyces sp. NPDC107765. Next base: position 146,558 of record NZ_JBVKBL010000001.1, on the reverse strand, counting down.
TGGCGCGCGACTTCTTACCGGCTTATGGGCCGGCGGCGGCCAGGCGGTAGGTGCGGCTCACCGTGCCGTCCAGACTGAGGTGGGCCTTCGGGCGGGTAGTGGTAGGCGGTCGGGCCGTGATGCCGTTGTTCGGGGCGAGTGGGACGAGCACTATCACGTTGTCAAGAAGACCTCATGGATAACTGAATGAGATGATGTCGTCCCCTCCAGCGGGATGACGGGGAAATCGTCGCGTGATATACAGTCATAATGCATTTACAGCGCCCCTTCCGCTTCGGTGTCAACATGTTCGGTCCCGGATCGCGACGCGAGTGGATCGCGAAATGTCGCAGAGCCGAGGAACTCGGTTTCGATGTAGTCGGAGTGGCTGATCACCTCGGGTTCTCCGCGCCGTTGCCAGCAATGGTGCTCGCAGCCGAAGCGACCGAACGGGTGCGGCTGAGTACGTTCGTGTTGAATACCCCGTTCTACAACCCCGTCCTTCTCGCGCGTGACGTGGCGAGCACCGACCAATTCGTCGACGGGCGTATGGAACTCGGGCTCGGCGCAGGCTACGTGAAGGCCGAGTTCGACACCGCGGAGATACCGTTTCCCAGCGGCGGAAAGCGGGTCGAACAGCTGGAACGGACTGTCACCACGTTGCGCCGTCTGTTTGAGGACACGGAATATCTGCCGCGTCCGGCCCAACCGTCCGGGCCACCACTGCTGATTGGGGGCTGGGGCGACCGCCTGCTGCGGCTCGCCGCCACGCACGCCGACATCATCGCCTTCACCGGAGGGTGGGCCAACACCACCGGTGATGTCCTCCACCTGGCCGGAGTCGCGCAGACGGAAGAACGGGTCGCCTACGTGCGTGGCCTACTCGGTGACCGTGCCGACGCCGTGGAGCTGAATGTCATGGTGCAGCAGGTGATTCCGCCCGCCGAACGCGCCGCGATGCCGGAGAGGTTCGAGCCATTGCCGCCCGACGCCGCGGACAGCCCCGAGGAGCTGCCCTCTGTGTTGATCGGCACCCCAACGGAGATGGCGCAACAACTCAAGGAACGCCGCGAACGCTACGGCTTCACCTACTTCACGGTCATGGAATACAACATGGAGAACTTCGCTCCGGTCATCGCCGCGCTCCGTTGATTTACGCAATTCGCCGTAATTGCCGTCAACAAGCGGCGGCTGTGATCGAAAGGGTCACCCGATGCGCACCGTCTCAAGAATTAGTCGTGGAGCGGCCGGCGTGAATTTCTCGCGCGCCGACCAGGGAAGCCCCACGACCCTTATGCTGCTACGCCACGGTGAGACGGCATTGACACCGGAGAAGCGGATATCGGGTAGCGGCGGCTCCGATCCGGCATTGTCGGAGACCGGGCGGCGGCAGGCCGAGGCCGTCGCGAGGATGCTCGCGGCCCGCGGCGCGGTGCAGGCGGTGGTGTCCTCACCGCTGCGCCGAGCCCAGCAGACGGCCGAGACAGCGGCACGACGGCTGGGCCTGGAAGTGCAGGTCGACGATGGGCTCACCGAGGCGGATTTCGGTGTCTGGGAGGGACTTACGTTCGCCGAGGTGCGCGAGCGCTACCCGGACGAGATGGCAGCGTGGCTCGCTTCTCCGGCGGCGGTGCCCGGCGGAACCGGGGAGACGTTCACCTCGGTTGCGCGCCGGGCCGCGCTCTCGCGGGACCGGCTCCTGGCCCGGTACGAGGGGCAGACGGTGTTGGTCGTTTCGCATGTCGGGGTGTTGCGGACGCTGGTTCGGCTGGCGCTGGGCGCGCCGCCCGAGTCGCTGTTCCGGATGGAGCTGTCGGCCGCCTCAGTGTCGGCCGTGGCCTATGACGGGGACGGTAATGCGTCGGTGCAATTGCTCAACAACACCTCGCATCTGGCGGACCATCGCTGACCTCAGCAGCCCAAGGGGCGGCGCTCGGCACCGCAACCTCGTCGGTCAGCATCGAATCGTCTTGGTGCGCATAAGGAATTCGGCGAGGTAGCCGTCGTGCGGCAGTCCGTGCTCCATCCACGGGGTCGGATGGTCACCGACGTACACGTTGGCGATGGTCGGCTCGGCCACCAATTCGTCGATCAGGTTCTCGTCGGTGGTGACAGCAGTGAGGACTAGGGTGTCGCGCAGCGGCCGGATCCCGGCGTCACGGTCCCACGGGGCAACCCACGCACAGGGAAAGCCCAATTCCATCCCGAGCTGTTCGGCGAACGGGCTGTCGAGCTGGTGCACCGCCGGCCGGAGCACCGCGGAACCATCGCCGAGCTCGTCGACGATACCGTCACCGCCGAGCCACGCCTTGGTGCCTGCTGCCCGCTGCCGCAGATACCCGTCCCACCGACGGGCGGGACCGACGGGCATCACGGGCAAGACTGCGCGTTCGTCCGTCGCGGGGAGGCTGGGCAGCGCGGCGAGGCGTTCGGCGATCGCCGCGGCCACGGGGGAGGGGTCGCCCTCGACCAGGACGCCGGTGGCGTTGACGCAACCGACGCCCCCACCACTGCTGATCGACTCCACGAGGGTGTCGACGATCGGCTCCCACTCGGTTTCGGCGGTGATGAGTATCTTGGAGCGCCCGGGTCCCTGCGGCAGAATGCGTCCGTCGCCCGCATATTTGCCCACGACCTCCGCACCGCCGTACACCATTCCGAAGTCGGCGTGCCGGAGGATGTCGTCGGCCACGTTGTGGTCGGTGGGCAGCAACGCGATTCCCTCGTCGCCGAAACCGGCCTCGCGCAGGGCAGTGACCAGCCGATGTGGGGTGAACGGCTCGCGCCGGGAGGGACGCACGGCAACGCGATAGCCGAGCGCGAGGGCATCGAACCAACCCTGGTGCACCGCCGGGTGATTGCCCGCCGCATGGACGGCGAACACCTCACCGCGCCGGGTCCACACCGCCGCACCGCCCCGGGCTCGCGGATCGCGCCACGAGCCGACCGCAGCGGCCGGCCGCGCATTCTCCACAGTGTGGTGGATCCGCTCGGCGGCCCGCGCAATGTCGTCGGTGGCATTGCGTACCACCGTGATTGGTATCCCGGTGACGGCGCTGACCGTGTGCTGGTATTCCTGCGCCGTCAGTCCCGCGATCGACTGCGTGGCGAAAGCCCGGGCCGCCTGTGCGAACGCCGCGATCCGTGCGTCGACGGGTAACGCCGGCGCTCGGCGCAGGGCCTTTATCGCGCGGGTGATGTAGAGAGAGGGGGCGAGACTCAGCGTCGCGACCGGGTTTCCGGCAATATCTTGAATGGTCTCCTGGCGCCGGGACCGATACGGGCCGCCGGGGCCGAGAACGTCCAGGGACAACATCAGTACACGCCCTCGATTACCGTCGCATCGCCGAAGGACGCCACGGGTGTGACGTCTGCGACCGCATCACCGCAACCGCCGTCCACCGGTGCGATCCGGGTTGCGTAGTCCCGCTCGATGTTGTTGACCAGCAAGGCACTTCGGCTCATGTGATGCACGACTATCTGTCCGCGCTCGCCGTACGGAACAACCTGGCCGGTGTCGGGGTCGATCACCCGGAACGTGGTGTACGGAGCGAAGGAGTCGAACACGCACGGCTCGTCGGCACCGAGGTCGGGTCGTTCCACCGATGTGCCCAGCATCATCGTGCCGCCGTATCCGCCGACGAACTTGGCGCTTTTGAACACCTCGTCGCGCAGCAGATCTCGGGTGTCAGCGTCCAGATGCGTACCGCCCCAGATGATCGCGCGGACCTTCCGGTTCACCAACTCGACCAGATCGTCGTGCTGCGCGAGACGCTCCAGCATCGGCGGAGTGGCGAAGAGGACGCCCACATCCTGGCTGGCCAGAATGTAGCCGACCTGTTCGATGAGGTGATCGGTGTAGGCGTCGGCCACGTCCGTCCGGCCCTGCGCGAGCAGCTTCTTCACCCATCGCGGGTCCAGATCGATGCTGAAGTTCAATCCACCCCGAGCCATCGCGGTGTCGACCGCCATGGCTCCGACATTGTGCGGACCGGTAGGAACCGCACTGAGCCAGTCGACATTTCGAGGTACGCCGTGAGAATCCAGTCGCTCACTGAACCATTCGACGCTGCGCCGATGCCACTCCGCGGCGTACGGCACTCGCTTGGGCTGCCCCGTGGTACCGCCGCTTTCGTAGACGGCCGCTCCGTGCTCGTCGCCGTAGCCACGGGGAATCAGATCACGGACGCCGACATCGCGCAGATCGTCCACCACATTGGGAAACAAGCCGAGATCGTCGAATTCCCGGACGTCGGTCAGCGGATCGAAGTCGAGGGTCTCGGCCCGTTTCAGCCAGAACGGTGACCCGGTCTCCGGACTGAAGTGCCACCGCATCATCTCTCGAACGAACTCTCCGCCGGTGTGCTCGACCAATGAATTTTCCTCTCGAAAGAATGAAACAAATGCCTGGTAACTGCTACATCACCGTCGGTCGGAAGGAAATCATGATGATTTCCTTGCTTTCCTACCCGGTCTCGGCCGAACCGCTGAGGCAGCGGGCGGTGGAAAGGCCGGCCGTGTCGATCCAGGATTTCTTGTCGAGCACGAGGTTCCGGATGATCTCTCCGGCAGCAGGTGCTTGGCACAGTCCCTGACCGGAGAATCCAGCCGCGTAGAGGAACGGGCGGGAGGGATCGCGGCCGATGAAAGCCATCCCGTCCGGACTGACATCGAGGTCTCCGCTCCACCCGCTCTCGAGGTTGTTGCCGGCGAGGGTCGGGAAGGTCGTGCCGAGGTGGTGCGACACCCGCTTCAGCCAGGTCTGTCGGGTCTCGTCCGGAGCGGGGCGGCCCATCCCGACGAGGATGCGGTCTCCCCAACTTCGAATCCGCAGGCTGGACGGGTGCATGGTCATCGGCAGAGCGTTACGCGGGGCACTACCCGGGGTGTCGGTCAGGAGCATTTCGACGGGGTATGTGGTCACAGGAAGGCGCACGTCGGCCATGGCGGCGACCGTTCCCGCCCAGGGGCCGGCCGCGCAGACGATGGTGTCGGCGTGGATGCTGCCCGCAGGCGTGTGAACCCGCCCATCCGGGTCGATGCCGGTGACGGGTGTACCCGTGCGCAGGATGGCGCCGGCCTGCTGAGCGGCTGTGGCATAGCCGCGCACGATCGCGGCGGGATCGCAGGCGTAGGCCTCGGGCGACCAGGCGGCCGCCAGGATGGTTCGCTCGTCGACCAGCGGATTGAGCCGCGCTGCTTCAGCAGCGGTCACGAGTTCGACATCCACTCCAGCTGCCTGCTGGGCAGCCTGGGTCTCTCGGAAGTCCCGCACCTGGTGTTCGTCGGTGAACAGCACGAGCAAGCCGATACGCTTCAAGCCGAGGTCGTTTCCGGTCCGTTCGGTGAAGGCGTGGTAAGCCGCCAGGCTCCGGACGGCAAGGCTGCTGATGAGAGCGTTGCCGGGAAAGTAGGTACGCACCACGCCCGCAGTGGTCCCGGACGATCCCGATCCGAGCTCGCCACGCTCCAGCAGGACGGTACCGACGCCTGCCTCGGCGAGCTGGCACGCTATTGAGTTGCCGATGACGCCCCCGCCGATGACGACGGCGTCCGCACGTTCGGGGAGTTGGCTCACGACTGGCGAACCGATTCCTTGAGGCGCAGCTGGCGCAGGTGATCTCCGGCCTCCCACGGGTACAGGTGGAGATTCCAACCACCCAGACAGTTGACGTAGAGGGCCAGTTGGCTCACCACACTCAGGAAATCGTCGCGATCGAGCTGGTCGAGGCAGGCCAAGAAACGCTGGGTGAAACTCCACAGCTGCTCCAGGCCGCAGTAGCCCAGAAACTCGGCAGGAAGACCGACCAGCAGGCGCGCCATGTGACGCAAGGAATCCATCGGCATGCCCTGGACCGTGGCCCGGACCAGGCCACCGTAGGTGGCATAACCCAGCGGGCGGGTCTCGCCGTTGACGAACAACAGAGTGGGTAACACCATCTCAAAACTCCCTGCCCCGGAAGGGATCACCCCCTCGTGGAGATCAGCGAGCTCCTGTGGTGCGGACAGCCAGGCCCGCTCGGTCGCGGTGTACACGTCGTGTATGAGACGTTTCGCCTCGGGATCTGCGGCGGTTAAGTGCGGAATACGGTGGCCGCCTTCGGTTCCCGCCTTGCGGACTTCCGCCAGGATCGGCTTCTTCGTCGAATAGACCGAATCCCAGACCGCCTGCCCGGCCTCCCGTAGTGCGGGCAGGTCCTCCTGCCGGATCCGGCCCACCGGGGATGCCGGCATCGGTTCGGTCAATGTGCCGTACTTGATGCCCAAATGCTGTAGCGCGGAGCAGAATACGGTCCCGTCGGGCGCCTCGCGTCGATCTGGGATCCGAGTGGACGCGGACAGATGCAGCAGCGACGGGATCGGTGCCGTGTGGTAGAGATGCTGTCCCGCCACCAGCGCGTGCCCCTGCAGACTCTGGTAGGGCAGCGCCTCCCACAGTGCGTCGGCAAGTTCAGGGTTACGACCGTCGAGTTCCGCGGTCACGGTGATACCCAGGTCGGGCCAGACGATCTCGAAACTCCGACCGGAAAACGTTTCAGTCAAGGCTTTCCCCTTCGTTGAGTGAAATGTCGCCGCTGCTGTTTCTTTGCGAAAGAGTCCCAATGAGAGGGCCCGCGTCACCGGGTCGCCAGCGATGACACAGAGGGTTCAGTGAGCAGATCTCAGCTACGTCTTTGCGAGTGAGCGCTGTTCCTGGGTGACGGCGAGGAGCGCGAGCAGCAGGGCGGTGCCCCGTCCGGGGCTGATGCGGATCTTGTGCAGCACGCGCCACCTCTTGAGCTGGCCGAAGGGTCGCTCTGCGGCGCTCGCAGGCGTGCAAGGCCGGTGTTGGCCGGCTTCTCCCAGCCGTTGCGGCCCTCAGGGGCTGCGTGTGGCCCGGCACCTACTCCAGCTATGCCGCCGGTACCCGACCCGCTCGCTCGTCCAGACGGCAAGGACGGGAAATGCCAACGGATCCATGTGTGTCTCCTCCCCCTGAGCCCGCACGACGGTGGCATTTCCCACTGGTAGGTGCGACTGGCAAGTGCACGGGCAAAACGTGATCACCGTACGAGGATGATCAAGGGCAAGGGCAGAGGGTATATCGGCCGCTCGGAGAGGTGACTGAGGAGTACGCATTGACAGGACGCAGGAGCGTGATCCGACCTGCGTGATGAGTCAGTGGCTTCAAACACCTGCTTCGACAGCTCTCACCTTCGGCTGGAACCGCACGATGTTCGATTCGTGTTCGTGTGGGGGCGGTGTCTGATTCCGGGTGGCGGGTGCCTGGGCTGCCGAGTCAGTTCACGATCACGGTTGAGGGACAGGTCAAAGGTCGGCTGAGGCCCTGATGAGGCAGGCTGTGCGGTCGGCTGGGCACTCTGTATGGTCGCTCGGGCCTCGACGGGAGCGGACAGCTGACCGCCGCGGCCGAGGTCGACAACTGCGACGGTCGATGGTGTCCCGGCGAAAGAGGGCCGGCTATTGGGCCAGCCCATCGCGCGCATCCTGCACGTTCCATTGCAGCGTCCACCTCGAGTGGGAAGGCGAGCAGGTCGACGCCGGCGTCGCCGCGATTTCCGAGAGAACCGGCGCCGCCGTACCCGACCTCGTCGGCAGCGTCCCGATGTCCGCGAAAGGATGAAGCGGAGCAGGTCACTACGTCATCATGGCGAGGTGAGCGAAGCGCAGATAGCCATAGCCGTCGCCTGCATTGGTCTCATCGGTGCTGTCCTCGCTGCTGCCGCTGCCATCGCCAGTGCGAGGATGGCTTCTCGGGCAACGTTGCGTCAGTCAACAACACAGGCTGAGGCAACACATGCACAGTGGCTGATGCAGCAACGACAAGCGAGTTATGAGGAATTCCTTTCCAGTTGGGAACAGTGGATCTCAGCAATCAGTCACTGGACTGACGACGACATCCCACTTCTCCGCGAGTTGGACATTCCTGCGATGGAGGGAGCGTCTCGTCAACTCGCCACACGCGAGGTACGCATCGCCGTACTAGGTCCCGATTGCGTGGCCGTTGCAGCTCGCAAACTCGCTCGGTCGGCCGCACTCTTCACTGCTGCCGAGCGGGAAGCACGCACGGCTGTGACCGAACACCGTGATAACGGTATCGCACTGAACTTGTCACGCCATCGACAGCTATCTGCTGTGGCCGGCTCCTGGAACTCTCGGCAGGAGTGGTACCGGGAATTTCTTGCTGCGGTTCGGCACACCCTCGTGTCGCCTTCAGTCAATGTGACCGAGGAAGTACCAGTGCGCTGAAGCGTGTTGCGGGATACAACCTTGCCCTGACCACATGATCACAGTTGCGGAAGTGTATGTAGTGCGTAGTGCTCTGACCGGGAAGGTTCGTCGGGCGGTGGCTTCGGCTCGATAGTCTGCACTGCGTGATCAACTCATACGCGAGCTCCGACGATGCTGCAGTCGCGATAGCCGGGGTGCGGGCTGGCGCGGACGTGATCCGCAGCATGTACGGCCAGCGGCTCAACCGCATCGACAAGGGTGCCGGGGACTTTGCCACCGCCGCCGATGTGGAGGCCGAGAAGGCGATCCTCCGTGTCATCCGTGCCGCACGGCCCGATGACGCGGTGCTCGGCGAGGAAGGCGGGCAACAGGGCGCCGTTGAAGCTGTGCGCCAGTGGTTGGTGGATCCCTTGTGCGGCACGCTGAACTACGCCGTCGGCAACATGCTGGTGGCCGTCAACGTGGCGCTGCGCGATGGGCCGGCGGCCGTGGCCGACCCGTTCAGCGGCGAGGTTTTCTTCACCGACGGGGAGAGCGCCTGGGTACGGCAGGACGGGGCCGACGACGCACTCTTGACGCCTACGCCCGCTACCCGATTGGTGGATGTCAACCTGGATCCGCCGTTCCCAAGTGCGCCCGGGTTCCGGGCCGTTGATCTGCTTTCCCACCCTGAGTTCGTCGAACGTTTCCGGCCTCGGGTGGTGTCCACGACCCTCGCGTTGGCCTGGGTGGCTGCCGGTAAGCGCGCCGCGTATGTCACCGATGGCGGCGACCTCTCCAGGAGCGTGCATTTCGCGGCCGGCATCGCTTTGTGCCGGGCTGCTGGCTGCGTTGTCACTGGGATCGACGGCGCCCCGATTGGTGAGGCAGGTCGTGGGCTTGTGATTGCCGCCGACGGCGAGACCCACGGGCTGCTGATGTCGATGATGGGCGTCTCGCGCCGATAACGCACCGAACTGGTGCTGCCGCGGCGCACGATCTACTGCAGCTTCTGCTCCTGCTGGTCGGTCAGTTTGCGCACCCGGACAGGCGCTGCCACCACACCCCCATCAGTCGGAGCAGACGCGTCGTGCATCCAGCCGTTCGGACGACCGCCCGGCGAACCTTCCCAGCCAGAGCAGCAGCGACACTGTGCGACGGTTCTGATCGAAGCCACGCGGCCCTCTTCAGACGCCGACTGACCAAGTGAACGGCGTCTTAGCGCCACCGCACCAGCAGGCTCCCCAGCTCGGTGCGCCGGTGCAGTACGGCCCGCCCGGCGCGGACCGTGGTGATCAGGCCCGCGCCGCGCAGCGCGGCGGTGTGGGCGGAGGCGGTGGCGTTGCTGACGCCCAGCCGTCGGGCGAGCCCGCTGGTGGTGTGCTCATCCGAGAGGAGAAGCAGTATGCCGACGCGAGTTCGCCCGAGTACCTCGGCCAGTGCGTCGTCCCGGCCCTCCACCCCGGCCGGCGAGAGTGGCTGGCCGGGACCCGCCGGGTAGGTCAGGTACAGCGGGCGGTCGGGCAGGTCGGCGATGAGGGGATGGCCGGTCCAGTGGAAGGTGGGCAGCAGCACCATGCCACGACCGCCCAGCTTGATGTCCCGCGCGCCGGGCACTTCCAGCTCCCAGACACGGCCATCGTGCAGCCGGGCGCTGGGGAGGAGTCCGGCGAGTACGGCGCCGATGCCGTGCTCGGCCACGGCCACGGCGTGGCGGGTGAACTCCTTCTGGTGCAGGTCTTGCACCACGGGCCACACCGGGCGCAGCACCGTCTCGAAGGCGGCGTGCTGTGCCTGGCGGAGGATCTGCCAGGCATCGGCGTCGCCCTGGTGCAGGTGGCGGATCCACTGCGGGGGCTGGGCCGTTTGCCTGGCGTAGATGCGCTCGATCTCGGAGCGGACCAGGTCCGGGCGCGAGGCCCGGACGGTGTCCAGTCCCTCCTTCAGGGTGTCGCTGAACACGTCGATGAAGGCAGGGGCCTCTCCTAGAGGGACCAGGTCCGCGAATGGCTCGACGATGACTGGCAAGGAGCGCAGAGCCCGCCGCCTCCAGCGGCCGAAGAGCAATTCGTTGTCGCGAGCGCACAACATGCTGAGGGCCGCGTTGAGTTCCTGCAACGGGGCCGGCCGAGGTGCGAACCGGACACGGGCGAAGTCGGCGGCCGTGAAATGGATCCGGATCACTACTCTCCCGGGCGGCGCAGCGCCATCGTTTCGGCGAGGGCCTGAACCATGGCTGCCTTCCCCACCGGGCGCCAGCATTCAGGGTATGCCTTCTTCCTTCACTGTAGACCGGCGGACCGTCACCAAGTCGGCCGTACTGGCCACCGCGGCACTGCTGGTCCCCGCCGGCGTTGGTGTGGCGCGAGCTGCTACGGGCGGCCTCACCCTGCGACTGCCCGGGCCGACCGGCCCCCACCGGATCGGCGTTACCACACTGCACTTGACCGACCGCTCCAGGCGCGACCCGTGGGAGCCGAGCATCGTTCGCGAACTGATGATCACGGTGTGCTATCCGGCCCGCGACGTCTGCGGCTACCCGGTCGCACCCCAGATGACGGCGGGGGCTGCGAAGCATTTCCAAGAGTTCGCCCCGCTGTTCCACACGGAGTTGCCGCGGGCCGGAGTGGACTGGGCGGCCACCACGGCCCACGCGCACACGGGCGCACCCGCGCTGCCCGTGCGGCAGCCGGTGCTGCTGTACAGCCCGGGTGGCGGCGATCCGCGCACGCTGGGTACCGGGGTCGCCGAGGAGCTGGCGAGCCACGGGTATGTGGTGGTGACCATCGACCATCCCGGCGACGCCTCTGAGGTCGAGTTCCCCGACAATTCCATCCGGGAGAGCGTTTTCAGGGGAAATCCCCGGACGGATCCGACCGTCTTCCGCACCGCGATCGACACCCGGATCGCGGACACCGGATTCGTACTGGACCAGCTGGAAGCCCTGGCGGCCGGGCGAAGTGACCTCGGCCGTGCGCTGGATCTGAGGCGGGTGGGCATCTACGGCCACTCGGCGGGTGGGACGACAGCGGCAGAGGCGATGCACGAGGACCGCCGCATCAAAGCGGCGATCAACCTGGAGGGCTTTCTGGACTACCCCGACGGGAAGTTGTTCCCGGTTGCCGAGCACGCGGCGGACCGGCCGCTGCTCCTGCTGGGAACCGACGGCTTCTCGGAGCAGAAGGAGCTGGAGCGTTCCTGGTCGATCATGCGGCGTGTCCACCGGCGGGAGATCGATAACGCCACGCATGGGGTGTTCACGGATTACGCGTCCATTGCGCCCCAGTTGCAGTCGGCCAGGCTCATGACGGCTGACAACCGGGACAAGCTCATCGGGGCGATTGCCCCAGAGCGATCTGTGCCGCTGGTGCGCGGCTACGTGCGCTCGTTCTTCACCCGGCACCTGCGGGCGTAGATCTACTGTCGCTGCGCGCGGCTGGGTCTGTCACATGCCTCCTCGGACAGTCCCTAGTCCGGCGACGTCACCATCGGCCTTGAGCGTCCGGAGGTTCCCGTGGCCGTCTCCGCCGGACGATGTCGGGTGAAGGACGGGGTGCCGGGGCGCAGGGCTTGGGCGAGTGCGGCGGCGTCGGCGTGATCGCGGCGAAGATGGGGCAGAGCCCGGCCTGTACATGTCCCTCCGTGCGTGGGCGGGCGACCTTGAGTATCGGGGCTGACAGGCCAGTTCCCGCCAAGACGCCCCGGGTATGCCGAGCAGACCGATGACAAAGCCAGGGCCGCTGGCACCGCTCGGGGCGAAGGTCTTGGCCACGGCGATGACGTCGTAGCCGCCGCCGACCGCCGCCTGCTGCACCTCCTCGATCGCGACATAGAAGTAGACGCAGTGCTGTCCCGCCGGCTGGTTGGTGAGCTCGATGGTGTTGCCGGGCCATGTCCACGGGTCGTCGACGGTGACGGCGATCTGGTGCCGGTCATGGACAAGATCCGCGTACCCGGCACGGGGACTCGGACGTCCCCGCCGTAGCCGGACCACCAACGCCGTCGGCCGCCGCACCTCGTTCACCTGACGTGCCCGTCGCCGGAGCAGCGGCCGCATGGCGGGCGTCAGTGGGCGCCCTGATCGGGCTGGGCGCCGCAAACGTAGCCGGCCAAGCATCCGGCCCGAGCATCAGGGCCTCAGCAGTCCGCCCACCCACCAGTCGTGCGGCTTGCCATCGTTGGCGATGCCGCGATTGCGCAGTGTCCCTTCGACAGTGAAGCCGAGTTTCTCGGCGACGGCACGCGAGCCGGTGTTGCCGGCCATGGCCCACCACTCGATGCGGTGGACGTCGAGGGTGGCCCAGCCCCAGTCACACAGGGCCCGAGCGGCCTCCACCGAGTAGCCGCGTCCGCGTTGTTCCTTGGCTGCCCAGTAACCGAGCTCCCAGACGCCGCGGCTGACGAGGGTCAGGGAGTAGGAGCCGACCAGGGCGCCGGTGTCCTTGCGGAACGCGCCGAGGGTGTAGTCCCTGTCCTCGGCCCACTGAGCGGGCAGCTTCTCGCCGACGAGCTTCTCCGCGTCCGCACGCCGGTACGGCACCGGCACCGGGGTGTAGAACTGGATGTCCTTGTCCTGGCAGGCTTCGTACACCGCATCCACGTCGGCAGGTGTGAAGGCCCGCAGTACCAGACGGTCGGTCTCAAGAGTCACTGGATCCATCGCGGCAGTATGACCACCGTCAACAAGCGGCGACCAGCGAATATCCCGACTGAACACCGCCCACCACAACACCCCGGGCCGGTCGACGGTCGTCGCAACACCCCAGATCAGCGGTCCCCGAGACGGAGCTACACCCACCATCAATCGCGGACCGAGCCGTAAAGGCTGTCGGCTGCGGGTTGATGATCGCGGTGTGACTGGTGTGATTCCGGCGTCGGAGCCGTTTTGGACAGCCCCTTTCTCGGTTGGCAGGGGAACGGCCCTGGAGCCTGTCCCTTGAGGACGCGACATGTCGTGGTGCTCTTCGATGCAGCAAGTGGCTTGGTTCACGTGCAGCAGCAGCGTTTGGCGGTGAGTCTTGTCCCCGGCCATCCAATCGAGGCATTTGCCAGTCAACGTAGTCGTTGGGGGTGCCGGAAACACAACCTCCAGGGCTCCGGGGCTCCGGCGAGAAGGGTGGGCGTGCCGCCTGTCGGACGTGGCCACCGCACCACCCGGAGGCTTCAACCCCTTCCGGGAATCCTGCGGTGACCACCAGCGACTGAAGGGAAGCTCAGAGGCTGCCCAGTCGGTTACCGCCCGACCGGATTGAGGTAGGTGCCCGGGTGGGTGGCGCCGTCCTGCTTGAGGATCTGGCCGCCGAACGGCCACTTCAGGGTGAAGTGCTGCGTCTCGTTCGGCGGCGTGACCAGGAACTTCGCCGGAACGAACTTCTCCTTCTGCGGCGTGGACTTTGCCACCGGGAGCAGGTTGATGCTGAAGTCCACCGTGTCCCCCTGCTCCAGGATCATCTTTTCGGGCTTCGCGGAGGAGCGCGCCAGCGACCAGGTGCCGTCGGTCCCCTGAGCGCCGATCATGTCGACACCGGCGAAGCCGGACAGGGTGCAGGTGCGCTTGCTCTGGTTGGTGAACCAGATGTACGCCTGGGTCTGCTTCTCGCTCTGCTCCATCTCCGGCCTCGCGTCATCACCCGTGGCGAAGCCCGCCTTCAGGTCGGCGGTGTGGCAACGGGTCGGCTCGGCTTTGGCGGGGGCGGCCGAGGCCGGGATGGTGGTAGCGGCAGTGGCGGCGACGACGACGGCCGCAAGGGCCACGGCGGTCAGCTTGCTCTTCATGTCGGGTTCCCCTCGAAGGCGAATCGGCACGCGAGGTCAGCGCGCGCCTACGCACCTGAAGATGTGCAATGCCCGGGGGAGGTTCGGTGTGCCGGAGAACCTATTCCCGGCAGTCAGGGTCGGGGCCGTTTCAGAGTTTCGGCGTTGCGGCGTTGCGGGGGAGGGCACCGCAACGCCCCGCGACCTCGCTCGGCCTCCGGTCCAGCAAAGCGGGACAGATGGCAGCGTGAGCAACCTGAGCAGCATGCTGAGCTGCCTGGGGAAGCCCCCAGCGATGACGCCGGGAAGCCCTTGAAGAAGCAATTCCCGCCAACTCTCGCGAACTCCCGCCAACTCCCGCGAACTCCTGGGAACTTCACTCACCCGCCAGTAGCATCCGGCCGGCCGGTAGCACGCCGCCCAAGCAGCCACCCTCGAAAGGGTCTCCTGCATGCGCCTGACCTCCCGCGTCGCCCCCGCCGCCCTCGCCGTGGCCGCCCTCCTGCTCGGCGTCCTCCCCGCGCAGGCCCAAGCCCACCCCGACCGCGCCCCCGACCGGGTCACGGTCGGTGACCGCACATTCATCGCCGACGGCCAAGGCCGCGCGCTCCAGTGGCGCGGCTTCAACCTCGCCGACAAGAGCAGCCGAGGCACGCACGCGTTCGCCGACATCCACGAGAGCGACCTCAAAGACATGGCTGCCCGGGGCTTCAATCTCGCGCGCCTCGCGTTCTTCTGGGACGACCTCGAACCCACCCCCGGGCACTACGACCGCGGCTACCTCGCCAAGATGCGCCGCATCCTCGACTGGGCCCACCGCTACCACATCAAGGTCATCCTCGACGCCCACCAGGACGTATACGGCCCCCACTTCGGCTCCCGCGGCGTCCCCGACTGGGCCACCCGAGATGAGGGGCTACCGTTCTCGCCGATACCCGACGACTGGTTCTCCGAGTACTTCGAGCCATCCGTACAGACCGCCTTTGACCACCTGTACAAGGACGCCGACCTCCGTGCCGCGCACGCGCGCATGTGGATGACGGTCGCCTCCGCCCTGGGCAGACACCCGGCGCTGCTCGGCTACGACCTGATGAACGAGCCGTTCGCGAAGTTCCTCGAAGGCGAAGACCTCCCCGCCGCCGCGGCCCGCTTCGAGGCCACCGAGCTCACCGAGCTGTGGAACCGCCTTGCCCGGGCGATCCGCCTGGTCGACCACAGGTCGTGGGTGTTCGTCGAACCAACCGTCATCGTCGGTGTCGGCGTCCCCACCCAGATGGGCCACATCGACGACCCGCACGCCGGCTACGCGCCGCACTTCTACGAGACCGCGATGGAAACCGGCGCCGACTACGACCCCAACGGCACCTTCATCCCCGGCTACGAGGCCGCGATCAGCGATTACCCGACCCGCAACCGCATGCCGGTGATCGTGGGGGAGTGGGGCGGCAACCCCTACGTTCCGCACGCAAGCCAGTTCGTCACCGACATGACGGCCGCCCTGGACCGCTTCTCCAGTGGCTGGACGTGGTGGCAGTGGTGCCGGGGCGGCGGCTACTGCTTCCTCGACCGGACGGGCGCCGCGAAGCCCAACGCGCAGCTGCTCGTCCAGCCGTACGCGCGGGCCGTCGCGGGCGACCCGCTCACGTTCGCGTACGACCCGCCTACCCGCACCTACACGCTCACCTTCCGCACCCGCGACAACGCAAAGGGCCCCACCCAGATCACTGTGCCCAGGGACACCTACCCAGGCGGCTACCGCGTCGATGTCCAAGGCAATGCCCAAGGTGGTAAGGCCAGTTGGGGCGATCACGATCAGACCGTCACCGTGAGCACCCACGGCAGGGCCGGAGCCACCTACAGGGTCACGATCAGCCCGAGGTAGCCCACCCGATCGCTCGGGGGCTGCGGCCCGCGGCCCCGCATCAACGGAAGAAACACCTTCTCCACACCACTGCGGGCAAGCACCTGCCTCCGGAGCCGGTGACACCACCTCCCCAGGCCATGCGATCGACGTTCACCTCACACGCCCGGACAGCTCCTAGTCGCCGGTCGTGCCGTCGAGCATCTCGCGCAGGATGTCCAGGTGGCCGTTGTGGCGGGCGGTCTCCTCGGTGAGGTGGAGGAGGATCCAGCGCAGGTCGACGTGGAGGCCGTTGCGGACGGCTCGCTGGGCGTGCTTGTCCAGGGCGTTCCGGGCGACCAGTTCGCGGTAGTGGGCGCTCTGTTCAGCGTATTCGTCGAGCAACTGCGTGAGCGGGAAATCGACGGCGATACGCATCTCCCGGTCGGGGTCCTCCTCGGTCCAGGGGTCCCGGTCTTCCTCGCCGAGGAAGACCACTTGGAACCAGTAGTACTCGACCCAGCGGAGGTGGTTGATCACTCCGCTCATGGTCATCAGCGGTGAGGCCGGCAGGAGCGCCTTGCGTGCGTTCTCCGCGGAGACGCCCTCGCACTTGGCGCGGGCGGTGTCACGTGCGTAGTCGAGAAACGTGGTGAGCTGGGTGCGCTCGTCCCACGCGGGCGGGGTGTCGTCGATTCTGGTCATCGCGCGAAGCGTCCCCGATCACTACGCCCGATGTCGAGGTATTTATCGACGGACCCAACCTGCTCCACCCAGCTCCTTGTCCGGCGGGTCGCCACAGCGATTCAGCGCCGGTGGGCCACCCGGCATGATCCGCGGGACAAGCCCCGGGCAGATCGCTCTGAACTCGCTCGTTCGGGGTACTCGCGTGTTCATCGGATGGTTGGGCGCACGACGCAGCCCGGCCTGCAGGAACCAGAGGGACGGGAGGTGACCGCCGTGTCGAGTCCGCAGCCGCACTCTGCCGGATCCGACCACAGCACGGACCGCTCCGGCCAGGAGCCGGTGAGGGAGCTGGTGCAGCGGGCCTCGCAGCAGCTGACCGAGCTGGTGCGAAGCGAGCTGAGACTGGCGCAGGCGGAGATGAAGGAGAAGGGCAAGCACTACGGCAAGGGCGGGGGGCTGTTCGGCGGCGCCGGCATCGTTGGCTTCCTGACGCTGCAAGCGCTGGTCGCCACCGCCATCGCCGCACTGGCGGTGCCGCTACCGGTGTGGGCGGCGGCGCTGATCGTCACGGCGGTGCTGGGTGTGATCGCCGCAGTGCTGGCCATGAGTGGAAAGAAGCAGGTCGACCAGGCCACGCCGGCCACACCCGAGCAGACGGTTGAGAGCGCGAAGGCGGACGTGGCCGAGATCAAGGAGAGTGCACAGCGATGACCCAGCCGCCTCACGACGAGCCCACCGCCTCCAGCCTCGACGAGCTGCGCGAGCAGGCCGAGCAGACCCGGACCGAGCTCGGACAGACGGTCGAGGCGCTGGCGGCCAAGACCCACGTCAAGGCGCGTGCCCAGGAGAAGGCCGCCGAGGTCAAGGAACAGGCCGCCGCAAAGGCCGGCGAGCTGAAGGAGCAAGCCGCGGTCAAGGCCGGTGAGCTGAAGGAGAAGGCCGCCGACCTGGCACACCAGGCGCAGGAAAGCCTGCCCGACCCGGTCAGGGACAAAGCCGCTCAGGCGGCCGAACAGGCCCGGGCGAAGGCGGCGCAGGCCAGCCAGATGTGGGCGGAGAAGGCACCCGAGCCGATGCGACAGAAGACGGCCCAGGGGGCGCAACTGGCGCGGGACAACCGCAACGTGTTGCTGGCGGCAGCGAGTGTGGCCGTCGTCGTGTGGCTGGCCTGCCGCCGCCGGAAGGGGTGAGTGGGGTGAAGGGATCGAAGATCGCCTACAAGCCGGTCGGTCTGGTGCTGGGCGCCGTCAGCGGCATGGCCGCGAGAGCGGCGTTCAAGCGAACGTGGAAGATGCTCGGCCACGACGAGGACGCCCCGGACGCCACCGATGAGGAGCGCTCTTGGCGTGAGGTGCTGCTCGCTGCCACGCTGCAGGGCGCGATCTTCGCCGGAGTCAAGGCGGCTGTCGACCGCGCCGGCGCCACGGTTACCCGCCGCCTGACCGGAACCTGGCCCGGCTGACCCGCACAAGGAGGCCAAGCCGGAACAGGCCGGAAACGTGCGTTCGGCCTTGAGGGCGTGGCGGGGAGGTTCTGCACCTATGCCGGCTCGGGTCGTTCCGGGTTCGGGACGAAGGCGGGTAGCGCGGCGAGGCTGTGGCGCACGGCCTCGCCCCCGTACGCGAACATCTGCCGCTCGTAGCTGTCGACTGCGGTGAGAAGCTCTTGACGGCCCTCGGCTGCCTCCCTCAGGCATCGGCCCAGCAGGTCGGCATCGCGCAGGGCGGTGTTCGCACCGTTGCCGCCGGTCGGAGAGGTGGCGTGGATGGCGTCACCGAGCAGCGTGACCGGACCGGGCGCCCAGCGCTCACCTGGCTCGACCACCCCGATGGACAGCAGGGTGCTGTTGTCCGGGTCGGCCTGTTCGATGAGTGCCCGCAGGTCCGCGTGCCAGCCTTGCATCCTGGACAGCGCGGCCTCCTGTGCCGTCGAGGTGCCGAGAGAGCCGTTCGGCGGGAGGATCATGGCCCAGCGCACGTAGTCATGGATGTCAGGGAGCGTTACTTCGGGTGCCAGTTTCTCCGCCGCTTCCTTTGGCGGAACGGGGAACCGCATCGCCCCGAGCAACAGACTCACTCCGCCCCCGACGATCTTCCCGCCGTAGGCTTGGGACAGGCCGGCGAACTGCTCCGTCAGCGGAGTGCGGCCGATGACGAACCGAATGCCGGTGTCCCTCGGGTTGGTCTGCGGCGTCAGCACCTGACGAACCGCGGAGCCGACCCCGTCCGCCCCGACGAGCAGATCAGCGGTTGCCGGATCGCGTTGCGCGAACCGGGCTTCGACCCTGCCGCTGTCCAACACGTCGTAACCGGTCAGTGTGGCCCCGGTGTGCACAGTGAGTCCGGTCAGCAGCAGGTGCCGGAGTACTTGCCGGTCAACCACGAGCCCACTCCTTGCCGGGCCGAGTTCGCCGATCTTGTTCAGCTGGGCGTCCAGGGCCAGTCGCTCGACGTAGGCGTCACTGATGACCGCGTCCAGCAGCGGGTGCCAACGCTGTGGCAGACAGCTGCGCAGCGCCTCGAATCCGACCGGATCCAGTACGAGCCGGTACCCCTGAAATCGTGCGGTGATCGCTGGGTCCCGCTCGTACACGTCTACCTCGATCCCGGCGCCACGCAGCCCCTGCGCCAAGCACAGGCCCCCCAGACCGGCGCCGACCACGGAAACGCGCATCCCACACCTCCTGAACAGACTGTCCGAACCCCGCTCAGGACCTGTGCAGGGGATGCCAACCACGCGGACACGAACTTAGTTCTGCATGTACGAACTAAGTTCTACGAGGCGAACTTAGTTCGTGTCAAGCTATAGTGATCGGTATGCCCTCCGACCCCCGGCAACGCCGAGCAGCTCGTCACGCCCAGCCCGCTGGGGAGCCCTCAGCGGCGTCCCCACGCAAGAAGCCCCTCACGCTCGACCGGATCACCGACGCCGCCCTGCAGGTCGTGGCCACCGAGGGCTACGACGCACTGACCATCCGTCGAGTCGCCGCGGTACTCGGCACCGGGCCGTCGTCGCTGTACGCGCACATCGTCAGCAAAGAGGACATCGACGATCTGCTCGTCGGCCGGCTCTGTTCCGAGATCGTGCTGCCCGAACCGGACCCGGCCACATGGCGCGAGCAGATCCTCGACGTGTACGCCCAGATCCGCGACCAGTACCTGAAATACCCCGGAGTCTCCCGTGCCGCGCTGGGCGTGGTCCCGACCAATCTCTCCACGTTGCGGGTCAGGGAAGGGCTTTTGGCGATCCTGCTCGCCGGCGGAATCGCACCGCAGAACGCTGCCTGGGTGCTCGATGCTCTGTCCCTCTACGTCAGCGCCTACGCCTTGGAGCAGTCGCTGGTCCAGCAACGGCGCAGACACCCGGACCAGGAATGGGTCCTTGGCCGCGAGGAGTTGATCCGCCGGTTCACCGCGCTGCCGGCCGACACGTTTCCGCAGACCCGACGCTATGCCGCTGAGCTGACCGCCGGCACCGGACACGACCGGTTCGAGTTCACCCTCGGACTGATCATGGACAACCTCGCCCAGCCCTAGCTGACACCGGCATCCGCCACTGCCGGATGAACGCGGCGGCGGATCTGTTGGAGCGCCCGCGCTACCGAAAGTCGCTGCTGCCGTCGCGGCCGGCCTGGGCCACCAGGGGCAGATGGTCCAGGCCGGCCGCGACGGGGCCCTTTGGTCATGCGGTTGCGTGGTGGAGGGAGTCCAGGTCGGCCAGTTCGTCCTCGGTAAGGCGCAGCGCGCCGGCCGCCACGTTCTGGGTGAGGTGGTCGAGGTCGCCGGTGCCGGGAATGGCCAGGACGTGCGGGCCTTGGTGCAGCGTCCACGCCAGGCGGACCTGGGCGGTGCTCACCCCGTGGGCGTGGGCGATGGCGTGCACCGTGCTGCTGTCGTGCCCAGGTGCGCCGGCCGTGCGTCCGGTCCCGGCGATCGAGTAAAACGGTACGAACGCGATGCGTTGTTCACCGCAGAGGCGCAGGAGTTCCGCTTGCTCGGGTGATGCGCCGATGCCGTACATGTTCTGGACGCAGACCACCGGTGCAATGGCCTGGGCCTCGGCCAGGTGGTGGGGGCGGATGTTGGACAGGCCCAGGTGGCGGATGAGGCCGGCGTCGCGCAGTTCGGCGAGCGCGCCGAAGCGGTCGGCGAGGGAATCGGTGCCGACGATGCGCAGGTTCACCACGTCGAGGTGGTCGCGACCGAGCTGGCGCAGGTTCTCCTCGACCTGGCCGCGCAGCTGCTCGGGGGTGGCGTGCGGCAGCCAGGCACCTGAGGGATCGCGCCCGGGTCCGACCTTGGTCGCGATGACAAGATCGTCCGGGTAGGGCGCCAGGACGCGGTTGATCAGCTCGTTGGCGGAGCGCAGCGGCGAGAAGTAGAACGCGGCGGTGTCGATGTGGTTCACGCCGAGCTCAACCGCCCGGCGCAGCACCTTGATTGCCTGGTCGCGGTCGCGCGGGACAGCGTCGGGCGCGAGCGCCTCGCCGTACTGGGGCAGGCGCATCGTGCCGAAGCCGACCCGGTTGACCGTGCGGTCGCCGAGCTTCCAGGTGCCCGATGCCGCCGCGGTGATCGTCTGTGAGGTCATGGCGGGATGATCGGCGCACGATAACCTGGTGCGCCATTGTTTAAGGCATGTCTGAATCCATTGAGGGGCGCTTGTCGTGGCAGAG
The DNA here is from genome assembly GCF_055657085.1 of Streptomyces sp. NPDC107765. Classification (NCBI taxonomy): domain Bacteria; kingdom Bacillati; phylum Actinomycetota; class Actinomycetes; order Kitasatosporales; family Streptomycetaceae; genus Streptomyces; species Streptomyces sp. NPDC107765. The sequence continues at coordinate 125,412 of NZ_JBVKBL010000001.1, read as the reverse complement.
CTGGCGTTCTCGGCGGACGACCTCGCGAAAGTGCGGTTCGCCATCTCGCCGATGTGGGAGGTCGCACCCAGCTTCCGGCTGCTGACATCGAACACGGCGCACCCGGTCCACCGGCCATGGATCGAGCAGGTGCGGCCACGCGTGCTGGCCGCCGGACTGGACCGAGGATGGCTCGCCGAGCTGATCGGACCCTCCGGCTACGTGCCCGACTTCCTCAACCCGGCCCCCGCAGGGCCGGCCCCCACACCGGTAGCAGAGTGGGATGCGATCTTGGCCTCGCCCGCCGACCGGGTATGCCAGGACCTCGACCACCTCGCCCGCCACCAGGGACATCTCGGCCCACGCCTGTCGAGCCTTCGCGCCGACCCGCCCTCCCGCCTGGCCAAGGTCACACAAGAGATCGAAACCTATTGGGAGTTGGCGCTCGCTCCTTACTGGGCGCGGATCAGGGCCGTACTGGACGCCGACATCTTCCACCGGGCCCGCACAGTCGCCGAGCACGGCGCGGGTCACCTCTTCAACGACCTGCACACCTCGGTGAGCTGGGACAACAATGCGCTCAGACTGCTGCGCCGGAAACGAACCATGCCCCGCGAGTCCGCGGGCGCGGGACTGCTGCTGATCCCCTCCGCGTTCACCGGACCTGGCCTGCGCACCCGGGTGAGACCGCCGGACCCGCCACAACTCGCCTATCCAGCCCGCAGCGTAGGCACCCTCTGGGAGACACGGCCGGCCACCGGAACCTGCACCCTCACCCCTGTCCTCGGCCGCTCCCGAACTCTGCTGCTCACCGAACTGGACACCCCGGCCTCCACCACCGAACTGGCCCACCGCACCGGACTCTCCCCAGCCGGGGTATCCCAATACCTCACCGCGCTACGCAACGCAGGTCTGGTCAGCTCCCACCGCGCCGGCCGTTCCGTCCTCTACGCCCGCACCGCTGCCGCCGAAACCCTCCTCAACGCCCCCTCCACCTGAAGCTCCAGACATCAACCCCAGAAGAACTTCCGGTGCCGACCACCAGGGCATCGGGCACCAAGAAGTGCACCGAGTACCGCAGGGCGGTCGCCGTCCTGGAACGCATGAGGCACAGCGTGGAGCGCCGGGCAGGCCTTGCACCTGCATTTCCCCACAGGAAGTGGGGCGTCTTTCGTTGGGCCACCAAAGCGTGGGGGATGGGGAGTTCAGCCGTTGAGCAGGGTCTCCACCTCGGAGGCGAACAACTCGGCGGGATCGAAGCCCATACCGGTGAAATGGCCCGCGAGCTCCAGTGAGAGGACACCGTGCAGTCGGGTCCAGAAGGCGAGGGCGCGGCGCAGGGCCGGGGTGGGGGCAGGATGTCCGCCGTCCCACTGCCGGTGATCGGCGAGATGCGCGTCGAACGCCGTATCGTCGGTGTCGTCCACCGGGATGACCGCGCACGCGTCGAGCAGGATCGCCATGATTTCGGCGGCGATCGCCGTGACGTCGTCCGGGGCGTGATAGCCGGGCACCGGTGTGCCGTAGATGAGGAAGTACCGCTGCGGGTCCTTGAGTGCCCAGCGGCGCAGTGCATGGGCGAGCTGCGCCGGGTCGGCCCCTTCGGCCGCGGTGGCGCGGAAGCTCTCCGCGAGACCGCGGTAGGCGTCCGTGACGAGCTCGGTGATCAGCTCGTCCCGGCTGCCGAAGTAGCGGTAGAGCGCGGGCCCGGTCATGCCCATCTGCTTGGCGATCGCGTTGAGGGAGAGCGCGGAGGCCCCCGCGCTGGCGACCTGCTCCCAGGCGTGCTCCTTGATCTCCGCCCGCACCTGGGCCCGGTACCGGTCCCGTGGAGATGTCGCGTTCCGCGCCACGTCCGTCACCTCTCTCGGTCATCAGGTGTTAGACCTTATCACTATCGGCAACCCCTCTAAAAATAACTCCAGCTACTACTTGACGAAACAAGGCCACGCTCTGCAATCTGGTTATAGCTTCTAACGCAAGCAATAACCCCTATCAATACGTCGGAGGTTCACGTGAACACAGTGGAGCGCATCGAGGTTGTCCTGCCGGGCAAGGTCGAGCCCGAGGAACTGCAGGTCCGCCGGAGCCCGGTCCCCGTTCCGGACGCGGGGCAGGTCGTCGTGCGTATGGAGGCCACCGGGGTGTCCTTCGCCGAGCAGCAGATGCGCCGGGGCCGCTACTACGACCAGCCGCCCTTCCCCTTCGTCCCCGGCTACGACCTGGTCGGCACCGTGCACACGGCAGGCGCGGGAGTCGACCCGGCCCTGGTCGGCAAGCGGGTGGCCGCGCTGACGAAGACCGGCGGCTGGGCCAGCCACGTGGTGCTCGACGCGGCGGACGTGGTCGAGGTGCCCGAGGGTCTCGGTGCTGCGGAGGCGGAGACCGCCGTCGTCAACGGCATCACGGCCTGGCAGATGCTCCACCGCAAGGCACGCGTACGGGCCGGCCAGACGATCCTCGTGCACGGCGCCAACGGGGGAGTGGGCTCACTCCTCGTCCAACTGGCGCTCGCCGCCGGGGTCCAGGTCATCGGCACCGCATCGGCCCGCCACCACCACGCGCTGCGCGTCCTGGGCGTCAGCCCCGTCGACTACCGCACCGAGGACATCCCCACCCGCGTTCGCGAACTGGCACCCGGCGGCGTGGACGCCGTCTTCGACCACGTCGGCGGCAGTGGCCTGATCGACTCCTGGCGCCTCCTCGCTCCCGGCGGCACCCTCGTCTCGTACGGCAGCGCCGCCACCCGCGACGACACCGGCTCCAAGCAGTGGCCCGTGCTGAAGCTCCTGGGCCGAGTGTGGAGGTGGAACGCCCTGCCCAATGGCCGCAGCGCCTACTTCTTCAACGTCTGGGCGGGTAAGGCCCTGTCCAAGAACCGCTTCCGCACCCGCCTGCGCGCCGACCTCACCCAGGTCTTCACGGCCCTGCAGAAGGGCGACATCAACGCGACCGTAGCCGCCCAACTCCCGCTCGCCCAGGCCGCCGAGGCCCTGCGCCTGGCCGAGTCCGGCACGGTGAGCGGAAAGGTCGTCCTGGTCCCGTAGGAAGACGGTCGCCAGAAGCCGCATTCCGTGGATGGCCGGTGACCGGACGGGGTACGCCGATACGTCTGGCACCGGGATCATCTGCGGGGCATTGCCCCCAACCCGGGGATGACCGGCATCGCCAACGGCCGCAGTCCGCCCTCACCCGTGCTGATGGGCACGGCACACGGTGGAGGCCACACTCACTATGGACCGGCCGACGAGATCTCCTACGTCGGCATCAGCCTGGACAATCTTGGCGCGGGGCGCGTCGAGAGGCTCCGGATGGTGTGGTGAGCCCGATTTGGGACCATGGGCATGTGGACGGGGATCCGGTTTACGGCGGGGCCGAGCCGGTGGCGGCGCTCGAGGTGGCGCCGACGGCCCGGACGGCGGTGGCATGGCTGCCGCCGCGGAGGCTCTGGCCGGTGATTCAGGACATCCGCTGGGAGCACGATCCGCAGGTACGGCGGTGGCCGCCGCATGTGAATCTGCTGTTCGGCTTCGTGCCGGAGGAGGCGTTCGCGCGGGCCGTGCCGTTGCTCTCCGCCGGGGCGGCGCAGAGCACGGTGTTCACGGCGCGCCTGGCCGGAGTGCGGTACTTCCGGCACCGGCACTACGCGACGTTGTGGCTCGATCCGGCTGCGGCGGATCCGGCGCCCTGGACTCACCTGTACCGGGAGCTGGCGCTGCGGTTCCCGCTTTGCCGGGGGCGCGAGGGCCGTTTCACCCCGCATTTGTCCCTCGGCCGTACGCAGGACCCGAAGCGCCTGGCCGCCGAGTGTGCGGCTCGGCTCGGCGCGCTGGTGGCGGTGGTCGAGGAGGTGGTCCTGCTCTCCCGAAGCGGCGAGGAGCCCATGCGGCCTCGGGCCGTGATCACACTGGGCACGGGCGAGGTCCGCCGAGCGCAGGGGTGTTAGGCGACCAGTCACCAGGGCCTCTTGGACGGCCTGGGGTGATCTCTGGGGCCGGGCGCAGTCGGCTTGCGCAGTCGCCGGAGCTGGTGGCCGAGTGCGCCCAGGTCGACGGCCGACCTCGGACTCGACAACACCCTGCCCAGGTCCTCGCAGCATCCAGGCAACGTCTGGGCCCTCCACGGCTTCCACGAATGCCTGGTGCGGCTCGGCAGGACGGCAGAGGCCCGCATCGTCGCCCAGCAACTCACCATGGCCACCGCACTCGCGGACATCCCCATCGAGGCGTCGTGCTTCTGCCGTCTCGACACCACGGGCACGAAGAGTGGCTGCTGCTCCGACTGAATCGAGTACGTCCTGGGCCGAGTTGGCTCAGCCGGTGCCGACCCGTTCAGTGACACGCAGGCGGTGGACTTGTCAGACCGAAGGTTCGGCCTCGTCGTCTGCGTCCTCGGGGAGCATGTTGCCGTCCTCGTCCAGCACCGGGTGGATGCGCTCAGGGTCGTGCCTGTCGATATCGGACGGGCGTGGCCCTTCGGGGCCGTCCGGGCCCCAGCGCAGCAGGCGGCGGGTGCGGCAGATCCGGTAGACGGTGCCCTCGACCTCGAGCTGGTTGACCCGGCCGGCGCGGAGCCGGTCGGCGGCCTCGGCGTAGGCGGCCAGCTCCGAGGCCGCAGGGTCGACACCTTCGGCGACCAGGGTACGTGCGTCGACATCCCTGTCAGCGCCCACCGGGACGAGACCCCGTCTGCGTGGCTCCCACCATGTCAGGGAAAAGTCCAGTGTCTTACGGGCCTCGTGCGCACTGCCGTGCAGGGCGCTGGCCAGCACCCACCCACCACCCTCACCCTGCTCCACCACCGCGAACGTCGCAGGCAGCAGTAGGACGTCGGGATGGGTGTCCACCGCCCGCTGCGAGTCGCTGCGTACGTCGTCGGGGAACCGGGAACCGGTGTAGGCCAAGCTGCGCAGCGCCAGGCGCTCCGCGGCTTGAGCCGGGGTGATGGGGGCGTCGGGATCGAGGAGCAGCCCGTCATCGATCGGTGCCTCGAAGGTGCCGCGGGCCCAGTCGGGCCTGACCGGCTCCGGATCCGTCGGGCGCGGCTGCTCGATGCCGTCCGCGTCCATGCCGGCGTACTCCTCGGCACGCACGATCCGATAGCGGGTCCCGAGCACGGTGAGTTCGTCGACGCGTTCGCGCTCCAAGCGGGCGACCGCCGCCAGCAGAGCGCGCCGTTCCGTCCTGTCCTGGGCATCGTCCTTCGCCCGGAACCACAGCAGCGAGTTCAGGCTGTCACGCGCCGTCTGCGGACAGCCGGCCGTCACTGCGACCACCACCTGCCACTGCGGTCGCTTCTCCGCCGCCACACTCTGCGCTGCCACCCCGAACAGCGGGCCGCGCACCGCCAGCGCGTCGACCTGCACCACGGCGTCCATCGCGTCCGCCTCCACGGCGGCCTCCACCGGTTCTACAGGAAACCGCACCACCACCGGCCACGCCCCGCCCGACCCCGTCTCTTCCTGGTCCGTCTTTGCCTGGTCCATGCCCCTATCCTGCCGACCACGGCACATCGTCCTCCTGCATTTCCTGATTCCTGCCTTATTCGCGGACTTCACACGCTATGAGGGGAGCCGGGAGGGGCGTTGAGAACTCGCGCAGATAGGCAGATAGGCAGATAGGGCGTCTGCTCATGGGCGCAGGTAAGGGCGCGCCTTCCAGCGGTGAGTCCTCCATGCTTGGCGGATCGGACTACGTACGGTGATGACGGCGTCGGCGAGGTCGAAGAAGGCGTCAATCACGGTGAGTCGACGCTCGTAGCATCGGGTGAGGCGGTGGAAGGCGTTGTGCCAGGCGTGGGTGCGCTCCACGTGCCACCGTCGACTTTCCTGAATCGGTCCTTTCTCTCGCCGCTCACCGCGTTGCCCCGGACCCCGGGCGGCTGGCTCGGGGAACAGGTCGTCCACGATGCGGTGCCGGCCGCTGTGCGGCCGGCGTACAAGCAGATCTGTCGGGTGCGGTGCAACGCGGCAGGGCCTTTCCCGGCCCCGTGGGCGGATGATCAGGGGCACAGCCCGTCGTCGGGCCGCGGGGACGGTCAGGCTGCCGGCGCGAATGCGGTGATGGCGTCGACGAGGCCGGCCGGGGCTTCCAGCGGGATCAGGTGACCGGTGTGGGGGATCACCACGAAGTCGGCTTGGGAGAGGTAGGGCACCAGGTTGTCGCGGAGCACGCCGACGGGCTCCACCTGGTCGTGTTCTCCGGCGACGACGAGAGCGGGCACGCTGACCATGCGCGTGTGCTCGGTGATGTCCTGCGCGATGCCGCGCTGCGGCCACTCGGTGCGGGCGGCGTCGGTGACGGTCCGTGAATCGGTCACGATCTGCGCCTTGACCGGAGCGGGCAGCTCGGTCGCGGTGAGGACGTGATCCCGTGCCCCGGCCACGGACTCGGCGGAGTCGTAGGCGTGCGACAGGGCTTCCTGGTACTCGGGAGTGACCTGTGCGGCGGGCTTCGCCGGGCCGGAGCCGACGAGAACGATGCCGCGCAAGCCGGCGGGCCGGGTGGCCGCGACCAGCTGTGCGACCTTACCCCCCATCGAATGCCCCACCAGGACGTAGTCGGTGACCCCCGCATCCGCGAGCACGGCGAGCGTGTCGTCGGCGAGCTGACCGAGCGTATAGGGACCGGGCAGAGCGCTCGACCGGCTCCACCCGCGGAAGTCGACCGTGAGCACGTCACGGCCCGCCAGGCGGTCGACGACGAGGTCCCAGGTGCGGGCAGAACCACCCCAATAGTGCAGGAACACCAGAGTCGGCCCGGTCCCCGTCCGATGGTCATAAGCGGGCAGAAGCGTCTGCTGCGTCGTGTTCATGATGGCTCTTCCGGTCGATGCTCTAGGCGATTGTCCTGTGGATTCATTGAAACTTCTGTACCCGGACGGGGCATCGGCGTGACTGGTCGCTCGATGGTGAAAACTGGACACGTGAGCATGATCCGGCAGATGACCTACCAGCCCGCAGGAGGCCGCGCCGCCTCGGTCGAGACGATGACGTTCGACCGCCTTCGCGAGCTGAACGACGGCGGCACGCAGCGCGCCGACTTCCACGTCCTTGCCCTCATCGACGCCGGACCCGGCTCCGTCACGGTCGATTTCCACCTCCACCCGCTCCAAGATCGGTCCGCGGTATGGATTCCCCCCGGCGCGGTGCACCGGTGGGACGACATCGCCGAAGTGGCAGGGCACCTCGTGCTGTTCGTGCCGACCGCGCCGGTCACCCACACCACCCGAGAACTCGTCGCCTCCCCGGACCTGGCCGCGCACTGGAGCATCCCCGACGCCGACTGGCCCTTCGTCGACACGGCGCGCAGCCATCTCCTCCTCGAAGCATTGGCCCCGCCCAGTGACTCCTCGACGGAGCTGCCCGACATCCTGCTCTCCGCGCTCATCACCCGGCTGCACCCACCGCACGCCGAAGCACGGCTCACACATCCGGTGTTCCGGTTGTTCCGCTCCAGCGTCGAAGCGCACTTCCGGCAACACCACGACGCCGGCTACTACGCCCGTGCGCTGGGATATGCGCCCCGCACCCTCTCACGAGCGGTGCAGCAGGCCACCGGCCGCACCGCGAAGGCGTACATCGTCGAACGGATCACCCTGGAAGCCAAACGGCTCCTCGCACACGACCGCCTCACCGCCGCCCGCTGTGCCGACATACTCGGCTTCTCCGACGCATCCAACTTCTCGGTGTTCTTCCACAAGGCCACAGGCAAACGCCCGGGCGCGTGGCAGGCGACGGTTGCCGCCGAGTGAGGAGGTGCCCACAAGAACACTCACATCTGTGATCACGTGCCGTCACAACCCCATGATCGTGCCCGCCGTGGTCGCCGTGCCCGCCGTGGAGAAGCCATCAACACGGCCCCCGCGGTACGTCGACCTGCGCCGCCTCGGGACGTCCCGCGTTGCTCCCTCGTTCCACACGAGCCGGCGGACGTCCTTCGCCCAGGGGGCGTGGCCATCACAAGCATCGAACTCAGTCATCTGGACGACTCTTTGCGGTCGGTACAGCGCGGTGCGACCAGGAACGGGCGGCGCCCTTTACCGCCGAACGCCACCCGCCCCGCCCCGCCCAGCGCAGGTGACCGCGGCGACGTGCACGGCGGTAGCCGTCTCACTTCCGGCCGGCGACCGAGCCGGGATCGCTGGGGACGTGAGGCTTGGTGAGTGTGCCGCGGCCGGGCCATGCGAGGTCGTCCACCGCGAGGAACGGCTCGCCGGCCACGGTCGCGGGAGTTGCCCCGGTGAACGCCATGACGTCCCGATGCAGGTGGGACTGGTCGGCGTAGCCGGCGTCGGCCGCGACGTGGGCCGCGCCTTCACCCGCGACCAGGCGGTGGGCGGCATGGTCGAAGCGGACCAGCTTCACGGCGCGTTTGGGCGGCAGACCGAGCTGCGACCGGAACCGGGCCCACAGGCGCTTACGGCTCCATCCGACCTCGGCCGCGAGTCCGTCGACCCGGGTCAGGCCACGGCTGCCGACGATCCGGTGCCAGGCCCAGGCCACCTCCGGGTCCACCGGCGGCCCCGCCTCATGCCGGCGGGCGAGCAGCGCGTCCGTCAACGCGAAGCGGCCCTGCCACGACGAGACATCGCCCAGTTGCTCGCAGATCCGCGACACCTCCCGGCCCCACAGGTCGCCCAGGGACACGACGGCGCCGTCGAGGTCGGCGGGGGAGACGCCCAGAACCGCGCGTGCGATCACCGGGGACAGGCGCACCTGCACGCACTCGAGGTTCTCTCCCCGCGCCCGGGCCTCGCCTCCGGACCCAAATCCGGGCCCGGCGACGAGACTTCCCCGCTGCTGCCGCCCGGCGGCACAGTCAAGGACGGGCGAGCCGGCGCCGAATTCCAGGAGCAGCGTCACGGCCGGATGCGGGACCATCCGGAGCGCATCGAGGTCACGAACACGGAACCCGGCCATGGTGAGACCGGCCACCCTGCTGGGCCGCTGCGGGCATGCGACGTCCCATACAGCCGCACCGTGCATGAAAGTCCGCACCGCCCCATGCTATGGGAGCGGGATGAGGGGAACATTTATCCAATCCGCCCGCGGGCACCGGCGGCGACAGTGAGCTCATGACTGTTTCTGACGGCGGACCGCACGTGAAGGGCGGCGCCGAGGCCACCGAGAGCTCGACCCTGTCGCTGGACGACGGCGACATCCACGTGTGCCAGGACGGCCCCCGCGACGCCCCCGCACTCCTGCTCCTCCACGGGTCCGCATCCTCGACCCGCTCGTGGGAACCGCTGGTTCCGCTGCTGACCGGATCTCACCGCGTCATCCGGATCGACCTGCTCGGGCACGGCCGGTCGGCCAAACCGGCCGATCGCAGCTACGCGCTTCCGGACCAGGCACGCCGGGCGGGCGTGGCACTGGACCGGCTCGGCGTCGAACACGCCGTGCTCGTCGGGCATTCCAGCGGCGGCGTGGTCGCCACCGCCGTCGCCGAACAGCGACCAGACCTGGTGACCGCGCTCGCGCTCATCAACACCGGACCCAGCCTGGACGCCTTCATCGCACCGCAGTCCACCGCCGTCGGACTCTCGCAGTGGCCGCCGACCGACGAGCAGATCCGCGGCTTCGCGAGCACCGCTTTCAGCCGCGCGGGCTACCAGATCCCACCAGAACTCCTGGACGACGTGCGCTGCATGACCCACCACACGCTCACCACAACGATGCAGGCCACCCGCACCTACCTGGAGCAGCAGGCACTCCCGGACCGGCTGACGGCCCTCGGCAAACCGCTACTGGTGCTCTTCGGCGAGGACGACCGCAGGTGGCGATCCTCTTCCGCCGCCGACTACCGCGCCGTTCCGGGTGCGGAAGTCGCGTTGCTGCCCGGTCTCGGACACTCACCCCTACTTGAGGATCCCCCGAGGACCGCCACGCCCCTGCTGGCCTTCACCACGATCCACGCCGTACGGGTGGACTGAATGACCAGGAGGAGTGCCATGCGGATTCTCGTCTCCGGCGCCGGCGTCGCCGGTCCGGTGCTGGCGTACTGGCTCACCAGGCACGGCTTCCGTGTCACCGTCGTTGAGCGCGCGCCGACTCCGCGCAGGAGCGGCGGCCACGCGGTCGACCTTTTCCGGCCCGCGATGAACATCTCGGAGAAGATGGGCGTGCTCCCGCGGGTCGAGGAGCGGGCCACCGGCACCAGCCGGATGACGGTCCATCAGGAGGGCGCGCGGCGTCCCGTCCGGGTGGACCTCTCCAAGATCTTCCGTGCCACCTCCGACCGGCACGTCGAGATCATGCGCGACGACCTCAGCGAGATCTACTACGACGCCGCGCGAGGCGACGTCGAGTACGTCTTCGGCGACTCGATCACCGCGATCTCGCCCGACGGCGAGGTGCGGTTCGAAAACGCCGCGCCGCGCCGCTTCGACCTCGTCGTCGGCGCGGACGGGCTGCACTCCCACGTGCGCCGCCTCGTCTTCGGCGACGAGTCCCGCTTCAGCGCCTTCATCGGGGCGTACTTCGGGGTGTTGACCCTGCCGAATGTCTCCGGGCTCGACGGCGAGCTCCTCATGCACGTCGGTGTCGGCCGCACGGCCGGCATGTACGGCGTGCGGCACCTCGACGACGCGCGCGCGTTGTTCCTGTTCCGGAGCGAGCGTGAGCTCGACCACCACCACGACGTGGCCCGGCAGAAGGAGTTGCTGCGCGGTGCGTTCGACGGCCTGCACCCTGACGTGGACGGTTGGCTGGACGAGCTCGACCGCACGCCGGCGTTCTACTTCGACTCGATCACCCAGCTCCGTATGGACACCTGGTCGCGGGGGAGGGTGACGCTCGTCGGCGACGCGGGCTACAGCCCCGGCCCGGCCGTCGGCGGTAGCACCAGCCTGGCCGTCGTCGGCGCGTACGTCCTCGCCGGGGAGCTGGCGCGGGCGGGCGGTGACCACGAGCTCGCCTTTCCCGCCTACGAGCGCGCGATGGCGGAGCACGTGCGCGGCAGCCGCGCGGCCGCGCTCAGCGCGGCGAAGACCCTGATCCCCACCTCACGCCTCGGCGTGCGGGGACTGGCCCAGGGCGCCCGTCTGATCTCAGCCCTGCCCGCGGGGCCCAGCCGCGCCCTCCTCCGCCTCACCACCAGGAGCGCACGCCTCCACAACTCCATGACCGTCGACGACTACCCACCGTCGCCCACCGCATCATGAGGCGGGGCAGCCTCGCGGGTTTACCCCCGAGGCGGGCTCGGGGTGGAGTGAGGAGTGGCCGCCGCCGTCGACGCCCTGGTCCGCACCGACCTCGCCCGCCACGCCACCGGGCAATGTACGGCGTGCCCCCCGGCGGATTGAGGTAGGGAGCGCCCGGTTCGCGCTCTTCGGTTTGCCGTGCGCCCCTCCTCCCGACCGGATGGAGGGTCGGGTTCCGGAAACGCAGTTCAAAACGTTTCGTTGCCGCGAAATTTACTCACTGACTTTGATTCACTTTTTTGCGACGCCCTCTACATGCCGGTTTTCGCGCCCGGCATCTCGTCGTTAAGCCGAAAATCATACTTTCCTTTCGGGGGTTGCAGAGGGTCGAGGGCCTGCAACTAGCTTCGTCTGCGAACGCCCCGCCTCCTCGTTCCGGGCCTCCGATGGGCTCGGGCGCCGGGACGGCCGTGGACCGGTATGCCGGTTCGCGGTCGTACCAGGGGAGGCGGACGCGACCAACGACGAAGGAGACGTCATGAAGAAGGCTTACGAGGCACCGACCCTCGTCCGGCTGGGGACGTTCCGGAAGAAGACCGGGCTCCTGAACAGCTCCGGCAACGACCGTCTGATCCTGAGCAAGAACTGACCGCGGACGGCTGACGGATCGCTGCCCAGCACCATGGCTGATTCGCATCAGAGCAAGGGACCGGGCCCCGGCGACGCGCATTTCGCGGTCTTCCCCGACCGCGCGGATGCGGCCGCCGTGGCCCGCTCCTGCTCCTTCTCACGCCCAGGAACCCGCATCCTGACGCACACCTCGGGCCGGCCCTGGCTGGTCGGGCACTGGAATGACGACGAGCTCGTCACCGCACGCGCCGGCCGGGCGGCGCTCGCCGTCGTCGGATGCTGCCCCGTCGACGCCGCCGAACTCCAGCGTTACGCAGCCAAGTTGAGCGACCTGGCCGGGCTCGACGAGTTGGCGCGCACACTGCCCGGAAGCTTCCACCTCGTCGCCGCGCTCGACGGGCAGCTCAGGGTGCAGGGCACCGCGTCGGGTCTCCGGCTGGTGTTCCATGCCGCCGTCGACGGTGTCCAGACCGCCGCCACCAGCGCGGACGTCCTCGCGGACGCGCTCGGCGCCGGTCCGGACGTGGCGCAGCTGGCCGTTCGGCTGCTGTGGCCGGTTCCCCATCCGTTGTTCGAGGCTCCGATGTTCCCGGGGGTCACGGCCGTACCCCCACAGGACGCACTGATCATCGCGGCGGACGGGCGGACCGCGCGGCGGTCCCGCTGGTGGACACCGCCCGAGCCCACACGGTCGCTCGCCGACGGCGCCCCCGTCGTACGGGAGGCACTGGCCGCCGCCGTCGATGCCCGCACCAGGCAGGGCGGCGTGGTCAGTTGTGACCTTTCCGGCGGGCTGGACTCCACCTCGATCTGTTTCCTGGCGGCGCGGTCGTCGGCCCGGGTGGTGGCCAGTACCTGGCCCGGACGCGATCCCGCCGACACCGACCTGCACTGGGCGCAGCAGGCCGCCGGTTTCCTCCCGGACCTCGACCACGTCATCTGGGACGCCGATGACTCGCCGCTGGTCTACACCGATCTGCTCGACATCGACGATCTGCTGGACGAACCGACCATCGGCGTGATGGACCGTGCCCGGGTGCTGCATCATCTGCCGGGGCTGGCCGAGCGGGGCAGCCGGCTGCATCTGACCGGTATCGGTGGCGACCATGTGGCGTGGTGTTCCGAGGCCTACTACCACCGGTTGCTGCGGACGCGTCCGCTCTTCGCCCTGCGCCAGCTGCGCGGGTTCCGGGCTCTGTGGGAGTGGCCGCTCGGCGGCACCGTGCGAGCACTGGCCGATTCCCGGCCGTACGGGAAGTGGCTGGCCGACGCCGGTCGCCGGCTGCGCGGCGCCCCGCCGCCGTCCGTCGCCGGCAGTCTCGGCTGGGGCATGGCCCCCCGGCTGTTCGACTGGGTGAGCCCGGAAGCGGAACGGATGGCGGGGGAGGCGCTGCGCGCGGCGGCCGGGCAGGCCACGCCCCTGCACCGGGACCGTGGGCTGCACACCGACCTGGAACAGATCCGTTCCTGCACCCGCATCATCCGGCAGTGGGACCGGATGGCTGCCCGGGCCGGGGTTCCCATGGCCTCGCCCTTCTTCGACGACCGGGTGATCGAGGCCTGTCTCGCGGTCCGCCCCGGTGAGCGCGTGACGCCCTGGCGCTACAAACCCCTGCTGGCCGCCGCCATGCAGGGCGTCGTACCCGAGGTGTGCCTGCGGCGCGGCAACAAGGCCGAGGCCTCGATGGACGCCTCGAACGGGCTACGGGAACACCGCGGCGACCTGATGGCGCTCTGGGAGGACTCCCGGCTGGAACAACTCGGCCTGGTGGACGGCGACGCCCTGCGCCGGCTGGCCCGGCGCCCCTCCGCGCCCGGACTGCGCGACGCGATCCTGTACTCGACCATCGCCTGCGAAGTCTGGCTGCGCAGCCTCGCCCGTACCACCGGGCCCCGCACCACCGACAACGCGGTCTCGCCCGCCTCTTGACGCATGTCCTCACCGGGCTTCGGCAGAAAGGCTCTCACCATGGCACTGCGGTTCGGCGCCGAGGTCTCCACGGCGGAGACCGACTACGGCACAGTACTTCTCGATGAGCGCAGCGGGGACTACTGGGAGCTCAATCCCACCGGCACGCTGGTGGTCAAGACCCTGCTGGGCGGTGGCGAGGAAGGGGACGCCGTCGACGCGCTGGTCGCGCGGTTCGACATCGACCGGGCACAGGCGACTCAGGACGTTGCGGCCCTGGTGCAGGAACTGCGGGCATCCGGACTGGCCGCATGACGACCCCGAGCGCACTGGACCGGCCGGCCGGCGTCCCGTTCACCCGACGGCTCGCCGCCCGTAGCGTCCTGCTCCCCGCCCTCGCCCTGTCCCTCCTGCCGCCGCGCCGGCTACGCGCGGTCCTCTCCCTCGCCCGCCGCGGCGCCACACCCGCCTCCGCCGCACAGGCCGCGGCGGCACGTGACGCGATGTGCGCGGCGAGCCTGCGCTGCGCCGGTCCGCGCGGCTGTCTGCCGCGCTCGCTGGGCGCCGCCCTGCTCTGCCGGCTCCGTGGCACCTGGCCCACGTGGTGCACCGGGGTGCGGGTGGTGCCCCCGTTCACCGCGCACGCCTGGATCGAGGCGGAGGGCCGCCCGGTCGCCGAAGGGCTACCGGACGGCTACTTCACCCGCCTGATGGTCGTCGCCCCGGTGAGCCGGACGGACCCGTGACCGGAACCAGCGGGGAGGTGCCGACCTCGCCGGGCGAGGCGCGGTCCTCGCCCGGCGGCGACCGGTCCACGCGGGCCGCGGTGGTCACCCTGTTCCGGCTCACCGCAGGTCACCGGTCCTCGATCGCCATCGCGACCGCGCTCACCATGGTCGGCTCCGGCCTCGGCCTCGCCCAGCCGCTCGTCGCCAAGCACATCGTGGACCGGAGCGGCCAAGGCCCGCTCGCATGGCCGCTGTTGCTGCTGCTCACCGTGCTCTTCGGGGCCGAGGCCGCGACCGGAGCAGTGGGACGCTTCCTGCTGGAACGCACCGGGGAGGGCGTGGTGCGCGCCCTGCGCCACGGCCTGGTGGCGCGGCTGCTGCGTCTGGAGATGAGGGAGTACGACCGGCACCGCAGCGGTGATCTGATCTCCCGGGTCACCGCCGACACCACCCTGCTGCGGGAAGTGGTGGCCCAGGCGCTGTCGGACCTGGTGTCCGGGGCGCTCGTCGGGGCGGGCGCGCTGGCGCTCATGGTGTGGCTCGACCCGCTGCTGCTGCTTCTGATCGCGGTGACCATCGCCGCCGCGGCGGGGGTCGTAGCCTCGCTGTTGAAGGGCATCCGGGCGGCCTCGGAACGCATGCAGAACTCCGTCGGCGCGATCTGCGCCGACCTGGAGCGTGCCCTCGGCGCCCTGCCGATGGTCCGGGTGCACCGTGCCGAGGACCGCGAGGCGCGGCGCATCGGGGAGCGGGTCGAATCGGCGTACAGCGCGGGCGTGCGGACCGCGAAACTGGCGTCGATGATGAGCCCGGCGGTCGAGCTCGCCGTCCAGGGTTCGTTCCTGCTCGTCCTGGTCATCGGCGGCCTGCGGGTGAACGGCCGGGCCAACTCGCTCGGCGACCTGGTCGCCTTTCTGCTGTACGCGTCCTATCTGGTCCTGCCGCTGTCCTCGGCGTTCCGGGCGGTGGGCCTGATCCAACGGGGCATGGGGGCGTACCAGCGGATCGAGCAGGTGCTGGCCCTGCCCACGGAGCCCAATGAGCCCGAGGGACACGGGCAATCCGCGGAGTCCGCCGAGCCCGCGAAGTCCGCGAAGTCCACGAAGTCCGCGAAGCCCATGATGCGGGAGACGCCGGCCGTTGTGGGCCATCCACCCCGACGGGCGGAGGCATCCGGCAGGAACGAGCGCTCGGGGAGGGGCGGGGCACCGGCACTCGCCCTGCGTGACGTCCACTTCGGCTACGACGCGGAACGCCCGGTGCTGCGCGGCGCCTCCTTCGACGTCCCCCACCGCCGGCAGGTGGCCCTGGTCGGCCGGTCCGGGGCGGGCAAGAGCACCCTCTTCGCGCTGGTGGCCAGATTCTACGAACCGGACGCCGGAACCCTGCTGTTCGGCGGACGGCCGGCCACCGAACTCGGCCGTGCGGAGTGCCGGGCCCGCATCGCCGTCGTCGACCAGAACACGCACGTCGTGCACGGCACTCTGCGGGACAACCTTACCTACGCCGACCCCGGTGCCGACGAGCACCAGGTCCAGCGCGTCATCGAACTCACCCAGCTGGAAGAGGTGGTGGCACGACTGCCCGGAGGCCTGTCCGGCGCACTCGGCGAACGCGGCAACACGCTGTCGGGTGGCGAACGACAACGGGTCGCTCTGGCGCGTGCCCTGCTCGCCCGGCCTTCCCTGCTCCTGCTCGACGAGCCGACCGCGCATCTGGACGCCCTCAACGAGGCCGCTCTGACCCGGGTGATGAAGGACGTCGCCCAGGAGTGCGCGGTGCTGGTGATCGCGCACCGGCTCTCCACGGTCCAGCACGCCGACCGCATCGTCGTGCTCGAAGACGGCCGTACCGTCGCCTCCGGGCACCATGAGGAACTCCTCACCACCAGCCCCGTCTACCGCCGCCTGGCCGCCGGCCAGATGCTGCGCGCGGCCGCCACGACGCCGCCCGCCGTGGCCGTACGCCCTGCCCCGCCCGGTCCGCAGTGATGGGGCCCCACCCCTCGCGCACGTCCGGCGTCATGACGTCAGGGACAGGCGCCTCCGCCGGTGCCGGGAGCCTCGACACGGGGGCTGCCGATCGCCGGCATCTGGCCCGCCGTCCATGTCTGGCAGGGCATCCGGTGAAGAGGGGCAGGTGGCTATGCGGCGGGCCGCGTGGTTCCGCACGATCCGGCAGGGGCCGCATCGAGGACGACCAGCCATCGCCGGTGGACAGTCACACCGGGGCCGACAGGTCCATGAGCGCGAGTTCGTCTTGGATGCGGGAGCCCTCGGGCAGCCGCCGCTGCACCACGGCCAGGGTGTTGAACAGCTGGATGAGCGCGGCGAGGGCGTCCAGGCCCTCGGTGGGGTTGCCCGTCGGGTGGGCGGCGCGCCCTGGAAGCCGACGCGGTACTGCACCTGGGCGGTCAGCGGGGAGGCCGCGGCGCGTAGAGACTTGTCCGCCTTGCTCTACTCGCCTTACCAATGGCCCCACAAGTAGCTCAACGACTTGCTCTACCAGCGGCTGGCATTATTCACGCGTCATGGTTCTGGCTCATATTGCGTGAACCGGCCACGGTGGGTCATGCGACGCCGTTCAAAGACTGTTGTTCACGTGCACGTCGGTGGCGAGAAAATCTCGCGCTGCGGAAATGACCCGGTGGATGTGCTGCTGTTCCGGAGGCTGATCGTTCAACATATCGATTCTTCTCGCCAGATCAACGATGGGTTGCAGCGCGGCGGGGTAGCCGAGTTCGGCCGCAGCTTCCTGGTAGATCAGTTTGGCTCCGTGTAGGGGATCGAGCTGGTGCGCAACGATCTGACCCGCCCACCAACGGGCTGCGGCCCACCGCGCCTTGGTCAGATCTTCCGAGGCCAGCGGCAGCAGACCCAATTCTTCCAGCACAAGGTCGAAGAGCCCGCGGGCCTGGTGGGGGTACTCACCGCGCGCGAGCCCAGCCAGCAGGGGAAGCGAGGGAGCCTCAACGTCGGCCGTCAGGGCGTCCAGGCCCAGCTGGACCAGATAGGCGTCCGAGGGACGCTGCCAGGGCGCCATCAGCAGGTCTGCAGCGGCCATGCGCATCAAGCTGATCGCCACTACTGAGTCCACGCTGTGCCTCGCCACCTCACCATCGTTCCATGAACGACGGCGAGCACGCCGACACCTGCCCGGAGCGCCTGGCACGATGCCAAGCCGGCCGCGGGCGCGGCCTCGAACGGCCCCGCCCACCTGCCCGTTGACCAGTGGGGAAATCTGGGCACCAAGAGGCTCTTCCCGGCGGCTACGGCCGCGCGATCACCCGGGCTGCCGAACAGGGCGGCCTGGAGGCCCGGATCACCGGCCACTCCGGCCGACGCGGGTGGTCACCACCGGCCGCAAGCGCGGCGAGTGCGCCGGGAAACTGCGTGCCCAAGGCGGCTGGTCCCCCAACAGCGCCGGATCAAAAGGAGGGTGGTCGCGTTCGACCCGGAGAAGGCAGTCCGTGTGGCTGCCGCCTACGGCGCGGCTGAAGGAACTGGAGCAGTCGGGGCCCCGGCAGGGGAGCGGCAGGAGCCAGGCATCGGGCTCGGCCGGTCAATCCGGGCCGGCTGCACCAACCCGGACCGTTGAAATGCCAGGGGCGCGAGCCGGGCCTGGCATCGCCACCCGCTACGAGCAGGCCGCCGCCATCTACCTGGCCGGACTTCACCTCGCCGGTATCTTCCGCCCGATGGTCCGGATGAGCACGCGCGCCCGAATCGACGATGCAGTGGCGGAGCGAAATGCGCTCTGCCGGGGCAAAACCGATCCCCCGAAGGCCGGCTCACCTCCGCCTGATCGTTCCGGGAGGAGTTACTGACGGCGAGGCGTCGGTCGGTGGGGGAGTGGGCGGATGACTTGGGGTGGCCGGCTGCACTTCGAGGGGGACCACGAGGTCGGTTCCGGAGGCGATCTGGTAGATGCGGATGGTGTACCTGCCTGCGGCGGCGTCCTCCGGGATGGAGGCGGTGAACTTGATGGAACCGTCGTCTGCTGCGGTAGTGGCGTCGGCGAACAGCGTGGAGCGGTATTGCACGGTCCGGTGCGGTGCGAAGCCGGTGCCGGTCACCGTGACCGTCCGGCCGGGTGTGGCCGGGTCGGGGCTGGCGTGCGCGCTCACAGGGCCGCTCTGCTTCTCTTTCTCGTACCGAAGCTCGGCATGGGCCTGGCGGCCGGACGTGGCGCCCACAGCGGTGACGCGATAGGTGCCACCGGGTTCCGCGAGCCCCCACCCGTCTCCCACGCGGCCGACCGCGACTCCTGAGCTGTTTGCCCGCTCGTGGGCGTAGCTGCCGCTGTGCCCCCAGGGGCCCAGGTAGATATCGACGGTTTCCCCCGGCTGGAAGCCGGAAGCCGTGGCTGTGGTGGGCTGGCCGGCTTTGAGGGTGGAAGGGTTGAGGGTCAGCTGGGGTGTGGTGTGAGGCGTGGTGGCGTCGGCCGGGAGGACCCGCAACCGCGCCGACGCCTTCCGCCCGGAACGTGTCCCCTGTGCCCGGAGGGTGTAGGAGCCCGGCTTGTCCGGCTGGTGGAACCGGGTCGCGATTTCCCCGGACCGTCCCGCGGTGAACGTCCCGATGCTGCCACTCGACGGGCCGGTCCAGGTGAGAGCGACCGGCTCGCCCGGCTCCATCCCGCCTGCCTTCGCTGTGCAGGAGCCGCCCGCCTTCAATGCCGAGGTGGACAAACTGAGCCACGCGGCGGGACTGGGCGGCGACGTCGCCGTCGGGGAGGGGACGTCGACGTGCTGGACCTCGGAGGACTCGGGCAGGCTGAGCTTGTTGAGGGTTGCGGTGAGCTCCGCCGGTGTGGAGACGAACTGGACCTTGGGGGCTTTCGTGGCCTCGGCCAGCTGGGCGAGCGGCTGCTGTTCCTTCCGTGGGACCTTGTAGCCGACAAACCGGAAGTCCAGCTGCACTTCGCTGTCCCTGGCCCGCCGGCCGACTGCCTGCTTGAGCGCGGATTGATCCGCCGTGCAGGCGTCGATGCCGTGCGAGGTCACCACGATGATCCGGTTCCGCTTCCTCCCGCGGAACGGGTAGTAGCCGGAGAAGTCGTCGATCCCGGCGAGGAGCCCGCTCTCCAGGGTGGGCTTCCCGGACGCCGACAGCGCGTGCACGGACGTGTTGATCGTCTGCGCATGCCCCGTGCCCGGACCCACGACCGACGCGGTGTTCCCCTGGTCGCCGCAGCTGCCACCGAAGCGGCGCAAGGACAGGGAGTCTTCGTCGGCGGAGTTCTGCGCGGCCGAGCCGACGGCGTCCGCGGTATCGGGAAAGTCCGTGTCGTTCTTGGCCAGTGAGGTGTCGACGAGGAAGGCGGTCCGGTAGTCCGGGACGGCCCTGAGGACCAGGAAGGCGGCGACTCCGGTCAGCAGCGTGACAACGGCACCCCCGATCAGCAGCACACGAGGCCATCGCCTGTGCCCCGGCGGGGAGCTGCCCCTCATGAGGGCTCGGCCAGCTTTCCGCGAAGGGTGGCGAGGAGCTTGTTCATGCCGTTCACCTCGTCGTTGTAGTGTGCGGCGGCACGCTGGAACACTTTCCTCCGCGGATCCAGCGGCGTGCCGGCCCGCGCGGTGCTGAGCAGCTGGGAGGCTGCGTCAACGACCTGCTTCTGTTTCTCCCGCAGCCGGACCGCCCTGTCGTGCACGTTTCGGGCATCCGCGCTCTTGGTCCGCCCGGTCAGGTCGTCGAACTCCGGGCCGGTGCCGTTGACCGCTTGCCGAGCCCGCCGCAGAGTGCTGTCGGCGGCGTCCAGACGGCCGTCCTCGGTCGCCCGGACGGCCGTGTTGACCTGGGTGACTGTGGCGTTGAGCGTGCTGACGATGCGTTGGGCTCCCTTGAGGACCGGTTCCACGTTGGAGAACCAGTCAAGGGTCCTGGCGAGGTCGGGCGCGTTCTTCACGTACACCGGCGGCGGGGCTTTGGCGGCCGTGGCCATCCGGTCGAGCGTGCGGTGCTGCCCCTCCGGTACCTGGTAACCGATCACCCGGAATTGCAGGGACAGTCCGGCCGCACCGACCCGCTCGCGAACCTCCTTCTCGACGAAGGAGACGTCGTCCTCGCACGCGTCGACACCGTGCCGCGTCACCACGATGATCCGGTTGGCCTGGCGAGCCTTGCGATCGAACGGCTGGGAGAAGTCCTCGACGGCCTGGACGATTCCGCGCAACAGCGTCGGCTTGCCGTCCGCCCGGACCCGGCCCGCTGCCTGGGTGATCCTCTGCTGGTTGCCGACGTCGAAGCCGACCACCTGCGACGTGTTGTCGGAGGCACCGCACTCGCCGCCGAAGGTGCGCAGGGCGAGCGCGTCATGATCGCCCGAGTTCCCGGCCGCCTTACGCAGCGACGTGGAGATCGCCGCGATGCCCTTGGGGTCGGGGCCGTCCGCCGTGTCGATCAGGAACTGGGTGCGGTAATTCGGCGCGAGCTTCGGTGAAAACCAGTCGAAGTAGAGCCAGCCTGCCCCCACACCCAGGACGGAGACGAGCAGCACGACCAACGGAATGCGCACGAGGGGAGGCATCTCGACTCTGGTGTCCCCGGTGGTGATGTCGCCGGAGTTGTTGCCGCCGATGAAGACGGACCGCTTGCCGGACCGCCGCCGCTTGCGGAACAGCGGCCTCATCGTGGCGTTTCGTTCCGGGCGTCGCCCGTTGACAGCGGACCGTCGTTGTCGCCGCCGATCGCGATGGCCCGCTCTCCGGAGGCGGTGGGAGCGGCCCCGGGCATTCCCTGCGGCGGTGGGGTCGAGTCGCCGGGCGGCCTGGGGCCGGACGGAACATGCACGTCGCCGGTGGTGACGGCACCGGTGTTGTTGCCGTGGATGGCCACCGCGCGGGCCCCGGACGCCTGCACGGTGGGCTGCCCGCCCGGGCCCGGGGTGACGCCTGCGCTGCTGGCGTAGCCGTAGCCCCACATGGCCGCCAGCGCGGCCAGCGCCGCTCCTGCCCCGCACGCCACCGTCCACCGCACAGCCGGGTCCTGCGTCACCGGCAGCAGCAGTGCTCCGGAGATCCCCGTGCCCGCCGTGAAAGCAACTGCGGTCACGGTGACCGCCACCAGCCATCTACCGAACCGATCCACCGTCCACCCCCCGATTCCGACCGGCTCATGCCCCTGTCCACGATGGCACCGGCAGGCCCCATGTGTACGGCTTTTGACTCTTCATCAGGAAATTGCCGAACCGTCGGACCGCCGGACGGTGGCTACGCGGCGGTGCCGGAGGAGAAACGGCGGCACCGTCGGGCAGGAAGGGGCGTCGTCGTGACGGCTGAAAGGCCAGCTGTCGACTACTCGTTGATGACCTCAAGCAGGTCGTCCGCCTCTTCCTGGCCGATGTTCTGCTGCTGGAGCAGTTGAGCGACCACGGCCCTCGCGATGGGCTTGCTGTGCGCGCACGTGTCCATGATCGCCGCATCCACCAGCCCCTCGATGCGCAGGGCCACCGCGGTGTCGGCCACCATCTGCCATGCCGCCTGGGACGCGTGCTCCTGCCTCTCCTCGGCCGTGATCTGGGCGCTGGTGGTCGGGTACACGGGCGCGGTATGCCGGGCGACCGCAGCCGCGTGCTTCAGCGCCGCGGGCACCACGTGCAGGATGAGCTCGTGCAGGAGGCCGTCGTACAGGCCGGTGCCGTTGCGGTTGATCTCCAAGGTGATCGTGATCTGGGTGTCCGGCTGAACCCAGTCGACGCGGGTGTTCTGAAGCCGGGTCGCCTCTGTTGTGACGTCGACCAGCACCATGAGCCGAATGTTCCGGTCTGCCAGGACGGTTTGGATGGTGGTGTTGTGGACCGCGACGGCCCGGATGAATTGCTCGGCGCGGCCCTGCAGATGGGCCGGCGCGTGGTCCCTCATGATCAGCACAGCTTCCCCCGTTGGCTGAGCGGGCCACGGTTGGCCCGCGGTATCTACGAAGTTAGGGGGGCAACGAACCGGTTGGGGAGCACTTGGGGTAATTCTGAGCAAGCGCAGAGATGTGGCTGAGGCAGGGGGGCGTACGCCGCCAGGGGGACACCACAAGCAGGACGATGCCCACAAGGTCGATGTGCGTGCTCATCTCGTGCCCCACCGCCCCTCTCGGCTGCGGCCTCGGCGGGCATTACTCGCGGCGGGGGTTCACCACGAGGGCGTTCGTCTCGTAGGTGTGCTCGCTGGAGAGCCTCGGGCAGGGCACGGAGGCTTTCCAGCATGCGATCAGGAGTATGCGGTGTATCAGGGCAGGCAGCGGCCCTCAGTTCCCGCGGCGCACCCGGGCCGCCTTGCGGGCCTCGGCGAGCTTGCGGGCCTCGCTGGCCTTGCGGGACTTGCCGCCGGTGCCACGGGAGGCGTCCTTGCTGGTACCGAGGCCGCGGAAGGGGGTGTTGGTGTTCTTGGGCCGGGGTGCGGCGGGCCCGCCGTCGAGCGGGGTGCCGGAGGGAGCCTTGGCCCCGGTGATCCGGCTCAGCTCCGCCTCCCCCGAGCGCACCTTGGTGATCGTCGGCTCGATGCCGGCCCCGGCCATCAGCTGGCTCATCTCGCGTCGCTGGCCCGGCAGCACCAGGGTGACGACGCTGCCGGACTCACCGGCCCGGGCAGTGCGGCCCGCGCGGTGCACATAGTCCTTGGGGTCGGTGGGCGGGTCGACGTTGACCACAAGATCGAGGTCGTCGACGTGCAGGCCACGGGCCGCGACATTGGTCGCCACCAGAACGGTGATGTGGCCGTTCTTGAACTGTGCAAGGGTCCGTGTGCGCTGCGGCTGGGACTTGCCGCTGTGCAGGGCCGCGGCGTGCACGCCGCTGGCCCGCAGATGCCGGGTGAGCTGGTCGACCGCGTGCTTGGTGTCCAGGAACAGCAGTACGCGGCCGTCGCGGGCGGCGATCTCCGTGGTGACGGCGTACCGGTCCGGGCCGTGGACGACCAGCACATGGTGGTCCATCGTGGTGACCGAGTCCGCGGACGGGTCAACCTCGTGGACGGTCGGGTCGTGGAGGTAGCGGCGGACCAGGTGGTCGACGTCCTGGTCCAGGGTGGCCGAGAACAGCATCCGTTGGCCGTCGGGGTGCACCTGGTCGAGGGCCTCGGTGACTTGCGGCAGGAAGCCCATGTCGCACATCTGATCGGCCTCGTCGAGGACGGTGATCCGTACCCGTCCCAGGTGGCAGGCCCTGCGCTCGATCAGGTCGTGCAGGCGGCCAGGGGTGGCGACGACGACCTCGGCCCCGTCGCGCAGCGCAGTGGCCTGCCGGCCGATCGACATGCCGCCGACGACCGTGGCCATCCGCAGCCGGAGCGCGTCGGCATACGGCGCGAGCGCGTCGGTCACCTGTTGGGCCAGCTCCCGGGTAGGCACCAGGATCAGAGCGAGGGGCTGCTTCGGCTCCGCGCGCCGTCCGGCCGTCCGTGCGAGCAGCGGCAGGCCGAAGGCGAGCGTCTTGCCCGACCCCGTGCGCCCGCGCCCCAGGACGTCGCGTCCCGCGAGGGCGTCGGGGAGCGTGGCTGCCTGGATCGGGAAGGGCTTGCGCACGCCGAGCTCGGTGAGCGTTCGCAGGACCTCGGCGGGCAGTTCCAGGTCGGCGAAGGAGGCGACCGGGGACACCGTCGGGGTGAGGGTCACTGGCCGGGCGATGTCGCCGTGCGAGGTACCGAGGCGGTCCGGGTGGTTCATGAAGAGCCTTCCGCAGGGGGAACGTACCGAGGAAGGCCCGGCAGGAATGAGCAGCCAACGAACAAGGGAACCGGACGGACGAAATCGTCGGCCGTCACGGCCGTCCAAACGTTTGAGGTTAACACAACGTGACAGTTCGGCCCGGCGCTGTGGCGCTGATCGCATCGCCTGTGGAGCTGACGCGATACTGACTGACCGAGGGCCACTTCCGACGCGTCTAGACATATATGTGGGCACGCCGGTCAGCGTGCGGTCGACGGCTTCATGGTCAAGTGGGCTTGGCGATCAGGGCAGTTGGGGCAGCAGCCGACCAAAGGCGTCGACGAGTTCCTGGCTCGCTTCCTGAATGATCTCCGCGCGGACGTCCATGCCGGGAGCTGATCCGGCGCTCAGGACTCCATAGAGCGGAAGTGCCTCGTCAGACGGCCTTGACGACGGTGCCGGCGCGTTCGAGCGCGGTGACCTTGTCGGTGGGTGCTGTGGTGTCGGTGACGAGGGTGTGCAGGACTGTGGAGGGGGCGACGTACGCGTAGGCGGTGTGGCCGAGCTTGCTGGCGTCGGCTGCGACGATGATGCGGCGCGCGGCAGCGATGCCGGCCTTCTTCACGGCCGCGTCATCGAGGTCGTAGGCGGTCAGGCCCTCGGCTGCGCTCAGACCACAGCAGCCCATGACGGCAGTGTCGAAGCGGAGTGCCGCCAGGGAGGCGAGGGTGAGGGGGCCGGTGAGAGCTCCCTCGGCGGCCCGGGGTTGCCCGCCGGGCACCATCAGTGTGGCCGGGCTCGGCCCCTCGCCGAGTGCATGGATGGCCTGCAAGGACAGGGGCATCACGGTGACCGGCCGTCGGCGCAGCAGGTGGGCGATCTCCAGGCAGGTGGTGCCGCTGTCGAGGAGGACGGTCTCGCCGTCCGCGATGAGCGAGGACACCTCGGTCGCGATACGGCGCTTGGCGTCGACGGCCTTGTGAGCACGCAGCGCGAAGGGCGGCTCCTCGCCCCGGAGCAGCAGGGTGCGGGCCCCGCCACGGACTCGCTCAAGGACGCCTTGTGCGGCCAGCGCGTCGAGGTCGCGCCGGATCGTCATCTCGGAGGCGCCGGTCAGTTGGACGAGTTCCTGGACCGTGATCCTGCCCGCCTCTCTGACGGCCTGCGCGATCATCCCGTGTCGGTCTGCGTTGCTCATACCGCGATTGAACACGTCGCGAAACGAACAATCAATGTGTGCGAAGCGACAGTGTTCAACCACTCAAGATGTTCGTTACGGTGCCGGTCATGAATCATTCGCTTCGACCTGCCCGAGTAGCGACCTTTGTCTACTTCATCCTTTGCGGCACCACGATGGGCACCTGGGTGGTGCACATCCCCACCATCGAGGAGCGCGTCGGCATCAGCCACGCCATGCTCGGGGGACTCCTGGTGCTGCTGGGCGTGGGCGCCTTCATCGGCATGCAGGCGGCCGGGCGTCTGACCGACCGGCTCGGAGCGCGCATCGTCGTCCCCGCCACCGGCGTGCTGTGCAGCGCGGCCCTGGCGCTGCCCGGCCTTGCCCGCGATCCGTGGACACTGGCAAGTTCCCTCCTGGTCTTCGGATTCTGCAACGGTTGCCTGGACGTGAGCATGAACGCCCACGCCGTACACGTAGAGAAGGCGTACGGCCGTCCCGTCATGTCGGCCTTCCATGCCACGTTCTCGGTCGGCGGTGTCCTCGCCTCGATCGTCGGAGCGGCCACGGCGAGCGCCGGCCTGAGCCCGGCCGCAGGCATGGCCGCCATGGGAGCCCTGGGCATCGTGGTCGCCCTGGTGTCGGCAGGCTCCCTGCTGCCGGCCGCACCCATCGCTGCCGACACGGACTTGGTGGGGGAGGCCGAGCAAGCGCCCGCCGCCGAGCGCCGCGGAACCAGTCGGCGCATCTGGCTCCTCGCCGCCCTGGCTCTGATGGTCATGCTGTGCGAGGGAGCCGCCAACGACTGGAGCGCGCTGCACCTGAAGGACATCCTGGGTGCGCCCGCCAGCACTGCCGCCTTCGCGTACGGCACCTTCGCGGCGACCATGACCATCGGCCGGCTCCTCGCCGACCGCCTCGTCGCCCGGTGCGGGTCCATGGCCATCCTGCGCTACGGCGCGGCCACGGCCACCGTCGGGATCACGATCGTGGCCCTCTCCCCGTGGATGTGGGCCGCGTTCGCCGGCTGGGCGCTGTTCGGCCTCGGGTTGTCCGGCTGTGTCCCGCAGTTGTTCAGCGCGGCCGGGCACGCCGACCCCTCCGCCGCAGGGGCCAACGTCTCCCGCGTCGCCGGGCTCGGCTACGTCGGCATGCTCGCCGGCCCCGCCGTCATCGGCTGGCTGACCCACCTCGTCGCCCTTAATCACGCCTTCGTACTGCTGACCCTGCTGTGTGCGATCACCGCAGGGGCCGCCGGGCTCCTGCGCACGGGATCCGGCCGCACGCGTGAGATGGCAGCAAGCAGCCACTGAACGCCCCTCGGGATCCGGAGGAACCCACCACCATGTCCACCGACCGGACTCTCGTGCTGTTCGACCCAACGCCCCTTTTGCGGCCCAGGGGGTCAGCCGGTCAGGGCGGCGAGGGTGTCGTCCAAGTCGGTGGCCCTGGGCTGGTTGTGAGGGAGTTTGGCCAGGATCTTGGCCATGCCGCAGGTGTTGGTGAGGGCGGAGAAGACCAGGCCGCCGGCGACGCCAGCGGAGAGCCAGCGGGCTGCACTCCAGCGTTGTCCGGCGATCAGGCCGGCCAGGACGAGGGACCCGGCAGCGAGGCGGACCTGGCGGTCCATTGCCCAGGGGGTGCGGGTGCCGGCGGGCCGGTGGGTGTCGTGACCGAGCTGCGTCCAGGCGGTGGTGCCGCCGGTGAGGGTGGCGGCGGTGATGCCGTGGTCGGCCAGACGTCGGCCGGCTTGGGCGGAACGGGCGCCGGAGGCACACACGATGAGGAGGTCGCCGCGGTCGGCGGCGGTCCTCAGGGCGGGGAGAGCGGTACCGAGGTGGTCAAGGGGGATGTTGTGGGCGCCGGGCAGGTGGCCGGAGGCGTATTCGCCGGGGGTGCGCACGTCGATGACGGTCAGCTCGTGCAGGCGGGCGTTGGCCTGGTCGGCGGTGAGGGTGGTGGGGGATGCCACGGGGGATTTTCCTTAGCTTGGTTGGGGTTACCCCTTCGGTAGGATACCCGCGGGGGTATCTCGAAGGAGTGTGGGTTGTGGAACTGGCGATGGCGGCTGAGGAACTGAAGACGGTGGTCAACCGGCTGCGCCGGGCGCAGGGTCAGATCGCCGGTGTGATCAAGATGATCGAGGAGGGGCGGGACTGCGAGGACGTGGTCACTCAGCTCGCGGCGGCGTCCCGTGCTTTGGACAAGGCGGGTTTCGCGATCATCGCCACCGGTCTGCAGCACTGCCTGACCGATGCGGACATGGCCGCTTCCGGTGACCGGGAGCAGATGCGTACCCGGTTGGAGAAGCTGTTCCTTTCTCTGGCCTGAGCCGTGGTGCCGCGGCACCCGATTCCCCGCCTGGTTTTGTCAGGTGAGGGCGTCGATGAGCATGAAGGCTGCCATGACCAGCAGTACGACGGCGAAGGTGCGTTGCAGCAGGGTGCCGGTGACTTTGGCGGCCAGGCGTTTGCCGTCCCAGGCGCCGAGGATCGCCGTCCCGGTGAAGGGGCCGATGACTGCCCAGTTGACGCCGAGGGTGGTGGCGCCGCGGGTGGCCAGGGCGGCCAGCGAGTTCGCTGAGATGACCAGCAGGCTGGTGCCGACGGCGGCCTGCATCTCGAATGCCAGCACGGTGACCAGGGCCGGGACGGCGAGGAATCCTCCACCGACGCCGAGCAGTCCGGTCAGCGCGCCCAGTCCCGCGCCGGTGCCGGCGGCCTTGGCGGGCCTTGCCTCGCCGGCCGCCGGGCCGGTGGCGGTGCGGCTGGGACGCAGCATCTTGACGGCGGCGAGTGCGGCGATGGCCGCGAACGCGGCGGTCAGTAGCGGCTGGGGCAGGCGTGATGCCGCGGCTCCGGCTGCGGCGGCGGGCAGGAGTCCGGCTGCCGCGAACAGGGCGCCGGCTTTCCAGCGGACGTTGCCGGTGCGGGCGTGGGCGTACAGGGCGGTGAGCGAGGTGGCGGTGACGATGACCAGGCTGGCGGTGGTGGCGGCGGCCGGGGTGAAGCCGAGCAGGTAGATCAGCGCCGGGACGGCCAGAACGCTGCCGCCTCCGCCGAGCGCGCCGAGCGCGAGCCCGACCACCGTCCCTGCGATCAGGGCCAGGATCAGCGCACTCACGCTATGACACCGCGGCTGCCGCCCCGACCGATGACCGGCAGGCCCTCACGCGCCCAGGCGGTCATGCCGCCGGTGACGTCCGTGGCCCGAACGCCGCGGCCGGCCAGCAGCCTGGTGGCCTGCTGGGAACGGTGACCGGAGCGGCAGATTGCCACCACCGGCTTGCCCTGCGCGGCTGCCGGGAGCGACGCCCCGGCCACCAGACGGGAAAGGGGCAGGTGCAGGGCGCCGGGCGCGTGCCCGGCGTTCCACTCCGGTGTTTCGCGGACGTCCACCAGAACGGCGGCGCCCTCGCTGGTCTGCTGATGGGCCTGCCGGGGCGTGAGGCGGCCGGGGCCGCGGCGAAAAGGCGAGAACATCGTTTGATCACTTTCGTGCAGGTAGCGCGGAAGGGCTGTCAGTCGGTGCCGTCGGGGCGGGCGAGGGGCAGTCCCGCCTCGGTGGCGGCATCGAAGCTGTCGTCGACGGCGACCACGTCGCGGCCGGCGGCATCCAGCAGGGAGGCGGCGATCGCCGCGCGCATCCCGCCGGCGCAGTGCACCCACACCGTCCCGGGCGGCACCTTGCCGATGCGGCCGTGCAGTTCGTGGATCGGGATGTGGACCGAGCCGTGGAGGTAGCCGCCGGCACGCTCCGAGTTCCGGCGCACGTCCAGGACGACCACGTCGTCGCGGCGCTTACGGGCATCGGCGAGGTCGGCGAAGCGGGCGCGGGGGAAGGAGGCGAGCTGCTCGCCCTCACGGATCCAGCCGGCCGGGCCGCCGGTGGCGGCGGCGGCCGGGCGGTCGATGCCCACCCGCGCCAGCTCCCGCTGCGCGTCGGTGATCTGCTCCGGATGGTCGGCGAGCAGGGTGACGGGCTTGCCCCACGGGATCAGCCAGGCCAAGTAGGTGGCGAGCTTGCCCTCGCCCTCGAAGTTGAACGAGCCGGCCACATGCCCCTCGGCGAAGGCCATGCGGCTGCGCAGGTCCACCACCCACTCACCCGCGGCCAGCCGGGAGGCGATCTCCTCGGCGTCCGCACGCCTCGGCGGGGTGAGGTCGACCGGTGCGGGGCCCTCGGCGTTGGCCGGGCCCATGTGCGCGTAGTAGGCGGGCACGTCGTCCAGTCCGGCGAGCACCTGGGCGACGAAGGTGTCCACGTCCAGGGTCAGCGCGTCGTTGGTCCTGCGCTCCTTGCCGATCGTGGTCGCGTCCCCCTCGGCCTGGGACGAGGAGCAGAAGCTGCCGAACCCGTGGGTGGGCAGCACCGGCACCTCGTCGTCCAGCTCGTCGGCCAGCCGGTGGGCCGATGCGTGCTGGGCGCGGGCCAGCTGCTCGGTCAGCCGCGGCTCGACCAGATCGGGACGGCCCACGGTGCCGATGAGCAGCGACCCGCCGGTGAACGCAGCCACACCGCGCCCTTGCTCGGTCAGGGCGTAGGAGGTGTGGTGCGGGGTGTGGCCGGGAGTGGCGATCGCGCGGAGCACCAGGCCCTCGTCGACCGTCACGGTGTCGCCGTCGGCAACCGGGGTGCGGGCGAACGACACGTGCGCCTCGGCCGGCACCAGGTACTGGGCGCCGGTGACGCGGGCCAGCTCCAGGCCGCCGGTGACGTAGTCGTTGTGGACATGAGTCTCGGCCACGAAAGCGATGCGCACTCCGCGGCGAGCCGCTGCGGCAATGACCTGGTCGATGTCCCGCGGCGGGTCTATGGCCACCGCGGCGTCGGGTCCGCCGGCCAGGTAACTGCGGTTGCCCAGGCCCTCGAACTCCAGGGTGTCGACGAAGAACACGGCTCACGACTCCTTTCGAACACTGTACCCCGGGGGGTATCTGACACTCACCCTAACAGCTATACCCTGGGGGGTATTCCAGAGATGAAAAGGTGCCCCGCTCAAGGCATCGCCTGACCCCTGCGGGTACCCGCCGGGGTATAGAGAAATCAGTCGTTCCGCGCCGTCCAGGAGGGTCCGCGTCCTACGACCGCACCGTCCGCCTCGACGCCGACTTCGCCACCGCCGTCACCGCCGTACGCGAAGCCCTGGCTGATCAGGGCTGCAACGTCGTCCGCCGTGACGGCGACACCACGCTCGTCCAGGCCCTCGACCCGGG
The DNA here is from genome assembly GCF_055657085.1 of Streptomyces sp. NPDC107765. Lineage (NCBI taxonomy): Bacteria > Bacillati > Actinomycetota > Actinomycetes > Kitasatosporales > Streptomycetaceae > Streptomyces > Streptomyces sp. NPDC107765. Next base: position 94,993 of record NZ_JBVKBL010000001.1, on the reverse strand, counting down.
CACCATGGTCACCTTCACCGGCCTGCCCGCCCTGGAGCCGGTCGCCACTGAGGCCATGACCCGGCTGGACGCCGCCTTGGCTCAACGGACAGACACCGCAGTTCTGCCTCATGCGTTTCTCGGACGCCTGATCCGGCGATGTGAGGCGACATGGACGTCGATGAACACGTGCAGTGCCTCTATCGGCGTGGTGTGGCCACTGGTGTCCGAGCTACTGTCTGGTTTCTTCGTCAGGGGTGTCTTCAGTCAGGGCGGCCATGCGAGCCTTGTACTCGGCCGGTGGGATCTGCCCGAGGACGGCCAAGCGTTCCAGTTCGGTGGCTTTGGCATCATGCGCGATCTTGCGGCTCTGTTCGGCTTGCTCTCTGCTGTACTTAACGGCCTTGGCGCGCCGCCTGGAGCGGCTTCGCTGTAACTCCTCGGCGATCATTCGCCCGGTTTCTTCGAAGTAGCTGTCGTGCCGGCCTGACCACATCTGACCCCCTGTTTCCGGTCTGGTCACCCGTTAGATCTTGAAGTTCCAAGTCCTATAGTCGATGGTGCACTTGAGGGCCGTCGTGGCGGCACCGCCGCAGCCCTTGGGGGTCGATCTTGGCGACCTTGGCAGTGAAACTTCCGCTACCGCCCTGGGGGCTGAGGTGTTCGGCTGCCGCTGCGTAGCCGGCGGTACCGCTATCCATGCTGCCGACAGCGACACCAGTTGCCTTGGCGCTCCGGGCACCCGCGGAACTGGCTGCCGGAATTGCCACTATCGATGTGGCGACGGCGGTGGTGACAGCCATTTTGACGGCCTCCACACCGCGGTGGGCGATCCGCGGCACAAGGAGCGGATGCCGCCGAACGTGCCGATCGTGCCTCGCTGCTGGGGGAGTTGGCCCGGCACACCGGCTGATCTGGACTACTTCACCCACGCCCGTGGCAAGCAGGCCCGCTCCCCGCAGCCCAGCGCGATGTGATCGCCTGCCTGATCGGGCTCTCCACGAACCTCGGGCTGCACGTGATGGCAGCGTCCTGCGGCAACTCCTACGAAGTGCTCGCCTGGACCGTGGAGTGGTACATCCGCGAGGAGTGGCTGGAGAGCACGGAGCGGCTGCTGGCCCAGGCAGTTGCCGGTCGGGGTAAGAGGTGTCCGGGCATCACCGTCAGACAGGACGTGCTGAGTGGTGAAATCCGCGAGGTCGTGCTCGAAGCGAGTGGGAACGCCCAGTTGATGGTGGTCGGAGCCGGGAGGCGCGGTGGCTTTTCCAGGATGCTGCTGGGCTCGGTGAGCCAGGCGCTGCTGCACCACGCGCACTGCCCGGTCGCCGGCTTCCGCGGACCGGCGTGAGCAGTGCCGTGTAGGCGGCCGACGAGTGCTCAGGCGAAGACCACACTGGAGGCCACCGGGATGGACAGCGAACCCGCGCGGTGCGGGATGCCGGTCGCGGGGTCCACGTCCAGCCATGTGACGTCGCCTGAGCGCTCGTTGGCGGCGTACAGGCGGGTGCCGGATGGGTGCAGGGCCAGATCGCGCGGCCATCGCCCTCCGCACGGCACCGACGCGACCGGCTCCGCGTGCTCGCCGGCCGCGTCGAGGGCCAGGACGGTGATGGTGTCGGTGCCTCGTACCGCCGCCCATAGGTGGCGGCCGTCGGGTGAGACGACTGGCGCCGAGGGGGAGACGGCCTTGTCGGTGCCGTTCGGGAACAGCGGCGTCGTCCTCACCGGTTCGAGCACGCCGCCGACAGCGTCCCAGCGGCACACGATGACGCTCGGCTTGAGCTCTCCGAGAACGTACGCGTGGCTTCCGGACGGGTGGAAGGCGAGGTGGCGCGGACCGGTGCCGGGCCGCAATGACGTCTCTGCGTTCAGCGTCAGCGTGCCCGCCTGCGGGTCCAAGGAGAAGATGCTCACCTTGTCGGTGCCGAGGTCGACACTGAGCACCCACCGTCCCGAGGGATCGGGCAGCACCTGGTGTGCATGCGGGCCCGACTGGCGGGCACGATCCGGTCCGCTGCCCTCGAAGTGCCGCACGTCGCTCGCGGTCCCCGGGCTGCCGTCGGGGCGGAGGGGCAACACGGTGACGCTGCCGGAGCCGTAGTTGGCGGTCAGCAGGTGTCCGCGAACCACGCTGAGATGGGTGGGTGCCTCCCCTTGCACGGCCATCGGGACGCCGATCTGGCGGGGCTCCGGACCGGTGATGTCGTAGGCGACGACCGCCCCCTGTGCCGTCTCGGAGACGGCGTAGAGGACCGCGCCGGCCTCGGCGTGATCGACAGTCAGGTAGGACGGGTCCGGTACGGCATCGATGACGCCGATCTCGGTCAGCGCTCCCGTTGCCGGTTCCACGGCGGCCACCACGATGCCGCGGCCGCCCGATGACGTGAACGAGCCGATGAAGGCTCGGTCCGTGCGCTTGTCACCCACAGCGTCCTCCACCCTTGCGCGCGTAGCCCGACGCTAACAGGGTCGTCTTCGCCGCGGGGTCGGGCGATGCGGGCGTGCGTGCGGGTTCAGCTAGATGGCCTCGGTGACCTCTGACCCGCGTGACACCCCTGTCCCGGCACCGGCCGGGGGCCATCGTCCGGTCGGGTCGCGAGCGGGCTCGGACCTTGCGACAGTGGCAGGAGTGAACGGCTGATGCCGAATGCCGGAGCCGATTCGGCTGGCTCACCGTTGTCGCGGACAACGGCGAGCCGGAAGGAAGGACAGGCCGATGAAGGCGTTCGTGATGAGGGAAATCGGGCGGGTGGGCTTCATGGAGAAGCCGCTTCCCGAGCCGGGGCCGGGCGACGCCGTTGTCAAGACGACCAGTGCCCTGATCTGCACCTCGGATTCCCACACCGTTCAAGGCGGTATCGGCCCCAGGGAGGACCTGACGCTGGGGCATGAAGCGGTGGGCACTGTCCACGCCGTGGGCAGCGAGGTGAAAGACTTCCGGCCCGGCGACCGGGTACTGGTCGGCGCCATCACCCCCGACTGGGGTGACCTGGCCTCCCAGAACGGATTCCCGTCCCAGTCGGGCGAACCGCTCGGAGGATTCAAGTTCGCCAACCGCAAGGACGGGGTCTTCGCCGACTATTTCCACGTCAACGACGCCGACGCCAATCTGGCCAAGATCCCCGATGACATCAGCGACGACGTGGCGGTCTACTGCGCCGACATGCTGTCCACCGGCTTCATGGGAGCAGAGAAGGGGAACATCCCGATCGGCGGGACCGTGGCCGTCCTCGCCCAGGGACCGGTGGGCCTGATGGCCACGGCGGGGGCCAGGCTCCGCGGTGCCGGCCGGGTCGTCGGGGTCGAATCGGTCGCCAGTCGCCAGAAACTGGCGCGAGAGTACGGCGCCGATGAGATCGTGGACTTCACCAGCGAGGACGTCATCGAGCGGATCCACGAGCTGACCGGGGGCGAAGGGGTCGACACAGCCATCGAGGCCTTGGGCGCGGACATCACCTTCCAGACCGCCGTGAAGATCACCAAGCCGGGCGGCACCATCTCCAACATCGGCTACTTCGGCGAGGGCGAGTTCGTCCGCATCCCCCGCGTCGAATGGGGCGTCGGCATGTCGGACCAGACGATCGCGACCGGGCTCTGCCCCGGCGGCCGGCTTCGCATGGAACGGCTGCTGCGCGTGCTGGAGGCGAAGCGCCTCGACCCCACGCACATGACCACCCACACGTTCCGTTTCGACGACATGGAGCGGGCTTTCGAGGTCTCGGACCAGAAGCTCGAAGACGTCGTGAAGGTGCTGATCACCTTCTAGGTGCGGTCCTTCCGGTTCTGCTCAGCGCGCCGGCCGGTACGTTCGGTGCTGCGGAAGCGAGGAGCCATGCACGACCCCGACCCTCCGTTCCGCCCGGTCCGCAGGCGGGAGGGCTACTTGCCGCTGGAGGACCTTGGCCTGATCGGGGACGGTTCGACGGCTGCGCTGGTCGGCCTGGACGGCTCGATTCCGTGGATGTGCCTTCCCCGGTTCGACTCCGAGCCCCTGTTCTGCGCCCTGCTGGATCACGCCGGAGGCGGGCACTTCACCCTCACGCCGGAGGGCCTGGTGGAGGCTCGGCAGCGCTATGAGCCCGACACCGGCGTGCTGATGACCGAGTTGCGCAGTGCGACCGGTCTGGTACGGATCACCGACGCGCTGACCGTGCGGCCCGGCGCCGACCTCAGCGACGACGCGCCGGCCGGGCGGCGTGAAATCGTCCGGTCGGCCGTCGTCCTGTCCGGGCACGTCCGCCTGCGGGTGGACCTTGAGCCCCGCAGCGGCGGTACGACGCAGGCGCTGTTCAGCGGCCTGGAATTGAGGCCTTCGCGCCGGCCGGACCTGCGCCTGCACCTGCGCTCCAACCGTCCCCTGACCGGCCTGCACAGCATCCACGACCTGAAACAGGGCGAACGCCTCGACCTCGTGCTGTCCTGGGGCCGTTTCCACCGCCACCACCGGTTCCAGCCCGACGCGATGCTGACAGACACCGCCGACGCGTGGCGACGCTGGATGAAGCACTTCGACTACTCCGGTCCCCAGGAGGCACTGGTCCGGCGTGCCGCCATCACCTTGAAGCTGTGCGACGACTGGGCCAACGGCGCCGTCGTCGCGGCGCCCACCTCCTCCCTGCCCGCACCGGTCGGGGGAATCCGCAATTGGGACTACCGCTACGCCTGGATCCGGGACGCCGCCTACGCCGTGTTCGCCATGCGGCGCATCGGCTTCACCGGCGAGGCGGACGCCTTCCTCGGCTGGGTCCTCGACGCCGTCGAGCAGAGCCGCAGCCCCCGGATCATGTACGACCTCGACGGCGGCCGCGTACCTGACGAGATCGAGGACACCGAATTGGAGGGGTACCGCCGCTCCGCCCCGGTGCGGTGGGGTAACGGCGCGGCCGACCAGCGTCAGCACGACATCTACGGCGAGATCCTGGACTGCGCCGACCAGTGGCTGCGCACCGACCAGTGGCTGCGCGAAAGCCGCCAGATGCAGCCCGACCTGTGGGCGGGGCTGGCGGGGCTGGCCGACACCGCGGAGCAGGCGTGGCGCCAGCCGGACCAGGGGATCTGGGAGGTGCGGAGCGACGGCCGGGTGTTCACGTACTCGGCCGGAATGTGCCAGGTGGCCCTGGACCGGGCCGCGGCCATCGGCGAGCGGCTCGGCCTGCCCGGGCCGCTCACAGCCTGGCGTGCATCGGCCGACCGACTGCGCCGCCTGATCCTTGAGAATTCCTGGGACGAGGACACGCAGACGCTGAGCGCACACCTGGACGGCGGCGGCGTGCTGGACGCGAGTCTGCTCGCACTCCCACTGCGCCACGTGGTGCCGGCCGACCACCCGCGGATGGCGGCGACCACCACGGCCGTCGCCGAGCGTCTGTCGGCCGGTGACGGACTGCTCTACCGCTACCGGCACGAGGAGTCCCCCGACGGCCTGCCCGGCGATGAGGGCGCCTTCGTGCTGTGCAGCTTCTGGCTGGCCGACAACCTGACCGCCCAGGGCCGGATCGACGAGGCCGAGAAGGTATACGCCTCGCTGTGTGGCCGTACGAGCCCGCTCGGGCTGCTGCCCGAACAGATCGACCCCACCTCTGGAGAATTCATGGGCAACTTCCCCCAGGCGTTCAGCCATATCGGGCTCATCGCCAGCGGCGTGAACCTCGCCCGAGCGAAGGCAGGTGCTCGGAGATGATCAGTCGGCTCGCCGTCTTCGGCGCGACAGGCGACCTCACCGCTCGCTACCTGCTGCCCGCCCTGGCCGCTCTTCGGGCCGCGGGGCACATCGACGACGGCTTCCAGATGACCGGAGCGAGCAGGGAGGACTGGGACACCGACCACTTCCGCGGGTGGTGCACCGACCAGCTCGACCGCCACGGCGGCTCCTGTCCCGCCGATGCCCAAAAGGGCGTCGCGGCCTCGGCCCGCTACCGGCAGGCCGACGTCACCAACGCCGCGGACGTCGCCGCGGTCGTCGCCGGCGACGAACCGATCGCCGTGTACCTCGCCCTCCCCCCGGCGCTCTTCCCGCACATGGTCACCGCCCTGCACGAAGCGGGCCTGCCGCCGGGCAGCCGGATCGTGCTGGAGAAGCCGTTCGGCGAGGACCTGGCGAGCGCGCGCGAGCTGAACCGGCTGCTCGCCGGTCTCGTGCCCGAACAGGCGGTGTTCCGGGTCGACCACTTCCTCGCCATGACGACCGTCCAGAACGTGCTCGGAAGCCGACTCGCCAACCGGGTGCTGGAGCCCATCTGGAACAGCACCCACATCGCGGAAGTGGAGATCGTCTGGGACGAGACCCTGGCTCTGGAAGGCCGGGCCGGCTACTACGACGGCGTCGGCGCGCTGAAGGACATGGTGCAGAACCACCTGCTGCAGCTGCTGTGCCTGGTGGCCATGGAACCTCCGATCACCCTCGGCGAGCGTGACCTGCGCGACCGGAAGGTCGACGTGCTGCGGTCCGTCCGGCTCTTCACCGACTACGACGTCGTGCACCGCACGCGCCGCGCGCGCTACCTGTCCGGCCGGATCGGCGGCCACCCCCTTCCCGCATATGTCGACGAGGAGGGCGTGGAGCCCGGACGGCGCACGGAGACCTTCGCCGAGGTCGAACTGGAACTGGACAGCTGGCGCTGGTCCGGGACGACGTTCCGGTTGCGCAGCGGCAAGGCGCTCGGCCAGGACCGCAAGGAGGTCGCGGTGCGTTTCCGTTCCGTGCCCCACCTGCCCTTCGGCCATGAGGGAGAGGCCCTGCCCAACGTGCTGCGCTTCGGACTGGAGCCGGAAGGGATGACCCTCGACATGACGGGCATCGGCGCACACGCCCAGGCCCTCACCCAGCTCTCGCTGACCGCACGGATGGAACCACCCGACCTGCCCGCCTACGGCCGGCTCCTGCTGGACGTCATGAAGGGTGATCCGGCCCTGTCGATCCGTGGCGACGAGGCCGAGGAGGCATGGCGGGTCCTGACACCCGTCCTGAGCGCATGGGAGGACAACCTCGTCCCGCTGGAGGAGTATCCGGCCGGTTCCGACGGACCGCCTCCCCGGCCGCACGAGGGCGCTCAGCGGCGGCGCAGCGACATGCTGCATCCTGAAGCGCTGCCGGACGATGGGCCGCACTGAGCGTCGATCCCCGTGCGTCGTGGTCACGGGCGTCGAAGGGATCGGCAAGACCACGGTGGCCCGGCTGTTGGCGCAGCGGCTGGGCGTTCCCTTCGCGGACGGCGACGACTTTCACTCCCCGGCCGACATCGCCAAGATGTCGGCCGGCACGCCGCTCGACGACGCCGATCGCCGGCCCTGGCTGCAGTCCATCGGCCGCTGGTTGCACGAGCACGACGTGGCGGGCACCGGTGCGGTGGTCGCATGCTCCGCACTCAAGCGACGCTACCGGGACACCCTGCAAGCAGCCTGCCCGAGGGCCTTCTTCCTGCATCTGACGGCCGACCGCGACGTGCTGGCGGACCGGCTCCGAAGGCGCCACGGCCACTTCATGCCGGGCTCGCTCCTCGACTCGCAGCTCGCCACGCTCGAACCCCTCGAACCGGACGAGCGAGGAGCCGAGCTCAACGCGACGCCGACTCCCGACACCGTCGCCGACCTGGCCACAGACTTGCTGGCGCGGCAGCTGTAGCGTCGGCTCCGACAAGGCGAGTTCGAGTGCGCGTGCAGTCCACGATGAGGCCGACGTCGGGCGGCAAAGAGCCGCACGGTCGCCCGATCTCGGCGCACCGGCCGGGCGGTACGGCTGCGCCGTCCACCGGCCGGCTCACTCCTCACCGTGACGGATCACGACGACCGGACAGGCAGCTTGCTGAGTGCAGTGCTGGGCCACCGAACCCAACAGCATCCCTGAAAAGCCCCCGAGACCCCGGCTGCCGACCACGAGCAAGGACGCACCATGGGCCGCGTCGAGCAACACGCTGGCGGCAGTGCCGTAGCGCACAATGGCACGTACCTCCACCGGCGGATGGGATCCGACGGTTTCCTCAACGGCTTCCGTGAGTTCTCTGCGTGCCTGGCTCTCCAAAGCCGCTTGATCACCGCTCGACGGAGGCATCCAGCCGAGCGAGCCGTGAAACTGTGGAAGGTCCCAGGCAGTCACCGCCTCCACCACACCATCAGTGAGCTCCGCCTGACGCACAGCCCAGCGAAGGGCTTGCTTCGACGAGCCCGAACCGTCCACCCCGACCACGATGCGGCCTGTCTCCTCGCGCTCTTCAGCCATGCTTCCTCCTCGACTCGACGGTGGTGACAACCGCACAGGGTCCGCAGTCCGCCGTCACCCGGCTTGGCCTCCAGCCTCATGCCGACCGCCCCGTGTGCACAGTCCGATTGGTCCAGGCGGGGGCCCGGCCCGTCCGCGGTTCCGCGACGCGCGGGGACGACAGGCGACGGCAGGGCCGGCCGGCGCGCGAGAGGCGGAGGACGGGATGCGGAGGCGAAGACGGAGGGCCGAGAAAACGACGACAGAGCGAGCAGACCGCTCCCGCCCGTCAGAACGTAAGGCCTCTTCCTCCGACTCCCCGGGGTGTGCCGCGGCCGGCTTGCCCGGGAGTACCGGGTGAGTGCCCCGGCACGGACCCGGACGGGTCGACAGCAGCATCACAGTCCCACCTCGGTCCCTCTCCGGAGCCGCCCAAAGAGCCGACCGGACCACTCCGTGCCCGGCTGTCTCACGCGCAGCCTGCTTCGGCCAGCCATGGCAATGACCAGCTTGCACGACCCCGCAGGCCGCCCTCCGCATGGCCGCCAAGCAGCCCGGCAGCGGCCCCAACGGACGACCAGGACGCTCGCGCGGGTGCGTCCTGCGCGGCCGAAGGTTCCGGATGATTCAGAACCGAGCTCCACCACGCAGGGCCTGTGGGGCGCTGGCGCCCGCCAGCCAGTCCCGGCGATCACTGGCAATCACCGCTTCAGGACAGTCATCGAGCAAAAAGCGCTCGTGAGGGGCGTCTCACACCGACGCCCCTCCGCGCTTGCCGGGCGATCGCGGGCCGAACGGGTGACGATGGAAACGACCCCATCCGACCCCATTGTCTCTGGAAGGGTGATCCGGAATGGCCTCTCCCTCAGATCCCACCTCAGACGCCGGTGCTCCGCGCCCGGCAGGCACCGAGCCCCAAGGCGCCTCCGCCGCCGAAACCCTGGGGGCCCTGGCGAACGCCGGCTGGCAGATCGCTCTCACCGCGGGCGTGGCTGCCGTCGCCCTGGGCGTGGTGGTTCTTGTCTGGCCGAAGGGGACACTGCAGGTCATCGGTGTGTTCTTCGGTATCTACCTACTGCTCGTCGGGGCCTTCCAACTGGCCGCCGCGTTCGGCGCGCACGTTCCCGCGCATCTTCGGGCACTGCACTTCCTCGCGGGAGCGGTCTCCGTCCTGCTCGGACTGATCTGCTTCCGTGGCACCCTGCAGTCGATCCTGCTGCTCGCTCTGTGGATCGGCTTCGGCTGGCTGTTGCGCGGCGTCATGGTGACGGCCACCGCGGTCTCCGCCCCGGCGATGCCGGCGCGGGGCTGGATGGTGTTCTCGGGAATCATCGGCATGGTGGCGGGCATGGTGCTGATCGTTGCGCCGTTCGCCTCGATCGCCGCGCTCACCCTGGTGACGGGCATCATGGCCATAGTCCTCGGGGTGGTCGAGGTCTTCCACGCCATCAGAATGCGGGTCGAGGTCGGCCGTCTCCTTCCCGGCACTGCGCCCAAGCGGCGCCCCCTGTTCCATCACACGCCACATCCCCAACACTGATCACGACAGCGGCTCCGAGGCCCCACCTGTGCAGTGTCCGCCACCCTGCGTTCGGCGATCGCAGAGCACAGCCCCCGAGAGCACGGGCCCTGCTGGACGGCATCGTTCTCAAACGCCTGGTGCAGACACCCCCCGGACCTCGTGTTGTCCAGCGGCAGCAGCGCCTGCTCGATGACAGAAGAACGGCCCGATGGGGCTGCCGTCGCTTACCCGCATGGTGCCGCACCGGCCTGGGATTCACGCTTCGTCGCGATGCAGGAGGTGGCCGTCTGTGAGCCGCCAGTAGTGCTGGTGGTCAGTCAATTGCCAGGTTTCGTCGGCAGAGGTTGCCTGCGCGATCCATTCGTGGAGTTGCGGGAGGGCACGCGCGCGTAGAAGAGCACGGGTGGCAGCACGATCAGTGGCATCGACCGGGTGGACGTCTATGCGGAAGCCGACCATGTCCGGAGGGATGGCACGCCCGTAGTTACGGGGGTGCGGAGCGACCCATGCCGCTCCCAGGACGATGGACCCGCTGTCATGCCCCGTGAGGAACCGCAGGTCCGTTACGCGGCTCATGTAAGGGCCGAGACATCCGCTGACGTCGGTGGTGGTCAGGGGCCAGGCACGGTTCCGGGGCAGTCTTCGATTTCGTGCGGACATGGCAAGCAGAATGGCAGAGGGCCACTGCCGGGTCTCGCGGGTTTGTTCGGCGGCCTGCTCCAGCAGCCGCCCCGTGTGCAGTCCGCGTAGCGCGTCGCGGTCTCCTCGCCGAGTCCGCAGACCTCGGGGAGCTGCAACGGATCAGGGACCCGGGCCAGTGCCTCTTCCAGCTGCCGGTCGACGCGGAGCCGTTCCAGGGTTGCATGGGAATGGCTGCATCAGAATTTTCTCCAACTCCTCGATGCAAAAAGTCTGGGGGACCTCTCCCGAACGGCCCTCGACGCGGCTCCTGGCTGACCGACTACCGCCGTCTCCACCACCGATACGAGCGCGAACGGGGCAACTACCTGGCCGTCCTCGGGCTGGCAGCCGCACCTCCAGGCGCAGCCGCTGCCTGAGCGGGGTCCGGCCGGATTGCTCATCCGGGGTCGATCGGTGCCGTCCGTAGGTTGTCGAGTGGTTGTGGCGACGTGGGGAAATTGGTTGGTCCACTTGGCCCCAACCGATGTGGGGGCGGCGTCTACTGCACGCCGGCGTGTTTCCATGCCGTCTGGGAGGTTTTCATATGACTGCCGAAGGTCGACAGCAGGACCGTGACCGGCTCGCGGGTGCGTCGCGCCGAGGTGTTTTGGCTGCGGCTGCTCTGGCTCCGATGCTGGTCGGGGCACCGTCACCGGCTCGTGCTCTGTCTACCGGCACAGCCGAGGTGGACAGTCGCAGGCTGGTCAAGCCGGTTCCTACTGCTCTGTCGCATTGGAAGAGCGTGGCCAGGACGTTGGGCCGGGTGGGCGATATGAAGCGGAAGGTGATGTATCACACGGCCTTCCCGCGCCGGGACCTGCGGGTGCACTCCCGTCACGTCGCCGTCAAACCGGCTCTTGCCCTCGGCTCGCACGTGTCCTTTGTCCGTTACGCCGACAAGAGCACGTTGGTGATGGGCGATGTGGTGGTTACCGAGCACGAACTTCAGCCGTTCACCGATGCTCTCCACAAGCACAAGATCGGGCTGACCGCGATCCACAAGCATCTCCTTTCCCAGAGTCCCCACATCTGGTGGGTCCATGTCCATGCGCACGGTCACCACCCCCTGGCCATGGCCCGCGGTCTGCGCGCAGCGTTCCATCACACCGGCACCCCGCCCCCGTTGCCGCAGACCCAGCGACAGCCCGTCGCGCTGGACACCGCCGGCATCGATGCCGCGCTGGGTGCCAGGGGTTCCGTCGACGACGGCATCTACAAGTGCATCTTCGTCCGCCGCGAGACCATCACCGACGGCAATCTGGTACTTCCTCCGGGCCTGGGATCGACCAGCGCGTTCAACTTCCAGCCGCTCGGCGACGGTCGGGCCGCGATCAGTGGCGACTGCGCCATGATCGCCGAAGAAGTCCAGCATGTTCTTGCAGCCTTGCGACGTGCCGGGGCCGAGCTCGTTGAGCTGCACAACCACGGCCTCACGGACGAACCTCGCTTGTTCTTCGTCCACTTCTGGGCCGTCGGCGACGGCGTCAAACTCGCCCGAGCGCTGCGCCCAGCGGTGAAGGCAACCAACGTCGTGCCGGCCGGCTGACCACGGTGCGGGCAGCAGCCCGATCTCCGGGGAACGTGTCTGCACGTCCCAGGTCATCGGATGGCGAGCATGAGAACTGTTGTGGGTGCGGTGCTCGCGGAGGTGTCACGGCGATGAACTCTTGGGAGTCGGAGCGGACGACTACCTCTCCAAGCACTTCTGTGTAAGCGAGTTGGTCGCCCGGATCCGAGCCGTCACGCGACGGCCCCACCCCCACGTGCACGTATCGGCGCTGCGCCGCAATCTGGGCGATCCCGCCTGGGTCGCCACCGTCTGCGGCAGTCGGCTTCCGGCTCACCGTTCCTGGCGGCAGCGAATACGCCTGAATGCCCACGGCGGACGCCTGGTTCGGTGGCCACAGCGAGAACGCGCTGCTGGACCGGCCGTTCGCCAAGCCGAAGGAGCTGTCATTCGAGCCCGCGATCGCGATGGTCACGGTCGGCGAGACCGCTGAGCGTGCGATCAGGGCCCTTGGCGTGCAGCACGGGCAGAGGCTGCTGATCCACGTACTGGCGGCAGCGTCGGCACCGTCGCCGAGCGTTGTTTCCGCTTCCGAGTCGATGGTGGGCGGGTCATTGGGTGATGGCTGTGATGGTGCCGGTTCCGCCTGCGCGTTGGTTGGCTGCGTGGGCTTCTTGGTAGGTGAAGTACTGGCGGAGAGTGCCGTCGGGAAGGTTCAGCTGGTACAGGATGACTGGCTGGGGGGAGGGTGTTGCCCCGCCGCAGTTGCAGGCCATGTGTCGAGTCCTTCCGGTAGGTGCGGTTGGGTGTTCAGTCCAGCCAACGGGAGGCGATTCCCGTGAGGTAGGAGAGGGTCAGAGCTGTTGCCGGAGCCTGGAACCAGGGGGAATCTTGGAACAGGTACGCGGAAGCGGTGGCGATGGCTGCTGTCCAGGTTGCGGTGCACCAGCTGCAGTTGACCAGGTCGGCGGGTTTGGAGTCGTCGCCGAATCGGTTGGCGGCCCAGATTCTGAGCCCGGCGGCCAGTGAGTCCTTGGTGACGAATCGGGTGATGCGGCAGGTGGCCCCGAGGGCCATGAGGAACGCTGCGACGTTCACGGGGGAGTCCCTTACCCTCTGGTGAGAACTGGAGCGGGCCGTTTCTGGCCTGGCGGACCGGGGACGCCCCTTGGGACAGCTCGTCCGTCGCGAACGTCGATCACGGCCGCCCCGTCGGGCGGGGCCGGGTGGGTCACATGGGCGGGATACAGGGCAGCCGGCTGTTGGTGGAATGGAGCCTGGTACTGCTGATCACCGTCGCATCGTTCGAGCCGGCATTGGGGACGTACGCATTGCCGTTGGGAGCTACCGCCACCCCGAACGGAGCGGTGACCGGCAGGAATGGTGAGCACCGTCGCCAAGAGCGGCGTCGGTGGCTGGAGGGTCGAGAGTGCGGCAACGACTCGGCTGGCATCAGCCTGTACCAAAGACCGCACTTGAGGGAGAAAAGCGAGCATCTGTGCCCGCAGTAACTGGGGGAGGTTGGTGGTCATGGAGACCCCTTCGCTCGCGATGAGTTGGGGGCTTGCTTGCCCTCGGCTGAGGAACGCCAGAGGAAAACCCGGCATTGCCGTATCACGTCTCCGGAGGACGCATGCGGGGCACGGGGGCGAAACACGTGCCATGGGTTGCCGATCGCCGGGAGGGAATGGGCAGCCCACCGGTTCGAGTCCAGTAATCCATCCAGACGAATACCCATGCAACGTGGTTGACGCGCATTCACTCGAATAGCCCAGTGACTCGATGGGTTGCTGTGCCCGGCCGTGCACGAGTCGTTCAGGGCCCGTCCTCAGTCGTGATCAAGCCCGGGGGCGGGGTGCCAACCCGGTAGGACTGCGGTATGAGGGGCTACGCGGATAGGCGGAGCAATGCCGTGACGCACACGCAGTACAGGAGCACGCATGCGTGCGAGCATCAGTCCATGTGGTCACGGCCGCATTCGGGGACGAGCTGCGCTCCGAGCCGGGCTCACCTCGTCAGGCAACCGACTGGGAAGCAGCCCGCGCTCTCGGGTATGGCGGGCCGAACTGTTCGGCACACCAGGGGTGGTCAAGCAGTTCATCGACGCACCGGAGGCAGCCGAGAGGGATGCCCGCGAAGCGGCGGCGCTGAAGCTTGCTTTCCGGGTTGGCCCGCCCATGGTTCCATGCTTCTCGGCGCTGATCCGGACCAACGCCTCCTGGCTCTTGGGTACTTGGAGCAACAACCGCACCGCGCGGAAGGGGTCGTCAGGCCGGTGAGGTCGCTGCGTCCTGTCGCCGACAACGTTCTGCAACACCCTTCAGTAACGAGTGATCGTGGTGGGCCCGGAGGTGGTCCCGATCGCGATGTGCGGTCGCTGCCTGGGCTCGGCCCAGGCCAGGATCCGGCGCATGGCCTCCGCGGGCGTGGAGACACAACCAGCCGTTGCCGCTCGCCCGTTGACGTGCAGAAAGATGCCCGCGCCCCGGCCGCGTACCGGCTTGTTGTAGTTGAAGCCGATGACGAGCGCGTGCGCGTACGGGGTGCCGTAGTCGGCGAGGTGCTCGGACTCGGTGGCGCGGCAGTCGGCGGGCAGCGGCTCGGCCCAGCGGTTGTAGGCACGTGAGCGGTTGTCCTGGCACCACCAGGAGTGCCGGTTCACCCGGCGGTACGGCATCGAGGTCCCGCTCGGCGCGGCCTTGATCCCGAAGCCGTAGGGAAGGTCGTACAGACCGGTGGGAGTGGTGTCGGTGCCCTGTCTGCGCTCGCCGCCCTCGACCAGACCCTTCGCCCCGAACCGGGCGGGCGCGGTGCCGGCCACGACCCACGTGCCGCCCCGCCGGTCCCACCAGGTCAGCGTCCCCGTCGTGGCGCCGCCGCGGGGCGCGACGGCGGTGATCAGCTGGCTGCCTCCGCCTGCGTCGGCCAGCCGGTCCGGCAGCGGCGGACCACTGACGTCCGAGGTCAGGGTGAACAGGACGGCAGAGAGCGCGATACCGGCAGGTAGGACGGCCACGGCAGCTCCCGAAGGGAGAGGGACGGTGTTGCTCAGAAGTTACTGGGCGGCAGCGGAAGAGGCAGCCCGGCAGGCCGTCGATGCTGTGTGCGATGTGGTCCGTCTTGGTGAAGTACGCGCTCAGCGAGGCGTCCGCGGCGTCTAATGATCTGTGTGCTGCCCCTGCGAGCTCTCGGGCTGCCGTATCCACGCGGCCAGTAGCCGAAGCGCCTCTTCGGAGCTGGAGCCTGCCTCGGCGGTGTAGACACTCAGCCGCTGGTCCGGGTCGGCGGGCAGGGTGAGGGACTCGTAATTGAGGGTGAGCGGGCCGACGATCGGGTGGTGGAAGTGTTTGCTGCCATGCGTGTGCCGATACACGTTCTGGTCGGCCCACCAGCGGCGGAAGTCCTCATCCGCGATCGAGAGTTCGCCGACGAGTTCGGCCAGCAGCGGATCGTGGGGATGACGTCCGGCGTCGCGCCGGAGCGAGGCGACGATGTCCTGGGCGTGGGTGTCCCAGTGGGCGTACAGCGAGCGGGCGGTCTCGTCGCAGAACATGAACCGCACCAGGTTCCGCTCGCGGTGCGGCAGCGCGTCGAAGTCGGTGAGCAGCGCACGTGCCATCTGGTTGGACGCAAGTACGTCCAGTCGCCGCCCCAGTACCAGGGCGGGGGTGTGCTCGAGGATCCGGAGCAGGTCGCGCAGGCCCGGGCGGACCGGCTGCGGACGCGTCGCCGTGCGGCGGGGCCTGCCTGCGGCGGGCTTGGCGAGCTGGAACAGATGGGTGCGTTCGACGGGATTGAGACGTAGCGCGCGGGAGATGGCGTCCAGCACGGTCTCGGAGACGTTCAGTCGGCGTCCGCGTTCCAGGCGTATGTAGTAGTCGACGCTCACGCCCGCCAGTTGCGCGATCTCTTCGCGGCGCAGCCCTGGCACTCGTCGAGAGCCGCCGTCGTCGGACAGGCCCGCCTGGCGCGGGGTGATCCGTGCTCGCCGAGAGCGGAGGAACTCACCGAGAGCTGTGTTGCGGTCCATGCCGTTCACGATAGGGCCCAAGATCGCCCCGACGGCCCGCGAGAGGGGGACTGGCAGTCCCCCGGTCCGGCTGTCCCCGGGGCGAAGCGGACCCCCCGGAAGTCGATCAGCAGCCGATTCCGGTGCTGAAGTGGAACGTGTCGGACCGACCGGGCCCAACCACCCCCCCGGTCGGCCTCTGTTCGCATCGCACGGCATCGCACGGCATCGCACGAAGGGAACTCCTGTGTCGGACTCCAAGACATTCCTGATCACCGGCGTCAGCACCGGCCTGGGCCGCGCACTCGCGCGCGCGGCGTTGGCCGCGGGCCACCGGGTGGTGGGCACGGTGCGCACGCCCGCCGACGCACGGGCCTTTGAGGCGCTCGCCGGCGACGCGCACGCCCGCATCCTGGACGTGACCGACCATGACGCGGTGGACACGGTCGTGGAGGAGACCGAGCGCGACCTGGGCCCGGTCGACGTACTCGTCGCCAACGCCGGGTACGGCCATGACGGCCTCTTCGAGGAGTCGTCGATGGATGACCTCCGCCGTCAGTTCGAGGTGAACGTCTACGGAACCGTGGCGGTGATCAAGGCCGTGCTGCCGCACATGCGCAAGCGCCGTTCGGGCCACATCATCGCCGTCACCTCGATGGGCGGGCTGATCACCATGCCGGGCCTCAGCTTTTACCACGGCAGCAAGTTCGCGGTGGAGGGCATCCTCGAAACGCTCGGCAAGGAGGTCGCCGATTTCGGCATCCATGTCACCGCTGTCGAGCCGGGCAGTTTCCGGACCGACTGGGCCGGCCGCTCGATGATCCGCGCACCTCGTGTGATCGCCGACTACGACGAGTTGTTCGAGCCGCTGCGCGCCCGGCGCATCCACGGCAGCGGGCGCCAGCCGGGTGACCCGGACAAGGCCGCGGCCGCGGTGCTGCGCATCGTGGCGGCCGACCAGCCGCCGAGGCGCCTGCTGCTCGGCACCGACGCGCTTCGGCTCGTCCAGGCCGGACGCGACGCCTTCGAGCGCGACATGCTGGCATGGGCCGAGCTGTCGGCCTCCACCGACTTCGACGACGTCAGCCGGTCCGCCTGACGTCACTCGCTGTCGGGCCCCAGCGCGGGGCCTCGAAGGCGACCGTCATCACCACGCTGGCCCGCTCTACCGTCTTCCTCACGTTTCCGCCGGGCTGCCGGGGCTCGGGAAGCGACGGTAGTCGGGCGCGAGGAGGCCCACTGCCCGCCGTACGGGCACCTCGGCCGCGTCGTCCCAGGCGCCGTTTGTCATGCGGGCACCCCGGCCTCGTCCATGACGACGACCATCTCACCTGGGGGCAGGGCCGGGTTGGCGCCCGCGCTGCAGGCCAGTTCGGGCAGGGTGAGGGCCTCGAGGAGCCGCGGGAGTGGCAGGCGCGGGTCGTTGGCCGCTGCCTGCCGTGTCCAGACGTCCGGGTCGTGGCTGAGCCGCTCGATCAGATCGGGGCCGGCGGCGGGGTCGCGGACAGCCAGCTGTCGGTAGATCCCCTTCGGATGGTCCGCGTAGCGGGCGGCGAGCCCCTCGCGGGGGAAGCGGGGGTGGCCGGTCGCCATCCAGGCGGAGAACGTCCCGCCGAGCCGTGCGTACACGCTCATCAGTACCTCCTCCGGGGTGTCGGGGTGGTACACGGCCAGGTGGGTGCGCACGAGGTCGTCCGCGTCCTCGGCCAGGAGCCGCAGGAGATCGGGTGGCAGATGGGGGCTGCGGGCCGCGGCGCGGCGCAGCAGCGGATGGGCGGAGGTCGCGGCCCGGTGCAGCACGTCCTGGTCGGCGATGCCGGCCGCCACCCAGTCCACGTCACCCCGTGCGTACGGGGCCACGGTGAAGTCGATCGCGGTGCGTCGGGCTTCGGTCAGCTCGGGCCTAAGCGAGACGGCGAGCCGCACCTCGTCGTCGGGGTCGACGGCAAGACGGTCCACGAGGTCGGCCGGCAGGGACGGATTGGCGGCAAGTTCGACCAGGTGGGTGCCCTCGGCGAGGAACCGCTCGGCGTCCGCGCGGTCGAGAAGCCCCCGGCGCAGCGCCTCGGGCAGGGCGGCGGGGTCCCGGAGCAGTGCCGCCGTGAGACCTGCATCGTGCGGACACGCGCACAGCGCGGCCGACCGCCGTACCTCAGGGTCGGGGTCGTTGAGCAGCGTGACGCGCCCATCCGCCGCCAGTTCGTCCCAGACACGCAGGGCGGCATGTCGTGCGGCCGGATCGGGATGCCGGACCAGGGAGGCGAGGAAGGACGGCGCCAAGTGGCGCGAGTTCAACAGTGCGCTCCGTACGGACGCTTCGGGGTCTTCGAGGAGACGCCTGCACACGGCGTCCGGCAGCGGACGGACCTTCGTCCGGTGATCGTGGCTCCACTCGGGTCCGTGCGCGACGGCGGCCCGTACCTTGGGCGAGGGGTCGTTCGCGAGCCGTGCCCGCTGCTCGGGCTCCGCCTGGCCGCTCAGCGCGAACTCGACCCGCGCGTCCAGGACCGGGTGGGTGAGGACAGCCGCCACGGCCGGCTCGGGCAGCCCCGGCCGGTGCAGGGCCTGGAAGGGCGGGCCGTGGCCCCCGCCGTCGAAGGCGATCAGCCGCAGCAGCAGCGGTGTGGGAAGAGCCGGGTTGGCGGCGACTCCGTCCAGCGCGGAGGAGTAGAAGGCGACCATGTCTCAGCTCCCCCGACCCGTCGCTTGGCACGTAGCCCCTTCGGATGCCCACAACGGCATCGGCCCTTCGGGTCACTACGCCGCCATCCTGCCACGGACCGGGCTGCCTCCGCACATGATCACCAAGCCCCCGCACCAGCTCAGGTGCACCTGCTCCGCACTGACATTCCTGCGCTCTCCGGCACGGCAGCGATGCTCGAACCCACCGAGAAATGCTCTCGCTTGAGACCTAGGCAGCCATCGGGTAAGGCCGCGGAATCCGCCCCCGCAGGTGTGCCTGGATGGATAGCGTCGTCGACATGAGCACACGTCGATCCTCTGCGGCCGAGCCATGGCCGGGCTGGATGCCGAGCCGGGCAGCCCAGGCCGCATACGGCGAGCACTTGGTCCGCATCGCCGAGCTGATCCCGTTCCTGTTGTACATGTACGTCCTCGACCGCCAGAGGCTTGCCGCTGCGCATGGTGCCCGGCGTCAGGACCTGATCGACTCCAGCGCGCACGGCGTGGCGTTGGAATGCCGGGATGATCTGCTGGAGACCGCGGCTGTCCTGGACGCGCTCGCGTTGTGTCACGGCTCGGGTGGCTATCTCCCGCGGCCGTACCAGGAGGTGGAGGGGGAGCGGCCCACCCGGGACACGCAGCTGCGTACGGACGCCTCCGACGTCGCCGATGAGGTTGTTCGCCATGATCGGAACCACGGCACAAGCAAGACCGGCGACGTTCCACCCGGTCTCGAGGACGGCTGCACCGACACCCAGCGGGAGGCAGTCCGCGCATACGTACGGCGCGAGTGGCTGGCGACCCAGCAGGAATGCGTCGGCCACTGAGCCGCGCCGGGACAAAGGCCACGCGAAGGTGTGGGCGATCAAGGCTCGCGGGTGCCGTCCCGGCACTGCGTGGATCAGCCAGGACTCAGGACCTGGTCGCCGGCACGTCAGCGGAGGCTTCTCCCGGCCCGGACACAGGTCCGTTCCAGCTGCTGACCAGCGCTGCACTGGGACGATGGCACGCCGGAAGAGAAGTACGGGGAGGCCGGGGCGAGCGGGCTGGCCCTTGCGCCCGATCTGGTGGCGGCCTCCGACCATCGGCCGCTCGCCCTTGCCACGGGGTCCCCGGGCGACGTCTTCTGTTTCGAAAATCGGGACGGGGAAGGCACCCTGTGATCACCATCCCCCACATGGAAGGCACCTGTGATCACCCTCCCCCTGAGCGCGGACGCGCTGGCGGCCACCCGGTTCGCGGTCTCGCCTCTGATGCACGTTGGTGCGGTGCTGCACCCGTGTCGGACGAACGCGGTGCCCCACGGCTCCTTACCGAGCCGGGAAGTCACCGATGTACTACAGCAGAAGCGGCTGCACCTGCTTGCCGCGGTACGGAAAGTGGTACACGCCTTCGCTCCGGTCTTCTACGCTCCGGTCTTCCTGACGCCCCCGCCGCCCGCGGGCCGCCCCCCGGATCCGCACGAGGATCTCCACCGCGTCGCCACCGCCCCCAGTCACCTCGTGGCTCGGCAGATCAACCGGCTGCTCGGCGCGGAGCCGCAGCAGACCCCCGCCGCCTCGGCCGCGCTGCGCATCCTGCGGGACGCCGTGGACCGCGGCGAGCGGGACTTCGCCGACCAACTCGCCTGCGAAATGGACGCGTTCTGGGCCGGGCACCTCGCCCGGCAGTGGTCGGCGGTCGCCGCCCACGCCGAGGAGGACATCACCCTTCGGACCAGGCTCCTCGCGGACTACGGCATGGGCAGCGCACTGGAATCGCTGCACGAGGCATTCTGCTACGGCGATGGTTCCCTCCGCCTGCTCGACCGGCTCACCGCCGAGGTGCCTGGGGGCACACACCTTGTGCTCTTCCCCTCGCCGCTGGCACACAACTGGCTGCTCAGCGTCGACCCCCGCGGGGAACGCCCCGTCTACCTCATCTACCCCACACACCCCCAAGCCGCGTCAGCCCGACCCAACACGGAAGCAGAACAGGCGCTGAGCGAGGTAGTCGGCCCTACCCGCTGCGCCCTGCTGGCCGACCTCGACGTGCCGCGCACCACCACTCAGCTCGCCGCACTCCACCACCTCAGCCCCTCGACCGTCTCCTACCACCTCGCCCGACTCCACCGGGCCGGACTGGTCACCCGCGCCCGGATCCGCAACTCCGTGTACTACCAGCGCAGCCACGAGCCGTCCGGGACCTTGTAGGCGAAACCGCCCTTAGGTAGCCGCCGTCGGCCCGGACCCTGCCCATGCTCCGGTGCGAGAGGCGGCGATGTGGTCGAGGAACTGGTTGTCGCGGTGGAATCGGCACGGAGGCGGCGGTGACGATCAGGGCCAGCAGCAGGCCGGGCATGCCGGTTGCCGGATGGCGCTTGCAGCCCTTGAACTCCTCGCTACATCCATGCCC
This sequence comes from Streptomyces sp. NPDC107765, assembly GCF_055657085.1. NCBI lineage: Bacteria > Bacillati > Actinomycetota > Actinomycetes > Kitasatosporales > Streptomycetaceae > Streptomyces > Streptomyces sp. NPDC107765. The sequence continues at coordinate 74,025 of NZ_JBVKBL010000001.1, read as the reverse complement.
TGCTGGGTCTCCGCGACGCTCTTTGGAGGCCTTCACGCTCTGCGCGTCCACCACGGCCACCGACAGGGCCGTGGCCCGGCCCCGTGCCCGAATGGTGTGCACCCAGGCGCAAGGGGACCAGCTCCGTCCCACCCACTGCGGGTCTTCCGGATCATCGCCGCGTATCGCGTCTCTCACTGATCATTCGAATCTCCTCGAATCACCTTTTGCCTCGCTGTACCGAGGGCTTGAATCATCGTGCTGCACGGGCCGTACTCCCCTCACCTCGGGGCATGGACGGGCCAGCCAGCACTCGAACAACATCACGTGCAGCACACCCCTATCCGTCACATAGCCGAAGCAGCGGGCCCCCGGCGGCCGGTGAGTGAACAGTCTGAGGCGTTGCGTTCCACAGCTCATCGCCGGGCTCGCCACCAGGGCACGCCCGCATCTCGGCCCTGCGCACACAGAACAGCGGCGCAGGGATGATCACACGGAGAGTCTGACATGCGAATGCGTACGTTCGGCCTTGCCTTGACCACGGGCATCGTGACTTGCGTTGGCGTACTCGGTACCGGTTCAGCGCAAGCCAACAACAATTCCCCGGCGGAGACAGCCCACGCGAGCAGCGTGGGAACGGCGGCAGACGCCCCTCACACTGCTTCCTCCATGCAGAGCATCCCGCACAGCACCAAGTTCGGGAAGAAGATCTACATCGTCGGAAAGTCCCCAGGCTGTCGCATTATGGCCTTTGTCGGAGCGAACAAGGATCGCGCCTCGGGGTTCTTGAAGGTCACCTGTGACCAGAAGACGAAGTCCACTATCGCCGGCGCCTTGTCCCTCAACAACCAGAAGTTCAAGGACGTGCGGCTGCGGGCCAACGGCAAGACGATGACCACCGATTGGATCAGCCTCAAGAACCCCAAGGGCACTCAGAAATTCTGCATGATGGGATGGTGGATGCACCCCCTGTACCCGGAGCCCCAGAACCGCAGCGAAGCCAAAGCCTGCGTTAAGTACTGACTCGGCCGCCCAGGGCTGTCCGGTCGGTCGTACGTGCCTCACCGGACCTGCCTTGGCGCTGAAACCGCACTCCTACGGCACCGCAGTCAGGCGGGTGCAACAACCTCCGAACGCGGAGGGTGTACCAGCGGCCGATGTGCTTGTTGCACCCGCCGAGGCTGCGGAGTCACAGGTCGGCGCCCGTGTCGGCCTGAAGAGCTGACGACTTCACTGTCGCTACGGCTGAGAGTCGGGTCATGCCCTCGTTGCGGCAGCACAGCGAACCTCATTGAAGTGAGAGCAACAGCAGGGATCTGATGAATCGAAGGGGATTCAGCATGCGCATGCTCCAGGCACCTCGCGCACTCCTTGTGAGTGCCGTCACCGTGAGCATTCTCGGCACTGCAGGAACCATCACCCACACAGCCATTGCCGCGGACCACGGCCCCACCGCAAAGAAGAAGACCTGCAAGGTCTCCGCATACACCGACCGCGTCGACCGGAAGACCGAGAAGTTCGGCAGCGGCGCGATCAATTGCAACTTCAAGCCGGCCTACACCAAGCTCACCGTGACCCTCTACAAGGGCAAGAAGAGGATGGCGTCGGCGGAGTGCAGTAGCCACACGAGGGCTTGCTACGTCGCCACCAAGGCCGTCGAGGACGATGCGAAGGTTCAGAAGTGGATCACCAGGGCCACCGGCTCGTGGGGCAAGGGAAAGAGCACGGCTGTGTGGAGCAAGCCGCTCTCCGGTTGAGACGGCCCAAAACCCTGTGATCACCCACGCCTGAGTGGGGCCGAATCCTTGAAGCAGGCCCCTTCTTGCCGGGTGGTGCTGCCCTTGCAGATCAGCACCGCCCGGCCTGACAGCGAGTAATGGGCCTTCTTCGCCAAGGCTCTGTAGCTGAACTCCTTACCTCCCGCAGAGTCGTTCCCGCCGCGCCGACCTGGCGACGGCACCGTGACAATCCAAGGACGGATCACATGAAGTCCAAGCTCGCCCTCACCGCAGCCACCGCCGTCCTCAGTGCAGGAAGCCTGGCCGGCGTGGCTCTGACCGCCACTGGCGCACCCGCTGCTGCCGCCACCGCCACTACGGCAGTTCAGGCGAAGAAGACCTGCCACGGAGGACCGGGAACCTGTGTCCTGAAGAAGAGTCACCCTCGCAAGGGCACGGTGACGGTAAAGGTAGACGTCTTCGGAAAGAAGAAGCCCGGCCCGCTCTACGGTTGGGATCTCCGCAAGGGCAACACGATTCTCTGCACAGGCGAAGTGCGAGAGTACTGGAAGACGAAGACCAAGAAGTGCAAGAAGATCCCCAAAGGAACCATCACGCTGAACGTGCCGCACCGCAAGGGTGCAGCTGCAAGCATGTCCTGGTGACCCAAGGCATAGCTCCTACCCATCAACCAGGTCCGTAGAAGCCCCTGGCAGCGACATCCCGCCAGGGCCTGGCCGCCAAGGTTGCCCCCCCGGCCTTGGACGCCGTTTCACTTCAAAAAGGCCCATGAGTGGGTGCGGGAACAACACGATCCGCCTGACGGACGTGTCGTGGGATTTCTTCCACGACGAGGAGAAGCCCACCTGCCTGAGCATCTGTTCCACCTTCGATCTGGATCCCGTCGACACCTGACCTGGACAGGGCAGTTCGGGTGGAACAGCCGGTTGTTGGCCCCCGGTGTGTCGTTGAGGACGAACCGGGGGAGTCCGCCTTCCAGCGGCGCGACGAGCACGCCACGCGCCCGTGCTGCTTCCAGTGAGGCCGTACGCCGCGCCGACGGCGACATCGCCCAGCTGCGACGGCGCCATCGTCGAGGTGCAGGCTGCAGCCGATGCCGAGCGTGCAGTCGAGAAATGTGCCATCGGCTTCATCGGCGAGCTGACTTCTGCGGGCGGCTCGTCCATCTGAGGTCGCTGGGCGATTCATCGCATGCGGACCTGGCCGCTGACACGCAGAACGCCTCGAACGGTCGCACCGGCCAGCCGACGATGGGAAATGGGCGATGGTGGAAGCTGGGTCGGCGAGGCCCCCGAGACCCTGGTCCAGAGGGATTCTGTGCGGCGTCCTTTTCGGGGGGCTGGCCTCGGTGGTCTCGATCGCCACTATCGGAAGGGTGTGGCCTGCGTGTGACGTCGGCCTCAACGCAGCGGCCAGCAGGATGACTTTGCTGTTTCTCGCCCCTCTCATATGGATCGATCCACAGCCGCTCCACCGGGTCGGCGGGGCGGGAAGCCTGCTTCGAGGCAAGAAGCGGTCGCAGCCGTCGGATGACTCTGCAAGGTCTGTTGCGAAAGTGGGTCGTCTGTCAGACCTGCCTGGGATGCTCTGAGCATGGAGATGACAGTGCAGCTGACGATCGACTGTTCCGATCCGCAGAGATTGGTGACCTTCTGGGCCGAGGCCCTGGGCTACGTGCCTGAGCCTCCGCCGGGCGGGCACGCCACGTGGCGTGCTTACTGGGCGGCGATGGGGGTACCCGAGGCAGAGTTGCCGGCCGGTGCCGGGGACATCCCGGAGTCGATCATCGACCCCGAGGGACGTGGACCGAGGGTGTGGTTCCAGCAGGTTCCGGAGCCGAAGGTGGCCAAGAACCGGTGGCACTTCGACCTGAAGGTCGGTGGGGGCCGTGACGTCCCACTGGACGTCCGCACACAGCGGGTCAAGGCTACGGTGGAACGGCTGGTCGAAGCTGGTGCCACCGCGCTGCGGATCAAGGATGAGCCAGACATGGGGTTCTACGCCGCCGCCATGCAGGACCCCGAGGGCAACGAATTCGACGTCGTCTGAGGGCCGTTGCGACGGTGCTGGTCACAGCCACTGGTTCACGGCTGCGACCAGCACCGTCGCCTCGTAGCGGACGGCGAGTTTGATGCCCTATGGATGTCAAGCAGCAGTTGGTGGGGGTGGCACTGTGCTTCGGGGCGGGACGGTCGTCTGGTAGATCTCTCGTGCGACGTAGCGTTTGAGGCAGCGGATGGCTTCGCGACGTGTCTTTCCCTCGCTGGTGCGCCGCTCCACGTCGTCACGGGTGCGGGTGTCCCAGCGCAGGCGGGCCAGGACGATGGTGTGGAGAGCGGAGTTGGCTTGGCGGTCCCGCCGCGGTTGAGTCTGCGGCGCTTGACGGACGGGGTGTGGATCGTAGAGCGCAAGCTTCCGGGGAGAGTCGGTCGGGAGGGGATGCCGGCGGAGGGCCGGCCGGGGTCAGGTGAGGATGAGCGGGCGCAGGGTGCGGTGGGCGATGCGCAGGCCGTCTTTGACCTTCCGCACGTCGCCGCTCCAGACCGGGGCCTCGTGCTCAACGGAGAGCACGCCCGTGAAGCCACCCTCGTAGAGTGTGTCGACGATGCGCCGCCAGTCGATGTCGCCGAGGCCGGGGATGCGGTGCCGCCACCAACCGTTGGCCCACGGGGTGTCCTGCTCCAGACTGTCGGCGACACTCCGCCAGTCGGTGTCGCTGAGACCGGGGATGCGGTGCGGCCACCAGCTGTTGTCCCACGGGTCGTCGCGCTCGACACTCTTGCCGAAGACACCGTGGCGGTTGCGGCGCACCGGGTCGGGCTGGGTGTCCTTGGCCTGCGCGTGCGGGATGTGGTCGATGTACGGGCGGAGCGCTTCGACGAGGTCGATGCCCTGCCAGATCAGGTGCGGGTCAGGTGACCTTGTCCAGGGTCGGTGGTGGGCGATGTCAGGCACAGCGCGGGCGGCGTCGTGGAATGAGGGGTATGTCTGGGCCGCCGCCGTCGCGCCCGGCTGCGTGACCTCGCGGATGCAGCCGGCGAGGACGGTGGCGTCGCGCGGCAGGTGGTCGGTGGACCTGCGGATGCTGACGGCCAAGGTCTTCCGGGCTCACGGTTCGGACAAGGATGCCGGGCAGGGCGTCAGCCAGTTGTCTGAGCCCTTCCGATGGCTGCCCTCATGCGGTGGTGAAGTGCCCCTGCAGCGAGGGGTTTTCATGGAGGGGCGCCGGACTCCGTTGATGGGAATCCGGCGCCTGAGTCCTCCTCAGTGGGGTTCGGCTGGGCGGCAACCGAACGCCCAGGTCAGAGACCTGTCAGCCGGTCAGCTCAGCTGGCGACCGCCTGCGGTTGCGGAGGCGTACTGCGATGGCGCCGCCGGCCAGCGCGACTGCCACCACTGCCGCGCCGAATTGTACGGGAGCCGGGGACGGAGATGACGGTGGTGACGCCGGACCGAACCCGCCGGCCAGCCCCTTGCGGTCATACGCGGATCCCGGCAGCTTGTCCGCGTAGCGCTCGTGTACCAGTTTCTGGTAGGCGGCGAGCGTCACCGCTCGCTTGCCTCCCAACCCCGACGTCGCTTCCCGGTTGAGGGGCTCGACGATGTCGTTCTTCAGGCGGTACCAGGCGTGGATCTGCGGCTCGGTGAAGACCTTCGAGCCGCCCGTGGCCTGTTTGCCGTAGGTGACATCGCTGTCGCCGTCGCGCACGCCCGACAGGTGCCATCTGCCGCTGCCGTTGGCGCCGCCGCCCTTGGGTGTGGAGGAGAGCAGAACCGTGGCCTTGTGACCGCTGGCGTCGTTCGCCCGGGACACCAGGTACGACAGGCGTGCCACGTTGCCCGCGGTGGGCTTCGTCCTCCCGGCGACGAATTCGGGTGCGAGCTCGTACAGCGCGACCGGGTCCTTCAAGCTCAACGTCTGCTGGTCGTCACGTGCCCCGGGCGCCATCGGCGCCGTCGCACCCATGCCGCCGTCGGCGCCGGCGTTCGCCGTTGTACCGAGGAATCGGGAAACGGTGGTGTGCACCTGCCGAGACTGGAGCACCTGCCGTGCGGCCTCGTAGTCGGGAATGCCGCTCGGGCTATCGGCCGCCTGAGCCTGGCCGCATAAGGCGGTGGAGAGCAGGGTCGCCGCCGCGCCCAGGGAAAGGGCGAGACGAGTAGCACTTCCTTGAAGAGAAAATGTCTTGCTGCGCATTGCTGCCCGCCTTACTTGTGTATCCCGATGCGGGAATGGGTCCATTGGAACGTCGAGTTGTTGACGTAGTCGTTGTAATTCCACCATGTGTAGGTCTGCGTGGTCTGCCACGGGTCACCGACTGCGATCATTTGGGATGACGGGTCGTAGCCGTAGATGACGTTCATGTGGCCGCCCCCGGAATTCCATCCGATACGCACGGCGAAGGGGCGTTTGCCGTCGATCTCCTTGCCCACCTCCGAGAAGGAGGCATTGCGGTTGAGGCCGTATCCCGTATTGCGCAGGCCGATGTTGGCCAGCCCGTTGGCCACGTCGTCGAGCGTGGCGGGCTGGTTGTCGCAGCTGAGGTTGCTGTTCCGGGCCGCAAGCCGGCAGAACTCCTGCTGGTTGTACTGGTGGTAACCCCAGTACTTGGCGATGGTCAGACCGCTGGCATCCCAGCACCACTGGTCCTGAACCTGCTTCTGCATGTCTATGGCGAGGGCCGCGCGCCGACTGGACTTGGGGTGCCGGGACGAGCAGACCGGCAGATTGTTGGTGTTTCCTTTGATGAACGCGTTTGCTATGTAGAAGGATCCGGAGTCCGACCAGATCCAGCGAGGATCGTTCTCCACGGCCTCGCCCTGGACGCGGCAGGACATCGAGATCTTGCTGCCGATCGCGGCCTGACCGACGATGCGGGCGGAAAGGCTGGGCGAGGACCTTTCGTTGATGCTGCGGTAGCTGCCCTGGCCGCCGGTCACGGTACCGGTGACGGAACCGGCCTTGGCTTTGCCACCGCTAAGCAGGAGCCCGGCAGTGATCGCGAACAACGCGATCACCGTTAATGTTCTCCAGAGAGTTTTGAAGCGGGGAAGACGCATAGACGGACTCTTTCGATGTGTGGGGGATTGCGTTGCCCAGGCCAGGGGCGCGGTAGGTGCTGGCGCACTGCCGAGTCCTCACCGGCGCAGCCCGTGCGGAGCCGGCCGGTTCGCGTTTCGCGGAGTGCGGTCTGGACCTACCTGTCGGTACTTTCGGCGTGCGCGCTCTGTTACCGATTAATTTCGCTGCGCATGTCCACTGCCGCGCATGTAGGTGAGCGGCAGCGAACGCCAGCGGCGCCTCCCTGGCCGTTGCACTCGGAATGCGCAGAGGAATTAGTACAGCATCTTCACCGGCCGTACAAATGACGCTGCGTCAACTCGTTCAATCTACTGGTAAGTAGTGGGGAAAAATCGCCGGGTCACATAGGTCTCAAGAGCCTGCGACGGCCCAACGGATTGCCGGGGCCTGGACGCGTTTGCGTAATTCGCGACGTCGCAGCGAGTGTGGCGTCTCGATACTGACAGTCACCGGCCGGTTGTCTGCTTCTCGACGGATTGCCGCTGCTGCTGACGGCCGGCACAGGCTCAGAAGCGAGCTCCGGTCCGCCAACTGTGCGGTAATAAGAACTCTCCGTACAAACACAGGACTTGGCCTGGTCACCGGCAAATTGCCTATTACGATGAGCGCCAACCGCTCGTCGTTCAGGCGTTGTTCGCCGTCAAGGAGAAGGGCTGCCCATGGGCAAGCACGCACGAAGGCGTCACAGCCACTTACGCGCCCGGGTCGCCGGCACCACTGGGACACGGGCCGTCGTTCTGGGCGCCGGAGTCGCACCGGCCGTCGCCGCCGAAAAGAGCACCGACAGACCCATGACCACGGCGGCGTCCTTGGATGCGGCGCAAGCGGCGGGCCAACTGACGCTGGCCGTCCCAGCCGGGCGCTACCGCGTGGGCACGGTCGCCCTCCACCTGCGCGACTCGTCACGGCATGGATCCGTGGGTGCCCGGACAGCAGCGCGAGTTGATGGTCTCGCTGTGGTGCCCGGCCACGCACACCGGCCACTATCCCGCCGCCCTCCGCCCGAACAGCCAGCAGGTGCTGCCGGGAGGGGTGGCCCTCCCCACCACTGCCGGCCACACCGGTGCCCCGGTCGACCACCGGGCCGGCAAGCTGTCGGTGCTGCTGTACTCACCCGGGTTGCACGGGAGCCGAGGCCAGGGCCACTGCACTGGTTCAGGGCCTGGCAAGCCGCGGCTACTTGGTCGTCCACATCGACCACACCCACGACTCCAGCGATGTGGTGTTCCCCGACGGCGGCACGAGGTGAGCACCATGCCGCCAGGTTCCCACTCGTCCCCAAGCCGTGAGCACGAAACGCATCGGCATGTTCGGCGCTTCCCTCGCCGGAGGAGCGGTGCCCTCGGCCATGCACGCGGACTCCAGGATCGACGCGGGCGCCAACCTGGATGGCCAGCTCTTCGGATCGGAGATCATCCAGCCGCTCAACCGCCCCTTCCTGCTGTTCAGTTCCGAACACCACAACCCCAACACCGATGGAAGCTGGGCACGGTTCTGGAAGCACCTGCACGGAGAGGGGCTCGACCTGAAACTGCGCGGCTCCGGGCACCACTCCTTCGTTGACAACCAGGTCTTCTTCCCCCAAGCGCCAGGCGCGCGTTCGGGCTGTCTCCGCCCCAACTGCCGCAGATAACCGGCACGATCGACCCCAAACCCTCCATCGAGTCCCAACGCACCTACCTCGCGGCCTTCTTCGGCAAGCACCTGCGCCACCGGCACAGCCACCTGCTCGACGGCCCCTCGCACCGTTACGCAGAGGTCGACTTCATCCGCTGAACCGATCGAATGCCACCGCCGATCACTGCACGGCGCCGCGGCATGTTCACCGCCCTACGCGGCGGAGGGACGGTTCCCCACGACACCTCACGCATGAGGAGAATCATGGCCAGAGCGGCCCGGTATCTCGCAGCCCTTGTGCTGCTCGTCTTCGCCCTGATCCTTCCCGAGGCTCTCCAGCCCACTGCCGGTGCCGAGACAGCTCCGCTGCCGTACCCCACTCGCTCCGACTACCGCATCAAAGGCATCCAGCCGGACTTCTGGTCCAACAAGGACGAGATCTCCGGCAACAACGCCGGCGGCGTGTCCATGAACCTCGTCTGGGCGGCCTGGGAGCCGAACGCGAAGACGGCACCGTGCGCTGCCGGTGAGCAGGACTTCGACGGTCGCTGCTTCACCATCCGGCCCGAGGTCGACTCGGCCATCAAGGAGTGGACCGACCGGGGCCTGGTGGTCACCGCCATCGTCTACGGCACACCCGACTGGGCCCGCCAGGGCCGCCCCTGCGACCCCGCGCCCGGCTACGAACTTTTCTGCGTACCCAACAACCCCGCAGACTTCGGACGGTTCGCCGGGATGCTGGCCCAGCGATACGACGGCCTGCACGGGCACGGACGGATCGCCGACTTCGTGATCAACAACGAGGTCAACACCAACACCTGGTTCAACATCGGCTGCGGCCGAGGCAAGCCCTGCGACACCACACAATGGCTCGACCAGATCGCCGCCAACTACAACGCCGCCTATGACCGCATCACCACTCAGCAGCCCACCGCCAAGGTGCTGACCTCACTGGACCACCGCTTCGGTACGGCCTACGACCGTTCCTCCGACAACGACGCGGTGCTGTCCGGCATGACCGTCCTCAAAGGCCTGGCCGCCCGGGCAGGATCGCGCCACTGGCGGGTCGCCTACCATCCCTACGCACCGGACCTGTTCAAGCCCACCTTCTCCGCCGACGACTTCCCCAAGGTCACCTACGGCAACATCGGCGTGCTGGTGGGCTGGCTCCGCCAGCAGTTCCCCCGGACCCCCTCCGCCTGGACGGTCCAGCTCACCGAGAGCGGCATCAACTCAGGGGACCAGTCCAACGAGTCACCACAGGCCACAGCCATGTGCGACGCCTTCCGCAATGTGCTCGGCACGCCGGACATCGAGAGCTACATCTACCACCGGATGCAGGACGACCCCGGCGAGGGCGGCCTCAAGCTCGGCCTGCGCAGACAGGACGGCTCCGCCAAACCTGCCTGGTCCACCTGGGCGCTGGCCAACCGCAACGACCTGCCCACACCCCAGCTCTCCTGCGGCTTCGAGCACCTGCCCTACACCCTGCTGCGCCGCGGCTACCGGCCCGACCGAGGACACATCGCCTCCTCCCGGCTGCTGCCACCCGGCTTCACCCAGGAGCAGACCTGGAAGCTGCTGCGCCACCACGCTCTTGAGACGGCCATGCTCTACGAGTGCAAGGTGGGCGGACACACCTTGCTGACCCGCGACCCCAGTTGCGAAGGCCAGTTCCCCATGGGCCCAGTCGGCTACATCCACACCAGCCAGGTGAGCGGATCCGTCCCCCTCTACCGCTGCTACCTCCCCTCCAACGGAGACCACCTCGTCTCCAGCGCCGCCGACTGCGAAGGCCACACCAGGGAGGCCGTGCTCGGCTACGCGTTCCCCTGAGCCCTCTCAGTAGGCCTGGGCCAGGCCGGCGGTCCTCCGTGGTTCGCAGGGGACAGGCTCGGACGGGCCCATGATCGGCCGTATGCCGTGGCGTACACCACTGCCGTGAACACGGCCCGCTCGTCACACGGAGCGGTCCCACCACCTTGCGGACGAGCAGTGAACGACGCCAGCAACGGGGCGGCCGGCTCCCAGAGTTGATCAGGAACCCGACGCTTTGAGGAATCAGCCCCACGACCGGCATCATGCCGCACGGACATCAAGGCATGTGAGACAACATCTAAGCCGTGGTGGGTGCGGCCAACCTGGCGGCCTGCTCGATCTTCGCGCAGTAGGCTGCACGGGCTTCCTCGTCGATCTGCTTCTCGTGTTCGGCGCGCAACCCGGTCCGGCCGTCGAGGCCCTCGCGCAGGATATCGGCGTGCCCGGCATGCCGGATGGACTCGCCGAGGACATGGACCATGATGGCGAACAGGTTCGTGTCGGCATGAGGCTCCGGCCACCACGGCACGTGGCCGGGGGCGTCGAGGGGAAGCTCGTTGATCGTCGCGTCCGAGTGTTCCCACGTGCGCAGGTAGAACCCGATGATCTGATCGCGGGTCTCGTCCTCGGTCGCCCACAGATCGCTGCCGTTGGAGTCCTGCCACCGGGGCAGCGGTTCCGGGGAAGGGCGGTCGAAGACCTCGCCGAAGTACCTGGCCTCGACGGTGGCCACGTGTTTGACCAGGCCGAGGAGGTTGGTCCCGGTCGCTGTCAAAGGTCGGCGGGCGTCGTATTCGGACAAGCCGTCGAGTTTCCAGAGCAGCGCCTTGCGGTCCCGCCGCAGTCTCCCGTGCAGGTTGTCCTTCGCGAATTCATCGATCATGCGGCATGAGCCTGCCATGGGCCGATCGTGGTCTCAAGATCCCCTACGTGGTCCGCAACGACCGGCAGAGCCGATGCCTGGCCATGGCCGCCGCCCTGACCTGCTACTGGAAGGTCGTGGGCCCGTAGGCCAAGTAGTAGGCGATCTCCTCAGGCCGGGCAAGGCTGCGTCGGGCCAGCACCCACCGGTGAGGGGTGGGCCTGGCACCGTCGAAGAAGCTGATGGTCGGCAGCCTCGCACTCGCCCAGTCATAGACCCGGCGGCCTTTGGCGCCGTCGCCGCAGGAGAGCCGCTGCCAGACATCCTCCGGGGCCTCGGCAGGCGCAGGTGCTGGTGCTGGTGTTCATCGGTATCGCTCCGTGCAAGGAGTCCCTGGCCTGGTCCGGCGTGCTGTCAGGCCATCCAGAAGAAGACGGCGGTCATCCGCTTGTCTTCCAGCGTGCTGCCCCAGTAGCCGGTAGCGCTGTGGAGCATGTTGGCGGTGTAGAGCAGCAGCCGATTGTGGCGGTGCGGTACGCGTACGTCCTCGGTGAAGGAGTCGGGCGGGACGAAGCGCGTGCCGAGGGCGTCGACCAGGTTGTTGTGTGGCGCGGTCACCGTGTTTCCGCCGAGTCGGCCGCCTGGCAGGTTCTGGCGGTAGAAGCTCGTTCCGCAGTCCTTGGGCACCTGGGGGTTGAGGTAGAGCACAGCGGCGTAGCGGCACAGCGATCGCGAATCGGTGTGGGGCCGTGGCTCGCACTCGTCCTTGCCGACGACCTGGATGCAGTTGTGATTGTGGGTGCCGCCTCCAGGGGCTGTCTGTTGCCACAGCTGACGGGCGCCGGTGGCCTTCATGACGAGTCTTTCGACGTGGGCCAGTTCGGCTGGTTCGAGCCCGGGCATCGTGCGCAGACCGGGCCAGCTCTCGGGCTTGTGCGGATAGCCTTCGACCCAGTTGTCCTTGGTGAGGCAGCGCTCCCGGACGGCTTCGATGTCGGGCAGTGCGTTGTCCAGGACCCAGTAGTCCCGGCCGGGTGTGGGTTTTCGGTAGGGGAGGACGGGGAGCGACGGGGTGTTTGGGGGGTGTGGGGGCATGCCGCTGACCATACGGTCGGTTTGTGTCAGGGCTCTCCCGCGAAGGGGTCAATCTTCCGTCAACTCAGGGAGCCCCCGGGTGTCTGGTGTCGCCAAGCCTGTCGCGCAGGTCCCGACCGCGCAGGCCCCCATCGGCTGCCCCGCCTCGGCCAAAAGGCGAGGGTCGCGCCGAAGATCTGGGTCGATGGTGCTGCGGCCGGCGGTACCTTCCACCACAACTCCGTGCGGCTCGCCGACGACGGCCGGCGAGCGCGGCGCGGGGCAGGGCCCTTACGGCTCCGGGCCGGGGCCCTTACGGCTCCAGGCCGGACTGCTTCACGGGCGCCGCGCCCTCCCGAACGGTCTGAAATGCCAGCCGTAGGCAGCCTGCGAGCGCTGGCTGTTCGATGAAGAGCGTGGTGGTGGAGCCCGCGCCGGCCACCGGGTCGGGCATGTCGCACAGGACGAGGGAGCCGTCGTGGTGCAGCGTGTCGAGCATGAGGCGGCGTGCGGGGTCCGCGTCGGCAGGTGTCGCGGGGCGCACGGTGTATCCACGAAGGTAGAGGTCACCCTGGCAATATATGAAAACGATTTTCAGGGAGCTGCTTCGCTCCCGCGTTCACGGCATGTCCGGCAGCCCGGGGCCGGTGCAGTGCACGTCCGCCTTCGGCGTCGTGCCGTGGACGAGATAGGCAGCCGCGGCGTCGTCCACGCAGGCGTTGCCCCGGCTGGCGAACACGCCGTGCGAGTAGTCGTTGTCGAGCGTGACCAGGCGCGAGCCGGGCAGTAGCCGGCGCAGTCGGCGGGCGCCCTCGATGGGGGTGACGGGGTCGTGCGCGGAGGCCACCAGCAGTACGGGTGGGGACTCGGGGCTGCCGAGCGGGGTGCGGTGGGCAGGCTTGTGGTGCCAGTAGGCGCAGGCGGATGCCTCCATGCCGGTCAGGACCGGCTGCGGGTCGAGCCGGCGGGTGCGGTGGATGTCCGCCAGGATCCGGTGAGGTGTGGGGGCGGGGGAGTCGGCGCACTTGACGACGCGGTTCGCTGCTTCGTAGTTGCGCGAGTCCGGGCTGTCGAAGGCGGTGGTGGGACGGAGCCTGTCGGGGCGTCCGTCGTGCAGGTAGGCGCGCAGGCCATCGGCCAGGCCGGCCCAGCGTTCGGTGCGGCCCAGTGCGCGGTAGACGGTGCGGTCGAACTCGGCGGGTCCGAAGCCGTCCACGGGGTGCCTGGTGAGTGCGTGGCGCACGCGCAGGTAAGTCCGGCGCGTGGCGGCTGCGTTCTCGCCGAGGCCGAAGCGTTCCGCGTGGGCGGCGGTCCAAGTGAAGAAGGTGTCGCGCTGCCGCAGCAGTGCGCGGCTCTGGGTGACGTCGAAGTCGTACCAGTCCCACGGGCCCACGACACTGTCGAGCACCATGCGACCCACGCGGTGCGGGAAGCGTGCGGCGTACGCGGCGCCGAGGTAGCTGCCGTAGGAGACGCCGAGGAAGCTCGTCCGGCGTTCGCCGAGTGCGGCGCGGATGGCGTCCATGTCCCGCGCGGTCTGTTCGGTGGACAGGTGGGACAGCGTGTCGCCGGCGCCCGCGGCGCAGTCGTCGGCCATGTTTCGTAGCGAGGTGAGGTAGTTCTTCTCCGCCGGCCTGCCTACGGGTACGGGGTTCGTGCCCGGGCCGGTGAAGAGGCCGCCCATCCGGCCGCAGTTCACGGGGGCGCTCTGTCCGACGCCACGGGGGTCGAAGCCGATGACGTCGTACGCCCGTCGCACGCTCTCCGGGAGCTTGGCCCGCTTCGTCACCGCGTAGGAGAGTCCGGAGCCGCCCGGTCCTCCCGGGTTCACCAGCAGGATGCCGCGCCGCTCGGCGCGGGAGCCCGATGAGCGTATCCGTGAGACGGCCACCTCGATGTGCGGTCCCCGCGGATGGTTCCAGTCGAGCGGGACCCGCAGCCGCCCGCACTCGACATGTTCCGGGGCCGGCGGGTTCGGCAGGGAGTCAGGGCATGTGCCGAAGCGTAGCGGGGGCGTCGGGGTGGCGGCCTGGATCGGGCCGACGGGGGCGAGGGTAGCGGCAGTCAGCAACGCGCACAGCACGGCGGTGCGACGTAGGGGAGGGGTCACGGGGCCTTCCAAGGGACTCGGCGAACAAGGGGGCGGCAAAAACCTGCCCCCAAGATGACAATGAAAATGATTATCGTTAACGTGTGCCTCGGGCAAACCCGCTCCCCTCCTCTGGAGGGGCACTCGGCTGCCCCGTACCCGAAGTCCAAGCCCGGAAGGGGAGTTGTGGCTCATCTGCTGGTGGTCGAGAGCTGGGTCGGAGCGATGAGCCGACTGCTGCCGCGGGCGATACGGGAGGGCGGGCACACGTTCACCTTCCTCACCCGCGACCTGCACCACTATCTGCGCTCCGCACCCGAGGGGACGGCGCACCCGCTGCTCGGGGCCCGCAACGTCATCACCGCCGAGACCAACGACACCGAAGCCCTGCTGTCCGAAGTCGAGCGGCTGCATGCGGTGTGGGGGTTCGACGGAGTGATCACGTCCTGCGACTACTACCTGCCGACCGTGGCGCGGATCGCCGGGCGGCTCGGTCTGCCGGGCCCCGGGCCCGAAGCGGTCGAGATCGCCTGCCGTAAGGACGCCACCCGCCGTGTGCTCGCCGATGCCGGAGTGCCCGGCCCGCGCTTCGCCGTACACGAGGAGTGGCCCGACATCGCGCGCGCCGCCCGGGAGATCGGTTACCCACTGGTGGCCAAGCCCGTCGACCTGTGCGCCGGCATGTACGTACGGCGGGTGGATGACGAGGCGCAACTCGCCGACGTCTACCGGACGTTGGCGGACGTCCCGGTCAATGCGCGCGGACAGCGGCGTGCGCCCGTGGTCCTGCTCGAAGCGCTGCTGGACGGTCCCGAGGTGAGTGTCGAGACCGTCTCGTGTGCAGGAACGGTCCACGTGGTCGGCGTGACCGACAAGAGCATCGGCGGGGCGCCCGCGTTCATCGAGACCGGCCATATGTTCCCCGCAGCCCTGACGGCCGCCGACGCCGAGGCCGCCGAACAGACCGCGCTGCACGCCCTGAAGGCACTCGGGCTCGTCGAGGGCGTCGTGGCGCACACCGAGATCAAGCTGACCGCCGACGGGCCGCGCGTGGTCGAGGTCAACCCGCGTCCCGCGGGTAACCGCATCACCGAACTGATCCGCCACGTCACCGGCATCGACCTCGCGGCGGCCTTCGTGGAGGTCGCGCTGGGCCGCCCACCCGAGTTGCGGCCCACGGACACCGGACTGCGCAGCGCCGCCATCGGATTTCTGGTGCCGCAGGCCGCCGGCACGCTCGAAGCGCTGGACGGCGGCGAACTGCAGGACGCACCCGGCGTGCTGGAGGTGCAGCTCGCCGACCCCGGCAAGGTGGTGAAGGCGGCAGGCAGCAACAACGAGTACCTCGGGCACATCATGGCCGGTGACGCCGACGGGCCAGGGGCCCGCGACCGCGTCGAGGCCCTGCTGGCCGGGCTGCGCGCGGGGCTGGTGATCCGATGACCGCCGTCATCGGCGCGGCCGGCGCGGTGGCGTACGAGACGTGCCGGACGTACGCCGACCTCGTGGACCGCGTCCGCGCGGGCGGGCTGGGCCCCGACCCGGCTACCCAGCGGATCACCGTGGCCTTCACCACCCGGCAGGCCGTACGCCACGACGGGCGCGGCACCGGTTACCGCAACGAAGTGCTCAGCCTGCGCCTGGCCGAGGCCGTCGGCTCCTGTGCGGTCGAGCCCGGCACACTGCCCGACAGCGCGCTCGACGACTGTGTGGGCGCGGATGTGGCCCGACTCCTGGAGCATCCGCTGCTGCCGGTGCGAGTGGCCGCTCTGGACGCCTATCTGATGCACGCCACCCCGCACGGCCCGGAGAGCGGGGCGCGTCCCTTCCCGCTGCCCGCCGGATCGTCGCTGGAGAAGTCCCGGGCGCGCGCGGAGGCGGTCGCCGAGCTGATCGATCTGCCGCCCGGGGCCACCGTGCTGGTGATCGGAGTCGTCAACTCCCTTCTGGAGGCGCTGCGTGCACGCGGCCTCCAGTACGTCCCGTGCGATCTCAAGGGCGGCGTCACCGAGTGGGGCGAGCCGGTCGTCACCGATGCGCTCGCGGCGGCCGACCGCTGCGATGCGCTGCTCGTCTCCGGAATGACGCTGGGCAACGGCACCTTCGAACCGCTTCGACGGCACGCGCAGCAGCACGACAAGCAACTGGTGATGTTCGCGCAGACCGGCAGCGCCGTGCTGCCCCGCTTCCTCGGCCAGGGCGTGAGCGCGGTGTGCGCCGAGCCGTACCCCTTCTTCTGGCTCGACGGCGGCGCCGGAGTCGTCCACCGCTACAGGGGGCCGCACGGCAACTCCTGTCAGGGAGGCCACATATGACCGCGACCGCGGTCCGCCCCACCGCTCGCCCGGAGCTGCTCGCCCTGCTCGGCCGTACGCCACTGGTGCGCATCACCGCTGATCTACCGGACCCCCACCCCGGGTTCTGGGCCAAGCTCGAAGGGCTCGCAGCCGGCGGCATGAAGGCCCGGGCTGCCGTGTCGATGCTCAGGGGCGCCCGCGAGCGCGGCGAACTGCGTCCCGGCGCACCGGTGGTGGAGTCTACCTCCGGCACCCTCGGCATCGGCCTGGCCTTCGCCGGGCAGGCCCTCGGCCACCCGGTCGTGCTGGTCGGCGACCGGGAACTCGAGCCGTCCATGCGGCAGTTGCTGTGTGCCCACGGCGTTCGCCTCGAACTCGTCAACCGCCCGGCCCCCGAGGGCGGCTGGCAGGCCGCCCGCCTCGCCCGGCTGCGCGAGCTGCTCGCCGTGCTGCCCGACGCCTACTGGCCCGACCAGTACAACAACCCCGACAACACCGCCGGTTACGCCTCACTGGCCGCCGAACTCACGGCCCAGCTCGACCACCTCGACGTCCTGGTGTGCAGCGTCGGCACCGGCGGCCACAGCGCGGGGGTCATCGCTCCCCTGCGGCGGCAGTGGCCCGCCCTGCGCCTCATCGGCGTCGACGCCACCGGTTCCACGATCTTCGGGCAGCCCGCCCGCCCCCGGCTGATGCGCGGACTGGGCAGCAGCATCCACCCGCGCAACGTCGCCTACGACGCTTTTGACGAGGTCCACTGGGTCGGCCCGGCCGAGGCAATGGACAGCTGCCGGCGGCTTGCCCGGGGCAGCTTCGTCAGCGGCGGCTGGAGCACCGGTGCGGTCGCCCGCGTCGCCGCCTGGGCGGCCCGCGTCCACCCCGGGGCGGAGGTCGCCACCGTCTTCCCCGACGGCCCGCACCGCTACCTCGGCACCGTCTACGACGACGACTTCACCGCCGCGCACGGCCTCGCCCCGTCCGCCGCGGCCGCCCGGCCCGTCGAGATACCGCACCCCCGTGCGGCCGAGGCCGCCGGGTGGGTCCGCTGTACCCGCATCACCGACCCGCTCCGGGCCCCCGAATCCCTGCATCCTTCGGAAGAGAGACTGTGAAGGCCACCCAGCGCACCGTACGCCTCGACCTCGCCGAGCCGTTGCGCATCTCCCGCTCCACCATGGCCGCCCGCGACGCCGTGTGGCTGACCGTCGAACACGACGGGCTGCGCGGCCACGGCGAGGCCGTCACCAGCGTCTACTACGGCCTCGACGCCGACACCCTCGAACGGCTCCTCGCGGCCGTCGCCACCGACCTCCGGCGCTTCCGCGAGCCCGAAAGCGCGCTCGACGCCCTGCGGGCGGGCGAACTGGCGGGAGAGGACACCCCGCCAGCCGTCACCGCCGCCGTCGAGTCCGCGCTCCTCGATCTCGCCGGCAAACACGCCGGCAGCCCCGTCCACCGGCTCCTCGGCGCCGCCACCGCCCCGGTGGCCGCCACGGCCCGCACCATCGGCATCACCTCGCCGGTGCGGGCCGCGACCGAGGCGCGATGCCTCACGGCGAGCGGCTTCGCGGTCATCAAGGTCAAGGCCGGGGCGCCCGACCCCGAGGAAGATGTGGAGCGGGTGCGCGTCATCCGTGACGCCGCGCCCCGGGCCAGGCTGCTCCTCGATCCCAACGGTGCCTGGACCACGGTCCAGGCCGACGCCCTGCTGCCCCGGTTCGCGGAACTCGGAGTCGAGGCCGTCGAACAGCCCCTCGCACCCGGCGATCCGGAGGCGCTCGGCGCGCTCGCCGCACGCTCACCACTGCCGGTCATCGCCGACGAGGACGCCGTGAGCCTGGATGACGTCCGCCGCCTTGCCGGACGCGTGCACGGTGTCAACGTCAAGCTCGCCAAGTGCGGCGGTGTCCACGCGGCCCTGCGCATCGCAGCAGCGATCGACGGCAGCGGGACCGCGCTGATGCTCGGCTGCCTCACCGCCAGCAGCCTCGGCCTCGCCCCCGCCGTCCACCTGGCCGACCGCGCCCGCTGGGCCGACCTCGACGGACACCTGCTGCTCGCTCACGACCCGTGGGCCGGGATCGGCGGCACGGACGGCTTCGTACGGGCAAGTGGTCTGCCCGGTCTGGGCGTCCGGCGCAGCCCGGGGGAGGAGGCGGCGTGAAGATCTGGCACGAGATGCGTCGATTTCCTCTGGCCGTCCGCCTCCTGCTGGCCAACCAGCTCGGTGTCAACACCGGCTTCTACCTCCTCATCCCCTACCTCGCCACCCACCTCAGCCAGAACCTGGGCATGTCGGCGGCCGTCGTGGGGATCGTCCTCGGTGTCCGCAACCTCAGCCAGCAGGGCCTGTTCCTCATCGGCGGTTCCGCCTCCGACCGGCTCGGCGCGCGCGGCGTCATCATCGCCGGCTGCGCCCTGCGCACCGTAGGGTTCGCGCTGTTCGCGCTGGGCGACGGGCTGGCCGTACTGCTCGCCGCCTCCGTGCTCAGCGGGCTCGCCGGCGCCCTGTTCAACCCCGCCGTGCGTGCCTACCTCGCACAGGAGGCGGGGGAGCGCAAGGCCGAGGCATTCGCCCTGTTCAACGTCTTCGCCACCACCGGCGCGTTGATCGGTCCGCTGCTGGGCAGCGCACTGCTGCTCGTGGACTTCCGCACGTCCGCGCTCACCGCCGCCGGCATCTTCGCCGTCCTCACCGTCGCCCAGGCCGTCGTCCTGCCCGCGCGCAAGGTGGAGCCGAGCGAGGGCGGCGTCCTCGCCGACTGGCGCGAGGTCCTCGGCAACCGCGCCTTCCTGGCCTTCGCGCTCGCCATGGTCGGCATGTTCACCCTGCAGAACCAGCTCTACCTGCTGCTGCCCGACGGAGCCCGGCGGACCACCGGCTGGGACGGCGCGGCGGGCCTCGTCTTCCTCGTCGGCACCGTCACCAACCTCACCCTGCAACTGCGCATCACACGCGCCCTCAAAGGCCGTGCTTCCAGGGCGCGTTGGATCACCGTCGGGCTCGTGGTGATGGCGCTGTCCTTCCTGCCGCCGGCCCTGGTGGCAGGCGGGTCCGGCACCCCGGACGGCACCGCCGACGCGGTGCTGCGCACGCTGCCCGTCCTGCTCGGTGCCCTCCTGCTCTACCTCGGCGTCATGATCGCCCAGCCCTTCGTGCTGGAGCTCATCCCCGGATTCGGCCGCACGGAGCTGACCGGCACCTACTACGGGATCTTCTACGTGGTCTCCGGCATCGCCGCCGCGGCCGGAAACACCGCCGTCGGCTGGGCCATGGACACCGGGGAACGCGGCGCCCCCTGGCTGCCCTGGGCGTGCTGCGCCCTGTTCGGTCTCGCCTCCGCGTGCGGCGTGGCCTGGCTGCACCGGCGCAACGCGCTGCCGACGACGCCGAAACCGGCCCTGACGGTGGCGGCCTGAGGAAGGAGACGCCATGACCCGCACCGCCACCGAGGACATGCACAACCTGCTCACCGACCACCCCGCGCTGTACGAGGCCCGTTTCCCCGACGCCGACCGGCTGGCCGGCCGCTGGACGGAGGACTGCCTGCGGCGGTACGGCGCCGGCCCGCGGGTGCTGGACATGGGCTGCGGCACCGGCCGTGACGCCGCCCACCTGCACGGCAGCGGCCGGACGGTGACCGGCGCCGACCTCTCCGAGGCGATGCTCACCCACGCCCGCACCCACCACCCCGGGCCCGTGTACGTCCGTGCCGACCTGCACGGATTCGACCTGGGCCACAGCGCGTTCGACGCGGTCGTCTGCCTGGACAGCTCCTTGCTGTACTGCCACACCGACGCACAGCTCGACGGTTTTCTGGCCTCCTGCCGTCGCGCGCTGACCCCGGGCGGCCTGCTCGTCGCGGAGATGCGTAACGGCGCCTACTTCCTGGGCCGTACCGACCTGCTCGACACCCCCACCGTCCACGAGTTCACCTGGCACGGCACCGCCTACCGGTCCACCACCACGCTCACCGTGGACCGCACCGCCCAACTCCTGCGCCGAAGCCGCGTATGGACCGCGGACGACGGGTCCCTGCCCGTCGAACAGCGCTCCGCATGGCGGCTGCTCTTCCCGCTGGAACTCCGCCGTCTCCTGGCGGCGCACGGCTTCGAGGTCCTCGACCTGCACGACGGTCCGGGCCCGCGGACCGAGCCGCCCTGGCGAGAAGGCATGGCCCCGGGAGAGACGACGGACGCCGACCGGCTGCACGTCGTCGCCCGGCTCATCGAGCAGGCACAGTGACCCATCCACACCACGAGGACACCCGCATGAACGAAGAAACCGCCCGCCACCTCGGCTTCCCTGCCGAACAGCCCTTCCCGGGCCTGCGCCGCCGCGGCTTCCTCGCCGCCACGGGCGCCGCCTCGCTCGGCGCACTCGCGCTCACCGGCTGCGGCGGCCCCGGCCCCGACGACGGCACGGGCAAGGGCGACGGCCGGCCCCGACGGGGCGGACGGCTACGCGCCGCCTTCGCCGGAGGTGGCGCGAGCGAGACCCTCGACCCTCACCTGGCCAACCTCTTCGCCGATGCCGCCCGTGCCAAGGCGCTCTTCGACAAGCTCGCCGACTACGGCGCCGACCTGTCCGCGCAACCCCGCCTCGCCGA
This sequence comes from Streptomyces sp. NPDC107765, assembly GCF_055657085.1. Classification (NCBI taxonomy): domain Bacteria; kingdom Bacillati; phylum Actinomycetota; class Actinomycetes; order Kitasatosporales; family Streptomycetaceae; genus Streptomyces; species Streptomyces sp. NPDC107765. Next base: position 52,857 of record NZ_JBVKBL010000001.1, on the reverse strand, counting down.
GAGGTGGCAGGCGAACAAGACCCTGGACCGCTGGCAGGTCACCCTGCGCAAGGCCACCTTCCACCACGGCAAGCCGGTCACCGCCCAGGACGTCCTGTACAGCTACCGCCGGATCGCCGACCCGAAAAAGGGGTTCCGCGCCAAGGCGTCCCTGGAACCCATCGACCTCGACGCGAGCCGCGCCACCGGCAAGCGGAGCATCGAGTTCGTCCTCAAGCGCCCCACCGCCGAATTCCCCAACATCCTGGCCGCATTCGGCGCGTACATCGTCCCCGAGAACACGACCGCGTTCGACAAGAATCCGATCGGCTCCGGCCCCTTCCGCTTCGTTTCCTTCACCCCCGGCCGCTCGGCCGTCTTCCGCCGCTACGACGACTACTGGGAGGGCGCCCCGCACCTCGACGAGATCGAATTCGTCGTCGCCAACGAGGAGTCCGCACGCGTCAACGCACTCCTCGGCGGACAGGTCGAGTACGCCCACGAACTCGACCCGACCACCGCCCGCGCGCACGAAGGCAAGGGCCGGATCGAGATCGTCCGGCTGCGCAACAGCGCCATGCAGGGCTTCGCGATGAAGACCGACCGGGCCCCGTTCGACGACAAGCGGGTGCGCCAGGCGTTCTTCCTCATCACCGACCGCAAGGAGCTCGTCGCCGGCGCCCTGTCCGGCGCCGGCGAGATCGGCAACGACCTGTTCGGCAAGGGCTACCAGTACTACGCCGACGGCCTCCCCCAGCGCGAGCAGGACCTGGGCCGTGCCCGTGCCCTGCTGAAGCAGGCCGGCGCCGAGAAGCTCACGGTCACCCTCGACACCTCGGCCGTCGCCGCCGGATTCACCGAGGCCGCCAGCATCTTCCGCGACCAGGCAGCCAAGGCGGGCGTCACCATCAACGTCAAGACGGGCAGCAAGGACACGTACTGGAGCGACATCCTCGACTCCGGCACCCTGTGCTGCTACCGCTCCGGAGCCATGCCCATCGAGGCCCACCTCTCCCAACGGCTGCTGACCGACTCCACCACCAACGCCACCAAGTGGCACCACAAGGACTTCGACGCCCTCTACCAGCAGGCGCAGTCCACCCCCGACACCAAGGCCCGGGCAGCCGTCTACGCGCGCATGCAGCGCCGCCTGTACACCGAAGGCGGCTTCCTGATCTGGGGCTTCGCCGACTGGATCCTGGGAACGGCACACACGGTGAAGGGGGTTGACCGGAAGGCGCCCGCCAACACGCTCGACTGGGCCCGGTTCGACAAGGTGTGGCTGGCGTGACGGGACTGCGCTCCTTCGTCGCCCGGCGGCTGCTCCTCGGAGTCGCACAGACCGGGGCCGTGGTGCTGCTGGTCTTCGCGCTCACCGAGGCGCTGCCGGGCGACGCCGCCGTCGCCCTCTCCGGCGACCAGCCCGACCCCGCCCGTATCGCGGCCCTCCGCGAGGCCATGCACCTCGACCGGCCGGCGTACGAGCGGCTGGCCGAGTGGGCTGCGGGCCTGCTGCACGGGGACTTCGGCACCTCCGTGACCTCCGGACGGCCGGTCAGCCAGTTCCTGGCCGACGGCTTCGGGCCCACCCTGCTGATGGCCGCCCTCACCGTGGCACTGCTCGTCCCGGCCGGCTTCGGCCTGGGCGTACTGGCCGCCCGCCACGAAGGGCGACTCGTCGACCGGCTGATCAGTTCGCTGACGCTCGCGGTCTACGCGGTGCCCGAATTCGCCCTCGGTGTGCTGCTGGTGACCGTCTTCGCCCTCCGCCTGGGCTGGCTCCCACCCACCGCGGTCGGCTACGGCACCGACCTGCTCGCGCACCCCGCAGCGCTGCTCCTGCCCGTCCTCGTACTGCTCTCCCGCCCCGTGTGCTCGCTGGCCCGCCTGGTCCGCGCCGGCATGGTCGACGCCCTGGCCGCGCCGTACGCGGTGCATGCCCGCCGCTACGGCGTAGGCGGCGCCCGCGTCCGCTACGCCCACGCCCTGCCCAACGCCCTCGCCCCGGCCGTCCAGCAACTCGCACGCACCATCGACTGGCTGCTGTGTGGCGTCATCGTCGTGGAGGCCCTCTTCGTGATCCCCGGACTCGGTACCGTCCTGCTCAATGCCGTCGCCGAACGCGACGTACCGGTGGTGCAGGGCCTCGCCGTGGTGTTCGGCGTCCTGACCGTCGTGCTCAACCTCTGCGCCGACCTGATCGCCCACCGACTCGCGCCCCGGGCGGGGGTGGCCGCGTGACCCACGCGCCGTCCACGCGAGTATCCGGTTCCTGCGCCGTCGTACGGCCGCGCCGCGCGGGCCGCTACGCCCTCGGGCTCGCCGTCATCTCCGTACCCCTCGTCCTCGCCGTCCTGGGACCGGTGTTCGCGGGTGATCCGGGCACGCGGGCCGCGTCCTTCACCCTCGGCGACGGACACTGGCTCGGCACCGACTTCGTGGGCCGTGACGCGTGGCGTCAGGTCCTGCTCGGCGGCCGGCCGGTGGTGCTGACCGCGCTCGCCGCGACGGCCCTGGCCTACCTCGTGGCGCTGCCCCTGGGCCTCAGCGCCGCGCTCACCCACCGCCGCTGGCTGGAGGAGACACTGATGCGGCCGCTGGACGTGGTGCTGGCGGTGCCGTCCCTGCTGCTGATCCTTCTGGTGGCATCCGTGCTCACACCGGGTGCCGTCGGGCTCGCCCTGCTCGTCGCGTTGGTCAACGTCCCGGACGCGGCGCGGATCGTGCGCGCGGCCGCCGCCGAGGCCGCGGCGCGCCCCGCGGTGGAGGCGCTGCGCATGCAGGGCGAGACGTGGTGGCGCACGGCCGTCGGTTATGTCGGCCGCTCGATACTGCGCACCCTGACCGCCGACGCCGGCACCCGGCTCACCGGCGTGCTGTACCTCGTGGCCACTGCTGCGTTCCTGGGCGTCGGCGTCGCGCCGGACGCCGCCGACTGGGCGGTGATGGTGGACCGCAACCGCACCGGACTGTTCGTGCAGCCCTGGGCCGTGGTGGTGCCCGCGCTGCTGATCGTCGCGCTGACCACGGGCAGCAACCTGCTCTGCGACGCGGCACTCCACAAGCCCGGCCGGCGCCGGGGAGAGAGGGGACCACGGCCGTGACCGCACGGAACGATACGACCGCACCGACGGGCGCAGGCACCGGTGCCGGGCCGGCCCCCGTCGCGGAGATCCGTGACCTGCGTGTGGAGATCGACGGGCGGGTGATCGTGGACGGTGTGCAGTTGCGGGCTCTGCCGGGCAAGGTGACGGCGCTGGTCGGAGCCTCCGGCAGCGGAAAGACCACCACGGGCCTCGCCCTGCTCGGCGCGTACCCCTCGGGTGCCCGGGTCACCGGCGACGTCCGCGTGGCGGCGGACGGCCCGGTCGGCTACGTGCCCCAGCATCCGGCGTCCGTGCTCAACCCCGCCCGCCGGGTCTCGGCGCTGCTGATCGACATCGCCCGCACCCAGGTGCGCGAGCTGCCCCGCAGCCGGCGCCGGGCGGCCGTCCGCGAACGCATCCTGCGGGCTCTGTCGGACGCCCAGCTCGCGAACGGCGAGGCGCTGTTGTCGCGCCATCCGCACCAGCTGTCCGGCGGCCAGCAGCAGCGCGTCGTGCTCGCGCAGGCGCTGCTGCTCGGTGCCCGCGTCATCGTCGCCGACGAACCCACCACCGGCCAGGACGCGCTGACCAAGAGCCGCATCGTCGACCAGCTGGCAGCGCTGGCGGCCCGCGGCATCGCGGTCGTGCTGCTCAGCCACGACCTCGATGTGGTGCGCGCACTCGCCGACGAGGTCCTCGTCATGCGGGCGGGCCGGGTCGTGGAATCGGGCCCGGTCCAGCGGCTGTGGCTCGCACCGCGTCATGAGTGGACCCGACAACTGCTCGGTGCCCGGCCGATGCCGACCGGGCACCAGCCTGCTCCGGACACCGGACAGGCCGTCCTGCACCTGCGCCATCTCACCGCGCGCCACCGCGGCGGCACCCTCGGTGCCACTGTGGTGCTGCGAACCCCGGAACTCGCCCTGCACCCTGGTGAGTCGCTGGCCGTCGTCGGCCGTTCAGGCAGCGGTAAGACCACCCTCGCCCGCTGTCTGGCCGGCCTCCACCGCGACCACGACGGCCAGGTCCATCTCGACGGCACCCCACTGCCGCGCAGCGTACGGCAGCGCAGCCGCGCCCAGTTGGCGGCTGTGCAGTACGTCTTCCAGGACGCGCGGGCCGCCTTCGACGAGCACCGCCCCGTCCTTGACCAGGTCGCCCGCACCGCGGTGCGTCTGCGCGGCACCGACCGTCGGTCAGCCGCTCAGGAGGCCCTGACGACACTGACCCGCCTCGGCCTCCGGTCCGAAACGACCCACCGCCTCCCCGCGGAGCTCTCCGGCGGCGAACTCCAGCGGGCGGCCCTGGCACGCGCCCTGGTGGCCCGGCCCCGGGTGCTGATCTGCGACGAGATCACCTCCGGTCTCGACCCGGTCACGCGCCGCGGCATCCTCGACGCCCTCGCGGATCTGCTCCGCGACCGTTCGGCCATGTCCCTCATGCTGATCACCCACGACCTGGAGACCGCACGTCTGGCCCACCGCATCGCCGTACTGGACGCGGGCGAGCTGGTCGAACAGGGCCCGGCCCACCGGATACTGACCGAGCCGCGACACCCGTTCACCGTCTCACTCATGGCGACGAAGGCGTGCCTGGCGGCGGAGACTGCCCCGCCGGGAGCCTGGTGAAGTCCACCGGCGAGGTCACGCGCATCGACAATCAGGCGGCGTCCGGCAGTGCCAGCCATTCCTGCCAGGACAGGTCCCGGCCGACGAAGCATGGACGCTCGAAGGGCCACTCGTCAGTGATCCACCGCGGCACCAAGGCGTCGAGGGCGTGCTCGAGCGCGGTTCCCACGCGGTCGTCCACGACCCACCAGGAAATCTCCGCGTCGAAACCCACCTTGCGCGCCGGATCGATGTAGACGCAGCCGAGCAGGGCGGTGCCGGCGTCGTCGAACAGGGCGTAGTTGAAGGACTCGTGCGCCGCAATCTCCCTCTCGTGCCGCTCCAGGTCCTCCTGGTCCTGTTCGTACGTCATCGTGGCGGGCGGCCAGCCCCACGCCTGACCGTAGATCGCCCACAGGCGCTCTCGCGACCCCATCACCGCGGGGTAGTCGAGGTCGGTGTCGGCGCCCCGGATCGGCCTCAGATGGAACCCGCCGGGCACATCGACGCGGACGGGATGGAGGAAATTCTTCGGTAGCCAGGTCATGGGAGCGGACGGTAGCCCAGCCCCGAGGGAGGGGCACGTGGATTTCCGGCTCCAGCAGCGCCGTGCCCAAGCGCGTGCTCGCCACCCACGATGCGCTTCCGTCAGGCGGCGTCGGACCGATGGCAATCAGGTCAGGGCGCCCCGTCGGAATGCGGGAGACGTCTCAGCACCAGGCGGATGTCTCCGTGCAGCGCGGCGCACGACCCAGGGCCACCGGATGAGGGGGTCGGTCGGGCCGATGGCTGACGACCGAGGGGAAACCATCAACTTCAAGCTCAGTCACTCCAGTCCCTCTAATATCGGCGCGTGGATGTGAAGAGAGGCTGGCAAGAGTGAGCGAGGAGTTGACGGGGTTGCTGCGGCAGCTTCGTGACCTGGCCGGACGGAGTCTGCGCGAGCTCGCCCGTGACATCAACGTCAGCAGTTCCTCGCTGTCGCGCTACTTTTCCGGCCAGGCCGTTCCGCCGTGGCCGACGGTGGTGGCGCTCTGCAAGGCAGCCGGTCGTGACCCCAGGGCACTGCGTGAGGTGTGGGAGCGGGCCAAGGACAGGCCGCAGCCAAGCCAGGCAAGCGCGGCTGCCCCTCCGCCGGCGCGCAATGACCTGCCGCACGACATCACCGCCTTCACCGGGCGCCGGGCGGAGTTGGACGCCCTCCTCGGTGCCGCGCGGAAAACTTCGGTGGTGGCGATCGACGGCATGGGCGGGGTGGGTAAATCCGCGCTGGCCGTACATGCCGCGCATTTGCTGACCGTTGACTTCCCCGGTGGTCAGCTGTACCTGGACCTGCACGGGTTCACTCCGGGCCGGGAGCGGGTCGAGCCGGCGGAGGCGCTGCGCGTGCTGCTGGCCGCGCTGGGGTTGCCGCCCGGCAGGATTCCCGACGGGGTCGCCGAGCGGGCCGCGCTGTGGCGCTCGGAGTTGGCGACGCGGCGCGCGATCGTGCTGCTGGACAACGCCGCCGACGCCGATCACGTGCGCGACCTGCTCCCCGGCGCCGGTCAGAGCTTCGTGGTGATCACCAGCCGCCGGCGGATGGTGGAGTTGGACGGCGTTCAGCCAATCTCGCTGGACGTTCTGCCGATTGAAGAGGCGGCGGAGCTGTTCCTTGCCTCCGCGGGCGGGGACCGGCCCGGTGACGTCGGCGAGGTGCTGCGCCGATGCGGGAACCTGCCGTTGGCCATCCGGGTGGCTGCCGCGCGGCTGCGGCACCGGCCCGCGTGGACGCTCGACACCTTGGTGGAGCGGCTGCGCGAGGGGGAGTTGGCGGTGTCGGACGTGTTCGAGATGTCGCTGCGGCAGCTCGATCCCGCCCAGCGGCGGATGTTCCGGCTGCTCGGCCTGGTACCGGGCGACGACATCGACGCGTACGGTGCGGCCGCGCTGGCCGGGATCCCGCTGGCCAACGCCCGTTCCCTGCTGGAGGACTTGGTCGACGTCCACCTGGTGCAGGAGCCGGCGGCGGGGCGCTACCGGATGCACGACCTGCTGCGGCAGGCCGCCCGCTCCGACGACGCCGCGGCCGACCCGGTACCGGCGATCGCCCGGCTGGGCGACTACTACCTGAGCGGCATGCTGGCCGTGAAGAAGCTGGTCGAGGTCCTCATCCCGCTGCCGGTCATCGTCACCCAGCCGCCCCCCGCGCTTCCCGACCTGTCCGTCTACGACACGGCCGTGGACTGGATGGAAACCGAGTGGGCCAACCTCACCGCGGCTTTCTCGCTCGCCGTGGAGCTGGGCATCGACGCGCCGGCGGTCGGGCTCGGGCAGCTCGCCCTGCTCTCCGAAGCACGGCGTGGCGGAGTGGCACGGCTGATCAGGGGGCTCGAGGCCAGCATGCCCGCCGCGGAAAGGCTCGGCGACCGCCGCATGCTCGCCTCGCACCGGTACCTGCTGGGCGCCGCGATGATGCGCGTCGGCCTCATGAAGGAGGCGGCGCCGCGACTTGAGGCGGCCCGCGTGCTGATGGCCGCGGAGCGCGACCTCGACGGCGAGGCTCTTTCCCTGATGAAGCTGGGGGAGGCCCGGATGTACACCGGCGACGCTGAGGGTGGCATCGCCGTCATGCGCGAGGCCGCCGCGCTGCCGCTGGCCCGTGGGTCCGCTGTTCGCCTGCGTGTGTGTACCGCCATCGGAACCGCTCTGGTGCAGCTGGGGAAGTACCACGAGGCCCACGAGATCGCCGCGGAGAGGATCGAGGCCGCCCGTGGGCTGGACCGGCAGACCGAGCGCATGTGCCTGGACGTGCTCGGCTGGGCGGCACTCGGCCTGGGCGACGCCGAGGCCGCCCTGGACTTCGCCGAGCAGTCCGCCGAGATCAATCGGACGACCCGGCACGCTGTGTTCGAGGCGATCAGCCTGACGGACGTCGCCGTCGCTCTGCACCACCTCGGCCGCGTCGAGGAGGCGGCCGCCAGGCACGCCGAGGCCGTACGGATCCTCGAACGCGTCGGTGAGCCGCACTGGAGGGCGCGCAGCCACCTCTCCTACGCGGAGTCCTGCCTGACCACGGGCCACCGGGACGCCGCGGCACGGCACTTGCGGGCGGCACTGGAGATCGCCACCGCGAACGGCATCGACTACCTGGTGCCGGAGGCGCGTTCCACCCTGGCCCGGGTCTGCTGAGCCCGTCCCGGGTGGGGAGCGGGTGTCCCGTCCCGTCCCGGGACACCCGGGCAACAGCCGTCCGCCGGCGTAACAGCACAGGTCAGCATGGTCTCGGTGGAACATCCGGCGTCCCGGAAGGCGCGGCATGGCTTGTCCCGGACAGGCCGCCGCGTCGAGGCTCTTCGCCATGCACACGACGTCTTCTCTCCTCACCGAGCTGGACGCGCTTCCCGCCCGCTGGGAAGTGGGCGGGACGCTCGCCGCGCCCGTTGAGGCGGTCGCCGCGCTCTTGCTCGCCGTCGCCGGGGGGCGGGTGGGCGATGACAACCTGCTGGTGCTGGCCAGGGCTGCGGCGGCACGACAGGGGGCGATGACCGTCGTGGCCGGGCCCGGCGCCGGTGCCTACCGCGCCGAGCTCGCCGGGGCCGTGGAGCCGGTGGAGATCCAGGTGGACCCTGCCCGTTCCATGATGGCGGTGCAGAGCTGGTACGCCGGGGTGCACGCCGCCTCCGCCTGCCCCGCAGGCACCCGGGTGACCCATCGCGTCCACCGGGTCCTGCCTGACCATCCGGGCTTCGCCGACGGAATCGCCGAAATCGGCCTGCGCGCACGCATGTCCCGCGACCTGCAACAGGTGCTGGAGGTGATTGCCGACCGCCTCGGCTGCCGGCAATCCACTCTCCCCACCAGGGCCGGGTCATCCGAGGGCGAGAACCCCTAGGACGAGGCGGCCTGAGCCCTCCAGACACGCCGGGCGCCGACAAGAACCGCGTCCCACCACCCGTCCGTTCAAGGAAATCCGTTCATTCAAAGGAGCACACCACCATGTCCACCACCCTCACCGACCGGCACAACGGCTTCTCCGAAACAGGACTGCGCAGAATCCGCGACGTGCTGGCCCGACATGTCGACTCCGGGAAGATCCCCGGCGTGGTCGCACTGTTCAGCCGGGGTGACCAGACCCATGTCGAAACGATCGGGACGATGCGCCACGATGGTGGCGCGCCGATGCGCCGGGACACGATCTTCCGGATGGCCTCGACGTCCAAGCCGCTGTCGATCGCGGCGGCCATGGTCCTGCTCGACGAGTGCCGGTTCCGCCTCGACGACCCGGTGGAGACGTGGCTGCCGGAGCTCGCCGACCGGCAGGTGCTGAAGCGGATCGACGGCCCGCTGGACGAGACCGTGCCGGCGCGGCGGCCGATCACCGTACGGGACGTGCTGACCTCCACGTTCGGGCTCGGCATGGATATGACGGTGCTGGGCACTCCGATCATGAACGCGGTCTTCGAGCAGGGGCTCACGCCCAATCTGCCGACGCCGATGCCCGAGCCGGACGAGTGGATGCGCCGCCTGGGCACGCTTCCGCTGATGCACCAGCCCGGCGAACGCTGGCAGTACCAGATCAGCAGCGACCTGGTCGGCGTGCTGGTCGCCAGGGTCTCCGGCCAGTCCTTCGAGTCGTTCCTGCGCGAGCGCATCTTCGAGCCGCTGGGCATGAAGGACACCGGTTTCCATGTGCCCGCCGACAAGATCGACCGGCTGCCGACCCTGTACGCCCCCGACCCGCAGACCGGAGAGTTCACCGTGTGGGACGAGGCCGAGGGGGGCCGGTGGAGCTCGCCTCCGGCGTTCCCCGGCGGCGGCGGTGGGCTGGTCTCCACCGCCGACGACTACCACGCCTACTTCCGGATGCTGCTGAACGGCGGGATGCACCGGGGCGAACGGATACTCTCCCGGGCCGCCGTCGAGCTGATGACCACCAACCGCCTCACGCCCGAGCAACTGGCCGCGCGCGAGACCCTGGCCCGCGACCACGTCCATGTGTCGTTCGGCCAGGGGCAGCACGGCGGCTGGGGCTTCGGGATGGCGGTGCGCACCTACCGCGGCGACTACGCGCCCGTCGGCCAGTTCGGCTGGGACGGCGGAAGCGGCACCTCGACCTACGCCGACCCGGCCAACCAGCTCACCGGAATCCTGCTCACCCAGGTCGGGGCGTCCGTCCCGGATCCGGTACATCTCATGCTCGACTTCTGGACCACGCTCTACCAGGCGATCGACGACTGAGAGCTCCCCTCGGCGATCCCGGCCTGAGCAATCCAGACACCCCGGGCGCGAAGAAGACGCTGCTTTCCATCCGATCTGGCGGAGTGTCGGTCGAACGTGAGTGTCCTCGGGCAGCTGCAGCGGCGGCCGGCGGGATACGGAGACCTGACGGCGAGAAGCAACACCATCGGCTCGGGGTTCACCGGTGTCGGCTGTCCGCCTCCGCCTGGATCAGCATCCGCTTGAGCAGGGTGCTGAGCGCGTCCTGATCTGCCGGGCCGAGCGGGGCGACCATCGAGTCCTCCGCCTGCCCGCGCCGCTCCATCGCGGCCAGCCAGCGGGTGCGCCCCGCCTCGGTGAGCTCCACGTCCACCCGGCGACGGTCCTGACTGCTGCGCACCCGCCGCACCAGCCCTGACTGTTCCAGGGTGTCCAGACGGCCCGTCATGCCGGCAGGGGAGAGCATGAGTTCTGCCGCCAGCTCGGAGGGGGTGGCCCGCCCAGGGGCCTCGCGCGCGCCGAGCCGGTGCAGCGTGGCGAACTCGAACTCCTGCAGGCCAACCTCGGCCAGGGCGCGGTCTTTGGCCTGGCCGACATGCTTGGCCAGGAGCTGTATACGGGTGATGATCCCCTCCACCCGCGCGTCGAAGGGGGCCTTGCCGCGCCAGCGTGCGAGGTGCACGTCGACGGAGTCGTCCCCTTCTGCGGGCTGCTCCCGGCCCTGACTCTCGGTGTCCATGCCCCCAGTATGCTACGTCACCTTATATTTAGGTGACGAAAGATTAGCTGGCGAAATACTATGCGGGCATGACGCAACCCATGCGCCGACTGCTGGTCGGCCGTACCTGCGCGGCGCTGGCCACCGCGCTGATACCCACCACGCTCACGCTCGCGCTGCTTCGAGGACACGCCGCGGGCTCGACGGGTTCGGCAGGGGATCTGGGCCTGGTGCTGGCCTGCGAACTGCTGCCCATGCTGGTGCTGTTGCCGGTCGCCGGCGTGCTGGCGGACCGCTTCCCGCCACAGCGGGTCGTGCTCGCTGCCGATCTGCTCAGGGGCGCGGCGCAGACCGCGATCGGCGCGGAGCTGCTCTGCGGCCTGGTCCGGGTGCCCGACCTCGCCGTGCTCGCCGCGGTCACCGGCGCCGCGGTCGCCTTCGGCACCCCAGCGGTCCGCACCCTGGTCGCGGCGACCGTCGACGCCGACCAGCGGCTGCGGCTGAACTCGCGGCTGGACGTCGCCACCGGCCTGGCCCAGACCGCCGGCCCTGCTACGGCGGGCGGCATGATGCTGATGCTCGGCGCCGGCTGGTCCTCGCTACTGACCGGCGCGCTCTTCATCGGCTCTGCGACCACCCTGGGCGGCCTGCACACCCGCCGGGCCACCAGGCCGGCCGACGGCGGCCACCCGGGGTTCCGGGCGCAGTTGCGCGAAGGCTGGACCGAGACCCGGCGCCACCGCTGGTTCCTCACCAATGTGCTGGGCCATGGAGTATGGCATCTGGCGGCGGGCTTCCTGCTCACCCTGGGACCGCTGATCGCTGTCCGGAGCATGGGCGGTGACGGCGCGTGGGTCCTGGTGACCCAGCTGGGGACCGTCGGCATGCTGGTCGGTGCTTTTGCCGCAGGACGGCTGCCGATGCGCCGCCCGCTGGTCGGCGTGGCCGTGGGCGCGGCCGTCTTGGCGCTGCCGCTGGCGGCCTTCGGGCTGGGACTGGCGCTGCCCTGGGCGGCGTCTGCGTACTTCCTGGCGATGTTCGGGCTAGGAGTGCTCAGCCCGCTGTGGGAGACCGCCATCCAGCGCCGCATCCCGCCGGAGGTGCTCGGGCGGGTGGGCTCCTTCGACGCGCTGATCTCGTTTGCCGCCCGCCCGTTGGGCCTGGCCGTGGCCGTTCCGGTTGCCACCCTCCTCGGCACCTCGGCACCACTGCTGGCAGGCGCGGTGCTCGTGGCAGCGGCGAACCTGGCCGTGCTGCTGTTGCCCGAGGCATGGGAGCACCCGGAGCCGGTCACGACACGGGGCGATGCCAGGCGCGTACCTGGGGCCGCGGCTGGCCGGGGTCAGTCGGAAGCTGGCTCCAAGGCAGCGGACGGCAGGTAGCCGGAGGATTGCAGACCCGGTGCCGGCCCGTGCCGTTGCCTGACTGGCTGTCGTCGTTCCCATCTTGAGGGGCACGGCGGGGGTCCCGACGGGGTGATCGTGGCAACTGCCGCGCATAAGAACAGGGCCTCTTGGCAGCTCGACGGGTATCTACGCCAACGAGCTGTCCAGGAGGTCCTGTTGCCGCGGTTGTACGGCAAGGTGGGAGCGGGGTCCACTTCGGTCGCTCTCGCAGGTGACTGCCTGGCGCACAGGTTCGTGAACGCCGGCGACCACGGGGCCACGCCAACGCCGCTACCCGACCGACATGTCGGCGGCGCCGGTGATGAAGCGGCCCTGGGCCTGATCTGCTCGATCTTTGCGCGGCTCACGTCATGAGCCACGCCAGCCCGCCGGGGAAGTGGAGGCACCGGCTTTGCTCCGGCGGGACCGTCCTGCGGCCGCCCCCTGTGCCGGCCGCAGGCCGGTTCGACAGTTACCCATCGCGTGCGCGGCGCTGAACCTCTCGAACATCTCGGCTTCGTCGGAATCCCAGCCTGAGCCCGACAGCTGACGACGTCGTGGACGGCCGATGGAGCGCACACGACAAGCTCCGCACAGCTTTGCCACCGTGCCACTGCCCCGCCCGGTTCCGGTTTCCTTCGCCGCAGCCCTATGCCCGTATATCGGGATCGGGCAGGCTGACGATATGAACCTGGTCGAACACGCGAACGCACGTCTCGCTGATTGGCCGGCGCTCTCGCAGGGTCGTGCGCGTTGCGGGGCACGGCATTGCTTATGCGCCGGCACCCAGGAAATCGTCCACTTCCATGGCGGCAACGAGGCGGACGTACATTTGACCTACGGCATGATCGACAGGCTGCGCCCGGCGCTGCAGAAGTCGAGCGCCCTCAAGCTGCCCACAGCATCCGGCTGGGTCACGGTCCGACTCGAAGCGGGTTCCGACATCGACCTGCTCGCCACACTCGTCAGCGCCGCACTGCTCGCGGCGGGGAGCCGATCGGGACCGGCCGGAGCGGTGCGAGCGGACCCCTGCCCGCGGGAATCCGCGGAAGCGCCCCCGCTCCGTCCGGCCTGTAGGTCACCACGGCCCATGTGGCGGCGTCGAGCGGGCAGTGCCCCGAGTGGCATTGCAGAGGCAGAGTAGGAGGAGCGCTTCGTACTCCGCCGTAAGACGACGTACGCCTACAGCAGTCTCGCGGTGGCCGCTCTCGTACGACTGGGGCGGTGCTCAGCGTGAGGTCGGCGAGTAGGTGAGTATGCCGATACCGAATGGGACGTGTGGCGGTGCCGGGCCTGCCTCATCCGCCCGATGTGAGGCGGCAAGGGCCAGCCGCTCCACCGGACCGGTTCGATACGACAGAGCGGTTGTTTCGGCTTGTCGTCCACCTGCGGTGGAGGTGGACGATGTTGCCGAACCAGATGGGCAGCACGCGTGGTTGGGGGACCTGACAGTCCGTCGGTTGGCAGAACCTCCGGGTAACGGGCCGGTACGCCGGCCGCCGCAGGCCCATCGCAGCGGCAGGCGAGAGCGGCTTGCACGACCGCCGTAGTGCCCCGGGGCAGCAGGAAATTTCACCGATGGGTTGCCTGGCCGGGCGCCGCGCTTTGGGTGCCCGACCAGGCGCTGCCTCAGTTACAGATACGCGCGGGTGATCAGCTCAATCGCGTGACCCGCGGGATCCTTGAAGTACACCCCGCGACCGCCGTGCTCGTTGTTGATCTCGCCTGAGCGCTGCATCTGCGGATCGGCCCAGTGCTCGATGCCGCGATCGCACAGTCGCTGGTATGCCCGATCGAAGAGCTCGTCGTCGAGCAGGAACGCGTAGTGCTGCATCTGGATTTCCACCGGCGGCTCGGCGAACTGCAGTAGCACGCCGTCGTGGAGCTGGACGTTGGTGAACGGGCCCCAGGACGGTGCTTCCGAAAGTTGCAACAGCTCGCGGAAGAATCGAGCTGACTCGCTGCGGTCCTTGGCGGCGATAATGGTGTGATTGAAAGTGGCGGGCATTCGGTTGACCTCGCTGTTGTTCGACACGAATAACGGACTCGTAGTGCACGAGCACTGGGAGGTCCGCGTGCCGAACTGATGGGGTGCCCTCTGCGCACCCGCTGTGCGATCAGCCCCCCACCGGGTGGCCCATCCGTGTGTGGCGTAGCGCCGGTCCGGTGTTCACGTCGGGGACTCTACTTGATCTTGTTCGCTGCGACAACGGTGCGCGATCGGCTGCTTGTTGGCTCGTCACGCAGCCTGGATCGGGTATGCGGTCCGCTGAGGGATGGGTGGGCTTTCGGGCCAGGCCACGTTCGCCCGGCAGCCCTGGCAGGCCGCGGCCGCAGCGCCGGCGCACCGGCAGGGCCGCTTCCTATCCGTCACCTTCTTCCCGGCCGTCTTCGAAGACGAAGAGCGGTTTGGTGCCGTGTGCGGGTGCTTCGGCGAGCGAGACGGCTTCAGCGAAGCGTTCGAGCGGGAACGGCTGGCCCCGGGGGATGCTCAGCACCTCATCGGCGACGAGACCGCGAACCCGGCACAGCGCGCGCAGCGCATCCTCGGGCGAGGCAGTGCCGAACCAGCGGTTCAGCCAGAAGCCACGGACTGCTTTGGTCTCGTAGATGACAGAGCGAGCCTGCAACGGGATCGTCAGCGCCGCAGGGTCGGTCTGCCGATGGGTCGAGAGTGCGCCGTAGACCACGACCTCCCCTCCCGGAGCCAATGCCTGGGACACCTGGGCACCCACGGGGCCCGCGACACAGTCGACGGCCTTCCGCACGCCGACCGGCCCCGCTATCTCAGCCACACGCTGCAACAGGTCCTCGTCCTCAGTGCAAATGACCTCGTCACCACCAAACGCTTTGATCTCCTCGACGGCATCGCGTCGCCGCACGACGTTGATCGTGCGCATACCCAGGTGCCTGGACAGTTGAATGACGAGCCGGCCGACGGTGGAGCCCGCGGCCGTCTGCAACAGCCATTCACCCGGCTGTACGTCGAGTTCGTGCGTCACGAGGAGCAGAGCGGTCAACGGGTTGACGGCGAGTTGGCAGGCGCTGGAGTCGCTCAGATGGTCGGAGACCGGCAGAAGCCTGCGCTTGTCAGCAACGAGGTATTCCTGCCAGGTGCCGGCCACCGGGGGCCCAGGCACCGCCGGGACCGCAGCGGCCACCACGCGCTCACCGACTTTCAGTCCCTCGGTTTCCGGGCCCAGGCCCGCGATACGGCCAACGCATTCCATGTGGCCCCCGACAGCGGGAAACTTGGGGGAGAAGCCGTAGCGGCCGCGTAGCACGTGCAGATCACTGGCGTGAATCGGAGTCGCCTTCACACGGATCAGCGCCTGACCGGCTTTCGGCGTGGGAACAGGCCGGGATTCCAGCCGCAGGACATCGGTGGGCTCGCCGGCCTCTACGGCGACGAGCGCGCGCATGGATCGAGGCATGAGTGGCCTTTCGTCTCTCAGCGCCCGAGGGATTCCGCGGGAGCCCCGGACAAGAGCGATGCGGGTGCCGGTCTTCCCGTCGGCGCCCAGGCTGTCATCGACGTCGGCGGGCCCCTCCAGGCCCGCACCCACTCACTCGGAGCGGTCACCTGAGCTCGCTGGGTTCGTGCGGCTCGTAGGGATCAGGAGCGCTCGCCGCAGCGCACCGCTCCGAGTTCGGATCTGCATCCGTCACTCCACGCTACGCCCCGCCCCGGGGTGATTCCCGGCGGCGGACCATGCGCCCCCAGGACCGACCTACGCCCTTGCCCTTGCATTGGCGGCGCTCCGGAGCGGCACTTAGCGTGGAGAGGAGCGGCGGTTCGCAGACAAGGTCCACATGGCTCGGTGGGCCCGCGCGGCTGGACCGCTCTCGATGTGAAGGACCGGGGATGGCATCTGTTTCCTTCCTGCTCCTGGCCGTGATCCTCACCGCCCTGGCTTTCGACTTCACCAACGGATTCCATGACACCGCCAACTCGATGGCCACCTCCATCGCGACCGGTGCGCTGAGCCCGAGGGTGGCCGTCGCCGTCGCCGGTGTGCTGAATCTGGCCGGCGCCTTCCTCTCCACCGAAGTGGCCAAGACGATCTCGGGGGGCATCGTCAACGACGGTCAGGTGTCCCTGGTGATGATCTTTGCCGGGCTGATCGGGGCCATCCTGTGGAACCTGGTCACCTGGCTCCTCGGACTTCCCTCCAGCTCTTCCCACGCCCTGTTCGGCGGGCTGATCGGAGCGGTGTGGGTGGGGGCCGGGGGATCGGCCGTGCGCTTCGGCGCGATCATCGAGAAGATCGTGATCCCGGCGGTGGCCTCGCCGGTGGTGGCCTGCGTGGTGGCGGTGCTGGCGACCTACCTCGCCTATGTGATCACCCGCAGGACCGCGACCCGGGCCGTCGAGAAGGGCTTCCGCGCGGGGCAGATCGGATCGGCGTCCCTGGTGGCCCTGGCTCATGGCACCAACGACGCGCAGAAGACGATGGGCGTCATCACCCTCGCGCTCATCGCGGGCGGGGTGCTGGACCACGGCGCGGGGCCGCCGTGGTGGGTGGTGCTGAGCGCGGGCCTGGCGATCTCCCTGGGGACGTACGCGGGCGGCTGGCGCATCATCCGGACCATGGGCAAGGGACTGACCGACGTCCAGCCCCCGCAGGGCTTCGCCGCCGAGACCAGCGCGACCGCGGTGATCCTCGCCTCGTCGCACATGGGGTTCGCGCTGTCGACCACCCAGGTGTGCACGGGCAGCATCCTCGGCGCCGGCCTGGGCCGCAAGCTGGCACAGGTGCGCTGGGGAGTCGCCGGACGGATCGCGGTGTCGTGGCTGCTCACCCTGCCGGCCGCAGCTGTGGTGGGGGGCGTGGCGGCGTGGGTGGCCGGCCAGGGCACTCTGGGTGTGGCCCTGGTGGCCGGCGTTGCCCTGGCCGCCGCCGCGGGCTTCTACATGCTCTCGCGTCGCCGTCCGGTGAGCCCCGAGAACGTCAACGAGGTGCCGGCAAGCGTTGCGGAGTCCACCGTCGGGTCGGCCGCCTGAGGTGGCTCGACCAGGCTGGGGCGTCGTCGAGGAAGGGGCCGCGGGATGGACATCGACTGGGGCGCTCTGGCCGGGGTCTTCGGCGTCAGCCTCGGGATCACCGTGGTGGTCGTCGTGATGTTCGCGCTCGGCCTGGCCGCGTGGGCCCGTGCCGGACACGAGGAGCCCGCTCCCGACGTATCCCGAGGCCGGCACCAGAAAGTGGCAGCTGTTACGGCCGTGCTGTGCTTCGCCGCGTGCCTCGCGGTCGCGGCCTACGGGATCGACCTGATCGTTCCCGGCTGACCCACCCTGCCGAAGAGTCGCCGACTGCCCTGCCGTCCGTGTGCTGGTCACCGTGCGCTGGCCGTCCGCGTACCGGGCGGGTATCCACCAAAACGACCTGGCAGCTCTGGCATTGGCCACCCGGGCGGCGACATCACCCCGCGCCCGGAGGGCACTTCACCGGCGGAAGCGCGACGGCCTGTGCACCATCACGGCGCGGCGAACGGTCAGGGCCGAACAGCCGAACAACATGCCCCGCGCTCATCGATGCCGCGCGCTTGACCATGGTCACTGGCGGGGTTCTCTCCGTCAGCTGGAGATGGCTTCGAGCAGGTCGCCGACCTTGGGGTCGGGCAGTGTCCGTGCGACGTCGGCCTGTGTGACGATGCCGACCAGCGCGTTGTCCTCGATGACCGGCAGGCGGCGCACCTTGTGCCGGCTCATGGTCCGCAGGATGGCTTCGGCTTCATCATCGGCGTCGACGGTCACCACTTCTCCCTGGGCGAGGTCGCCGGCCTTCACCTTGGCGGGATCCTTGCCCGCGCCGAGGACTTTCACGACGATGTCGCGGTCGGTGAGCATGCCCTCGAGCCGCTCGTCGGTGCCGCGCACGGGGAGGGCCCCGACACCAAGTTCGGTCATCTCCTTCGCGGCTTCCAGGACGGTCTCGTCGGCTCCGACGCAGGTGGCGTCCGGGGTCATGATCGCGCGTGCGGTCGTCGCGGCGGACTCCTCCTTGGTGGCGCCTTCTTCGGTGGTGGTTGCCGGTGCGGCGAGTACGCCTTCGCCGCGGCGCAGGACGGCGTAGCCGACCCCTATGCCGATGGCGACGGGCCATTCGAGCACTTCTGTGGCGCCGAGGACGCCGAGGCCCAGGTAGAGCGGGAGGCCCTTCTTGGCGGGCAGGACCCGCCGGGCTACGGCGATGGGCGCCATGACGGCGTCCAGAACGCCGCTCGCCACCTGGGTGGACGAGGGCATGGTCAGGGTGACCGTGCGCTTCGCTGCCGACGGTGGCGGGGTGGCCTTGGGAGGGGGCTCGGCCGGGCGCCCACCTGGGGTGTCGGTTGCGGCGCCGGGCGGAGGGGGCGTTCGGGGTGTGGAGGTCACGAGTATCGCCTCGCCTGTTCGATCATGAACGTATGGACCCCTTATCGATAGGTCTACCCCGTATCGCCCCCTTCATGGGCTTCGGTGAGACTGCCTCTGAAGGTTCCTTCACACCGGCTGATGCGAGGAGGCATGCTTCATGGCGCCGGAGCGTGCCTCGGCCTTCGGAATGCCGCCCGTCCTGAGTTCGGTCGTCTCCGCCGTTGCCTCGCAAGCGACATCCGGCGTCCGGGCTGTCTGGGGAGTGGCGGAAGGACTCCTGGGGGGTCCTGAGCGTGAGGTGTGGTGGTCGTCCGAGCGCTGTTACATCGCTGTCTTCGGTGTCCACGGCGCGGGGGGCGAGGCCGTGGCCCGGCGTGTGGAGCGGGCGGTGGAGGAGCATCCGGGGGTGCTGTGGGCGCGGGTGAACGTGCCCATGGAACGGGTCATCATTGCGGTTGGCTCGCCTGCTCCCGACGCGCATGAGCTGGTCGCGCTGGTGGAGCAGGCCGAAGGCGACCATGCCGCGGATGCGGAAGCGTTCGACGAGTGGCAACCGGAACCGCATCACCCGGCGGAGGGGCCGCCTTTCCCCGCGGTGCCGGCACTGGTGGCGGACACGCTGGGGCTGGTTCTGGTGACGTTCCGGCGGCTCGCTCCGTGGTTCGGCCTGCCGCCGGAGATCGCCGGTGGCATCGATGCCGTTCGCTACCATCCGCGCCTTCGTCACCTGGTCGAGGACATCAGCCCGACTGACCAGGCCGACTCGCTGCTCCCGGTGATCGGCGCGCTGGTGCAGGGCGTGGCCACGGGCGGTGGCGGGCTCGCCCTGGATGTGCTGCAACGTCTGGCGGTGTGGCGGGAGGCGAGCGTCGAACGCGCCACGTGGCGCGAGCGCGAAGCCACGCTGGTCCGGGGGCCGGAAGAAGCCTCGGCCGCCGCGGTCACGACCGGCCGGGCCGGCCCACCGCCCCAGGACGGCGCCGACCGGTATGCGGAGCGGTCGATGGCTGCGGGCATCGCCGCCGGTGTGGCCGCCTTGCCGTTCGCCGGGATCCGCAAGGCGATCGCGGTCGGTGTGGCCTCGGTGCCGAAGTCACCCGGCGCGGGGCGTGAGGGCTTCGCCACGGCTCTGGGGCGGCACCTGGCACTGCGCGGTGTCGTGACGATGGACCGTACCGCGCTGCGGCGCCTGGGACAGGTGGACACCATCCTCCTGGAGGAAGAAGCTCTTCGCGGGGACCGGTACGAGCCGGTGGACCTGGAACTGCTGGAAGGCGCTGATCCCGAGCAGGTCTCCGAGCGGCTGTTCTCGCTCTTCGACTCCGATACGCCGCTGGCGGTCAGTCGCGCGGGCGGCTGGGTGCTGGGCCCGCTGGACGAGCTGAAACTGAAAGGGCGGACCGGTCGCAAGGCGGCGAAGCGGCTGAGGCGGGGCGGCAGCGAGAAGATCCTCGGGCTGGCCCGGGGCCATAAACTCCAGGCGGTGGCGGGACTGGGCACCCAGTCGGCCCCGGGAGCCGAGGCCGTCGCCGCGGCGGCACGACGGGCCGGCGCACGGGTGGTGGTGGCGTCCGACCGGGACGCCCCCGGCTTCACCTTCGCCGATGCCGTTGTGCCCGCGGGCGATCGCCTGGCCGACTCGGTCCGTGGCCTCCAGGCCGACGGCGCGGTCGTTCTGCTGGTCGCCGCCGATCGCCGCGCGTTGGGCGCGGCCGACTGCGCGATCGGCGTGCACCGCGAGGACGAGCACACGCCCTGGGGCGCCCACATTCTGGTGGGAACGGACCTTGAGGCAGCGGGCCTGATCGTCGACGCCGTGGGGGTGGCTGCCGTGGTCGACCGCGACAGCCACTACGTGGCCGCGGGCGGCAGCGGCATCGGCGCTGTCGCCGCCCTGCAGGGGCCGGCCCGGCGCGCGACCGCGCGGGTGCTCGCGGTGAGCAACACGGCCGGGGCGGTGGCATTCTGCATCGGCGCCTGGCGCGCCCGGCAGCTCCTGAGCCGCCCCCTCACCCCGCCCGTGACCCGGATCCCCTGGCACCTCATGCCCGTCGACCGCGTCATGGAGCGGCTGCGCACCCGCCCCGAGGGCCTTTCCGCGCAGGACGCAACCGCTCGCGGCGCCGAGGCGCACACAGGGGAGCCAACGAAGCTGACCCTGCCGCACGCCTTCATCGAAGAGCTCTCCAACCCGCTGACCCCGATCCTCGCCGCCGGCGCCGCTCTCGCTGCGGCGGTCGGGTCCCGGACCGACGCCGGCCTGGTCGCCGCCATCACCGGCGTGTCCGCACTCGTCGGCGGCTTCCAGCGGGTGAATACCGAGCGCGCACTTTCCGAGCTCTTCGCCCGGTCGGCCATCGGTGCCTGCGTGCGGCGCGAGGGACGGGAGAAGCTGGTCACCTCGGGCGATCTGGTCCCCGGCGACATCGTCTGTCTGGGGCCCGAGGACGTCGTGCCCGCGGACTGCCGTCTGCTGGAGGCGGAAGGCTTCGAGGTCGACGAGTCCTCCCTCACGGGGGAATCCCTGGCCGTGAGCAAGGATCCCGCACCGGTGGTCGCCGCACACCTCACCGGACGCCGCTCGATGCTCTACGAGGGCACGACCGTCTCCGCCGGCCGGGCCGTCGCCGTCGTCGTGGCGACCGGCTTGGCCACGGAAGCAGGACGCAGTCTCGCCACCGCCCGCCAGGCCGCACCGGCAACCGGCGTGGAGGCCCGGCTTTCCTCACTCACCCACGCCAGCATGCCCATCGCCCTGGGGTCCGCCGGCGCGGTCGCCCTCTCCGGGCTCCTGCACGGCCGCCCCCTGACCGACAATCTGGCCTCGGCGGTCAACCTGGCCGTCGCCTCCGTACCCGAGGGCCTGCCCTTCCTCGTCAACGCCGCCCAGCTCGCCGCCGCGCGCCGCCTGGCCGACCGCGGCGCCCTCGTACGCAATCCCCGCACCATCGAGGCGCTGGGCCGCGCCGACGTCCTCTGCTTCGACAAGACCGGCACCCTGACCGAAGGAACCCTGGAGCTCTCCGGCGTCAGCGACGGCGAGCACACCCTCGCCCTCGACCGGCTCGACACCCCCCGCAAGGAAGTCCTCGCCGCGGCACTGCGGGCCACGCCGCCCGCCCGCCAGTCGGAACCGATGGCTCACCGGACCGACCGGGCGATCGCCGACGGCGCTCACCGGGCAAAGATCACCACCCGCACCGGCGCGCCCCGTTGGCGACGCACCGACGCCCTTGCCTTCGAGCCGGCCAGGGCGTACCACGCCACCGTCGGCCACACCGGCCGCGGTGCCCTGCTCAGCGTCAAGGGAGCACCCGAAAACGTCATCAGCCGATGCACCGGGCGCCGGAAGCCGGGCGGGCCGGTGACCCTCGACGCTTCAGCCAGGCGCGCCCTGGCTGAAGCGGCCGAGGAACTCGCTGCAGCCGGCCAACGGGTCCTGGCCGTGGCGGAACGCAGCATGAAGACCGGCGAGGACCTCACCGACGAAGCCGTACAGGGCCTCGAGTTCCTCGGGTTCCTCACGCTGGGCGACCCGGTACGCGACAGCGCCGCGCCCGCGACGGCACGCCTGCGCGAGGCCGGTGTGCACACCGTGATGCTCACCGGCGACCACCCGGCCACCGCCGACGCCATCGCCTCCGCCATCAGCGAGAAGGGCGCAGAGCCCAAGGTGTGCACCGGGACGGAGATCGACGTACTCGACGACGACGCGCTGGACGAACTGCTGCCCACCGTTGATGTCATCGCTCGCTGCAGCCCCAGCCACAAGGTCAGGATCGTCCAGGCCTACCAGCGCATCGGCCGAGTCGTGGCCATGACCGGCGACGGAGCCAACGACGCTCCCGCCATCCGACTCGCCGACGTCGGCATCGCGCTCGGGCGCCGCGGCACCCCCGCCGCGACCGCGGCCGCGGATCTGGTCGTCACCGACGACCGGCTGGAGACCATCGTCTCCGCCCTCATGGAAGGCAGGGCCATGTGGACCACCGTCCGCGCGGCCCTCGCCATCCTCATCGGCGGGAACCTCGGCGAGGTCACCTTCAGCGTCCTTGCCTCCGCACTCACCGGCACCACCCCGCTGAACGCACGCCAGATCATGCTCGTGAACCTCCTCACCGACCTCGCCCCCTCCCTCGCCATCGCGGTCCGCGAGCCGTCCGGCCAGACCGGCGAGCGCCTCCTCGCCGAAGGCCCCCACCGCTCCCTGGGCACCGCCCTCACTCGAGAGATGCTGCTGCGAGGCGTCATCACCGCCCTCGGCGCCGGACTGGCCTGGACCGTGGCCCGCCTCACGGGCCGCGGCCGGCGCGCGTCGACCGTCGCCCTCGCCGCAGTCGTCGGCACCCAACTCGCCCAGACCCTCACCGCCGGCGGCACCGACCGCAACGTCCTGGTGGCCGGACTCGGCTCCGCGGCCGTCCTCGCCGCCATCATCCAGACCCCCGGTATCAGCCAGTTCTTCGGCTGCACCCCGCTCGGGCCGGTCGCCTGGAGCATCGCCCTGGGCGCGATCATCACCGCCCCTCTCCTCGGCCACTTCCTCGCACCTGTGATCACCTCACGCCTCGTACCGGCCACCGGGAAGTGACCCACAGAAATCGGCAACGCAGTGACACACACCGTGCGGCGAAATCAGAGTGCGCCCGAGTCCTGCACCCGCCGGCTCCCATGCGTTCGGAGCAGTGAACTCCTCGGATCGGACGCATCGCGACCCGACAACGGCAGCTGCTACCGCCGGATGCGCACCTTCGACGTCAGCGAGCGGAGGGTGCGCATCGAACGCGACTCCTGGATCACGCTGGTGGCGCTGGCACCGGAATCAGTGCCGGCTAGTGGCCGCGCGCGCCGTTCTGTCTCAACGGCGAGCTCAGGCGCCAAGGTTGGCCAGCCAGCGCAGAGCGCTGAGGCTCGGGAGGAAGCAGTATTCGCCGCCACGGGTGATGACGAAGCGCTCGACGTCGTGAAGGCGACGCCGGACGGGGCGCTGGGGGATCGTGAAGATGCCCGAGCCGTCGTTGTCGCCCGTGAGCAGATCCTTTTCCACGCCGAGGCCGGTGAAGTTGCCGTCGTTGAACCATTGCGACTTCACGAACTCGAACTGGCGGTCGAGGTGCGCGTTGACGGCGATGAACACGATGCCGCGGTCGGCGCCGTCGTCGTCCAGGGTGCCGGCCGGCAGCGGTGGCCCGTAGCTGGTGCTCCGGCGAATCAGACGGTGGAGGTCGACGTCACCGATGATCTCCGAGTCACGCGGATTGGCACGCCTGGCGTGGGCACCGTGCGGGCAGACCGCGCCATGCGGATCGGATGCGTAGAGGAAGTCGTTGTTGCGCTGCTCGTCCGCCCCCAGGTCCGGGTCGTCGCGCTCAGGTGTCAGGATCAACGGGGCTCCGCTCGGCCAGCGGCCCACGATCTTCGCGGCGAGCAGCGACTCCTCTTCCGGGCTGCCGGCGTTCGCCTTGAGATACTGCCGAAAGGCGGCGACGCGCGTGTGCAGCTTTCGCCAGACCACGAACGTGCCGTTACGGCCCAGCACTTCCGGCTGCGGCATCGGCGGCAGGTTTCCGGTCTGGTCGGGATAGCCCAGCACGAACTCGCCGGCCTTGAGGGTGGGACCACCACCGGGTGGGTTCTCCGAGCCACTGCCTTCCACCGCGGGGTTGCTGATGCCGTCCTTGTAGCCGAAGCTGGTGCGCCCCGAGGCCAGCTGGTAGAGGTCTTGCCGATACACCACTTGCAGGCCCGGAAGCTGCGCGCGCGCCTGACGCGCCCGTTCGAGGACGACCGCCAGTGACTCCTGGTCGGCGGCGATGAGGGAAAGCACGATGTGCACCTGGCCGGTGCCGAAGGGCGGCTCCCAGTGTGCGGGTGCGCTCTCGCCGGTGTCGCCCAGGAACTCGGCCCGTGCCGCCATCCCCTGCCGGAACTCCTCGGGGAAGCTGTTCAGGGAGGTCTGCGGCACCTGGAGCGCTTCGAGCCCCCGGTAGGTCACCGCGACGTTGAGGAGCGCCGGCAGCGGCGGCTGCCACCAGTTGGCGGCGGAGTCGACCAGGCCGGCCAGGCGTCCCACCAGCTCACGGCCGGCGCCGGGATCGTCCACCCGCAGCAGGATGTAGGTGCCGACATACGGTGACGGCCGGGTACGCAGCACGATGCCCTGGATCTCATCCAGTTGCAGGGCTGAGCGTTCGGTCGTTGTCATGTCGTCCCCTCGGTCAGGCATCGGCCGATTTGTACCAATCACTGGTTCTACCGGAGCTCTCCGACACGGCATCTCGCGCGATCGACGAGTGCGCGGGCACGTGGGGTCGGTCGAAGCGCGAGGTTCTGCAACGCAAGCCGCAGGGCTCGGTCGGGGTCGCCGGCGGTCAGCCAGAACTCCGCGGCGTGATCGGCATAGGCTTCGGGGTGGCGCGCGATCAACTCGTCATAGCGCAGGGCTGCCCGGGCGTTCCAGACCCGTGCCTCCGCCGCCGCCCCCGACTGCTCCAGGGCATGGGCAAGCCAGTTCGCGTAATCGGGATCGTCGCTGGCGTGCGCAACCCGGCGAAGACGGTCGATGGCCAGTGTCGCCCTACCCTCGGCAGCATCCACGTGGGCAAGGTGCCCCTGCACCGGCACGTAGGACGGCAGCCGGCGGCCCGCCGACTCCAGCCATGCGCGCGCGCCGACCAGGTCGCCGTGGGCCAGCCACATGTGCCCGCACTGGAATTCAAGCATCGCGAGCGGGAAGGGACTGGTTCGGCGATAACCGCGTCTCGCTGCCAGGAACCACTTCTCGGCCTCGACCGTTTCGCCGCGCTCGGCGTGACAGCGGGCCAGAGCGCCGAGGGTATTGAGGTCAGCCCGTCTCGACAGCGCCTGTCGATGGAGCACGAGTGCCTCGTCGTACCGTCCGACCGCCTGATACACAGCGGCGCGTTCCTCTTCCAGGCTTCGGCGATCGAGTCCCAGCGCAGCCGCGGCGTCGAGATCGGCCAGCGCCGCCGGGAACCGATGGAAGAGGGCCGCCGTCCTCGCCCGGGCCACGAGGGAGCGAGGATCCCGCGTGGCCTGGTCGACGTACGCCTCGGCAAGCGACGCAGCGCGCTCGGCCTCGTCGATGCGGCCCAGTACGTGCCCGCGCAGGGCGGTCAGCTCCACCCACTCGACCCACCCGTCAGTCGTCAGGCTTCCTCGTGCCGCTTGCCCCGCTAGGCCCTCGATCCGAGCGTCGAGGTTGCCGATGGCGATGACGCCTGCCGTCGTGTTCGGACCGCCCGCCGCGTCGAGTCGCACCGCGTTGCTCACCCGGCCGGTAGCTGTGGAGTTGCCGCTCATCAGCTTGCGGCGGCCGGTGGGACGAAAACAGGCTCAGGCGGGTTGAGGTTGGGCGGCGGCAGATACGGGAACTCACGGGAGGCCGGCGCGGTCGCCCGGTCGACGCCGTCGCTGACCCGTGGGCCGTGGAAGGCGTTGACCACAAGCGTGTACAGCGTGTCGATGACATCGTCGTTGAGCGACCGGCCGCCGCAGGTCGTGTGCTGCCGCCCCTCCAGCAGGGCGCGCTCGATCTCGAAGTAGCTGTTCTCGGAGTACGGCTTGGCGACATCCACGACCAGGAAGTCGGCGAGCAGGAGGTCGGTCAGCGGATGCGTTCCGTCCGGCTGCGTCGTCCAGTCCCGCTTGCCGTCGAGACCGTCGAAGAAGGCCAGGTTGGCGTTGAGCCGTGAGCGATAGGCGCTGACGTAGTGCGGATCAGGCCGGAACGGGTCTTCCCCGTTGTAGAGATCCCGCAGGTCCACGATCTTGTTCGCGGTGTCGACCCCGTTCTCCGACATGAGCACGTTCTTCACCTCGGGGCGGCCGAGCCGCTCGAGGCGTAGGGGGTAGGGGCCGGCGGTGACGGTCTCGGCCGCGATGGCGTAGACGGTGCCGGAGGCCGATCCGAGCAGCCCGGCGACGTCGAACTCGACGACGATGGTCAGAACATCGACATCCTGCAGCGTGTTGGTGCCCTTAGGGAGGAAGGCGAGCCGCCGCTCCGCCCGTGTCTCGACCTCCTTGCCGACGTCCATGAAGAAGGGGTCCAGCCGCAACCCGGCGTAGACGCGGACGCCACGGCCCTCGCCGCCGCGCTCGTCATTCACCTGGAACGCGACCGCCTCCCCGTTCGGGAGGACGCACGTTCCCCACTGCGCCACCTCTCCGTCGGCGCCCGACTCGACCGGTCCTGAGAAGGTGCAGGTGAACGCATACTCATCGGGGCCCACCTCGAAGAGCGATCCGGGGTGATCCGCCGTAATGGCTGCGGGACGAACGCGGAACCGGTAGCTGGCGGCGTCGGAGAAAAGAGCCCCGGGGCGGGCATTGGGAAAGACATCCATGACGAGGACGAGCCGATCGGTCCGCGAGGGGCCGGGAAAGGCGTAGAGGTCGGCGAGGTCGATGGCTGGATCGGCCTCGGCGCGGGTGCCGGAGAGATGGTCGGACATGACGGTGCGACCTTTGCTGGAGGGGCCCGGTGCGGCGGCGGCGCGCCGATGCCGCACCACCTGGGCGATGGTCCATGTCAGGGCTACGGCCCTAGTCGGCCACTGCATCCAGCAACGTGTTGAACGCCTCCGTGACCTTCTGCGCCTTGGCGGTGTCCTCGACCGTCAGGGTGGGATTGGAGGCGTACCACATGTCGGCCTCCACGATCTTCGGCGCCAACCAGTCGACGATGCCAGGATCGCTGGCCCCCGGGTAGCCCTCGACGACACCCTCGAACATCTCATCGAACCATGGCCCGGCGTTGGCGAAGATGTCAGCCATGTACGGCTTGAAGTCACCGTCATAGGTGACCGCACCTATGACCTGAGTGTCATTGTTGATGAACGTGACGCGGAAGTCATGGACCGTTCCGACGAGCTTCTCGTAGTGAAAGGCGTCGTCCTGGATCTTGGCGGCGTTCTGGCGGAACCTCTCAGCTCCGCCTGGCTTGGCATCCAGGAGAACGGTGATCTCCGCTACCTCCCCGACCCGCTTGCCAAGGCCGTCGGGCTGCCTGGACACGGTCGGCGCGGCGTCCGTTGGAGTCGCCGACGAATCGGACTTCTGCGTCGTCATGACTCCCTCTCCCTTTGATCTTTGATTGGCCGGGTTGCACCTGGTCTCCGCCCCAGGAGGCCGCCGATGCCCTCATGAACAGCTTTGTCCTGCTTTGGGGCGTCGGCAAGACGATCACGGTGGTCCCTCGCACCGGATTGATCGCATGCGGTCGAGCGAGCCGCATGGCTCGCCGAAGAGGACCAGAACCTACTTCACCATTCGATTACTCTCCGTGGCGGTGAACCCTCACGTCACATGGAGTCGGCCGGCTCCGTCAACATCAACAGCGCCGCGCCCGCCGCGCTCGCCACGTTGAGCCGCGCGTCGACCGCGGTCCGCGCCCTGCGGTAGTCGGGGTACGGATCAAGGACCAGTAAGTGTACGTAGCGTGGCCCGCACTGCCTCGGTGAACCGGCCGCCCGCGACCGACTTCCCGTCGCCGCGACGTGGAGGCGATGCGGTACGGGATTGGCCGTGGCCCAGCAGGGGGAGTCCGGCCAGGGTGGCGATGATGAGCACATCCTCCCGACGTACCGCGCCGGACCGAGTGTGCCCAGGCGCACAGCAATACCGGCGGATGCAGAGGCCAATCCCGGGGTCCTGGGATGAGACAGGCACAAGCCTCCTCCAGGCCCAGCCGTCACCCCATTCGGTCCACCAGAGCCGACCAACTCCCCAGTCCCCCCAGCACCACACCGTTACACGAAAGAAAAGGCGCGACGGCCCCGCAGAACCTTTCCCCGGCCCCCGGCCCCGGCCCCGGCACTCGGGATTCGGCAGGGCCGCTGCCCCATAGAGTGATCGGATGTTGAATCGACTTCGGGTCAGCGTGTTGCCGCCAGGGCCCCGGTGGCCTGCCCAGCTGCAGTTGTGGGTCGACGGCGAAGAAGTGGTTGCGGAGGCGGTTGGCGAGGGGCGCGGTCCGTTGGCGCACGAGGTCCTGCCTGCCGATGGTCACAGCCTGCTGTGGGCGACCGGTGCGGGGCGGAGCGTCGTGCTGGGAGAGCCCGAGTGCACGGGCGGATGTTGCGGTTATCTCTCCGTGTTCGTGCAAAGGCACGGGGACATCGTGGAATGGTCCGACTGGCAGGTCCCCCATGACGAGGTGCGGCCCCCAACGTTTCACTTCGACGCAGGTCAGTACGACGCCGAAGTAGCCCGAGCTTCGGCAGATCGATGGTGGCGGGTTGGCGTGGAGTCCTGATGTTGACCAGTCGTTCCGGCCGACGGCGACGCAACACGACAAGCTGAGCCGAACGGCTCCAGCCGCTGCCGGCCGTCTGTCGGGCGGAGGCCGCGAACCGGGGGCGGCGCCGCCGCGGGAGGCATGTCTCAACGCCACGTTGTTCCGGGCTGGTTACCTCTTCCGACGTCGAAGTCTCTGTCCTGAGCAGCATGGCGCCGTCTCCCGCGACGGGTCACGGCGCCGGCTCCACCCACACCCGGGCCCGAGGCGGTTTTCGCAGTCAGGTCTCAGCTGAAGCATCCGGCCGCCATCACCGATAGGCGGGGCTCGTGGAGGCCGGTGGCTGACTGAAGTTCTGCCGCTGCACGTCGCGCCAGCGCTTATATGCCGATGCGCCGGTGCCCGCGCTCTGCGTGTGCACGGGGAACCGGCGTGTGCACCTTCGTGAGTGCCGGGTTGGGCAGTTCGCAGGCGTCGTCGAGGCCGAGGCCGTACGTTTCCCATTCGGGGAACGGGTCGTGGGTGAGCCGTTCCCCGTCGGCCAGGAGGCAGTCGGTCAGGGCCGCTTGCAGTGCCTCGGTGCGCAACCCGGTGCCGGTGAAGACCAGTTCCTGGCCCTGGCGGTCGTCGGCATCACAAGCCCCGGAAGGCTCGAAGCGTGCGGCGGCCCCCGCTTGTGACCACCATCCCGTGACATTCGGACGGCTGGCCAGCCAGAAGCCCTTGGAACGGGTCGCTCCGTTGTCCCGGGGGAAGGAGAAGGTGGCGGGTCGCGTCAATGTTGATCTCGCTCATGTCATTGACGATGACCGCGACGCGCAGGCCCTCCCGGTTGCTGAGGATGTGCTGGAGCAGGGTGGTCTTGGAGTGGCCGTTGCGTTGCACACCAGGACGGCGACCCGCGGCGGCGACCCAGGGGCCGGGGTGTGCCCGGCCCCTGGTGGTCTCTGTCGACCGGCCGTCACAGACGTTTGGCCTCGCGCAGGCTGTTGGCGTAGAGGCCGGCGCCGTCGATGCGTGAGCTGCCGCCGGCGTCGCCGAACGTGGGGCCGTTGTTCCTCTCCCGGCTGGAGAGGAACCGGGGGTGGCCGTCGGTGTCGAGCCCGAGGTAGATGCCCATGTGGTCCAGGCGGGGCCCGTTCTGCCGGTCGGTGTCGAAGAAGACGAGGTCGCCGGGTTGCAGGGTGTCCAGCTCCGAGGGGCGTGCGCCGCGGTGGGGGATCACCGGGACGCCGGGGCCCACCGAGGCGATCCCGTTGGTCGTGCGCGGCAGTCCGGGGCCCACGCGGTCGGTGCCCAGGAGGGCATAGCCGCCGCGGTAGCCGTAGACCAGCCGTACGTAGCCGGAGGAATCCACCGCGCCGTAACGGGACTTGTCGGGGAGGGCGTTCTTCCGGTCGGGGAACGTCCAGGGCCTGCCCAGGTAGTGGTAGAAGTCCGACGGCCTGCGGTGCGGGCCGCCTGCTGGTGAGCCGTGCGGATCGGGTGGGCCGAAGGTGGCGGGGCCG
The DNA here is from genome assembly GCF_055657085.1 of Streptomyces sp. NPDC107765. NCBI lineage: Bacteria > Bacillati > Actinomycetota > Actinomycetes > Kitasatosporales > Streptomycetaceae > Streptomyces > Streptomyces sp. NPDC107765. The sequence continues at coordinate 22,753 of NZ_JBVKBL010000001.1, read as the reverse complement.
GCGTAGCGAAGCCCCTGCCGGTCCTTCTTCCGCGGCGCACCTTTGACGTACTCCATGGAGATGGCGAGCAGGTCAGGCCGTGTGCTGTGGTGGAATGCGGCGAACCAGTCGGTGAACCATTTCTCTTTCTCGGTGCCCGCTTTCCAGGGTTTGGGCATCAGCCGTACCCAGCTGTCGGTGACGATTTTCGCCTTGGTGGTATGCGGCTCGGTGAAGGTGCGGCTGGGCCCGGTCAGCACGGCGGTGCGCGCGCCGTCGGTCAAGGTGGCGGCCACACCTCCCGTCGCGTCGCGCACAACGGTCCTGGCCGGGCCGGACAGGCGGTCGTAGGTGTAGGAGGCGGCGCCGGCGTCGGGGTGGCTCGGCAGCGGGGCGGACGCCGCGGGGTCGGCGTGGCCGGCGGGGGTGCGGTGGAGTTGGTAGGTGAGCGCCGTGCTGGTGAGGGCGAGGACGGCCAGGGCGGCGAGGGACAGACGTTTGGTACGGGGGGAGGATGCGGCCATGGGGTGTGGGTGCTCTCTCTTGTCAGGAGCTGGGCAGAGCGCCGAGCAGCATCCCCGCGGCGAGGACCACATAGGCGCCGAGGGTGACGGTGGCGGTGGACATCAACGTGGCCTTCGGCGGCTGCCGGACCAGCTGGTAGGCGATAAGGCCGGGCACGATGAAGCCCAGGGTCTGGTGGGCGAACAGCGTCGGGAACTGGTTCTGCAGCACCAGGTACAGCGTCGCCTGCAGCAGGACGCCGCACATCACGACCGCCGCGAAGAGCCGCTTGCCGTAAAGGATCATCGTGTTCTGCATCACCCTGGTGCACAGGTACGTCAGCAGAGTGACGCCCGCGACCATCCCGGCCAGCCGCACGTCCTCGACGAGGGTGAGGGCGAGCCAGCCCGGGGTGATCATGCCGCCGGGTGAGAGGTTGGTCGCCAGATAGCAGATCAGGGAGAACAGCAGGCCGAGGGCGATGCCGACGGCGGCCATCTCCGGGGCGAGGGCGACGGGCGTCACAGGCCGGCTCCAGTGGGGGGTTCGGTCTCGGTCGGGGATGCGTCTGCGGCGGGGAGCCGCTCCAGCCGCTCCAGCAGGTGCTCACCCTGTCCGTGGATGTTGCCGATGGCGACGAGCGAGGCGTCACCGTCGATCTCGGCGAGCAGGGCGTCCAGCAGCTCGTCCGGGTCGCGGTGGTCGCCGCCGAGGTCGACCACCCGTCCCGCCCAGTGACCGGGAATGCCCTCACTTGCGCTCTTGGTGGGGTGGCCGATCAGGAAGACGGTCTGCGGGGCCAGGTCGGGCACGATCGCGCCCATCTGGCCGTTGCGCTCGACCCGGTCGGGGCGGCAGTTGATGACGACGTGCAGCGGGCGGTCGATGGCCCCGAGGCTCAGCAACTGGCCGACGTTCATCAGCGTCGACTCCGGGTCGTTGGCGGCGAAGACGTTGGCGAAGTTCAGCTGCCCGCCTCGTGGCGTGCGGTACTCCTGCACCGACAGCACGCCGGGGTCGGGCGGCGCGTCCCACATGCCCTGCAGTGCGGTCCGGCGGTCCACCCCGAGCAGCTCGGCCACGGCGAGGGCGATGGCGACGTTCTCCTTGAAGGTGTACCAGTTGAAGCCGCGCAGCTCCTCGTCGGTGACGGACTCGGGGTCGACAGCGATCAACTCGCAGTCGCGGGCGGCGGCTTCTTCGCGCAGGATGGGCAACCGGTCCCGTTCGGCGGTGACGCAGACTCCGCCGACCGGCATCGAACGGGACAGTGAGCGGGCGACGTCGTCGAGCGTGGGGCCCATCTCGGCGAGGTGGTCCTCGCGGACGTTGCACAGCACGCCGATGGTCGAGCGGATCAGCTTGGTCTGGTTGACCTCCTGGAGGGCGGGCATCACCGCCATGCACTCCATCACCAGGGCCTGCGGCTGGTAGCCCGCGGCCCGGCGCACGATACCGATCTGTTCGACAACGTTGGCAATGCCGAACTTCCGGTAGACGGGCTCCTCGGTGGCGTCCGGGTGGATGAAGCGGGCGGCGGTGCCGGTGGTCTTGGCGACCGTGACCAACCCCCCGCCGCGAAGCGCACCGGCGCACAGCCGGGTGATGGAGCTTTTGCCGCGGATGCCGTTGACGAGCACGCGGGTGGGTATCTGGGTCAGGTTCGCGAAGTGTCTGCGTTGCTCGATGATCCCGGCGACGAGCAGCCCGAGCGAGCAGACCAGGAAGACGCTGTAGAGGAAGACCATGTCCTTCGCTTGTCAGTTGTGGGGGGCGGAGTGGGGGTTTCGGCGGGGGTTCAGGAGCGCGGCGACGCGGCGACGTGCGAGGCGCCGGCGTCCGCCTTTGCTGCCGCCACGCGCTGCCGGATCAGCTCCAGGCTGCGGACGATCGATCCGACCTCGTCGTGATGGCGGGGGTAGAGCACGGTGGAGGTGTCGCCGGCGGCGAGGGCCGCGGCCGTGCGCTCCAGGGCCTGCAACGGCCGCAGCACCGTCAGGTGCAGCCAGCCCAGGCACAGCACCGCCGCGCTGAAGGCGAGCAGCGCCGCCAGTTCTGTCTGCCGCCGCGTCTCGTAGGAGGCGAGCGGCAGCCGGGACATCGGCTTGCGGGTGACGACGCGCCATCCGGGGCCCTTGACGGCGTGGGTGCCGCGCACCTCGGCCGCCGCGGTGAGTGCCGGTCCGTCGCCGGAGTCCTCGCCGGGCAGCGAGTCGAAGGCGAAGAAACTCTCGTTGGATCCGATGATCTTGCTGTCGGCGTCGACAAGCCAGGCGCGGCCGATGCCGGGGCGGGTAAGTACGCCGCTGAGCGCCTCGGGCCGGAATTCGGCGACCAGCGCCTGGCCGCCTCCCGAGTCCAGCGGGACCACGGCCACGGACAACGGGACCTTGCCGTCGTGGTTGAGCTGCACGATCGCCGGTGTGCCGTTCTTCACCTTCGCCAGAAGGGGTTTGCGGTCCATGCCGTACGGGGCGTCGCCGGCATACTCGGGAACCTGCCCGTCACGGTCGACGAGGTACAGGGAGCGCCATGTGCTGTGCCGGGGCAGCGCCGTGTCCAGGGCCTTGCCGATCTGCTGCGGCGTACCGTCCGTCAGGCGGGCCACCGAGGACAGGCCGGCGACACCCTCGCCGAGGATGCGCCGCACGCGGTCGGAGGCGTCGGCGGTACGTTCCTGCTGATTGTGTACGACAGGCGCGGGCACCGGCACCCGGCCTTCGCCCAGGGTGACCAGCGGCAGCGCACACGACCACGCCGTGACCAGCGCGGCGCACCACAGGGTCGCGTTGCGCATCGTACGGCGGCGGGTAGGTGCCCTCAGCATGTCGTCGCACCCGCTCGCGCCCGTCAACTGCAGTCTCAGGGACTCCAGGGAGTGGCTGATACGGGCCGCCTCGCCGGGTCCGTGCGCCGGCACCGGGCGTTGCAGATCGCCGCGGGCGAGGCGGCGGGCGGTCACATGCAGCCGCAACACGGGGCGTTGGACCCAGCGCCACAGCACCCAGGTGACGGCGAGGCAGATGGCGAGCAGCGCGGCCGCTGCGCACAGGCCCAGGAACCGGTCGCCGGCGACGGCGGTACCCTCAGGGACGCGGATGCTGGTGGCCAGGGTCAGTCCGAAGTCCTGGCCGTCCGGGCCCGCGGGCACCGGCGCGTAGCCGACGACGTCGTGGTGGGCGCTGCCGCGGCGCTCGGTGCGGCTGCCGCTGGCGCCGCTCTTGGCCTGCCCTGACTGGCTGGCGAGCTTGCGCAGGGCCGGGTCGTCGGCCTGGTCGCCGGCGGCGGCCAGGATCCGGCCGTCGGAGTCCATGACGAAGGTGGTGCGCCCCTCTTTCTGCTCCGGCAGGCGCAGGGAGCCGGAGGCGATCAGCAACTGCCGTTTCCCGCCCACTGCGTCCAGCAGCGCGAAGGACAGCAGCCGGGGCTGGCCAGAACCGAGGGTGACCAGGCGGGGCTGCAGAGCGTCCGCGCCGCCGCGCTGGGAGAGCCGGTTCAGCGGTACGTTCTCCCCGCGTGCGGCCAGTAGCCTGCCGCTGGCGGGATCCACGGCCGCGAGGCCGCGCCACTTGCCATGGGAACGGGAGAGCCTGCGTAGCGCCGAGTCGGGGGAGTGGACAGCGCCGATCCCGAGCAGGGCGGTGGCATCGCGCAGGTGGTGGGAGCTCTGGTCCAGCGAGGAGCCGAGCGATCCGGCGGCGTCGGCAGCCATGAGCTGCTGGGACTCGACGACGGCCTGCGAAACCGTGCTGTCGCTGGAGCGGCCCACGGTTAGGGCGGTGATCCCGGAAACGGCGAGTAGCAGCACCGTTATTGCGGCTATGGGGGGTCGGACGCCCCCCAGGAGGGGCATGTCTGCGCGCTTTCGCCGCACGCGCTTCGGTTGCGGATCGGCGGGTAAAGCTGCCGGCATAGGCGATCAACCTTCCTGAGCAATCCTTACTCCCTAATAGAGGGCGGGACATATCCGGGCGTTGAGACCGAAGGACAGGTGTCACAGTGACCCTCATCACTCATGCGAAGCGGGCCGTGCGCAAGCCGGGGAACCGGCGTCCCCTCGCGGTCGCCGCACTGCTCGCCCTGTGCGTGACGGCGACGCTCATCACCCTCGTGTTCCGAGCCGCGCACGGGCCCCCGGCCGCCGCGCCGACGATCGACCTGGAGGAGCACATCCGTGAGTACATCCGGCACTTCCCCTCCGACCACGAGTACCGGATCCCCGACGCCGCCGAACGCGCGCAGGTGAGCGAGGGCATCGCGGACATCGTCGACGGCAGACTCGACGCGGCGCGCAGACCGCTGTCCGAGGCCGGCTACACGGTGCGCACCGTGCGTCTGGCGGGCTCGCACCGGATGGTCGCCCAGGTCGCCGAAGCCACCGGACAGGGAGCGCAACCGCGCGGCTGGGGCGAGGTGTTCGTCGATCTCGGCCGGCGTGTGCAATGGAGCGCACAGGTGCCGCACCCGGTGTCGGACCAGCACACCGAACTGCTCGGCGCGGAGCTGTTCTCCCGGGCCCCCGGCGGAGTCCTGGTGCTGGCGGGCGCCAACCGCGACGCGGGCCGGGGCAATGCGGCAGATGTGGCACACCGTCAGGACTCCGTCTTCCACGCCGTGTGCGCCGCGCTGGCCGCCCGTCGGATCCCGGGCATTCAGGTGCACGGCTTCGCCGACGACAGTTCGCCGGGCAACGACGTGGTGGTGTCAGCGGGGCCGGGTGAGGTGGGCCCCGGGGTGCGCGAGGCGGCGCGCTCACTGTCCTCCGCCGGGTTCACGGTGTGCCGGGCGTGGGACCAGGACTGCGGCCGGCTGGAAGGCACCACCAACGTGCAGGCCGGCACGGCAGCAGCCGATCACGTCCCGTTCCTGCACATCGAGAACAGCCGCAGCGTCCGCGACTCCCGGACGGCGCGCTCACGGCTGGCCGCTGCGCTGGCCGAAGTGGCCAGGCAGCTGGCCAAGGGCGGGTTCACCGCCGCTTGAGAACTGGAGCGGCTCCAACGGTCAGCGGCCCGGGCGCGCCAGCCGGTGCAGGGCCTCCGCACAGGGCATGTGGTCGTGGACGTGGTTGAGGATGCGCGTCATCCGTGCGCGGTCCACCGTCGGCAAACCAGGGCTCCTCGCGGATCTCCCGGGCGCGGAACCGCTCTGCCTGCGCGCGTGCCGGGCCTCCCACTCGGCCCGCGAGCAGGAGCTTGCCGCCGAGACGCGGATGCCCCGAGGCGAGTCGCTCGGCGCATCCGCCCGGCCGGCGAGCGCGGTCCTCCTCGCGCACCCGGAGGCCGTCGTTGCCCGTAGCCCGCTGATCTCGGTGGTGGTCAGTCCCTCGAGGAATGTGCCGTTGCCTGAATTCGCGGCCGGCAGGCACGATGGCGCGCCCCGTGCACCGGCGAATTCGTTGCCGGTGCACGTCGCCGATCTGGGGGCGGGCCTCCTGGAGCTCGCGTCGCGCGACACGAGCGGATCCACGTCTCACGAGAGCTATGTGGTGAGCCGTTACGAACTCGGCGCACTGATCGCGAGGCGTGAAGGAGTGTCGGGTCCGCTTTCGGGCTGGGTTTGCATGGTGCCCTCACCCTGCCCGGGCGGCGTGGGGCCAAGGCCCCTCGTTGCTCACTTCGCGGATTGCGTGCCGCTACTCGTCCCGTCCGTGCGGTTGACTGTGTTCAGTCTGCGCCTCAGATGGGTCCGTTCGGGTTCGGTACCGGCCAAGTCGAGTGCTTCGCGGTAGGCCGCGGCGGCTTCGGGCAACCGGCCGAGCTGGTGCAGCAGGTCCGCCCGGGCGGCGGGGTAGGGGTGGTAGTGGCGCAGGGCCGGGTCGCCGGCCAGTTCGTCGAGCAGGGCCAGGCCTGCCTGTGGGCCGTCGCGCATCGCCACCGCCACCGCCCGGTTCAGCGCGACGACGGGGGACGGTGTGAGTGTGAGCAGTACGTCGTAGAGCGCTACGAGCTGTGGCCAGTCGGTGGTTGCGAGGCCGGTGGCCTCGTCGTGGAGGGCGGCGATGGCGGCCTGCACCCCATACGGGCCGGGTGGCCCGCCACTCAGCGCGCAGACCACCAAGCCGCTTCCCTCCTCGATCATCGTGTGGTCCCAGCGGCCGCGGTCCTGGTCGTCGAGCAGCACGAGCTCGCCGTCCGGACCGGTCCGGGCCTCGCGTCGTGCGTGGATCAGCAGCATGAGCGCGAGCAGTCCGGCGACTTCCCGCTCGGCGGGCATCAACCGGCGTAGTATCCGCGCCAGCCGGATGGCCTCGCCCGCGAGGTCGAGGCGCTGCAACTGCGGGCCCGAGCTGGCCGCGTAGCCCTCCGTGAAGATCGAATAGATGACCTGGAGCACACCGGGCAGACGCTCCGGCAGCTCGTCACCTCCAGGCAGGCGGAACGGGATGCGCGCCTCGCGGATCTTCCTCTTCGCCCGCACGATCCGTTGGGCCATCGTCGCGGTGGGGACGAGGAAGGCCCGTGCGACCTCGGGTGTGGTGAGTCCGGCCAGGCAGCGCAGGGTGAGCGCCGTGCGGTCCTCGGCGGCGAGGGCGGGGTGGGTGCAGGTGAAGAACATCTGCAGGCGTTCGTCGGGCACGTCACCGTCGGCGTGGGCGGGTGGGACGGGGTCGCTCCTGTCCGCCTCTACCTGGAGGACGGCGAGGCGGGCGGCGTATGCCTGGTCCCGTCGTAGGCGGTCGACGGCCTTGCGCCGCGCGGTGGTCAGCAGCCAGGCACCAGGCCTGGCCGGGACGCCCTCGACCGGCCAGTGCACCAGTGCCGCCTCGACGGCCTCGGAGGCGACGTCCTCAGCCAGGTCGAGATCGCCGAAGCGGCGGACGAGGGAGGCCAGCAGCCGACCACGCTCTTCACGGAACACCGACTCCACGGACGAGTGGACAGGCGACTGGTGGGGTGACCCGACAGGCATGGCGGGACCGGTGGCTCCCTCGTCCTCCACTGTCAGGCCCCGAACTCGGCGATCGGGCGGACCACGACCGACCCGCTGCCGCGCGCGCCGGGACAGCGGGCGGCCCAGTCGAGCGCGACGTCCAGGTCCGGCACGTCGATCACATAGAAGCCGCCGAGAACCTCGCGGGTCTCGGCGAACGGCCCGTCGGTGACGGTCCGCTTGCCGTCCTGGCCGACCCGCACGGTCGTGGCGGTGACCAGGTCGGCCAGCGACTCCCCGGAAACCCGGACGCCCGCATCCTTCAGTTCCTTGTCGTAGATCATCCAGTCCTCGACGCTGCACTCGGCGGCCGTGCCGTTCTCGTCGATCGCACCAGCGTTGATCAGCAGCATGTACTTCATCGTCCGACTCCTGTCAGGCTCTGTTGTTTCCTCGCACGGTGGGTCGCCGTACACCCTCACGACGAACGGGACGCGGTCGGATCGACACCTCCCCGAAGAATTCTCCGGACCGAACTCGGTAGCCATGTCCCTCGTTGGCTCCAGACAGCCACATGTCACTTGGCGGCAGGACGTGGGAACTGTCGATCACCGCCCGCGACAGGTCCAGACGGCCTTTGGCCCGCAGCTCGCCCAGCTGCACCTCCTGCAGACGCTGCCACACACCGGCGTTGTTCCCGTCCCGCCGGCCGCCGCTGACCGTCGGGTGACGATGGCAGCAACGGCTCGATTCTCGACCACAACTCATCGTCAACCAGCCACGGTTGAGGATTCCGCTTGCCCATACCCAAGCAACCGACGCATCCGCCCGAACGGCACGGCTACAAGTGTTGCGTGAAGAGCTCTAAGTGACCGTGAGCACGATCTTGCCCTGGATGTGCCCCCGGGCGGCGCGCTCGTGCGCCGCTTGGGCATCCGCGAGCGCAAACGTGCTGTCGATCGCGACGCGCAGCGTGCCCGCGGCGAGCAGGCGTAGCAGTTCGGTGAGCTGCGCGCCGCTCGAACGGACCTGCGCGCTCGAGACCGTGACGCCCAGCTTTGCGGTCCCTTCTTCGTCGAAACCGCCGGGAAACACCGGGAACAGCGCGCCGCCATACTTGAGGGTGGGCAGGAAGCGCCTGGTGTCGGGACCCCCGACGGTGTCCAGGACGAGATCGACGTCACGGGCGGCTTCCTCGGGCCGGTCCTTGGTGTAGTCGATGAACTCGTCGGCGCCGAGCCCGCGCAGGAACGTCTCGTGAGCGCCGGAGGCCACGGCGATGACGCGGGCTCCCTTCCACTTGGCCAGCTGGAGCGCGAGGTGCCCCACACCACCTGCAGCGCCGTTGATGAGCACCGTGGTCTCGCTGTCGAGTGCCGTCGGGCGGTGCTGGGCCTCTTGGAACGGTGAGGGGTGGTCGTGCCCGAGCTCGATCAGGAACTGCCATGCCGTCAACCCCGACATGGCCAGGCCGGCGGCCTGGATGTGGTCGATGGAGACCGGCTTGAGTGCGAGGTCCGCTGCCGGTGCGGTGACGTACTCGGCGTACGCGCCGGCTTGGAGAACGGTGGGGAAACGCAGAAGGCCGACCACCTCGTCTCCGGCCGCGAAGCCGTGGACATCGGATGCGACGTCTGCCACGACGCCTGAGACGTCCGTCCCCGGAATCAGGGGGAGATCGAACGCGGGCTTGACCTCGGGAGGTACGTCAGGCATTCCCTCACGCGCGTACCAGTCAGGAGGATTGAGGCCGACCGCGTGCACGCGGACGAGCACCTCGCCCGGCCCCGGCTGGGGGACCGGCACCTCCTCAAGACGCAGCACCTCCGGGCCGCCGAAGCCGTGCAGTCGGATCGCCCTCATCGTGTGTGTGGACATCTATCTCTCCTGCCCGCGCCGCGGGATAGACTTATTCGGATCAGTGATCCATGTATCCGGGTCACTGATCCGAATATATGGACCACTGATCCGGATAGTCAAGAGGGACATGATGAGGGCCGACGCCAGGAAGAACCGCGACCACCTGCTCGTCGTTGCGGGCGCCGCCATCGCCGAGCAGGGCGTCGACGTGTCCCTGCGCGACATCGCGCGCAGGGCCGATGTCGGACTCGCGACGCTGCTACGGCATTTCCCGACACGCGAGGCACTGCTCGATGCCCTGCTCCGCACGAGCTTCGACGAACTGACGGCAAAGGCAGTCGAACTCGAGACGTCGAGCTCGCCCGAAGACGCTCTACTGTCATGGCTGCGCGACTGCGTCGCGTGGACAACCGAGTACCGAGGCGTCACCGAGCTGATGGCAGCGGCGATCGAGGACACCGAATCCGCACTCCACGCTTCGTGCGTCACCCTGCGCGCAGCCGGCACGCGACTCCTCACCCGCGCCCAGGCCGCGGGCAAGGCCCGAAGCGACATTGCCGGCACCGATCTGTTCGCACTGGTAGCAGCACTGGCATGGCTCGGCGATCAACCCGCGTTCGCGCCACGCGCCGATCGTCTCTTCGAGGTCGTCGCGAGCGCGATTCTGACGAATGCGTAAGGCGCCGGTGCCGAGGGCGAACATCGCCCTCATACTCGGACCCGTGGCTGACATGGCCCCACGGTGTCGTTCGCGCTCTCCGCACTGCTCGTACGGTCGCCAGGGCCAGCTGCTCGCCCGGATCTCCGAGGGTCACGCCGACGCCCTCCCACAGATCCGCGCTGGTGAGCCGCAGGCGTCGGGCTGGCCGGCCCCACGGCCGGCGCCCGCACGGACAGGCCGCAGCTGACGTTCCAGCAGATCGCCGTGGTGGTCACGTGGACGTATGGGTGAAGCGGCCGGACGGCGCCGACTACGACGCTCCGCACATGGCCAGCGCGGTTCGCGCCAGCCCGCGCAGCCATGCGTGGGCCTGGTCGGTGTCGTAGCGCTGATGCCACGACAGGTATATCGGTGCCGACGGCAGTTCGAGCGGCAGGGGGAGCACGACCAGGCCGAGGTCGGCGACCGCTGACCGCGTGGTGGCTTCGGGGACGCTGATCAGGAGATCGGAGCCGCGCGCGAACTCCAGCGCGGCCGCTTCCGTGGGCGCGGTCGCCACCACGCGGCGGGTGAGGCCGAGCCGCGCGAGGGCATCGTCGAGGGCATTGCTGAGGTTTCCACGTCGCGAGACGGTGACGTGCTCAGCGGCGGCGTACCGCTTTGCGGTGACGGTCCTGACGCGGGTGAGGGGGTGCCCGTGCCTGACGACGATGACGAGGCGGCTCTCGCCCACGTTCTCGGCACGGATGTCCGGTGCGCTCGGGCGGTTGGCGTTCGCCTCCAGGTCGACTTCACCGCGCCGCAACTCGGGGGTGTCGAGGCTCGATTCCGCGACGAAGCGCAATCGCACGCCCGGCGCCTGTTCGCGCACGGCCGCGAGCAGTGCGGGGCCGCTCAGGGCGACCAGGGAATCGTGCCAGCGGAGTGTGAAAGTGCGCTCCAACGTTGCCAGATCGAGTTCACGGCTCGGTGCCAGCACCCCCTGGACCTGGTGCAGCAGCTCGTGCACCTGTTCCCGGACGGCGATCGCATAGGGCGTCGGGGTCATCGTGCGGCCGGTGCGCACCAGGATCTGATCCCCGGTCGTGCGCCGGATCCGGCCCAGACTCCGGCTCATCGCGGGGGCGGTGACGTGCAGGCGCGCGGCCGCCCCGGCCACGCTTCCCTCCTCCAGCAGCGCGTCGAGCGCGGCGAGCAGGTTCAAATCCAATTGCATGCGAGTAATCCTAGCCGTGCTTTACATGCATTTGAAGTTAATCAAGGGTCTCTATACCTTCGAGACCAGAGCGCTGAACAGAGCGCACAGTCCGGCTCGAACGGCCTCATCACCTCCTACTCACAAGGGAGTTCACCATGTCCGAAACGCTTCAGACCACTGACGTCGCCGCCTCCGACGCCGACCTGCTCGACCGGACCGCGATCGCCGTGCGCGCGGCCGGTTCGGCGCTGCGCGAGCGCTTCGGCGAGGTGGTCCGCTACCAGACCCGCGAAGAGCTGATGCGCGCGCTCGCCGCCAACGACGACACGGCCCTCGACATCCTGCGCCCCCGCCTCACGCGCCTGCGCCCGGACGCCGGCTGGGTGGAGGACGAGCTGGACGGCGGGGCGCTGCCGCCCGGCGAATGGTGGGTCGTGGATCCGGCCGAAGGCAACGTCAACCACCTGCACGCCCTGCCGGAGTGGGCGGTGACCGCCACCCTCGTGCGGGAGAACCAGCCGGTGCTCACCGCGGTCCACCTGCCGTTGACCGGCGAGACCTACACCGCGCTCACCGGCGCGGGCGCCTACCTCGACGGCCGGCCGCTGCACGTCTCCCGGACCGCGGACCTCGGCCTGAGCATCGTGGCCACCAGCCAGGCCCGGCCGGACGAGGACGAGAAGGTCGTGCGGCGCGTCGGCTCCTCGATCACCGCGATGCTCTTCGACGCGCTCGTCGTCCGCACCGCCGTGCCCGCGACCCTGCACCTGCTGAACGTGGCCGCCGGCCGGATCGACGCCTTCTGGCAGTTCGCCGGTGCCCGCGCGGACCTGCTGCCCGGGGCGCTGCTCGTCACCGAGGCCGGCGGACAGATATCCGACGCCGAGGGCCAGCCCTGGACCCCGCAGAGCGAGAGCTTCCTGGCCGCCGCGCCCGGCGTCCACGCCGAGGCCGTCGCCACGCTCTCACGCTGACCGCGCACCACAACCTGCACCCACGAAAGGACCAGATCATCATGACCACGATCGCAATTCTCGGAAACGGCCGCGTCGGCGGCAGCCTGGCCACAGCCCTGATCCGGGCAGGGCATGAGGTGACCGTGGCGGACCGCGCGCCGGGCGCCGCCGCTGACGCCGCCCGGACAGCCCGGATCGTCATCAACGCCACCCCGGGCGCCGGCTCGCTGGACCGGCTCGTCGCCCTGCGCGAGGAACTGCGCGGCAAGATCCTCGTCGACGTCTCCAACGCCACCGTCGACGGACCGGACGGACTGCCCGCCGACCTGATCTACCCCGGCTCAAGCCTCGCCGAGCAACTCCAGGAAGCTCTCCCCGAAACGAGCGTCGTCAAGACACTCAACACCATGCTCTTCCCGGTGATGACCGCGCCGGCCACGCTCACCCAGGCGCCCGACGCCTTCCTCTCCGGCGAGGACCCGCAGGCCAAGCAGACCGTCCGCGAACTGCTCACCGACCTCGGCTGGCACAAGGAGTGGATCACCGACCTCGGCGGAATCCAGACCGCCCGCGCCACCGAGGCCGCGATCCTCTTCGTCCCGCACGTGATTCGGTCCAGCGGATTCGCGCCCTTCGCGCTCTCGATCGCCCGCTGATCCGCACACAGTGCACCGCCCCCGGTGGGCCCGTTCCAGAACGTATACGACAGCGCAGCCAGGGCCGGCGATTCGGCGCCGGACGGCGACCCGTAACCACCCTTCCCGGGGCCGTCGGCCTCGCACCGAGGCATCGGCCCTCTCCCGGCGGACGCGCTCGCGGAACTGGTCGCGGATCTGCCCGCCGATACCCGCGGCGGCCGCCGGCACCGGCCTCACACTCGCCGGTCCAAGAGCGCGTGCGTGCGTATGGCGCTGGCGCCGTGTGTGGGGGTAAAGACGCTCTGTCCGAGCGTCGATGCCGCGCGCCAGGGCGGTGACGGCAACGCGAGGCGATGGCTGTTCCGGTCGGCTCAGGTGTGGAGATGGCTGGATTCGCCGTTGTGGTCGAGGATGCACAGGATCTCGGCGGGACTGCGGTCGCTGCGGATGGCGTGCGGAGTCATGGTGGAGAACGAGGCGGCCTGACCGGCCTCGACGCGGATGACGCGTTCGCCGAGATACAGGACGACGGTGCCGGACAGCACGGTGAACCAGTCTCTGCCGGGATGGACACCCAAGTCGTCGAGGGTGACGCCGCCCGCCTGGTCGGTGATGCGCATCTTGGCGACGGTCAGCCCCTGGGGGCCGTTGTCCTTGGTGAGGAGCCAGGTGGTCAGGCCGCGGGTCTCGTCACGGTCGGGCCGGATGACGACGTCGGAGTCATCGGGGGATTCGACGAGTTCGTCGAGAGACTTTCCCAGCGCCCCGGAGATAGCGGTGAGTTGGTCGAGGCTGATGCGGCGATGCCCGGTCTCGATGCGGCTGAGCTGCGACGGGCTGATGCCCGCACGTTGGGCCAAATTGTCCAGTGACCAGCCGCGCGCCTTGCGCAGGGACCGGATCCGCATCCGGACGGCGGTGTCCAATGTCGATTCTTGCTCCACCGGCAAGACTCTATGCCGGAGCGACAATGATCGCTTTACCGTCGACGCATGAACACCCACCACAACACTCACGGCCATATCGGACATGAGCGGGCGAGCGGCTCCGACATCGCGATGGCGCAGCTGCTGGAACTGGACGCCGAAGTCCTGGCGCCCTGGCTCGCAGAGCTGACCGGCTGGCTCGCCGATCTCACGCACCCCGCCCCGGCCCGGATCCTGGATCTTGGCAGCGGCCCCGGCACCGGCAGCCTCGCCCTCGCCCACCGGTTCGGCTCGGCACAGGTGACGGCGGTGGACATCTCTCCGCAGATGCTGCACCGCCTGCACAAGCAGGCAGTCGCACATGGGGTTACCGGCCGGATCAGAACGCTGGAGGCGGACCTCGACGAGCCCTGGGCCGAGATCGGTGAGGGCGGGCCGTACGACCTGATCTGGGCCGCCGCGTTCCTGCACCACGTGGCTGACCCCGCCCGCACGCTGGCCCAGGCGTTCGGGCATGTGCGGCCGGGCGGGTTCCTCGCGGTCACCGAGATGGACTTCTTCCCCCGTTTCTTGCCCGAGGACATCGGTATCGGCCGGCCCGGCCTGGAGGCCCGCCTGCACGCCGCTACGAACACCCAGCCGCCCCACGAATGGACCGGCGAGCTGACGGACGCCGGATTCACCCTCGAAGAGCGGCGCCCCTTCGACATCCGTCTCGACCGCGCACAAGCGGGGCCGGCCCTGAACGACTACGCCCAGACATGTCTGGCCAAGCTCCGCTCGCACGCCACCGACGCCCTGGACGCGGACGACCTTGACGCCTGGGATGCCCTGCTGGACGAAACGCAGCCGCACAGCATCGCCCGCCGTGACGACGTGACCGTGCGCACCACCCGCACCACCTGGATCGCCCGCCGCCCCTGAGCCGCGGGGCGAGCCACGCCAAGGCCCGGCGCGCCCGGTCTCTTCGGCCGCAAAACTTCAACTGCCTTGGCCGCTACAGCCTCGCCGCCCGCCCGCCACGGGAGGGCCTGCTCCCACTGCGTGACCCGTCGACCGTCCACCTCGACGAGGACGACGAGGGCACCGGCGACTGACGCGGCGTCAGGGCGCGTATCGGGTCGTGATCAATGACCATCGCAGTTCCCGGGGCGGGTGCCTGTCTGGGACACGGGGCCCGGCGAGCTGCGGCTGCGCCGTGTGGGCCTCCGGCTGCGGGCCCGCCGGCGTCATGATGCTCGGCGACAAGTCCCGCAAGCCGCAGAAGGAGGGCTGATCCTTTCAGCTTTCCCTTTGCGGGCATCCGCCGTGACCGAGGGCGCGGTGGGTGCCCTCGACGCGTTCTTCAGGGCGTGGGTGCGGTGAGATACCGCTGGACCGTGGGTCCGAGCCAGTCCACGATCTCGTCGCGGTCGAGCGCCACGCTCGCCGGGAACCGCAGCACGTAGCGCGTCAGCGCGAGCCCCAGCACGGTCGAGGCGCACAGCGCCGCCCGCGTCGGCGCCTGCTCCGGATCGGGGCCCACCTGGCGGGCCAACGGGATCAACTGCTCGCGCAGCACACTCTGCATGCGATCGGCGGCGGCCGGATCGGTGGCTCCGACCCGCATCAGTGCGGTGAGCTCCCCGTTCCCCTCCCACAGGGTGAGGAAGTGGCTCACCAGCGTACGGCCGATCGCCTCGCGCGGTTCGACGGGCAGGTCGGGCAGTCTGGGGTCGATCGCGACGGCAGCGGCAAACAGGCCTGCCTTGCTGTCGTAGTAGCGCATCACCATCGACGGGTCGATCTTCGCGTCGCGCGCGATGGCCCGGATGGTCGCCTTCTCGTAGCCGTCCGCCGCGAACCGCTGGCGGGCCGCGGTGAGGATCGCGGCGCGCGCTGCGTCGGAACGCCGTACGGACTGCTGGTTCTCCGTGGTGCCGGTCATGCCTACGAATGTAGGCCAACGACTGTTGACAGTCCAGCGCCGCACCCCTACGTTTGCCAACACGCGTTGCCAACACATGTTGCCAACGTGCGTTGCCAACGCGTGTTGCGTAAATGGCGACACCCCTGAGCGGACAACCGACAGCGAGAGGACCTACCGAAATGGCCAAGCTCCAGAGTCTCGACCCGCGCACGCCGATGTTTGCGCAGTTCCAGGAGAAGACCGGGCCCATCGTCCTGGCCAACACCTTCGTCGTTCCGAAGGAGAGGTACGCGTCGTTCCTGCCTCTCTTCCGGCGGCAGGCCGAGTTCATGAAGGCTCAGCCGGGATTCGTCTCCCTGCAGATGCACAAGGGGACGGCGGACAGCCAGCTTCTGATGAACGTCGCGGTCTGGGAGTCGACCGAGGCGCTCGCCACGGCGTTCGGCAGCCCGGAGTTCCAGCGGATGGCGGCCGAGTTCCCCGACGACATCGTGTCGTACCCGCACATCTTCGAGCAGATCGACGTATGACGTGGCACCTGTAGCCGGGGGAGGCGGCCGGAGAAGCCGTGCCCTCCCCTGGGCATCCACGCCTCCCCGCCATGTCGCGGGGTCGCCAAGACCGCAGACCAAACCGCCACGCGCAGCCCGTCCCTGAAGGTCAGCCTGGACTACGACCGGATGGAAGTCTTTGAGCCGCACCACTACGCGTTCATGGTCAGCGAGCAGGGAGTTCGACGCCGCACTCGCCCGCATCCAGCACGGTGGAATCACCCACTACGGCGATCCCGCATGCCGAGGGATCGGACAGATCTACCGCAGTAAGCGCACCGAAGGCCGCAGGGGCACCTACTTCCACGACCCCGACGGGCATCTCATGGAGATCCTCACCCCGGGCAGCACCGGGTCGTGAGGCCGACGGCGGCCCAGCGGAACACGGCTGCGCTGATGGTGGCGGGATCGCGTTCGTAGCCGCGGGCGAGGTGGCGAAGCGCGATCAGGCACGCCAGTGCCCGTCATCTTGCACGTCATCGGCCGCCCCCACTACGCCCGCCGCTGAACCCTGACCCATCCCAGGCTGAACATCGAAGGAGAAACACCATGTCGCTGAAGAACGTCAACACCGTCCTGGCCACCGCCTGCGCCCTGTTCGTCCTCTACCTCGGGCTGTCCTTCATCCTGGCCCCGGAGGCGTCCACTCAAGGCGTTGGCCTACCGAACTGGCCCGCTGGCAACGGCGACGGCTTCCTCATCATGAAGGGCACCCGCGAATTGGCGATGGGCCTGGTCATCGGCATCCTGCTGGTGACGGGCCACCGCCGCGCCCTGGGCTGGGTTCTGCTGATGGAGGCCGTCGCCCCGTTCGGCGACATGATCAACGTCTTGGCCCACCACGGCTCCGCCGCCGCCGCGTTCGGCATCCACGGCCTGACCTCTGCGCTGATCGCGATCACCGGCCTGCTGACCCTCCGCGAGACCAGCAAAGCCCATCAGGCCCCCGCCCCAGCGCGCGCCGCGCAGCCCGCCTGACAGCTGTAAATCCCGAAGGGGTGGCCCGGCCACGGGGCTGGGCCACCCCTCATCTGGCTGACCCTCGAGCGGTTACCCGCCTACGCGCCCGAGCTCAACCCGATCGAACTGCTGTGGTCGTCGCTCAAGAAGCGCGAACTCGCCAACCTCGCCGGCGAGCACCTTGCCGATGTCGCCGACGCCACTGAACGAGGCATCCATCGCGCTCGACGAGCCCGCGTGCTGCCTCAACGTCGCTCCAGGGTCGCGGCCGGGTACGCACTTGCCGGGGAGACAGCGGCCGGTGCGGACCGGGTCACGACCACACGAACGGGCACGGCGCCCGCCCGGTATACCCCAGGGTGGGCGCCGTCGTTGAACGGCGGTGCCATCGATCGAGATCACCGCCCGGAGGGGCTCGAATGGACCCATTCGGTAGGGGTAATCATTCGGCGGGCCAAAATTGCACTAGGTAACACTCAACTCCGCTGGGAACATCCACCTGAGCCAAGCGATACACGGCCTTCCGTCCCGTGCAGTATGCCCGACATTTCCACAGTCCAGGTCGCTTCAGTTCGACATAGTTTCCGGAATTTCCCATCAACTCACATACGGCGAGTTCTCCAGTAGGACATTCGATCTCCCCACCGCCTTCGACTTCCCAGTCACCTTCAGCGGCCTCTGGAGTCGAAGTCCACACTTCTGCGGTCAGCTTGGCGGTGTGAGTATGTCCGCCGCTCTTGAAGTCGATCCGTCGCTCATGGAGGGAAATGAAGTCATCCGACTCCGAATCTTCCGGGAAAGGTTTTGGGACGAGGCCGTCGTCTGCCTCCTGAAGGGCGAAATAATAGAACGCGACTTCAACTTCCAGTTCCTGTCGGCTGCGAAGCCTGGCCACAAGTGCCCCCTCTATATCGCTCCTGCGGGAGCATAACCAAAAATCCCCGACGGAGGCGTGCTGTGGCTCAGAGATACAGGGCGGTGCGGTATCGGGCTGAGGCGTTGACTCGGCGCTCGTTCGGTCAGCGGAGCCGCTTAACAACAGGGCTTGGCCGCTCGCACGAGGGGTCAGGCCGATCGGTCGCCTGCCAGGACGCTCCCACGGCTCGTTTGAATCTCGAGCACGCCCTCAGTGAGAGGTTTCGTACTGGGCGCGTTTTGAGCCCTGATCAATCTGCGGGATTCGCCCTCGGGGCGGGGCCTGGACCAGTAGACCTTCTTGCGTGACGCGAGTGCAACTGACGGACGAGGAGTGGGAATTCATCGGGCCGTACCTGCCGATCGGCCAGTACGGCCCGTACCCCGAGCGGCTGCGGCAGCAGTTCGAGGGTGTGATCTGGCGGTTCAAGACCGGCGGGCAGTGGCGGTAAATGCCGCAGGAGTTCGACGCCTGCTCGACCGTTCACAACCGCTTCCGGCAGTGGCGTGACGCGGGCGTGTTCAAGGCTCTGCTGGAGAGCATGATCGCGGAAGCCGCGAAGCGGGGTGATGTGGACCTGTCCCTGGTCAGCATCGACTCCACGACCGCGCGCGCTCACCACGACGCTGCCGGGATGCACCTGGGCAAGGACGTCCTAACCGCCCTGGAGCAGGCTGCCGACGAGGCGGAGAAGGGCAGGTCAAAAGGGGCAGCCTCGAAGAACGAAACGGGCAGGACGCCGGGACCTGTCCCGAACGGGAGGAGCGGCGACGCATCCACCGTCGGCGAAAACTCCGGCTGAAGGCTGCTCTCCTGGGACGCTCCAGGGGCGGGCAGACCAGCAAGATCCACCTCGCCGCCGACCGGAAATGCCGCCCACTGATATTCGCCCTGACCGCCGGACAGGCCGCGGACAGCACACAGTTCATCCCCGTCCTCAAGAAGATGCGGGTGCGGGGACCTGCCGGCCGAACCCGCACCCGGCCCGACGCGGCTGCCGGGGACAAGGCCTACTCGTCCCGCGGCAACCGCGCCTACCTGCGAAAATGCCACATCAAGGCGGTCATCCCAGAGAAGAAGGATCAAGCTGCCCACCGGAATAAGAAGGGCAGCAAAGGCGGCAGGCCCGTCAGCCATGACGCCGAGCTCTACAAGGAACGCAACACCGTCGAGCGCGCGAGCAACAGGATGAAGACAGGGCGAGGCATCGCTACGCGCTATGACAGGGCCCCGGAGAGCTACCTCGCGGGCCTCCACCTCCGCGCCGCGGTGATCTGGATCAAGGACCTCACACGAGCCGCCCTTTGAACGCAACCCAAAATCTCCCCTGGGACGGCGGACATCACTCGACGTCGTGGGTGACAGTCCCGCGGGCTTCCAGGTTCCAGGTGATGACCCGTCGGGGGTAGACGCGGATGATGTCCCTGCTGAAGTGATCGGGTGCCACAGGCGGCACGTCGACCGTCAGCACCTCGGCCCGGCCCCTGATCTCGACGCCGCGCCCCCATCCGCCCGCGACCGGGTCATCGGCCGGGGCCATGTCGTCCACCAGCACGGAGACACCGGGGCGGACCTGCACATTGCGGTACTTCCGGCTGCGGGCCATGGCTGGCCCGCCGATGTCGATGCTGCCGTCGTCGTTGAGTCGAAAGCCCACCGGGCGGACCTGCGGACAGCCGTCGGGACCGATGGTGGCCAAGCGGGCCAGCGGCTGGGAAGTGAGGTACTCGTGCTCCCTCTTGGTGAAGATCATGTGGCCGACCCTAGAAGCTCAAACGTGGTTGAGGTCAAGGTTGATGAGGCCGGATACAGCGTGCGAAGGTGCAGGAGCCGTCCTTGGGTGAGTTCGGATTGATCGTCAGAACAGTCCGTCAAGGACCTCACACGGCTCCCTCGATCACAACCAAATACGTGCCCTAGTCCGTGGCGGCGGGTTCCGACAGGACGCCCGGACGCGCACTGGCGGTCGGCTGTTGTTCGTCGTTCCGCTCCAGCGCCGCGAGGGTGAGGGTCACGGTGACCGATCCGACCGCCAGGACTGTCATCGCCGTGGCCGGGGAAGTCAGTTGGGCCAGCATCCCTGCGAGGACCGCGCTCACACCCTGCAGGGTGGACATGCCGACGAAGTGCAGGCCGAGGGCTTGGCCCGCGAGGTCGTCGGGGGTGAGGGACATCAGGCGTTCCTGCAGGACCAGGCTTGCGCCGAAGCCGACGGAGGCGACGACGGCAGCCATGGCCGACAGCGCCACTCCCGGTTGTAGAACGAAGAACAGGTACGGCGTCGCCAGCAGCAGGCGCAGCGG
The DNA here is from genome assembly GCF_055657085.1 of Streptomyces sp. NPDC107765. Taxonomy (NCBI): domain Bacteria; kingdom Bacillati; phylum Actinomycetota; class Actinomycetes; order Kitasatosporales; family Streptomycetaceae; genus Streptomyces; species Streptomyces sp. NPDC107765. The sequence continues at coordinate 2,519 of NZ_JBVKBL010000001.1, read as the reverse complement.
GACCGCGAGACGGTGGCGCACCGCGGGCGGTACCAGGCGGCCTACCGCCACGTCGCCCAGGAACATGCCCAGCGCCCCGCACGCGAACAGTGTCCCGGCGGCTGCGGGGGCGTAGGAGACGTAGAGCGATTCGCACCCGACCACCAGGCCGTTGGGGATCCACAGGCCCAGGTACGTCAGGCGGCGGGGGCGCGAGGACCATAGGAGGGCGTTGGTGCGCCGGGTCGCCGAGACGGACGGGGGGCCGGAGGAGCGCGGCGGGCGGGCCGTGAGGCCCAGGCGAGTGACGAGGGCCGACATCACGTACAGCGCCGCCGCCAGGAGCAGGCACGTCTTCGCGGTCAGGAGCGCCAGCAGCGCGCCGCCCGTCGCGAAGCCTGCCACCTGCATCAGCCCCCAGAGCATGTTGAACACGGAACGGCCCAGGACATAGCCGTCCTTGGACAGGATTTCGTTCAACAACCCGGCGCGGACTCCTCCACCCAGGGACGCGATCAGGCCTTGCGCCAGTACGACGGCGAAGACCGCCGCGACCGGCAGGCCGGGCAGTGCCAGCAGCGCCATGCCGGCTGCGAAGGCGAGGGCGAGGCCGGAGAGGATCGCGCGTGGGGGTAGGCGGTCGGCGCCCGATAGCAGGAACGTGGCCCCCAGCAACTGCGCCAGCTGCGGGCCGAACATGCTCACCGCCGACAGGAGCGGGGAGCCGGTGGCCCGGAAGACCAGCGTGCCAAGGGCCAGGCCGCCGATCGTCTGGGCTGCGGCGAAAGCGGCGAAGGAGACCAGGAACGGGGTGAACTCCGGGGTGCGGAACAGGGTTCGGTAGCTGCGCATGCGTCGGAGTCTCGGAGCGGTTCGGGGCCGTGTTTACTGTTTCGCCGACACGCGAAAGGTCGTACGTATGGGCTTATGGCAGATCGACACCGACACCCTCGCCCGGAGCCGGTTCGTGCTCTCGCCGTTCGCCGAGACCTTCGCGAGCCTGAAGCTGCTGCACGCGGGGACCGGCTCCCATCCGGGCGAGGAGGCTTGGCTGCGCGCGCACCTGCCTGGCTACCGTGCGCGCCTCGCGGCCGACCCGGTGACCGCGCTGCTCGTACGGGCGGCATTCGGCACGTCCTGGATCGCCGACTTCTTCTGCCCCACCTCGTGCGTCGGGGAAAGTTTCGAGGAGACCGTGGCCCGGGTGCGGGCGGCCGGGGCCGGGGAGGTGCGCGCCAACCTCCGTGTGTCTCTCCGGGGCCCGCTCCCCGCTGCCCTGGAGCGGGACGACCTGCCCGACCGGGCGACCGCGCTCCTGACGTACGTCTGGCAGGAGACGGTCCGGCCGTATTGGGAGCGTCGGCGGCGCGTCCTGGAGGCCGATGTGGTCGCGCGGACCGCGCGCGTGAGCCAGGGAGGCTGGGCCGCCGTGCTGGACTCGCTACGACCGGGAACCCGATGGCTCGGGGCGAGCCGGTTCCAGGTCAACCTGTACGCCTATCCGCCCCGGGAGGTCGCCGCCGGGGCCGAGTTGCTGTTCATGCCGGTGACGCCGAGGGCCGGGTGGGTGTCGTGGGAGGGACGGGAGCGGTACGCCGTCGTCTACCCGTGCCTTGGGGTGCTCGCCGAGGACCACGACCGGCGGCCCGTTCCGGCCGGGCTCGGGGCGCTCATCGGGACTGCACGGGCCGGACTGCTGGTGCTGCTCGGGACTCCGATGAGTACGACCCAGCTGGTCGCGGTGACTGGGCAGGTGCTGGGGTCTGTGGGGCGGCATCTGCGGGTGCTTTTGGACGCGGGGCTGGTGGAGCGGTGTCGTGCCGGGCGGTCGGTGCTGTACGTGCGGACGGCGTCCGGGGAGGTGCTTGTGAAGGCGTCGGGGGTCGGTGCCGGTGACCAGGGTGTGGAACCGGGGGTCCACTAGTAGGGCTTTGTTAGGTGGTGTCGTAGGGCTGCCAGGGGGTGGGTTGGTGGCAGGTGGGGCACGTGCCTGTCCAGGTGGCCAGGAGGTGTTGGAGGAGGTCCAGGGCCTGGTAGAGGGTCAGGCCCTGGCAGGGGCTTTTGGGTTCCTCCGTTGTTCGGTCAGGAAGAGGTGGGCGGCGGTGACGAGGGTGACGTGTCGGTGCCAGCCGGCGAAGGAGCGGCCTTCGAAGTGGTCCAATCCCAATACCGTTTTCAGCTCTCGGTAGTCGTGCTCGATGCGCCACCGTAACTTCGCGATGCGGACGAGGTCGCGGGCGGGGATATCGGCTGGCAGGTTCGAGATCCAGTACTGAACAGGCTCGTTTGCGTCCTCGGGCCACTGGGCGATCAGCCAGCTCAGCGGGATCGTGCCGTCCGCGGCAGGCTTTGGCCGACGCCCGGCAAGACGGACCCGCACCAGCACGAAGTGCGAGCTCATCGCTGCTTTGGAACCCTTGCGCCAGGTCAGGGCCCGTCCCTGGCCTCGCCCTGCGGCCAGCACGTGGTCGCGCAAGGACACCGGCCGGGTGCGGTATCGCGGCAGGGGCCTGGGCCCCAGTCCGCTGTATGCAGGCTGG